>DATLRX010000094.1:0-22289 GCA_035534435.1 Candidatus Acidiferrales bacterium
TCCTTGATGTCGATGTTGATCGTCTTCAACGTCGGCTTCGGTGAACCCCACCAGTTCGGCACCTGGCTGAACGTCATCGACTGCTTGGGGGTGTACGCGGTGAGCTTGTACGCGCCGGTGCCGACGAGGTTGGCGGGCGTCTGCCACCAGTTGACCGGATCGACACCCGGTGCATCGATCACCTTCTCGTCGACGATCGCGCCGACTGTGCCCTCGAGTGTCCATGCGGTGAGGCACCAGCCGCATCCGCTGCTCAGCTTGACCTGCACGGTCTCGGGGTTGATCGCGGTGAGGCCGCTCATCATGAACGCGGGGTTGCCCGCGGCAAGCTGCTTCTCGATATTCGCCTGGAACGTGGCCGGTGAGCCGGACGACGGCGGTGCGCCGGCAGCCTTCTGCGCATCCTTGAAGCCCTGGATGGCGCTGAGGATCGACGCGTACGCGCCCTGCAGATCCGCGCCGCGGTTCCAGGAGTACAGCACGTCCTTCGAGGCGACCGGGTCACCGTTGGAGAACTTGGCCGCGGGATTCAGGTGAATCGTGTAGGTGGTGCCGTCCGCGGAGATGCCGCCGTTGGCCTGCGTGGGCACGGCCAGGGCGATGTCCGGGACGATGTTCAGGTTGTCGTCGAACCGCCAGAGGTTGTCGAACACATTCTGCATGAGCTCGGTGTCGACCTCGGCGTCCATCTCGCCGGGATCCCACGTACCGGGGTCCTGGAAGACCGGGAAGTGCAGCACCTGCGACGACGCCAGGGATCCTGACGTCGAGGTGCTGCTGGTGCTACCGCACGCTGCGACGGCGAGCAGGCCGAAGACCCCAACTCCCGCAGCACTGATGCCCAGTTTGTTCGTCAGCAAATCGGTTCCTCCGTGGCCACTGAACGTGTCGCTGTATCTGAGGACGACGACGCGTCGCACGCGCACGCACCGACATCTCGACGTCGAAAAGCGTATCCGCCCGCAGGACCCGAATCGGAGCCCTGGCAACGCAATTCACCCCATCGGGTGAACCGTCGAAGGCGATTTCATACCGATGGGTGAGGGAATGTCTGCGCGTGAGTGTTCTGCGGCGCGTGAATGGTCGTGTGCGTTGCTGCGCCTTCGCTGACCACTCAGTCCACTTTGCCGATGTATCGTGCACTTGCGATAGAGCCAATTCATTCGATCCGCGCCAGGAGCATGAGGAGCACACGCCATGACACGACGCGATGACCTCCGCACACTGCAGAGCGAGACATCGTTCAACCACGTCGTCGAGCGTCTTCACGACATCGTTCGCGAGCGCGGCCTGACCTTGTTCGCTGACATCGACCACGCGCAGAACGCCCGTGACGCCGGGCTCATGATGCCGAACACCCGCGTGCTCATCTTCGGGAATGCCAAGGCAGGCACGCCGTTGATGCTCGCCGCTCCTGACATCGCGTTGGAGCTGCCACTGCGGGTGCTGGTGCGCGAGCGCAGCGAGACAGTCACTGAGCTCGTGTATGTCGATCCCGACCGCCTCGCGCTGGAGTTCGGCGTCGCTGAGCTCGCCGGGCCCATCGCAGGACTGCGCGCAATCGTCGAGGCGGCGGCACGCAGCTGAATCCATCCCTCCCATTGACGTTATAACGTCACTATCAATATAGTCTGCGCAGACATGAAGTCCCTCATCCGCGGCGCGTTCGCCGGCACCGTCGCGACCGCGGTGATGAGCGGGCTCATGCTCGGCGCGCAGAGGCTCGGGGTCACGGGCACGCTGCCGCCGGAGAAGATCACCGCCAGGTTGTTGCGGAGGCGCGGGATCCACCCGAGCCGCGGGCAGCAGGACGCGGTCGCCACCGGGCTGCATTTCGCGTTCGGAGCCGCCGCCGGTGGCGCGTTTGGAGTCATCGCGCGCCGCGTCCCAGTCCCGTCGGTGCCGCTCGGCATGGCCTACGGGGCCGGGATCTGGGGTGTCAGCTACATGGGATGGCTCCCGTCGATGGGGTTGATGCCGCGCGCCGACCACGATCGGCGTGACCGGCAGGCGGTGATGCTCGCGGGGCACCTGGTGTTCGGCGCGACGCTGGGAATGCTCGCCGGACGCCGTCGCCGGAGCCACGACGCCGCTGAGACTGAGGATGGCGCCGCCGAGGAAGCCTGACCATCGCGCGTGAGGCGCGGGTGGGTTGACCGTTCCGGGACCGGCTGCTACGGTGCTCCGGCATCCTTCCACCTCAACTTCTCAGTCATGGAGGCAGCTGCTTGCTCGCTGCTCGCGCGCGTCTCGCTGCCGTGTCAGGGGTCATCGCCCTGGTGGCTGCCGGCTCCCCACTGTCCGAAGTCCGGGTCGACGCCGATCAGTTCACCCAGCAGATCCGCTCCCTCTCGGCCCAGGCGAGCGCCCTCTCACACGAGATCGCGTCCCTCGGCAACGCGAGCTCGGCCGCGCTCGGCAACGCGCTCGCCTCCGAGCAGGCGATCTTCACCACGCAGACCAAGCTCGCGCAAGCGCAGATCCAGCTGGACGAGGCCAACCAGAACCTCGCGAACACCACAAAACAGCTCGCCACGGTGCATGCGCAGTTCGCCACGGATCAGTCCGACCTCGCGCAACTCCTCGTGCACGTCTACGAGCTGACCGACGACGGAACCGTGACCGAGATCCTCGTCAACAGCAAGAGCCTGCAGGACGCGATGGACACGCTCACGAGCGTCGACCAGGTGAGCAGCCGGGTGGACACCCTCGTCACCGACATTCGGGCACAGCGCGATCAGCTGACCCTGCTGCAGGCGCGGCAGGCGCACGACCAGGATGAGGCGAATCGCCTGGTCGACAGCCTGCAGACGCTCGCGGCTCAGGAACAGACCGAGGAGGTGACGTACAAGCAGCAGGCCTCCACCTTCAAGGGCCGTGCGGCGACGCTGATGGTGCAACTCCAGGGCGTGCAGTCCAAGCTCGCCCAGGTGCGGCGAGCACAGGCGGCAGCCGCGGCCGCGGCAGCCGCGGCGGCGGGACGCGGGGCTGCACGGGTGCTCGGCAACGCACTCCCGCCGTTCGCGTTCGGGCCCACCTCGGACTACTTCCCATGGGGGCAGTGCACCTGGTACGTCGCGTCGCTGCGCAACGTCACCTGGAACGGCAACGCCTGGGAGTGGGCTGCGACCGCACGGGCGGCAGGCCGTCCCGAGGGGATGAGGCCGCGTGCGGGGTCGATCGTGGTGTTCGGTGCGGGCAACGGATACAGCGGTTTCGGGCATGTCGCGTATGTCGTCTCGGTGCAGGGCTCGCACAGCTTCACCGTCGATGAGGGGAACTTCCTCGGGCTCGGCGTGGTGGATCAGCGCCACATCGACTCGCTGAACGACGTCGAGGCGTTCATCTACTAGGATCTCGGGACTCCGCGACGCGCTCAGCGAAAATTCAACCGCACTGCCCGAGCGCGTCTGACGCGCGTCTACTCGCCGACCACGCCGTCCAGCAGCTCCCGGGTCGAGTCCGCATGTCCCGCGTGGCGCGCGGTCTCGTTGATGAGGTGAAGCATCACCCATCGCAGATCGGTGCGGCCGCCCTCTCGGCACGGCTGGTCCAACGATGTGGACCAGACGTACTCGTCGGTTGCCACGGCGCGGTCGCGATATGCGCGCACCGCGCCGGCCACGGTCAACTCGGCGTCGGGGTAGAACTCCGATTGGTCGCGACTCGTCTGCTCGCCGCGCATCGCCCCGTCGATCCATCGCCATTCGAGTTTCGTGAGGTGATTGACGATACCCAGCAACGAGATCAGCTGACCGTCCGGTGTCCAGCGCGCGTCGTCGTCGCTGAGACCGTCGATCTTTCGCAGCACGGCGCCCCGAAGAAACCCGAGCCAGCTCAGCAGCAACTCGCGCTCGTCGGGGTTGCCGGCAGGGAATGGCGGCGAGAGCTGTGTCACTGCTCGGGCAATCCGTTCCAGCTCAGCAATGCGGTCCAGTCGTGCTCATACCCGAGCATCGACGGCGACGCGGTCGCAAGCTGCAGATGCTGCGCAGCCGGTGCCTCGAGCTCCAGCCACAGCGCCGTGAGGATGCGCAACTGGTGCCCGTGGCCGAAGAGCAGCACGTCTCCCGCCACGGCACGAGCGCGGTCGATCACGCGGCGTGCGCGCGCTGCGACGTCGTCGATGGTCTCGCCACCGACCACTCCGTCACCGAACAGCGTCCAACCGGGCCGCTGCTCCTGGATCTGCTCACTGGTCTTGCCCTCGTACTGACCATAGTCCCACTCGATCAGGTCGGGATCAACCACGGCAAGCTCGCCATAGCCGGCGAGCACTGCCGTCTCGAGGGCTCGCTGCAAGGGACTGACGAACACTGCAGCGAACGTGATCCCCGCGAGCTTCGGCCCCACTGCGCGCGCCTGGGCCTGGCCTTCCGCGGTCAGCGGAATGTCGCTCCGTCCAGTGTGCCGCTTGATCCGGCTCCATGCAGTCTCACCGTGGCGCACGACAACGACCTGCTGCGATGGTTCGGACGCATCCCCAGTTGCGGGATCGCTCATGACGTGGCCGGCGCCTGCTGCTTCGCAGGTGCCGGTTTGGCGCCGACGACATCCCAGAGCTGCTCGGCGACTGCGGCGCTGACTGCGTCGATGTCCTGCTCACGCTGATCCACCCAGAACCTGCACTGCAATTGCGGCGCGTCCCCGCCGAGGATCGGCTCAAAGGCAATGCCGGGTTTGGCATCGATACCCGGAACGCCCTGGACCACATCGCGGGCACGACGCATCAGATCGGCGAGTTCCGCCTCGGCCGGAACGCGCACCGTGACGCTGAGCCGCCGCGTGTCGTAGTGGCTCGAGTTGATGACGATCCCGGTAAAAACAGTGAGATTCGGCAGGATGGCGAGCGCGCCCTCACCGGTTCGCAATGTCGTGGTGCGCAACGTGATGTTCTGCACGGCGCCGGTCTGATCGAGGACGGTGATCGTGTCGCCGAGCCGGAACGGTTGCTCGAGCAGCAGCCAGATGCCCGCGAGCACGTTCCGCAGCAGGTCCTGGAACGCGAGTCCGATGGCGACGGTGCCAACACCGGCCGCCGCGATGATGAGCGGGACGTTCACACCACCGGCGACGAGCGCGCTGATCACCGCGACGACGTAGGTGGTGACCGTGATCAGGTTGCGCACAAGCGTCCGGACCTGCCGGTCGGCCTTGCTTCGACGCATCGTCCAGAGCACTGCCGCACGCACCAGCCGGCCCAGCAGGTAGATGACGATGAACAGCGTGATCGCGCTGATCGCCCCTTCGACGAAGGGACCGATCGGCCCGGTGGCGCCGCGCGGCTGGATGGCGGTGCAGACGAAGTTGAACCAGTTGGAGCCGTCGCAGGTGTTCGCGCTGGCGATCATCCTCGCCCCCCATCAGTGTCGAACGACACCGGCGTCGGAACCCGAATCGTGGCGCTAGGAGGGCGACCCGGAGTCGCCGTCGCCGCCGCCGCCTTCCGCCGCCTCGGCTTCCTCGCCCTCCGCAGCCTCGGCCTCGACCTCCTCGGCCTCGGCCGCGACGCGCACCTGGGCGACCTTGAGGACGAGCTCATCGGGATCGACCCCGGTGGCAAGGGTGACGCGCTCGGGAAGCGGGACCTCGCTGAGCCGGATGGCCTGGTCGATCTCGGTGAGACCGGAGATGTCGACGTTCAGGAGGGCGGGGATGTCGCCCGGCATGCACTCGACCCTCACCGAGGTGATGACCTGCTGGAGGACGCCGAGCTTGAACTCGGTGACGGCCGGCGATTCGCCGATCGGGATGAGCGGGACCTCGACGACGAGCTTCTCGCGAAGGTTCACAGCGAAGAGGTCGACGTGCATGAACTCCATCGTCCGGGGGTTGATCTGCAACTCGCGGATGAGCACTTTGCGTGCCCGCCCACCGTCGAGCGCGAGATCCACCAGGTGGCTGTGGCCGGCGCCGTGCCAGACCTTCTGGAGGCTGCGGGCCTCGATCGCGATGTTCTGAGGCTTGACGTTGTGGCCGTAGAGGATGGCGGGCACCTCACCACGGCGCCGCACGGCGTGGACGTGGCGCCCGGTCTCGGACCGGACGGACGCGCTGAGTTCGAGCGGTGTTGCCATTACCCGGCTACTCTACCGGCTCGGCGGCTCGCGCCGAGTTCACCGAGGCCGCGATGGCCAGCAACGCCGCTTCGACGGCAGCGTCGCCACGCGCGGGCACCGCCGCCGGATCGGGCGCTCCACCGGCCTCCGGCCAGGTGGCGCACGCCGCCGCAATGAGGCGGCGGGCCGCAGTCGACGCGCCGTCCGGAAGGACGAAATACGGCCACGCGACATCCGAGACCTCCTCGCCGTCTCCCGGGGAAGCGAGGATGGCCGCCGCGCGCTCGAGCGCCGTCCTGCGCACGTCGGTCGCCCCGGCCCGGAGCTCCGCGGACACCAGTTCCTGGAGGTGCGCCGACGTTCCGGCGAGGTCGATCTCGTGACGCCGCGGCGGCCCGGTGTCCTCGGCGCCATGGAGCATGTAGATCCCGCCATTCCAGACGATGGTCCATGTCTCGTCACCGTCGCGCCGGGTCACCCGGCAGACCTCGGCGCCGTCGCTGACGTCGAGCCATGCCTGGCGCGCGCCGCGATCCTGCAGGAACGCCAGCCAGAGGTCGAGGCCGTCCCCGACGGGTTCGAAGGCGCGGCCGTCGACCCAGATGTACGACATCCTGCGAAAGGCCGCAAACGCCGGATGCGGTGGCGCGACGAACGCGCTGCTGTCGTCGGGATCGGCGAGTGAGCGAGATGCCCGTGCGCTGGCGGCGGCCAGGCAGAGCAACCCGGGAGTCAGGCTACCGCCCCCGTACCGAAGCGTTCCTTGACGTATGAGACGGCTTCGTCGAGCGAGGTCCCCGGCGTGAAGACCTTGTCCACCCCGAGCTGCTCGAGGGCCGTGACATCGGAGTCGGGGATGATCCCGCCACCGAAGACGACGATGTCGGACGCGTCGCGCTCCTTGAGGAGCCGGATGATCTCCGGGAAGAGCGTCATGTGCGCCCCGCTCAGCAGGCTGATGCCGATCCCGTCGACATCCTCCTGGATCGCCGCCTCGACCACCATCGCGGGGGTCTGGTGGAGCCCGGTGTAGATCACCTCGACACCCGCGTCGCGAAGGGCGCGTGAGATGACCTTGACGCCCCGGTCGTGTCCGTCGAGGCCCACCTTCGCGGTGAGGATCCGGATCTTGCGGCCGGTCGCCGGCGCAGCGGTGGCTTCCATGCGCAATTGATGTTAGTGCTTGCGCCGCCGGACCCCGGCACAACGCACGCTGCTATCCGCCCTCGGGCACCACGTCAGGCATTGGGGGGAGCGTCGAGACGGCGACGTCGGCGAGGCGGTGTGCGACGCCAAGCGCGCGGTCGGCATGGGGGAGGTGGTCGCGGTCGACACCGGCGACCGCGGGCCCGCCGTCCCGCGCTCCCACCAGCGCACCTGCGAGGCTCGCCGCCACGGCCGTGCCACCCGCGGCCGCGGCGAGGACGTCGTCGAACGGGTTCTCGGTCGCGAGCGCGCAGATCGCGCGCTGCAGGGTGAGGCCCGGGTCGGGATCCGAGACGTCGAGCGCGGGGCCGCCGTCGACCACGCGGAGGCGATCGAGGAGCGCCATCGGCGCGTCCTCGAGCAGCGATTGGCGCACCCGCACGAGCGATGTCTCGAGATCAAAGCGGAGCAGGTCGGCGATCAGCAGCGCCGCAGCGACGGCGGTCACCGCAGTGCCCTCGTCGGCGCCGGCCATCGCCACGCAGCGATACGCGTCGCGACGGAGCCGCGGCCGGTTGAGCGGGCTCAGCAGCCCGAATGGCAGCGCGCGGAGCAGCAGGCCGGCGGCGCCCGCGCGAGACGGGCGCTCGAGCCCGCGCTGGCGCAGGTCGGCGTCGTCGAAGCCGCCGCAGGCCGCGGCGGACTCGGCGACCCCCACGAAATCGGCGGTACCGGCGGCGGCGCCCGCGGCATGCTCGCCCGCCAGTGCGCCGATGAAACTCGCTTCGATGCGGCCGGGGAGCTCGTCCTTCAGCGCCATCAGCAGAACGCTATCCTTTCGAGCCATGGCGACGTCGGAGCGGGCCGTTGCACTTGTTCGAGCGATCGCCAACAGCGGCGCGCTCCGGGCAGCGCCCGCGCTGATGGACACGCGCCGCTGGCGTGGCCCGCGGCCGGCAGCAGTGCGCATCGAGCGCAGCCATGTGCGCTCCGACGGCGACGTCGTCGCCGATCAGACCGCGTTGACCCTCTGGTTCGGTGACGGCCCCGACCTGCCGGGGATGACGGCTTCGACTCGCGGACGGAACCAGGCGACGCGACTTGCGGTGCGCACGCTCGTCGGATTCGGCGCTGCAGTCGCGATCGGCGCGGCGGGCGCGATCGTTGCGCGTCAGGAGGCGAGCCGCCTCGAAGGAGGGCGAGCCGTCCTACTCCGCGAGCCAGGGAAGAACAACCGGGCCTGACAGCCGCTTCTTGCGCGACACCGCGCGCAGCGACCGGCCATCCGTGACGAGGAGCTCTCGCGAGCACGGGTTCATCGCGTCGCGCCACTCGCGCGTGACGCGCCGCTCGAACCGCTCGGCGGTCGGCAGCCCGGCGGGCAGCGCGAGCACGACGCCGCGGTCCGGCACGCCGACCAGGACATCGCCGCCGGCACGATGCGCGAATGCCTCGAGCACGGCTGGCGCCATGAGCAGACTGCCCTGAAAGAGCGGCTCCGATGCGACCCGCCAGCCGTCGGCGGGAATGCGTTCCGTGTTCGCGATCCGCTCCACGAGCGGCGCAAAACGCGCGGCGGTGTTTGCGGTGGTCGCGGCCTGCACGTCGTCGTCACTCAGGCCCGCTGCGATCCACTCGTCGCGTGGCACGCCACGCATGATCGAGCCGGGCAACTCTTCGGCGGCGAACGCGGTCAGGTCGGCGCCGACCGCGACCCGCAGCAGGTCGCCGGCGCGTCCCAGCCTGGCGATGGAGCCTTCGTTGCGCACGCACCACAGCAGCCTCGACGTCGACATCGCCACAGCCGGTTGCGGGGTGAGCTGGTGCTCGACGGACGCGACGTATTCCGCGATGAGGGCAGGCATCTGCTCCTCGTTGCGCTCGCATGCGTGGTACAGCGGCGCGAGCGGCAGTGTCAGGTCGAGACCCGAGCCCGTGATGTGCAACGCGAAACGTGCGCTGTCGACCTCGACATGCGCGTTGTGGTAGCGCGAGATGAGCTGGACACGCAACCGCTCGGCGAACGCCCCCCTGTCCATCGCTACTGCGTGGCGGCGGCGAGACGCGCCCGCATCAACGCGATGCGCGACTCGTCACCCGTGCGGGTGAGCGCGTCGATCGACGCCCGTCCCCAGAGATAGAGGAACAGCTCGCCGGGATCGCCTGAGAGCTCCGCATCCGGTGACGCTGCCGCGCCGGGTTCCACGACCGTGCGCGAGTCGTCGAGGCGCACCGACCATGTCGCGCCGCCGGAGACAATGTTCACGGCACCCGTGCCGGGCACCTCAACGGCCGCCTCATCCTCGCCGCCGAGCATGAGCGTGAGCACCTCGTCGATCCCGTCCACCGCGAGCGCCTCGTCGATGGGGCTGCGCTGCCCGAACTGCGTCTCGACGTCGACGCGATGCACAACGGTTTCGAGCGCCATGCGCCGGTACCAGAACCCGACCGTCTGATCGGGCTCCCACCACGACCACGCGGGAAATGTCGGAACGTGCGCGACAAGCTCGGCGAGCAGCTTGGCGTGCTCGTCCTCGAACCACTCGACAGTGTCCTTGCCGAACGGCTCCTCGGTGACCCACTCGCCATCGACCGGCCTGCGGCCCAGACGCATCGCCGTCACCTTGTGGTCGTAGACGGTCGCAAGGTGCGCGACCACCTCACGGACATCCCATCCCGGGCACAGCGGCACAGGAAGGTGGAGGCCGCGAGGCGCGATCGCCGCGACCAGGTCACCGTCATCGCGGATGTGGTCGAGGTAGCGCGGGAAGTTCACGACTCCTACGCCGCGCCTCGCTTCGAGCTCACGTAATCGACAAGCACATAGTCACCGAGCCGGTCCGGGCTGATGAAGAACGCGCGCCCTCGGTTGAGTCGCGTCATCTGGTTGACGAACTGCACAAGGTGATGGTTCGACTCGAGCATGAACGTGTTGATGACGATGTTCTCGCGCGTGCAGCGCTTCACCTCGAGCAGGGTCTTGTGAAACGTCTCCGGGAGCGGCGGATAGAAGAACACCGGGCGTCCGTTCTCGATATGCGCGGTCGGCTCACCGTCGCTGACGATGATGATCTGCTTGTTCTCACCGGGATCGCGCGCCAGCAATCGCCGCGCCAGCATCAGCCCGTGTTGCATGTTCGTGCCGTACACATACTCATTGACCGAGAGATGCGGCAACGCGGCGGGACTGATCTCCCGCGCAAGGTCACTGAACCCGATGATGTGCAACGTATCGCGCGGATACGCACTCCGAATCAGCGAATCGAGCGCCAAAGCGACCTTTTTCGCAGCATAGAAATAGCCGCGAAGCGGCATCGACCGACTCATGTCAAGCATGAGGACCGTTGCCGAGCGCGTGAGCGTATCAGACCGATGCACCACGAAGTCGTCCGGCGAGAGTCGAGGAACAGAGCGAGGCTGACGAGACCGAACCTGGGTCGGAGGGGACGTCTGCGTAGGCGACATAGCCAGGGGAGTCGCCGGAGCGGACGTCCCCTCCGGCCGCAAGTCACTCGTGTCAGCCTCGCGGCGCACCGCGTTCATGAGGGTTTCGCGAACATCCAGGTCGAAGACGTCTCCGAACTCGTAAGGCTTCGTGTCCTCTTCGCGCTCTCCGCCCTGCCCATGGCGTGAGATCGGGTGATCCCCGAAGCGGTCGCGACGCAGCCGCGCAAAGAGATCTCCGAGCGCCTTCTGCCCGATGCGCCGCAATCCGCGCGCGGTGAGCTTCATGCCCTCACCGTCACGCTCGACGAGGCCTCGCTGCTCGAGCTGATCGGTCATCCGCTGCAGGCGCGAGAGGTCGCGCGCCGCGTTCTCGCCGAGCACGTCGCGGAGCGCCTCCTCGGTTGCGGCGTCAAGCGGCTCCCCGCGATACATGCCACGGAGCCCGCGCTCGAGCTCCTCGATGGACTGCAGGCGATCCATCACACCCATCGCCTCGTCGAACGGCAGCTGCTCGTTGCCGAAGAACCCATAGCGCTGCCCGAGATGGCGCCGATCCGACAGCAGCTCGAGGCCGCTCATCAGCTCGGCGAGCTGCGCCTGGAGGTCCTCGTCACCGAAGGTCGCCGCAACCATCTCCTCGAGCTGGTGGCGCATCTCCGGCGAGAGCGACTGCATCAGCGAGTCCATGCGTGCCATCTGCGCGGCGAGTTGCGCGAGGAACTCGTCGAACGTCGCCGGCGCCTCGGGGAACATCGAGCCCCACTTCTTGAGGAAGTCCTCGTAGTTGTGCTGCAGCTGCGCCTCGGGCACTCCTTCCAGCTTCTGACGCACCAGCGCGTTGAGGTCGCGCGCCATCTCGCGCAGCGCCGTGATGTCCTGCTTGGACATCTGACTCATCTGCTGCGACATCTGCTTGAAGTAGGTGTCGACGACGTTCTGCTTGATCTCCTCGAGGAGCTTCTGGAACGCCTGCTCGGCGCGCTGGTCCATGAACTCGTATCCCTGCAGCTCCTTGATCACGCCACCGGGTTCCTGCGGAAGGTTGTCGAGGAGCTCGCGGCGCTTGCTCGCGACGCGCTCGAGGATTCGCTTCGCTGATCCGTCGCTCGCGTTCTGGAGACGCTCGTCGATACCCTGGCGTTCGAGGCGGAGCACGTTGTCGAGCTTCTCCTCGATGTCCTTGAAGACGTTGTCGAGGCTGTACCGCTCGAGCTGCTTCTGACGCTGCTTGCGGAGCCGCTCCATGAGCTCCTCGAGCCCGGCGAACTTGCGTCCGTCGTGGTCCCGCCAACCCTGGCTCAGCAGACGGCGCAACGCCGTCTCGAAATCCCACCCGTGGAAGACGTCCTCGCTCAGGCGATCGAACAGCGCGTCGGCCTCATCCCCGAGTGGATCCTGCGAGCCGTCCCAGACGCTGAAGCGATGCTGACGCGCGCTCCGCCGCAGCTCGATCAGCGGCCGCTCGTCGAGCCGTTCATCCTCCATAGACCGCGCTTCCGTCGAGAGCGGTCTTGTTGAGGCGCTTGCCGAGATGCAGCCCTTCGAGGATGAACTCCAGCACGGCGACGCGCATCGCGTCGCTGTCGGGCTCACCAAGCCGCTGCCGGGCTTTCTCGACACCGCCGAGCTCGGTGAGCGCCTGCGCGTAGTCGGAGACCTTGTGCTGATCGCCGACTTCGACGGTGAAGCCGCCACGATCGAAGCGCTGCACCAGGTCGCCGAACTCCTGCACCGTGAAATGACGCCGGAAGACGTTGTTGCACGCGGTCCGCATGAGCTTCTCCAGGACCGCGCCGTCGTCGCCGTCCTCCCACGTCTCGAGCTCGATCTTCCCGGCGGTCGACGACGAGAGTGCAGCGAGGTCGCTGATGCGCGCGACCGCCTCGCGCTCACCCGTTGCGAGCGCGCGGCGCAGCGCGCCGGCGGCGAGGTTCTCGTAGTTGGCGGTGGTGAGCCGCACCGACACACCGCTGCGCTGGTTGACCTGCGGATGACGCCGTGCGACGTGCGAGAGCTCCGCCACGATCTCCTGCATGAAGCCGGGCACGATCACCGGCACCGGCATGTCGTCGAACGTCGTGCGCTCCTGCTCGGCGATCGCGATCTCGTCCTCGAGGTTGCGCGGATAGTGCGTGCGGACCTGCGCGCCGAAGCGGTCCTTGAGCGGTGTGATGATCCTGCCCCGGTTCGTGTAGTCCTCGGGGTTCGCGCTCGCGACGACGAACACATCGAGCGGCATCCGCAGCCGGTAGCCGCGGATCTGGACGTCGCGCTCTTCCATGATGTTGAGCAGCCCGACCTGGATGCGTTCCGCGAGGTCGGGCAACTCGTTGATCGCGAAGATGCCGCGGTTGGTGCGCGGGATCAACCCGTAGTGGATCGTCAGCTCGTCGCTCAGGTAGCGGCCTTCCGCCACGCGTATCGGATCCACCTCGCCGATGAGGTCGGCGATCGACGTATCCGGGGTCGCCAGCTTCTCCGAGTAGCGCTGGTCGGGCGTGAGCCACATCAGCTGCGTCGCGTCACCGTTCTCGTCGACCAGGTCACGGCAGCGGCGGCAGATGGGCGCGTACGGATCGTCGTTGATCTCGCATCCGGCGATCGCCGGGACGGCATCGTCGAGGAGCGCGATGAGCGAGCGGATGAGCCGGGACTTCGCCTGGCCGCGCTCGCCGAGGAGGACGATGTCCTGGCCGGCGAGGATCGCGTTCTCGATCTGCGGGATGACCGAGTCGTCGTATCCGCGGATGCCGTCGAACAGCTCCTCGTGGTTGCCGAGCTTGCGCATCAGGTTGCGGCGAAGCTCCGTTCTGACCGGCAGGACGCGGTACTCCGCGCGACGCAACTCACCGATTGTGGATGGGGCCTGGGACATCGCGTCCCAAGCCTACACCGGGGCGGTGAATCGGGTCCCGCGGCCCGTCAGCGCGGCGTCCTGGTGCCGCGACTCGAGTGAGGCACGCGCGGCGGCAACGAGCCGCGCGGCGAGCTCCTGCTCCTGTCCGAAATGCAGGTGGATGAACGACGCGAGCAGGGACCGATCGGACCAGCCCTCGCAGCCGAGCGGCTCGCCGTCGCAGTCGTGCATCGAGTACGCGGGGCTGAGGCAGTCGCCGCCGGAGAGCACCCGGCTGAAGTGGAACTCGTGCCCGCGCAGACGCGTCCCGGCCGGGCCGAGCATCGAGTCGGTCGCGATGCTGAGGTCGCGATAGCCGCTGTGCAGCGTGCCGGCCTCGAGGGCGACGTCGATGGGGACAAGCCCCGCCATCTCGTGCACCTCGCCATCGCTGGTGCGCAGCGAGCGCGCCGAGTACTGCAGGCCGGACCCCTCGGCATAGATCGGCACGCCGGTCGCGCGTGCACGCCGGAGTGATTCGATGAACGTACGGTTGGCGGCGAGGCGCGGCACGAATGCCTCGGTGATGCCGCCGCCCATGGAGATGAGGCCGAGGTCGCGCGGGAGGGCATGGTCGTCGAGCGGGGAGAAGGTCACGATCTCCGCGCCGGCGTCCTCGAGCAGCTCCAGGTTCTCCGGGTAGTAGAAGCAGAACGCGTCGTCGAATGCGACGCCGATGCGCACCGGCTCGAGCCCCTCTGCGTTCACGGCGCGTCGGACCATCGGCGGGCGCACCATCCGTGCGCGACCCATCAAGCGCTCGATGAGATCGAGGTCGCAGTCCCGTGCGACGGCCTCGCCGAGCTCGGCGATCGCCTCGTCGACGTTCGGGTTCTGGAGCAGCGGCAGCAGCCCCGTGCGCAGCTCCGGGATCCTCACCGACGGGATGCGCGGCAGCGCGCCGAGCACCGGCATGCGCGCGAGCGACCAGATCGAGTCCTCGATGACCCTGCGCCGGACGTCGTTGGGGACGTTGTTGAGGATGACCCCGACCACGCTGCCGGTCCGGTCCAGTTCCTTGATCCCGAGGACGGCTGCTGCCGACGTCTCGCCCATCGCCCACGCGTCGATGACGAGCACGACCGGCGCCGCGATGAGACGCGCGACCTCGAGCGTGCTCCCCGCGTACTCGGAAGCACTTCCCGCGCCGGCGTCGATCGCCATGCCATGGCCGTCGAGCAACCCCATCGCACCTTCGACGATCACGCGGTCGGCGCCGAGCGAGCCGTGCGCGAGGGAGCGTCGCACCCCGTCGCCGCCGAGGAGCCAGGAATCCAGGTTGCGACACGGCCGGCGACTGGCGTGGGCCAGGTATGCCGTGTCGATGAAGTCAGCACCCACCTTGAAGGTCTGCACGGTTCGCCCGCGCCGGCGCAGCGCGGCGGTGAGGCCGAGGCTGATCGCGGTCTTCCCGCAACCCGATCCCAGGCCGCCGACGACGAGTCGAGGGATACCGATTTCCTCGAGCATGAGGTGCCTCCGGTTACGTCCTCATCGGGCCCACGGAGCTCAGCGACCGCCAAGCTCGCACGCCGACGCTAGCATCGCGCCGCCGCCGAAACAAGTCCAGAAGCTGTAACGGTGTGGGGGTTTGGCACGCGCCGGTCTCACCGGCGACGGCGTCGCGACCTTGAGCGGACGGATCTAACCGGCTGCGAGGCCCGGCGCGCTCGCCGCCGACGCCGGCAGGGGCCGGCCGTTGAGCGCCACCTCCGTGGACGCCCGCAGATCGCGCAACCTCGCCCGGACGCGCACGAAGCCCTGGAACGTGTCCAGGTCGAGCCCGAAACAGGCGTCGACGACCCGGCCCCTGGGCAGGTGGTCGCCGAGACGCTCGGCCAGCTCCGGCTTGTTGAACGCGATCGCCTCGACGATGCCCTCGCCGGTCGCCAGCGCAACCCTGATGTGCTGGCGCTCCGGACCGAAGGTCGAGGCGCCGAGCACGCGAGCGCCACGAACGGAGAGGAGCGGTTCGGGATTGCCCTGGCCGCACGGCTGGAGCTGTTCGAGTGCCTCGCAGAGCTCCGGCGTCACGTCGATACCCGAGATCTCACAGTCGACGGCGAAGTCCCGGCGGCGCTCCATGCCGGCGTTCTGCTCCCCCACGGCTGAGGTGATCAGCGCGCGGAACTCGTCGAACCGCGACGCCTCGAGGCTGAACCCGGCCGCGGCCGCGTGGCCGCCGTAGCGCAGCAGCGCGGTCGCTGCGCCGTCGAGCGCTCGGACGATGTGGACGCCGCCCGCCGAGCGTGCCGAGCCCTTCGCCTCGGCGGGATCGAGGCACGCGATGAACGTCGGGCGCGCATAGCGCTCCGCGATCCGCCCGGCCACCAGCCCGACGATGCCCATCGGCCAGTCCTGATCGCCGAGCACGATTGCCGCAGCGTCGTCGGGGATCTCAGCGACGCGCGCCTCGGCCTGCGCGAGCGCGACGGCGACGGCCTTCTGGCGGAGGCGATTCTGCGTGTCGAGGTCTGCGGCGAGCCGGGCGGACTCCTCGGGGTCGTCGGAGAGGCAGAGCTCGAGCGCGAGGCGCGCGTCCTCCATCCTTCCGGCCGCGTTGATACGTGGTCCCACGGCGAACGCGATGTCGGTGCCACGCGGCGGGATCGCGGTGCCGGCCGCCTCGCAGAGCGCGCGCAACCCGGGAAGCCCGGCCATCCGCGGCAGACCGTCACGGACGATCACGCGGTTCTCGCCGCGTAGCGGCATCATGTCCGCGATCGTGCCCAGCGCGGCGAGGCCGAGCGACGCGTCCGCGCTCCCGGCGGGGACGGCTCCGCTCGTCTCGAGCGCCTGGACGAGCTTGAAGGCGACGCCGGCGCCCGCGAGCCCGTCAAACGGGTACGTCGAGCCGGGGAGCTTCGGGTTGACGAGCGCGTCCGCCGGTGCGAGCTGCGGCGGCGAGCCGCCCGGTGCGAGCGCGAGGTGGTGGTCGGTGACGACGAGGCGCATGGCTGCGGGGCGGTTCCGCGCCACATCGACGCTGCTCGTGCCGCAGTCGACGGTGATGACGCAGCCCACACCCTGCGCCGCCAGGTCGGTCAGGGCCGCCGCGTGGAGCCCGTAGCCCTCGGTCATGCGATTGGGGATGTACGGGACGACCGTCGCTCCCGCCGCGCGAAGGCAGCGCGTGAGCATGGCGCAGGCGGTGACCCCGTCCGCGTCGTAGTCGCCGTAGATGGCGATCGGCACCCCGTCGCGCGTCGCTGCGCGAACCGTCTCCACGGCCGCGTCCATGCCGGGCAGCGCGAAGGGGTCGTGATAGCCGCCGTCGGTCGCGAGGAATGCGGCCGCCTCCGCGGCGTCAAACCCGCGCGCCGCCAGCACCCGGGCGACGACGGGATGCATGCCGGGAAGCGGCGCCGCGTCGCTCACCCGCCAGCGACGCGGCGCGGGCTGCACCGGCTGTGCCTCAGGCCCCGGAGGTCGGCGGAGCGCCCGGCGTTCCGGGCGCCGGCACCGTGGGTGCCGGAGCGGCGCCCGGCGCCTGGCCGTACGTCGCGTTGGTGATGGCGCTGAAGTCGACCTTCGGCGCCTCTGCCACCACGGCGCGCTGCGCGGCGTCGATCTGGAAGAACTCGGCGTTCTGGAAATGGAACATGTTGGCGATGACGTTCGACGGGAACGCCTGCACCCGGCGGTTGAACTGCTGGACGTTCGAGTTGTAGATCTGCCGCGCGGCCTGGATCCGGTCCTCGGTGTCGGACAGCGTCGCCTGGAGCTGCAGGAAGTTCTGGTTGGCCTTCAGCTCCGGGTAGGCCTCGGCGACCGCGAACAGGTGACCAAGTGCCATCTGGAACGGTCCCTCGGCGGCGGAGGCCGCTGCCGGGCCCTGCGCGTTCATGCCCGCGGATCGCGCCTGGGCGACCTCCTCGAAGACGCCGCGCTCGTGCGCCGCATAGCCCTGCACGGTCGAGACGAGGTTGGGGATGAGGTCGTACCGGCGCTTCAGCTCGGTGTCGATGTCCGACCAGGCGTTCTGCACCGCATTGCGCTGGGAGACGAAGCGGTTGTACGAGGCCACCACCGCCAGGGCGAGGACCACGATGATGACGAGGACGATGATCAGGGCTATCACGAACGTCTCCTTCGCAACGGGGAATCGATTGCGGGCCTAAGGGTACCGCGCCGCAAGCGGCCTCCAAACCCCGCAGCACCGCGCTCTCAGACGATCGGCGTGGACGGCTGTCCGTATCGAGCGTGCACGAGGGCCGGGATGCGCTGCGACAGCGTGACCGTGGCGTCGAAGATCGGCGGCACCTCGACGACCGGTCTCCGGTGGGTGTAGACCATCATGGAGTCCGGTCCGAACACCACGTGCATGGCGTGGTCGAGGCTCAGCAGCGTCTCGATCATCTGCGCGTCGATCAGCTCGACCGCGAACGCATCGTCACTCGACCGCACGTCGAACCGGTCGTTGAAATCGATGGACTCGAAGCGGACGCCCGGCGCGCCGACCGACTTCTCAGCAAGCGTGCCGAGGATGCCGCGTGGCGACACCGTCACCCATGGGATCTCCATGCCGAGCGCCGACACCACGTTGGAGAAGGAGAAGGTCTCCGTGTTCTTGCCCGCCTGCACGACGTACGTGTAGTCGCAGTACACGCTCGGGAGGCCGTTCCATGTGCCCTGCATCACGTTGCGCCACGAACGACGATTCCCCTGGCGGAACAGCGAGAACCCGCAGTCGCCGAGGTCCCATTGCTTGCCCTTCGCGGTGAGTCCGTGCGCCGCGGCGAATGCACCGATGTCGCGCGCGCGTTGCTGCTGGAGGAGGTACGACACCGCCCCGGCGACCAGGACGAGCGCGATGATGCCGAAGAAGAGCAGCATTCAGTCCCGCGCGATGTGCGACATGCGCGACGGTCAGTCGCGCATCAGCTGGCGGAGCACCAGCGGCAGGATCCCACCGTTGCGCAGGTACTCGACGTCGGTCTCGCTGTCGAGCCGGGAGACCGTGTCGAACTCGATGTCGGCCTGGTCGGCGCGCCTCGCGATGACGCGGACCGTGGAGCCGGAGGTCGCTTTCGCGACGTCGCGAATCGTGTAGACCTCGGTGCCGTCGAGCTTCAGCGACACGGCGTTCTCACCGGGACGGAACTGGAGCGGCAGGATGCCCATCCCGACGAGGTTGCTGCGATGGATCCGCTCGTAGGATTCGGCGATCACCGCGCGCACGCCCTGCAGCAGCGGGCCCTTCGCCGCCCAGTCGCGCGACGAGCCCGAGCCGTACTCGCGCCCGGCGATGATGATCAGCGGAACGCCCTCCTCCCGGTACTGCGCCGACGCGTCGAAGATGCTCATCACCGCACCGTCCGGAAGGTGCGCCGTCCAGCCGCCCTCCTTGCCGTCGGCAAGCTGATTGCGGAGACGGATGTTGGCGAACGTGCCGCGCACCATCACGTCGTGGTTGCCTCGTCTCGCGCCGTACGTGTTGAAGTCCCGAGGCTCGACGCCGTGCTCGCGGAGATGGAGCGCCGCGGGGCTCGTGCCGGCGATGCTGCCGGCGGGCGAGATGTGGTCCGTGGTGATCGAGTCCCCGAGGAGCGCGAGCACGCGCGCGTCGACGATGTCCGCGGGGGGCTCCGGCTCAGGCGACATCCCGACGAAGTACGGTGGTTCACGCACGTAGGTCGAGTCCGCGTCCCAGTCGAAGAGCGCGCCCGTCGGAGACGGCAGCTGCTGCCAGTGCTCGTCACCGTCGAAGATGCGCGAGTACTCGTGTGTGTAGAGATCGCTGCCGATCGCCGCGAGCACCGTCGCCGTCACCTCGTCGGTGCTCGGCCAGATGTCCCGCAGGAACACGGGTTTCCCGTCGTGGCCGGCGCCGAGCGACTCCGTGGTGAGGTCGATGTCGAGCCGCCCCGCGAGCGCGTATGCGACCACGAGTGGCGGCGACGCGAGGTATGCGGCCTTGACCTGCGGGTGGATGCGGCCCTCGAAATTCCGGTTGCCGCTGAGCACCGCCGCGACGGTCAGGTCCTCCCCGTCGATGCGCTCCGCGACGCTCTCCGGCAGCGGTCCACTGTTGCCGATGCATGTGGTGCAGCCGTAGCCCACGAGGTTGAAACGCAACTGCTCGAGCGAGCCGAGCAGCCCGGCGCGTTCGAGATAGTCGGTGACGACACGCGACCCGGGCGCGAGTGAGGTCTTGACGTAGTCCGGGGGCATGAGACCCCGCGCGACGGCGTTGCGCGCGAGCAGACCCGCGGCCACCATCACCGCCGGGTTCGACGTGTTGGTGCACGAGGTGATCGCCGCGATGACCACCGAGCCGTCGCGGACCAGGTCGGAGTCGCTCGGACCGTTCGGCGTCGCGGCCACGGGACTGCCGTTGGGATCGATGCCGCCCTCCTCGACGAGCCTCGGCACCTCGCCTTCGGCGGTGACCTCGCTCGTCGCGCGCTCCGCGCGCTGCGCCCAGACACTCGTGAAGGAGTCCCAGACGTCGGGCAGCGCGACACGGTCCTGCGGGCGCTTCGGCCCGGCGACGCTCGGCACGACACTCGCGAGGTCGAGCTCCACCATCTCGCTGAACGTCGGGATCTCCGAATCGTCGGTGCGGAAGATGCCCTGTTCCTTGGCGTAACGCTCGACGAGATCGATGTGCTCGGGATCGCGACCCGAACCACGCAGGTACTCGAGCGTTCGCGCGTCGATGGGGAAGAGCGAGGCGGTGGCGCCGAACTCCGGCGACATGTTGGAGAGCGTCGCGCGATCCGGCACCGACATGGAGCTGAGGCCGGTGCCGCAGAACTCGACGAACTTGTTGACGACGCCGTGCTTGCGGAGCATCTCCGTGAGCGTCAGCACCAGGTCGGTCGCGGTCGTCCCGGCGGGCAGGGCGTTGTGGAAGCGCACGCCGACGACGACCGGGGCGAGGAGGAACAGCGGCTGACCGAGCATGCAGGCCTCGGCCTCGATGCCGCCGACGCCCCACCCCAGCACGCCGATCCCGTTGACCATCGGTGTGTGCGAGTCGGTCCCGACGAGCGTGTCCGGAAGCGCCATCCGCACTCCGTCCACCTGGCGCACCTGCACCACCTGCGCGAGATACTCGAGGTTGATCTGATGGACGATGCCCATCCCGGGCGGCACGACCCGGAAGTCCCGGAACGCCTGCTGCGCCCAGCGGAGCAGCGAGTAGCGCTCGCGGTTGCGTTCGTATTCGCGCACGATGTTGCGTTCGTACGCCTCGCGATTCCCGAAGGCGTCCACCTGCACGGAGTGGTCGACGACGAGGTCGACCGGCACCAGCGGGTCGATCCGCATCGGATCGCCACCGGCGCGGGCGACCGCGGAGCGCATCGCGGCCAGGTCCACGACCGCAGGGACGCCGGTGAAATCCTGAAGCAGCACCCGCGCCGGCATGAAGGCACGCTCGCGGTCGGCGCGGGCGACGGTGCCGTTCCAGCGTGCGATCGCCTCCACGTCACCCTCGCGGACGGAGGGTGCGCCGGCGTTCCGAACGCTGTTCTCGAGCAGGATCTTGAGCGTGACCGGCAGGTGGGAGACATCGCCGACGCCTCGTTCGCCGAGCGCGGCGAGACGGTGGTAGGAAACCCCCGGGATCAGCTCCGCGATCGTCCCGTAGCGATCAGTGCCGTCCATGACCGGCCCATCTTCGCACTCGAAAGCGCCGACCTGACCACAGCACCAGGACAAGCGCGGCTATTCTTCTCGCCTTGGCAACGGCGGCTTAGAGGGATTTGAGCGGTGGCAACCACGCAGAGAAGTGACGTCCGTCCGGAGCACCAGCTCTATCACGAGTACTCGACAGAGGTCGACCAGGCTCGGACCAACGTCCATTACGAGCAGCCCCCCGAGTTCTTTCTGCTCATCACGGGCGGGGACTGGAACGTCTACTCGGCCAACCTCTGGGATCCCGGCACCGAGACCGACACCCAGTCACAGGCGGCGAAGCTCGACCTGATCGCCCGCCTCGCCGGCCTCGAGAAGGGCATGCGCCTCATCGACGTCGGCTGCGGGTGGGCCGGGCCACTGACCTACCTGTGCGACACATACGGGCTCACGGGCACCGGCCTCACCCTGTCCCCCACGCAGAAGGCGTACGCGGAGCAGCGCATCGCGAGCCGTGGCACCGACGCGAAGATCGTCCTGAGTCACTGGGAGGACTACACCCCGGAGGAGCAGGTCGACGCGATCTACACCGACGAGGTGATCGTCCACTTCTTCAACCTCGGCGGGTTCTTCGGCAAGGCCCACGAGTGGCTGAAACCCGGTGGCGTGATGATCAACAAGGAGCTGCATCTCAAGCACCCGCGGCACGCGAAGCTCGAACGCGGCGGCGAGTTCGTCAGCCAGATCTACGGCGACACCGGGAACTACCGCACGCTCTCCGAGGAGCTCGGACTCGCCAACGCGGCGGGCTTCGACATCGAGCGCGTGCACCACATCGAGCGCCGGCACTACGAGGTCACCATCGACCACTGGCTCGCCAACATGCACAAGCACGCCGATCAGCTCAAGGAGATGGTCGGCGACCAGCACTATCGCGACTTCAGGGTCTACCTCAGGCTCGCCCGGCACATCCAGCGCAACGTGACGCTCGACGTCGTCGTCTGCCGCAAGCACTCCTAGATCCCATAGGCTCTGGTCAAGCTGATCCGGCGCTTGCATGCGCCGGGTCGAAGTCTTTGCCGCCACGCCAGACGCCCCAGACAATGGCCAGCGCCTTGCTCATGCAGTGACCGAGGGCGTTCATCGCTGACTTGCCC
>DATLRX010000095.1:0-3639 GCA_035534435.1 Candidatus Acidiferrales bacterium
ATACGCGCCGAGGAGTTGATCCTCGGCGGCCTTGAGCTCTCGAGCCGCCGCATCCGCGTCGGTCGATGCACCGGATCGCGTGGCCTCGATGGCCCTCCCCCAGCGATCAACGGCCGCAAGCAGCCGCTCCATGCGGCCGCGTACCAGGTTGCGGAACTCGCCGGCGGATCTGCTCCCGCCTCCCGATGCCACGGGCCGAACTCTACGCGCCATTCTGCGGTGTCGTCGCGCGTTTGTCATTCCGTGTGCAGAAAGAGCGAGAGAGAAGGCCACAATCCGCCGTTCCAGGTACTACGACGGGCGGTCAAATAGGCGCCGCCATGGCGGAGTCTTGACGTACGTGCGCGTGTTGTCGAGCTTTCTTCGGACGTCCGACGGGCATGCCCGCCGCCGCATGTCGTCGCTCACGAGGTCCGAAGGCGAGAAGTGGAATAGCCAGCGCCAAGGCTCGGCATCGAAGTTGTCGAGCAGGGTCTCCGGTTTGATGCGAGCCTCGCAGCACGCGCGCCCGAAGTCTCTGGGCGACCCCTGGATCGCAGCTTCGAACGCCAACCGCTCGCGAACCGTCGGTGGGATCGGCCTCTCAGTCATCTGCCCTCGGATGCTTTGCGCGTCAACTGCAAGGGCACCGTCCCGAATGAGCGATCCGTGGGACAGCGTCCTTGGCGCGTGCCGGCAGCACCTCCAGTCATGTGCTCCATCTAGCGATGGGCCAACACGCGAGCGCTTCGCGCCTCAGGCGCAACCTCGATGCTGCCGGTCGGCATCGCTGACGTCCCTGGGTTTCTGTGGAGGCTCGCGAGCGCAGCGATAGCGGCAAGACAAGCTGGACCTCGCGGCAGGGCAACATCCCGGCTCACCCATTGGGTCGCGTAATTCGATTTGAAGTGGGCAAGCTTCGCGTATCGATACCCGCCAAACCCTCGCTCGTAGACGAAGGAACGCATCAGCCTCGCGGGCAACGGTTCGCAAGCATCGCCCAGGCTGTCACGCAATGGCACCGAGCCGAGTGACACCCGGTGCAAGCCACGCCGCTGCGCCTCATGAACTCCGGCGACGAGACACAGGTCCATGGCGCCCGGAGCCGAACCGGTGCCGCGTCGCATCATGTCAAGGCCACTCCCGTCCGCCCCCATCCGAAGCCAGGTGCAGAAGCCGTGCACTCGACCAGTGTCGTCACGTGCGACCGTGATCCAGCCGCGCACATCGACAACTTCCGCGAAGCGACCAAGTGAAAAGCCCATCTCCGAGCCCCCGTGGGACGAGAGCCATGAAGCGGATACTTCGGACAGTGATCGCCAGATGCAATCCTCCGGACCCGGCCAGTCGAGCACATCAACCGTGAGCCCCGCGCGGCGTGCGCGTGCGAGCTCGTGACGAGCGTTGGAGCGACCGGGACTTCCCAAATCGAACCTGTCGGTTTCCACGATCGCCTCTTCGCTGAACTTCATCACCCGTAGCCCTGCCTTGCAGTAAGCGTCACGCAGTGCAGAGTCGGTCTGGAAGAAGCTTGCGACCAGGCCTGTGCGCTTGCACATCGAAGCGAAGTACGCGATGGCGTCGACACGACGTGCCGGCTCGGTGAGGGGATCGCCTACGGCCACCGCGACCCGCCCGCGCACCTCGTAGGCGATGACACCGCCAGGGATCGGCAGCGCCTGCTTGCCCTCCGAGGCGACGAAGCAGGAAATATGTGACAAGCCGTACAGAAGCCGGGCTCGTTCGACCGCGTACGGGGTTGCGTCCGGCATACGGGTTGGTCTGCGTGTGCGCCTGCGCCAGGCGATGCCGGCAGCGATAAGCAGGAGACCGATCCATGGGAGGTTCAAAGCGAAGGGCAAGCCGGTGGGGTGGGCCCGGGTGAGCGTCAGCAGCGCCAGCGCCGCGGCAGACGTCATCGAAGATTCCTCACCTGCGGGGGAACGCGCAGACGCTGCACAGGGGCGACCGATACTCCCCCGGGCTGCGTCCGCCACAGCCGTCCCAGCCAGACGAGGCTGTTGACCAACTCGGCCTGCCAGGCTTGCCAACCATGGCCACCCGCGACCTCGTTGGTGTCCACAGCGGGCCAACGCAGCCGCCCCACGAGTGAGGCGAACTGCAACGTCGCCTGAGCGAATGCCCGGTCTTCGGCACCCCATCCTAGATACAGCGGCATGCGAAGTGCCGTCGGTACTGAGGCCGCGGTGAGCTGCGGGCTGTTCGCCGCCCAGAGTGGGCCAAAGATGTCCGGACGCGCCGAGAAATAGCCTGAGTAACTCGCCGCCCAGCGAAAAACAGCAGGATTACGCAAGGCCAGGTTCACGGCTCCAAACCCACCACTGCTCAACCCCGCGATACCGCGGTAGGGGGCACCGAGCGTCCGGTACTGGCTGTCGATGAACGGCACGACACGCTGCACGAGCCATGACTCGACGTTCCCATGCGTGCTATTCCCCCACTCGGTGTCCTGGCCACGCGGTCCGTTGCCGTCCGGGGCTACTGCGATGAGCGGCGGGATCACGCCCCGGGCGATCAACTGAGCGAGCACACCCTGGAGCTGACCGCCGCCGCCGAGCCAGTCCTGGGGCGCTCCCGGCGTTCCGTGGAGGAAGTACACGACTGGAAGTCGCAGGGTCGCGTCGACGGCGTAGACCCCTGGAACGTAGACGAGGACCGCCCGGCCGGCGACGTACCGATTCTCAATGTGGCCGGGCAGCTGGATCTCATTGCTCCATGTCGGCTGTAAGCCCGCAACCGTCCTCACAGCGCTCGGTACGGCCGGGGGTCCGTAGGTCTGCAGCTGCACCAAAGGCCCTTGCTGCAGGCCTACGACGGAGGACCCGGCGACCACAACGGTGAGCGCGGCAGCGACCGGCACCAGTGGCCAGGACCAACGCCGCCGTCGCACGGCAGTGGCGAGGCGACCGATGTCTCGGCGCACCCGTTCTGCGATCGCCACGCCCGCTGTTGCGCTGACGGCACCCAGAAGGAGAATGCCCAGGGGCTGGAGGATCCATCCGGCGACGTTGACGTTGGCAATCAGTCCGGGCGTCGCCTTCGTCTGAGCCGCGTTGACGATAAAGGGAATGACCTCGACTACCACGAAACCGGCGAGTGTCCCCCAACGCGTCGCGCCGGACCCTGCTGCGGGCAGCGTGACCATCGCTCCAGTCAACGCGACGACCAGCATCGAGGCTATGAGCATCGCTCTGGCGTCGTCCATACCCAAGGCAACGACCCAATTGGCGAGCTGCTCGCCGATGAGCGCGTTGACGAACAGGCAGAGGACAAGGGCCACGACGAACGTGCCCGCGGCTCGATAACGGTCGCCAATCGCGGGAACCCTGCTCAAGAATCGAGTGATCGGTCGCATCGCATCTGCCGGTTCGCGCGGTGATTGGTCAAACCCACGTCGAGTACTCTCCGGCCCGAAGCTGACGATTCTCTGAAGGCAGAGCGGCCACCCTTCGGATGGCAGGCGCGACCGAGTGAGATGGCCGAGCGCGCCGAGCGTCTATGGGCTTCAATAGACGGGTGGGAACCCGAGCTCGCGTGTCCGCGGTCGCACTTGGAATCACCGTCCTCGCCGCGGGCTGCGCCGCCCCCCAGGAGCGGCCGACCCCGTCGCCGACACCCATAGCTAACGTGATCCCGGTC
>DATLRX010000096.1:0-80960 GCA_035534435.1 Candidatus Acidiferrales bacterium
CCCGTGCGTGGCCACCGCGCCGGCGCCCTTGGCCCTGTTCGAGATGATCACGAACGGGACCTGCCCCCCTGCCGGCGACGACTGCTGGTCGTTCTCGTCCATCGTGACGATGACGGTGGCGTTGCCGCCGGTGAACCAGGATGAGGCGAGCACCGGACCAAGGTTGGCCCGCAGCCAGGCGTCCCCTTGCTGGACCGAGCCGTTATGCATGTCGTCGTTGAGGTTGGGGCTGATCCAGACGAAATCCGGTGGGGTCGCCCCGTCGAGCGTGGAGATCAGCCCGCCACTCCCAGGGTACGGGACGTCGTGACACGGGCTCGCGTTGTCCGTGTAATACACAAAGGGGTTGTGCACCCGCGTGTACGGCCCGCTCGCGGCGATGGTGTCGCACGCTGAGGGCAGCGACTCCATGTATGCCAGCCATGGGATCCCCGCGGCAGTCAATTGGCCACCAATGTCCCGGGCCCTGAAGCCAACGGGACAGCCATCGCTCGCGCACCCCTGAGTCGATCCACTCGTGACGGAGAGGTAGTTGGGCAGGCTGGGGTGGCTGACGGCGTCCCACCCTGTCGCGCTCACGTATTGCGAGGCGAGCGAGCAGAGGTAGGGGTCGGCTGTGCAGGAGCCGAGCGTGGCGCCATAGCCCTTGTTCTCGAGCATGATCAGCAACACGTGCGGGCGGACGGGCGGCGGGGGGTTGGGGTGCTGCGGCTCGCCTGCCGGCTGAGGGGTTGATTTGGGCGGAGGCGACGTCGGTTGTGGGGTCGGTGACAGCGTCGGCGCGATCGTCGAGGTTGCAGTCATGCTCGGCGCAGGAGTGGGAGTCGAGTGCCGCGGCGGATGACTGCCACTGCCGCAGGCGGCAATCAACGAACCGACGGCCAGTCCCGTCAGCACCGTGCTCACCCTGGTCGTGTGCCGCCGCCACGTCCAGCTCGGGCAAGCATCGGGGCGACGCACGTGTCTCACGCTGCGCACGCTGCGCGAATGTGCAACATGGCTGATTCCGCGAACGCCGTGTGCATCAAGTCATGAACCCCCTGACTCCGTTCGCGACGGCTTGCCCCCTGCCGTCACGCGGATAGTAGCCGTCACCCCGACCTCCCCGTACACCATCACGTGAGTGAGATCCAACATCCTGCTTCCTGCTTCGGCAGCCGGACGTGGGTCGACAGAAAGTGAGCGGATCCATACCGGCATTCTCGGGATGTATCTTCGAGCCGCGGCATGAAGACGATCATCGAGCCCTTCCGCATCCATTCGGTGGAGCCGCTTCGCATGACGACGCGCGAGGAGCGGCAGCGGGCCGTCCTCGCCGCCGACTACAACCTGTTCGCGCTCCACTCCGATGACGTCCTCATCGACCTGCTCACGGACTCCGGGACCGGCGCCATGTCGCGAGATCAGTGGGCGGCGATCCAGCACGGCGACGAGAGCTACGCGGGCTCGCCGTCGTGGTTTCGCTTCCTGGACGCCGTCCGCGATCTCTTCCCGTTCCGCCACGTCATCCCGACGCACCAGGGCAGGGCGGCGGAGAAGATCCTCTTCACCGCCATCGGCGGACCGGGCAAGAGCGTGCCGAACAACACGCACTTCGACACCACACGCGCCAACGTCGAGTTCACCGGTGCCGAGGCGGTCGACCTGCTCGTGGCGGAAGGACGCGATCCCGCGGCACGGCATCCGTTCAAGGGCAACATGGACGTTGACCGCCTCGAGGCGTTCCTGCAGGAGCACGACGGCACGGTCCCCGTCGTGTTCGTCACGGTCACGAACAACTCGGGGGGCGGCCAACCCGTCTCCCTGGAGAATCTGCACGCGGTGCGTCGCGTCTGCGACCGCCATGGCGTTCCGCTCTTCCTTGATGCCTGCCGGTTTGCCGAGAACGCGTGGTTCATCCGCGAACGCGAGCCGGGTCAGCAGGATCGCGAGGTACGCGACATCGTGCGTGAGATGGCAGAGCTCGCGGACGGCATGACCATGAGCGCCAAGAAGGACGGGCTCGCCAACATCGGGGGCTGGCTCGCGATGAACGACGACGATCTCGCAGCGCGCTGTCGCAATCTGCTGATCCTCACCGAGGGATTCCCCACTTATGGTGGGCTGGCGGGTCGTGACCTGGAGGCGATCGCGCAAGGCCTGCACGAGGTCGTGCAGCACGACTACCTGCGCTACCGCATCCGCTCGACCGCGTACCTCGGCGAGGCGCTGACCGGCTTCGGCATTCCGATCGTGCAGCCGCCCGGAGGCCACGCGATCTACATCGACGCACGTGGCTTGTTGCCGCACATCGAACCACTGCAGTACCCCGGTCAGGCGCTGGCGGTTGCCCTTTACGAAATGGGCGGGATCCGAAGCTGTGAGATCGGCACCGTGATGTTCGGCCGGCGGCCTGACGGTTCAGAGCGGCCTGCTGAGATGGACCTTGTACGGCTGGCCATCCCACGGCGCACGTATACGCAGAGCCACATCGACTACGTCATCGACGTGTGCCGCGAGGTGGCGGCGCACGCCGGCGAACTTCCGGGATATCGAATCGTCGACGAGCCGCCCGCGCTGCGTCACTTCACCGCACGCTTCGAGCAGCTGCACGCGCGGTAGCGGGCGATCGTGTGGTGGCGCGGCCTAGACTACGGCGTGACCTCTCAGCGGATCGCAGAAGGTTCACCTCATGCGTGTCGCAATCGTCAACCTCAAGGGTGGCACCGGCAAGACGGTCACCGCGGTGCACCTCGCCGCCGCCCTGGCAACGCGGGGACGGACGCTGCTCGTTGACGCCGATCCTCAGGGCTCCGCCCTCTCCTGGTCCGAGGAGGCGGATGGCCTCCCGTTCGCGGTCGTCGGCCTCCCGGTGCGCGACGTGCACAAGCGTCTGAACGACCTCCTGCCGGGACTGACGCACGCGGTCGTCGACACGCCGCCGGGGGATCGCGCAATCGTTCGCGGCGCAATCGCCGCCACCGGCGTCGTCGTGGTGCCCATACCGCCGAGCATCATCGACCTCGATCGTCTTGGCCCGACACTCGATCTCATTGCAGAGATCGACGCAA
The DNA here is from genome assembly GCA_035534435.1 of Candidatus Acidiferrales bacterium. Lineage (GTDB taxonomy): Bacteria > Chloroflexota > Dormibacteria > Aeolococcales > Aeolococcaceae > Palsa-851. Next base: position 3,051 of record DATLRX010000096.1, read on the forward strand.
CGTCTCCGACACAAACGTTCGTGCTGCTCACCCGGGTGCGCGCCGCAACGCGAAGCAGCAAGCTGACGCGCGAGATTCTCGCGGAGACGGGCGTTTCGCTCCTCGACACGCAGATACCGCTGCGCGAGAGCCTCAGCACCAGTTTCGGCACCATCCCTTCGCGCGATAACCCGTATCAGGCCGTGCTGGACGAGATCATGAGGAAGGAGGCCGCACCGTGACGCGAGACCGAACGCCGCGCGAGCTTCGCGAACGCATGGAGCACGTCGCCGCCAGGCGGCGGCAACCGACGATGCCCGCGCCGAGACGCAGCACAGTGCCGCCCCCGGACACGAACGATCTGGACGTCAGTGTGGTGCCCATCCGACGCGCGGGTGCGGCATCATCGGAGCGCCGCTCCCGTCTCGAGACGCTCGTCGCATGGGGGCGGTGGGAACTCATATCGGTCCCGGCCCGACGATTGAGGTGGCTGCGTGCGGTGATCAGCCCAGGCGATTCACGCACAGACGGTCCGCGGCGCGGAGACTGAGTCGAGCGTGCGCTGATCTAGTCCCGGCGCCGTCGCCGGTGGGCAGCCGACACGACGAGGAGCAGTCCGAGCAGGCCGAGCGACCCGCTCGCGACCATGCCGCCTGCACCGCCTTCGCCACCCGTGACCGGAACCACAATTGCCGCCCGGATCGCCTCGACCAGCGCCCGGACGCCGACGGTCGGCGACGTGCTCGGGGCGTCATTCGGGGTGCCGTTGAAGGTCGCCGCGATCAGGTGCGTCCCCGTTCGTGGATATGTCGTCTGACATGTGGCTGTGCCTGTCAACGCGTCGAGCGCCACCGCACTGCACCCTGCGATCGGGAGACCGGCGTCGGTGAAGGTCACTGTGCCGCCGCCCGGATTGGAGACGACCGCCGCCGTGTAGATGACCGTCTGGCCGGGCGCTGCCGGGTTGAGCGATGACGTCACCGTGGTCGTGGTCGTCGCCGGGATGACGGTATACGACGTCGTGGCTGTCGAGCCCGTATCGTTGCTGTCGCCTGAGTAGGTCGCGGTCACCGGGTACGTCCCGACGCCGAAGAACGTGGACGGCTGGCAACCGGTGGTGGGAAGCGTTGCCGTGCAGAGGGTCGTCGCACCCGATGTGAAGACAACAGTTCCGGTTGCACCGGAGAGTCCGATCTCAGTCAGTGTCGGGTTGAGGCCGAAGGGTACCGTTGCAGGCTCCGCGGTCACCGTGAACGAGGTCGCAGCCACCGTGACCGTGAGTGCTGTGGTTGCCGTGGAGCCGGCATAGCTGCCGTCGCCGGAATAGGTCGCGGTGATCGGATACCCGCCGGCCGGAAGTGTCAGCGATGTTGTGCACGTGGTGACCGGCAGGGTCGCGGTACACAGTGTCACTCCGGAGGTGAATGTCACTGTGCCGGTGGCGCCGCTGTGAAGCCCGGTCGCGGAGAGTGTTGAGGCCGTGCCGTACGGCACGCTCCCGGGAGCCGCCGCAGCCGCGAACGAGGTGCCGGCTCGCGTGACGGTGAGCGTCGTGGTTGCGGTCGAGCCGATGACGTTGGTGTCGCCGGAGTAGGTCGCGGTGATCGGATACGCTTTCACCGCGAGGGTGGTCGCTGTCGCGCAACTCGTTGCGGGGAGTGTGGCGGTGCACAGGGTGGCTGTCCCCGATGTGAACGTGATCGTCCCGGTGGCACCGCTGATCAAGCCTGTCTCGGCAAGCGTCGATGCGGTACCGAAGGCCACGCTGGATGGTGTCGCGCTCGCGGTGAACGACGCCGTCGCCTGCGTCACGGTGAGCGACGTGGACGCCGTCGAGCCGATGTAGCTGGGGTCGCCTGAGTAGGTCGCCGTGATCGGGTAGACCCCAGCGGCCAGTGGGGTTGGGGACGTGCAACTCGTCGCCGGCAAGGTCGCAGTGCACAGCGTCACGGCGCCGGAAACGAAGGTGATGCTTCCCGTCGCGTCGCCCGGCAAGCCGATCTCTGCGAGCGTTGATGGGGTGCGGTACGGCACGCTGGACGGGGTCGCGCTTGCGGTGAACGGCGCGGCAACCGGGGTCACCGTCAGCGCGGTCGACGCGGTCGATGACGCGTAGGTAGCGTCACCCGAGTAGGTGGCGGTGACCGCGTAGGTGCCGCCGCGAAGCCCCACCGAGGTTGTGCACGTCGTGGATGGACGCGTCAGGGTGCACAACGTCACACCCCCCGACGTGAAGGTCACCGTCCCAGTTGATACGCCTGGCAACCCATTCTCAGCAAGGACCGACGTCGATCCATGCGGGATGCTTGCCGGAGTCGCGCTCGCCGTGAAGGAGGTCGGGATGAGCCATATCACCGCGGCCTGCTCGCTCGTCTCCAGTGCGAACCCGGGCGGCGTGTAACTGGCGGTCCATTCGTCTGTCCCGTTTGTGGTACTGACGTAGGCATACGTTGCCGCGCCTGTTGCGTCGGTGGTCACGGTTGCTGTTGCGCCGGAGTTCGGACCGCTGACGTCGTTGAGCGTCACCACCGCGCCGTTCACCGGGGAACCGGCACTCTGCACGGACGCCGTGAGCGTCTGGCTCGTGTTGATCAAACCGGGAGTGGAGGGCCCGGTGAGGCCGACACTGCCGGCGGAGAGTCCACCGCCACGCCCGACGATGTACGGGCACCCACCAGCGGTCCCGTCCGGCGGCTGGTATGGCGGATTCGGGCAGATGCCGCTCGCAACAACGGCCGACGCAGCGGTGTCGATGGCGTAGGGAACGAAGTCGGACGGCCAGTTCCCGAAGTACTCGTGCACTGAGCAACTCCAGTTGGAGAGGTCAGCGTCGGTGATGCCGATGAGCTGTTGCGCCGAGGCGACCACGTGGATCGTGGCGGCGCACTGGGACTCTCCATACATGCCGAATCCCGCCTCGATGCCATCGAGCAGCGGCGACCTCGTTTCGCTGCTTGAGCCCCAGTAGAAGCAGCTGAGATCGTCATACAGTCCGGTCCTGCCCGACTGAGCACCCGCGTACGCGAGCGCGTGGCTCACGAGCACGCCAGCCCCTGCGGCGCCCACCGCATTGTGAAGGACGGGGTCTGTTCCGATAACGATGACATTGCCGTTGACGAGCGGCGCCCAGGTTGCTTCGTTGGCAACCGCCGGCGCCTGGATACTCGGACTCTCGCTGCAGGTAGGGTCACCGAAGACCAGGAGTTGATAGGCGGCGAACTGCGAGGCTGTCATCGCATCCCAGGTCGCGGCAGTCGCCACGGTGACCGTCCAGCCCTGAGACTGGAGGTCCTGCTGCTCCAGCGATGGTGATCCGCTGACCGTCGGGCCGAAGATCAGTGCCTGCGGTCCGGCGGCGACGACCGGCGACAGCGGAGCAATGATCGCTCCCAGCGAGCCGATGGCAACGCCAAGCGCCACCGGGATGGCAGCATATGCACGTCTGCGCCGCGGCACGGGCCGTGGGATCGAGTACGTCATCGGATGCCGGCGATCGAGACGAGCGACCGGTGTGCTGGCGCGGAGGGACAGCGGGAAGTCTTCCTGAGGTTTTCCATCTACCCGCAACCGTGGGGCTGCGTGCATGATCGATTGCGACCGCCTGGTTACGGACGAAGACGCGCAGGCGACAAGGCCGCATGCGGCCTGGCAGGCGCGTGGTCAACGTCCGGCGTCTCCTCGGCCGACGTGGTCGGGCGCCTGGTGGTCACCGTCAGGCCTACGCGATCGTGTTGAATCGCACCGAGAGTGGGTGGGCCGCATCTGCCCACCGTCAGGCACCCGGCCGAGGTCAAAGGGTCAATGAACGTGTCGCCCATGACAGTGCTCTTCATGCCGGAGTCCGCATACGGACCCACCAACAACTGCATCGGCATCGGCCGCGTCCTGCAACGACGCGGGCACCGTGTTGTCTTCGCGGCCGAGGCCTCGTGGAAAGGCAGGCTTGCCGCGCTCGGTTTCGATGAAGCGCTTGTCGACCTCGCCCCGCCGGCGGCGGATCCCGAAACCCAGGACGCGGGCCAGTTCTGGAAGGAGTTCATTCGCGACACCGCCCAGGAGTTCCGGCGGCCGACGATCGAACAGCTCGAGACCTTCATGGCGCCGACGTGGCAGGCGCTCATCGACGGGGCGAGGTTCTGCGAGCCTCAGCTTCGCGGGATCATCGCCGATGTCAGGCCGGACATCGTGGTCCAGGACAACGTGGTGTGCTTTCCAGCACTGCTGACGTCAGGGGCGCCGTACGTCCGGATGGTCTCGTGCAACCCACTCGAGATGCGTGGGCCGGATGTCCCGCCACCCTATTCGGGCCTCGGGAGCGACGACGTCACCGAGTGGAGGGCGTTTCGCAACGAGTACGACCGGACGCATCGTCCCGTCTGGGAACCGTTCAACGAGTGGGTGCAGGAGCAGGGCACGCCGTCCCTTCCGGACCTCGAGTTCATCCACACGTCCGCCCTCATGAATCTCTACGTGTATCCGGAGGAGCTCGATTACGTCGACCGGCGTCCGTTGGACGCAACGTGGCACCGAATCGACTCGAGCGTGCGGGAAACGGACGGCACATTCGAGCTGCCCGTCGCGGTGCGCGATCGCGGCGACGGATCAGCGCTCATCTACCTTTCGCTCGGATCGCTTGGAAGCGCGGATGTGGACCTGATGCGGCGCCTGATCGATGTGCTCGGACGCACACCGCATCGCTACATCGTCTCGAGGGGCCCGCGTCACGCCGAATATGAGCTCGCGCCCAACATGTGGGGCGCGGAACTCGTCCCGCAGACGCGCGTCATTCCGCTGGTCGATGTGGTGATCACTCACGGCGGCAATAACACCGTCACGGAGACTCTCCATTTCGGGAAGCCGATGATCCTGCTGCCGTTGTTCTGGGATCAGCACGACAACGCCCAGCGTGTGCACGAGGCCGGGTTCGGGGTCCGCCTCGATACCTACAGCTTCACCGACGCGCAGATGGGTGAGGCCCTGGATCGGCTCCTGCGCGACCACTCGCTGCGAGCCCGCCTCGACGAGATCGGCACGACAATCCGTGGCCGGAACGGTGTCGCGGCGGCGGCCACGCTCATCGAAGCCGCCGTCGCTCGGCGGTGACCAGCCTCGGCGCCCTGACGCGCCTCGCCGGGGGTGCGCCGGCCCTTTGGTGTTGCCGGAGAGCGCCCTCTACCCGTCGACCAGCAAGCCCTTCAACGGTCCGAGCAGTCGCGCGGAGCGCCGGGAGACGGCCGGGAGGCGACGCAACGGATGCCGGTTCGACGGAGGAGCGGCGAGCGCACGGCGCCACTCTGTCTCGATCACCTGGAGTGGATCGCGGCCGGTGCAATCCTTCGCCAGGTGTTCGCTCCACAACTGTTCACGGACTCTTCGGGCCAGGGTCGCGTCGTCAGTGACGAGGTTCACCTCCGTGTCGTTGAAGAGCGAATGCTCGTTGAGGTTCGCCGATCCGACGGTGAGCCATTCGTCATCGATGATCCCCACCTTCGCGTGGACGTAGACGCCGGGCCGCTCCCGCCCGGCGGTGCCCACGGTGCCGAAGAGCAAGCGGTTGTTTCGGTCCGCGGCCTTCAAGATGCTGAGCTGACCGCGGGTGTCGTCATTCCCGTTGTTCGGATGTCGCGGCAGCACCATGATCAGACGGAACCCCTCCGTCGGTGGCCGCGACAGTTTCTCCTGGAGCAGAGCGACGATCTCCGTGCTCCACAGGAACTGATTCTCGAGATAGATCAAGCGCTTCGCGCGACGAATGGCGCCGGAATATGCCTCGAGGAGGCTGAAGTCGCCTTTGGGAAGAGCGGCATACGTCTTCTCCGGGACCGTGCGAATGATCTGCACACGGCTGGAGCCCGCCGGGGCTGGGACGGTCGTCGTCGGTAGCGACTCACCCGTCGTCGCGGTCCATCGCATGGCGAAATGCGCGGCGACGTCCGCAACCGCGGGCCCGGTCAGCGACGCCGCAACATCGTGCCACCCGAGCTGCGTCGTCTTGTCGTGTGGCGGCCCGTCGAACCGGTCACCCGCAAGATCGGTCAGATCGATACCCCCGACGAACGCGAGCGTTCCGTCGACGATGATGAGCTTCTCGTGGTGGCAGTGCATCGGACGGTTCTTGCGGTCGAGTGCGCCTCGGATGCGCGTGCCGCGCACCAACCTGTCCATGAGCTGCTTCGCCTCGGGACGAGACGGGTGCATCACCGGCACCGGCGCACCGGCCCAGACGAGCACGCGCACATCGACACGGGTGGCCGCCTCGGCGAGAAGCTGCCGCAGCGTGACCAGCTCGGGGGTGCGTTCCATCGCAAAGTCCGGATTCACCGTCCACCCCGCCACGTGCACGAACGACCGCGCACCGCGCACCGCGGCGGCCATCGCGGGGAGTGCCGCCGCTCCATCGATGTGAACGTCAACCTGATTGCCCTCGCTGGGGCGGGTTCCGCTGCCCCACCCCGAGCTGCCGTGCAGTGCTCGATCCCAGCCCAGACGCTTCAGGCGACGGATGTGGTGACGCCGGTTGGCACCGTCGATCGTCTCCCCGATCTGTCCGTCGACGGCGGAGAGGAGTTCGCTGATCATGCGGTTCTCGACGGTGTGGCATCGAGAGCCGGCCGCCGCAGGCGACCGATCGAGAGGCTCAGACATGTCCACGCGATGCCGAGCAGGAGGCCTCCCACGACGTCACTCGGCCAGTGAGCGCCGACGTAGATCCGGCTCAGCGCTGTCGCCGCCACGAAGACTGCCGCGAGCAACCAGCACGCTGCGTAGAGCGGTGTCGGGAGCTTGCGAGCCAGGAGGATCATCGCCAGGACGCTCAGCCAGACAAAGAACCCGACATGCCCGCTCGGGTAGCCGTATCCGATCGTCTTGGAGGTGATGTGCGCGACGCCGGCCGGCCGCGGCCGGCGGATGATGATGTTCACCACGTTGTACACGACGGCGTAGACGGCGGAGAACACCACGAGCGGCGTCGCGCGACGGCGCAGGATGAACGTGAGCACGATCACCGCAACGCCCACGCCAATGCCGACGAACCCGGCGAACCCCGACACGAAGGTGTTGAACCATCCGAACCATGCACCGTTGATCGACTGGACCGCGACCTCGATCGGGCGATCGAAGAAGAACGGCGCCGGGTGAACCGCGACGAGCACCGAGAGGGCTGTGAACAGCACTCCGGCCACGATCGCGACCATCATCAGCGTCCAGTTGATGTCGCCAACGAGGCGATGGAGCCTCGACGACGAGGCGGCGGCCTGCTGCGCTCGAGCGCGCGAATGGACGACCACATGAGCCATAATGAAACATTATAGCGTTGTTATCATGTTGACCGTCAACCGGCGGGCTGCCGTATGAGCACGAGCGCGGGTGATCCCGCGCTGAACGAGGGCACGCCCGCCGCACGCGAGATCATCGCCGGCGAGCCCGGCCCCGCGGCACGCCGCTGGCTGGGACCGGTCGCGCTGATCTCATTCGTTCTGTTCGTGGTGCTCACGGTCCTCGTGGCGAGCGGTGCGACTCGAGCAGGGTTCGATCTCCCGGTCGAACGCGCGATGCAACAGGTACCGTGGGGTCCGCTCACCTACTGGATGACGCTGACCAACGTGACCGGCGGCCTCATCCAGGACCTCTTCGGTGCTGCCGTCGTCATCGCACTCTTCCTGTGGGACCGGCGAGCAGGCTGGTTGATGGCGCTGGGCGCGTTCGGCAGCCTGATCGACCAGATCGTCAAGGTGTCGATCGCGCGTCACCGACCCACCGCGGATCTGGTGACCGTCCTCAATCGGTCGAACGGGTACAGCTACCCGAGCGGGCACGCATTGTTCTTCACCTGGCTGGCTTTCATGCTCGCTGTGGCGATATCGCCGCATGTCGCGCCTCGCTGGCGAGTGGTGACATGGGCCTTGGCGGCCTTCGTGATTGTTTCTGTCTGCATTGGCCGGATCTGGGCAGGTGCGCACTGGCCCACGGATGTGATCGCAGGGTTTCTCCTCGGCCTCACGTGGTCGGCCTTCATCCTCTGGCTCCCGGAGCGCTGGCTGCCGCAACCCAGCCGTCGCTGGAACCCGCTGCGGTGGCGAACGTCGCGGCGGTCGCACGCATGACCAGCAGGGCCTCCACGCGCACTCGGCGTCACAGTCCACGGCGCGCGGCCGCGGTGAGGTCGACATCACGGCACGCCGAGCATGACGCCAAGAAGGTGGTCACCAACCCGTGGGTCGAGCGCACCGCGCGTCTCGGGTACGTGGTGCGTGGGTTGCTCTACGGCACCATGGGCGTCCTCGCCCTCGGGCTGGCAGCCGGCCTCGACTCCGGGAGCACCGATCCGCGCGGTGCACTCGCACTCCTCGGTGGGAACGCGATTGGGCGTGTGTTCCTGCTCGTGGTGGTTGTCGCGCTCCTCGGCTACGCGGGCTGGGGTTTGATCCGCGCCGTCTACGACCCGCTCCATCGCGGGGACAGTCCCCCGGAGATCGCGGCTCGCATCGGATTCGCCTGGAGCGGGCTCACGTACGGCGCGCTTGCTGTGTTCGCGGCAGGTCTCCTGCTCGGAGGATCGAAGAGCGATAGCGGAGACGCGGTCCAGAAGCTCGTGGCATGGGGTCTCCTGCAGCCCGCCGGCGGCGCCATCGTCACCATCGCAGGCGGTGTCGCTCTTCTCGGAGGCATCGGACAGTTCGTGAACGCGTACGCGGCCGGCTTCCGCAAGGACTTGAAACGCAACACGATGACCCGGGCCGAGCGGGTGACCGTCGACAGCCTCGGACGTTTCGGCATGGTTGCGAGGGGTGTCATCTTCTGCGTCGTCGGGATCTTTGTCATCACCGCGGGACTCCGCCACAACGCAGGCGACGCGCACAGCTTCGGGCCCGCATTCGAGGCGGTCGCGCGAGAGCCGTTCGGTCACGTGCTGCTGGCGGTTGTGGCTCTCGGCTTCATCGCGCTCGGCCTCCACTCGTGCGCGAACGCTCGCTGGGCACGGATGCCGGGCAGGTGATGATCGCGCGTGCCGCGCCGGACGGCGGCGCTGACCTGATGCGACCGAGACCTGCGTTCATGGACGTCGGCCTTGGATCCTGAAGCTGCCGCCGCACTCGGCGTTTCGCTGACCAACCTCGACGACCCGCTCTTCGACGGAGCCGGCGCGACGAAGCGCGACCTCATCAACTACCTCGACGCCGTCGCCGATCGGATCCTCCCGGTGCTGGCCGACCGACCGCTCTCGGTGATCCGTGTGCATCGGGGTCAGGAAGCCTTCATGCAGAAGAACCTGCCGTCGTACACACCGGCCTGGGTGCAGCGTGTGACGATGTGGGCCGAGTCGTCGAAGCGCGAGGTGACGTACGCGCTCTGCAATGACCGCCGGACACTGATCTGGTTCGGGAATCAGCGTGCCGTCGAGTATCACCCCGCGCTCATACGGATCGACGAGCCGGAACACATGACGCATCTCGTGCTCGACATCGATCCTCCGCACGCCGATGCGTTTGCCGAGGCCGTGCGCGCCGCACGCGTTGTGCACCAGGTTCTTGTCGACGAGGGCCTCGACGCCGTCATCAAGACGAGCGGCGCAAAGGGGCTGCACATCTTCGTGCCGATCGACACCAGCGTGTCCATCGATGCAGCCGCGGCGGCTGCTCGGGCGATCGCCGCTCGTGCCGAGCGACTGGATCCTGATGCGGTCACCAGCGCCTTCATGAAGGAGGACCGCGACGGCAAGGTGTTCGTCGACGCCACCCGCGTCGGCGGTGCGACCGTCGCGGCCGCGTACAGCCCGCGTGTCCGGCCGGGCACGCCGGTGTCCTTTCCGGTGGACTGGGATGCGCTGGATGACATCTCGCCGGCGGACTTCACGGTGCTGACCGCTGTTCACCATCTCCGCGATGACGATCGCTGGACGTCGCGGATGTCGCAGCCCCAGGCGCTCAGCGCTGCGCTTGTCGAGGAGGGGCGGACCATCCCGGTCGGTCGAGTCCAGGCCATGCACGAGGGGAAGCGGAGGGCGCGGGAGGGTCGATGATCCGGCCGGTGGCGCGACCGGAGGTCCCCGTGGCAGCTGCTTACTTATACTGATACTATCATCAGTATTGATAGTCACCAGCTACGGCTGACCTAGCCAGGGGGTCGATTCGGAGATGGACGTGTTGGACGAAGCAGTGGCACGCGCCGAGATCACATGGGTCACGGACCCGGAGATGCTCCTGCCCGGTGAGGACCCGGCATCCGGTGAGATTCGTCACGCCATTCACTGGATCCGGATCTACGGCGAGTTGATCGGCATGACCAGCGCCCTGTTGGAGCGATCGGAGCCGACGGTGCGCGACATGCATGAGGACGCCGCCCATGAGGCAGGCGGGACCCAGAAGGTCCTGCGTGCACAGCGTCAGCAGTATCAGGCGCGATACGACTTCTGGCGCGACCGTGCGACTGCCCTGAGCTCGCACAACGATTAGGTCCGCGCCGGCGCGGGTTTCCGCACTGAGCGACGTCGTGCTCGCCGGCTGCATTCGGGACGTCGCATGATCCTCGAGGGCGTCGTCTTCTTCGCGCTGCTCCTGGCGACGACGCTGGTTGTTGCGGTGCTGCCACGGACGATGACCGCGCACGCATGGCTGGCGATTCCGTGCTGCCTGCTCGCACTTGCGGGAGCCGGCGCGGCGTTCCTTGCGATCGAGCACGACGAACCGGGCATGACCACGCTCGCGATCGTCGCGGTCGTCCTTGTTCTCGTCATGCGGATCGCGCAGCGGCGGTGGAGCTTCGTCGGCGTCCAGCTCTTCGTCGCGGTCACCGCGGCGGCGCTCTGCTACCTCGCGTACGCCTTTCTCCAGACGTTCTTCGGGCGGCTGCCGGCCCTCGCCGTCGTCCTGTCGATCCCGCTGCTGCTGCTCGAGATTCTCGCACTCGGCCTGTCGGTGTCCTTCACGTTCGAGATCTGCGACGTGCTCTCGCGCCGAGCGCGTCAGCGCGTGATCCCGCCGCTGACGCGGGAGCCTTGGGTCGCCCTGCAGGTGCCCACGTACAACGAGCCGGTCGAGGTCGTGGGACCGACACTCCAGTCACTGGCCAAGCTCGACTACCAGAACGTGCTGGTCCAGGTCGTCGACAACAACACGTCCGATCCCGCGCTCTGGAAGCCGCTCGAGGAGCTGTGCCGGCAGCTCGGACCGCGGTTCTCCTTCGTGCATCTCGAGGACTGGCCGGGATTCAAAGCGGGAGCGCTCAACGAAGCGACGCCGCAGCTGCCCCCAGAGGTTGAGATCCTCGGGATCGTCGACGCCGACTACCAGGTGCATCCGCAGTGGCTGCGCAACACGATCGGCTACTTCGACGATCCGACGGTCGCGTTCATGCAGACGTCGCAGCACTATCGCGAGTGGAAGGACAACGCTTATCTGCGCGGCCTCTTCTACAGCTTCCGCTACTTCTTCGACATCACGATGATCGCGCGCAGCCACCGCAACGCGATCATCTTCTGCGGGACGATGGGGCTGATCCGGCGGTCGGCGTTCAACGAGATCGGCGGCTGGAACCAGGAGTGCATCACCGAGGACGCCGAGGCGTCGCTGCGCATGCTCGGCGCGGGCTATCGCGGTGTCTACGACGCGGCCGCGTACGGCGAGGGGTTGATGCCGCTCGACTTCGACGGCCTCAAGAAGCAGCGGTTCCGCTGGGCGCTCGGCGGCATCCAGATCCTCAAGTTTCACTGGCGCGAGATGGTGCCGTTCGCGAAGCATCGGATGCGTCTGACGTTTGCGCAACGCGTCCATTACCTGCTCGGGAGTGTGCAGTGGTTCGCCGAGGCGCTCACGGCCACATTCACGGTGCTGTTGCTGGCAACGGCGCTCGCGATATCGCTGCACGAGCGGCTCCCGGTGCGGCAGCTGACCGGTGCCGTGCTGGTGGTGCCGCTGGCGTTTGCGGGGACGGGGATCCTGCGCGCGGTGTGGGCCATGCGGCGCGCGTGTCACGCCGGCACCAGGGACGCGCTCAACGCGCTGCGCGTGTGGTTCGCGCTGTCGTGGGTCGTGACGCTCGCCTGTGTGCGTGGTCTCGTGCAGCAGCATGCGGAGTTCCTCCGTACGGCCAAGAGCAAGGATGGTCGCTCGCTGCTCGGCGCGCTCCGGGCGTCGCGTGCGGAGACGGTGCTGATGGTCGCCGGCGTCGTCGGTGCGGCGACGATGCTGGTGCGCTCGCCGAGCGCGGCGAGCATCGTGCTGGCGGTGCTGCTCCTCTTCGAAGCCTTCGTGTACTCCAACGCACCGTGGGCGAGCCTGGCGGCCGAGGGCATCATCCTCACGCCGGAGCGACGTGCCTACGCGCAGTCGCCGCAGAACACCGGCGACCGGCCGGTGCGCCGCCGGCCACTGGCCGCACCCCTTGCGGGCGCCGGCATCGCCGCGAGTGTGGCGGCGGTGGCGTTCGTCGTGCTCGCGTCGCCGAGCCAGAACACGCCCTTCGGCGGGCCGCAGGCCGACCTGCCGCGGATCGGGAATCTCGTCCCGAACGTCAAGCTGGGACCGATCCCGGATGTGACGCCATCGCCGAGCGCGTCACCGTCGCCATCGCCGAGCGCGTCGGCAACACCGTCGCCGACCGCTTCAGTTTCGCCGTCGCCGACCGTGTCACCGACGGCCGCTCCGACCCCGACGCCTGGGCCGACCCCCACCCCGACGCCGGCGTCGCCGACACTTACGCCGTCTCCCTGATCGAGCTGAGGCGCATGCCTCGCGAGTCTTCCGGGGACAAAGCATCGACCGGATATCTCGCATATCGATCCAGCCGGCGAACCTCGTCCTCGAGGAGGACGTCAGACCCTCAGCGCTCCGCTAGGCTCGGATCACGACGATGCTGACAGCCTGGATCAAGCGCTTCGAGGCGCTCCCGCCGATCGTGACCGATGGCGCGCTGGCGCTCCTGCTGATGGTCAGCGCCGACGTTGCGGCGTATCAGGATGCCGGAAAGCTCACCGCGCTCCAGGTGGTCGTGATCGCGCTCATCACGCTGCCCGTCGCAACGCGCCGTCTGTTCCCCGCCACGGTCACGACCGTGATCGGTGCGGCGCTCATCATCAATCTCCTTCTCGGATTCACGAATTCGTTCATCGAGAACTTCGCAGTGCTGGTGGCCTTGTACACGTTGTATGCGTCAGTCGGCGCCGAGTGGCGGGTCGTCGCCGTGAGCGGGCTCCTCGTGATCGGCCTGATCACCGGCGTCACACTCGGTTGGCGTAACGAAGGGCGGGTGTACCTCGCCGACATCGGCTACAACGCGATCATCTTCGCTCTGCCGGTGATCCTCGGCTACGGTGTCCGCACTCGGCGTGCCTACGTCGGGCAGCTGCACGAGCAGTCGCGACTGCGTGCGCGCGAGGCCGCGGCCGGCGAGCGCACCGCGATCGCACGCGAGCTGCACGACGTGATCGCCCACAGCGTCAGCGTCATGGTGCTGCAGGCAGCGGCCGGCGGACGGATCGCTCGCCGGGATCCCGCGGGCGCGGCAGCGACATTCGAGGTCATCGAACAGACCGGTCGCGACGCGCTCGCCGACATGCGCCGCGTTGTCGGCGTGCTCAAGGACGACCGTGCGGAGGATATGGCGCTGTCGCCGCAGCCGAGTCTCGGCCAACTCGATGCACTGGTCGAGCAGGTCCGGCAGGCGGGTGTGAACGTTCATGTGCGTGTCGATGGCGCGCAGCGCCCGCTCGCACCCGGAGTCGAACTCTCCGCGTACCGGATCGTGCAGGAATCACTGACCAATGTGCTGCGACACTCGGGGGCGAGCGACGCCGAGGTCGCGATCCGCTATGGGGGCAACGACCTCACGGTCGAGGTGACCGACAACGGACACAACGGCGCGACCCAGAAGGGAGAGGGGAACGGGCTCACCGGGATGCGCGAGCGGGTGGCGCTGTTGAACGGCGACTTTGCCGCCGGCGACACCACCCAGGGCTTCAGAGTCTCGGCGCGCCTGCCGCTCGAAGCACCGACCGGATGATCGCCGTCCTGATCGTCGACGACCAGCCGCTGGTGCGCACGGGGCTCCGCACGCTTCTCGAAGAGGAGTCGGACATCGCCGTTGTGGGTGATGCGGCCGACGGCGAGGAGGCGGTGCGTGCTGTTGCCGCGCTCGCCCCCCACGTCGTGCTCATGGATATTCGCATGCCCGTGCTCGACGGGCTCGAGGCAACGCGACGGATCATCACGAGCGGGTCTGCCGCGCGGGTCGTGATCCTGACGACGTTCGACCTGGACGCCTACGTCTTCGAGGCGCTGCGTGCGGGTGCATCCGGATTCCTGCTGAAGGACGCGCCGAGCGATGAGATCGTGCGTGCGGTGCGGATCGCGGCGGGCGGTGAGGCATTGCTCGCGCCGTCGGTGACGCGGCGCTTGATCGAGCGCTTCAGCGGGCATGCGCCGCGTGCCGAGGCACCGCGCGTTCGCGAGCTCACGGAGCGTGAGCGGGAGGTTCTGCTGCTCGTCGCGCGCGGGCTCAGCAACGCCGAGATCGCCCAGCAACTCTTCCTCGGTGAGACGACGGTGAAGACACATGTCGCTCACATCCTCGACAAGCTCGAGGTGCGCGACCGCGTGCAGGCTGTCGTGCTTGCGTACGAGTCCGGATTGGTGACGCCCTTCCTGCAGTAGGAAGAGCCGAATCTCATCCGTGCGGATGACGGGGAATCACTCCTACGGCTGACGCTCGGCGACCAGCTGCACGCAGACGATCGATGCACCGGACACCGGGAACGGGACATCGAGGATCGAGCATGAGCGAGCACCGGCCGCTGACGATACACACGAGTGCCGAGGCCGCCGTGCTCACGGCGCCCGCGCGCGCGTCCTCGCCTGAGGCAGCGCAGCAACCCTCGATGACACGCGGCCGGCCACGCCGGCATACGGAGCGTTGGGTGGTCGGTGGTATCGCGCTGGCCGTCCTGGCCTTGCACTTGGCGACCAACGGCCTCTACGGCTTCCAACGCGATGAGATGTACTACCTCGACAGCGCGCGGCACCTGGCGTGGGGGTTCGTCGACTACCCGCCACTCACGCCGACGATCGCCAGGGTGAGCCTGCTGTTCTTCGGTCCCACCAACGTCTGGGGGCTGCGACTCTGGCCGAGCCTCGCCGGCGCCGTGATGGTGGTGCTCGGTGCGCAGATCGCGCACGAGCTCGGTGGCGGCCGGACGGCGCGCATTCTCGCCGCGATCGGCGCCGCCACGAGTCCGGTGCTGCTCGGCGCGAACTGGCTCTTTCAGACGGTCACGTTCGACCAGCTGATGTGGCTCGTCTGCATATGGATCTTCGCGCGCCTGCTGCGGACGGGAGATCGCCGGCTGTGGCTTGCGCTCGGCTCAGCGGTTGGAATCGGACTCGAGACCAAGTACACGATCGTCGCCCTCGTCGCAGGGCTGATGCTCGCCGTCGCCGTGACCCCGTTGCGCCGGCATCTGCGCACCGCCTGGCCGTGGCTCGGAGTCCTCGCCGCCGGCATGATCTTCCTGCCGAACGTGGTCTGGCAGATCGCGAACGGATGGCCGTCGGTGGCATTCACGCTCGCGCATCCCGTGGCGCAGTCCGGCGACTTCGGACCGTTCGCGTTCCTCTCGGAACAGCTTCCGCTCATCGGCCCCCTCGCCATCCCGTTGTGGGGAGCAGGGTTCTGGTGGCTGCTCTCCGGACGCGGGCGTGCGGTGGGCGTGGCGGCTCTGGTTGCCGCCGGCATCTTCCTGCTCGTGGGCAAGGGGTATTACATCGGACCGCTGCATCCGGTCCTCCTGGCTGCGGGTGCCTGTGCCGTCGAGTCGTGGACGCGTCAACGCCGGCGATGGCTCATACCGACCACGGCGGTTGCGTTGGCGGTACAGGCAGTCGTTCTCGCGCCGATCGCGATACCGCTCTTTCCCGAGTCCGTCATGGCGCGATCGGCACTCCCCTCGGTCCGCACCGACTTTGCGGACACCATTGGCTGGCGGGACCTCGCTAGGGAGGTTGCCACCGTCTACCGCCGGCTGCCGGTGAGCGAGCGATCCACAACGGTGATCCTCACCAACAACTTCGGCGAAGCCGGCGCCGTGAACACGTATGGACCGGCCCTCGGTTTGCCGGCGGCCGTGTCCGGTGAGCTCACCTATTACTACTGGAAGCCAACCCGCATCGACGGCCCGGTCATTGCGGTGGGTCTCGACCTCGGTTTCCTCTCGACGCTGTTCAACGGTTGCGCTCCCGCCGGCACGGTCTCCAACTCGTATGTTCTGGACAACCAGGAGTTCGGTGCTCCCATCGTCCTCTGCGGCCGACCCAAACTCACGCTCGACCAACTGTGGCCCCGTCTGAAGTCGTTCACGTAGCAGTGCAGCTGCGATGCCGGCGCGCCCGCCAGCACGCCGGCATCGCGCCCGCAGCGCTGGCCTCACGCGGCCGGCGTGGCGCCGCGGACTGCCGTGATCATCGTCGCGAAGTCCCGCCGACCCGTCGTGTCCCACATCTCACGCACCGGGGCGGGGATGTGCTGCAGCGTCGTCGCCAACTGTGCATCGGTCATCTGCTCGAAGATCAGCCCGAGCACCAGCCAGGTCTTGTCGCCGGTGAAGTGACCCATCGCCCACCCCGGGAGCGCGCTCCACTCGTCCTGTGAGACGGTCACCGCGGCGAGCGGGAGGATCTCGCGCTCCTCCTCGACCAGATGCGCGTCGAGCTCGACGGCGAGCCTGCGAGTCGCGGCTGCCAGCGCTGTCGCACGCTCCGCGGTCGGATTGGCGCTGTACGCATCGAGGGAGCGTGAGGCGGCTTGGATCACCTCGTCGACGGCCGCGTGCTGCGACTCCATGCGGTCGAGGAGCGCTTCACGCTCGGGTGCGCGTGCACGCAGCAGGGGCCAGAGCATCGCGTCCTCCGCGCCGTGGTGCGCGTGGAGAAAGGCGAGCACGTTCGAGTAGAACGAGCTGATCAGCGGGGCGCGATCCGCCGCGGGTGCCGTGCCGATGACGTCGTCCGCACCGGCAAACGCCTGGCGGAACATGCCGTGCGGGATGAACATGTCCGATGTGTCGCAGGTCCGCGTGAGTGTGTCCTGGGTCATGGTCTGCCTCCGTGCGCTGCTGGCGGGTACGGCACGACGATCGCTCGCGCGCACAGTCCAGGTCGTCCCCTGAACCGGCCATTTCGGTGGCCTGAGG
This sequence comes from Candidatus Acidiferrales bacterium, assembly GCA_035534435.1. GTDB lineage: Bacteria > Chloroflexota > Dormibacteria > Aeolococcales > Aeolococcaceae > Palsa-851. The sequence continues at coordinate 20,209 of DATLRX010000096.1, forward strand.
CGATGACCCGATCGGGTCATACGCCGGTCAGCTGAGGCCGAGACGAGTCGCTTCGGCCGCTGCCGCGGCGCGCGTGGGGACGTCGAGCTTGCGCAGCACCGACGCAACATGGCGGTGCACGGTGTGCGGGCTCAAGTTGAGCTCCTGGGCGATCGCGGCGTTGCTCAACCCGGCGGCAACGAGACGGAGCACCTCAGCCTCGCGTGCGGTCAACCCCGCGGGGCGCGGCGTCGCGGCGGTCTCTCCGAGCAACTGTCGCGCGGCGTCCAGCGCAGCGGCAGCCTCGTCGGATCGTCCTGCGGCGCGCAGCACAGCTGCCTCGTGACGCCGCGCCTGTGCCGCGTCGAAGCACGTGCCGGCATTTGCGAAGAGACGCGCCGCCTCGCGATCGGCGGCGACCGCTTCGTCGACCTTGCCGTCCATGGCATCCACCGCGGCTCGCGACAGTGCCAGCCACGCACGCACCGGTGGAGTCGCGATTCGTTCAGCGATTGGGTCCAGCTCTGCCAGGGCACGGTGTGCGGTCTCGACGTCACCGGCGGCGGCCGCGGCACGGATGGTGAGCTGGTGCGAGAGCACGCTGGTCGTATCGCGCCCGCCCTGCGTCATCGTCGCCAGTTCCTTCGCCAGGCTGACTGCTGACTGCGTGTCGCCGGCGTCCAGCGCCAGCTCGCCGCGAAGGCGGAGGACGTCGGGCGTCTCCGGGCAGTCACGGATCAGCTGCGCCGCGCTCTTCGGGTCGCCGCGCCGGCGCTGCAGGTCGGCGAGCTTGACCAGGGCGTTGCCCCGAATCATCCGGTGCCCCTGACGCCAGTGCCCGGTGTCGAACATGTCGAGCGCGTCGCGCAGTCGCGCCTCGCCTTCGCTCGTGCGCCCCAGGACGCCAAGGATCCAGCCGTATGTCGCCAGGCAGTTCGCTTTGAGGAAGCCGCTGGGCCGCTCGCTGTCGACGGCAAGGCCCGCGCGGCACCACTCCTCGGCGCGCGCGTAGTCGTGTGCGGACTCGCAGGCGGCGAGCGTCACGCAGAAGCAGTCACTCATCACCAGCGGAGCGGTCGTGTCACCGGACGCGACGCCGGCCATGGCGCTGTCGACGAGCCGCATCCCCGCGCCGACGTCACCGAGGATGACCAGCGCAAGCCCACGCTCGGCCAGCGCGCTCAGCTCGAGGTCGCGGTCACCATGGCGGCGGGCGATCGCCTCGGCCTCGAGCGCCGCCTCCGCGAGGCGCTCGTAGTCGCCCTCGAAGGCGGTGCGATAGAGGAGCAGCCAGCCGTGCTCGGCGCACTCGGGGAGGTCCTCGAGCAGTCGCGCGGCGCGCCCGAACCACCCGTTGGCAACGGCGCGGTCGCCGTAGTTGAACGCCTCCTCGAGGGCGCTCCAGCACGCGACCCATGCCGCGCGCTGTGGCGACCCGGTATCGACGAGGCGGCGATACGCCAGCTTCATCTCATCGATCGCTGCCTTGGTGTCGTACCCGCACCAGAGGGCGGTGGCGAGGACCACGTGTGCCTCGCCATCGTCGCTGCCGGCGATGCACGCTCGAGCGTACTCGGCGGCCGCGCGCCAGTCGCCGCTGGCCAGCGCCGCCTCGGCTTTGCGGAGATCGGCCGGTGCCTGCTTGTCAAGCGTGGTCATGGTGTGATCTTGCGTGATTCTGTGTCGAGAGTCAGCCTCAGCCGGCGCGCGGGGCCGGCTCCGTTGTCAAAGGTACGAGCCGCGTCGACACGCGAACAACGACGCGTCGCGCGGCGGCGAGCGGCGCAGATGCTCGATGGCGTTGGAGGGCGTCATCATCGACGACGACCCGCAACGGTGTCGAGGTCGAGTTCCTGCCCGGGCTCGGGTTCCGACCTGTCCTGGGTGAGCACACGATGCTCAATTTCGTGTCGTTCGAGCCGCACACCGAGGCGCCGATGCATGTACACGTGGAGGAGCAGATCGTGCTCGTCCTGGAGGGGGAGTTCGAGTTCGACATCGATGGTGATGTCCGCACGATGCACGTGGGCGATGTGGCGGTGGTTCCGAGTTGGGTGCCTCATAGAGCGCGCACCCACGACACGTCGTGCCGTGAGGTCGACGTCTTCAATCCCCCGAGACGCTCCCTTCTCGATCACGCACGCAAGCAGGCGACGCCTCGTCGCCCCGAACCGGCCTAGGAAGGGTCGAAACGCACGCGGATCCGCGTGTACTGGCAACACCGTCGACTCGGGTTGCACAAGCCTCAATGCCGCCTACGACGAATGGTCAGAGCGACCGCTACTGGAACCAGCCCTCAACATCCAGCAGCGCATTGACGCTCCCGGCAGCGTTGTACAACCGCACATCCCCGGAAGGAGACGACGGTGACAACCCCACCGCCACGAGATTCGGCAGCACTGAGCTCACCACATTCACATCCGAGGCATTCGGTCGCGGGGAGACATTCGCCGGATATGCGATGAGGTAGGTCGCCACCCGGCCGAAGGAAATCGCGGTGAAGTTGCCGATGATGGCGATCGGCCCGGTGCTCGGCACTCCCGCGATGCCGGCAACCGCGACCAGGAGCGTCCCACCCGGCGTGAGCGTGTGCCCCGCGCATGGCGTTCCAGAACCGACCCGTGTATCGCACACACGCGTCGGCCCAATCGCCTGGAACTGCGTGCCAACTGGCGCCGACGCGGACCCGAACCAGCCGGTCGCGTCCAGGATGAAGTCAATGGATCCCACGGAATTGAAAACGCACACATCGGTTGTCGGGCCGCCGGTAGTGGCCGGACCAAGGCTGACGATGACTCGATTCGCCTCGGTCGTTCCAGTGCCAAGATTGATCGTCGACGTGGCAGCAGACGCGGCACACGAGCCGTTCGCCTGCGGAGGATAGACACTCAGAAACGTCGACGACGTGCCGCCAATCGCGGTGAGATTCAGCACCGCGGCCTGCGCCATCCCGTTGGTCGGGATGCTCGCCGGCGAGCCACCAACGCCGCTCGGCACGCCCGAAACATTCACCTTCACCACAGCGCTCGAACCGAGACGATGGTCGCTGGTACCGGTGCCATTGCAGACATTCGCGGGTTGCCGCGCCCTGGTGTCGCACACGCGCAGCGGTGAGATGGCGTGGAACTGCCCCGTCGGATCGCTCGCCGTGTCAGGCGCGAAATAGCCCTCCACATCCGCAACGACATCCACCGCGCCGATCGGGTTGTACATGCTGATCTCACGGTTGGGGTCCGTTGGGTTCGCCTGACCCAACGTGACCGTCACCAGGTTGGGAGTGACCGCGCCCGGGCCGAAGTTCAGGTTGGACGCTTGCGGCCTTCCGGTTCCGGCCGGATAGATGGTCAGGAGACCACCGGTGGTGCTCGTGACTGCAGTCACATTCACAACGACCGCCGTCGCCGTCGCCGGCACCGGGTCGGCCCCGATTCTCAGCCCCGCGACTCCGGTGATCTGCACATTCCTGGTCGCGCCCGTCGTCACTCGACCGGCGCCGCATTGCATGCATGTGCGTGCGCGCGTATCGAGAATGCGAAACGGCGTCAGCGCAACGTATTTCGACAGCGCGGTGTATACGTAGCCCGCGCCCGCGTTGAGCGGGTTCGATCCACCGCCGGTCGTCACCGTTAACTGCTCGTACCCCGCGGCTTCGGCGGGTGTCGTGAACGTGAACGATGTACCGGTGATCGCAGCCGGCGTCACGTGCGTCGTCCCCATCGTGACGGTCATCCCCGGCGTGAATCCCGTCCCGGTGACACGCACCGTCTGTCCGCCGGCGACCGGACCGGCTGCGGGCGACAGGGAACTCACGACCGGATACGGCGTCGCCACCACGACTGGCGGACCCACTGCCACGCCCATGCCGCCGAAGGTCGTGAGCATCGAGCTGAACTGCGCCTCGGTGTACGTGTACTGATTACCCGAGAAGACATCAAGCAGTGTCACCGAGTGTCCCGGGAACGCACCGAGCACCGTGACGGCATGTTCATGCAGCGTGTAGCGAATCTGCCGGCCGTCAAACGCGGTCCACGTGCTCGTCGGATATCCCACACCGCTTGCGAGGCTGCGGAAGTCGATCCACACGACGACGGGACTCCCGCTCTCGATCTCGGCTTCAACCGACGACGTGCTCCATCCTGTCCGGGCCACCTCGGTGAACCCGACCTTGGTGACCACGTTGGCAATCGGCTGGTAGTAGACGCCGTACCCGTCGCCGGGAGCGAAGCCCTCGACGCCGTTGACGTTGCCGACAAAGTCGATGTACGGATCGCCCCACGTGATCGCAGAGCCGTTGACGATGGGATTGCGAAGGTCCAACGGCAGCTGATCGAAGATCCAGTCCTGGAGGCTCAGGCCACCGGTGTTGACCGGAACACTCCGCACCTCGAATGCCGCTGCGAGCGCGGCTGCCTCGCAGTCGAGGTTCTTGTCCTGGATGGTGAGCGTGGGGTCGAGGTTCATCGGTCCGGGGCTCGAGGGGGCAGCCGACGCGACTGCTGACCCGGTCACGAACGCGGCCGCAATGCCGATGGCGACACCGAGCGCCACGAACGCCGACGCGGGGGGACGCCGGGGGAGACCCATCACTCCCTCGACCGTGCGCCACTCATCCGGTGAGTGCCGCACGCGCTGTTACGGTCCTGGGCACCGACGGTGGCGGAGTACGACGGGCTCCGTTACGCGGCGCCGCGGGTACCGGGATGAGGCGCGCTCACGAGCTAACCGTAAGGCGCCGACCCCGGTATGTCAGCGACTTGTTGTAACAGTAAGTGTCATCCCCGCTGTCCGCAGCCGATCCACCAGGGCGGAGCCCATCGCCACGGCAGGGGTGAGAACTCCGCCGCGCTCGGGGAGCTCATCGCGAGCGAGGCAGATCGCCGCCTCGCCGAGCATGAGCGACGTGGCCGCATAGCCCGGATCGCCCTTCGCGGACACCCGGCTCACGTACCGAGCCCCGCTCGACGTGCGCGTGTGGATCTCCATGCGGAAGAACCCGGTCCGCCGCGCCTGCTCGCTCGGACCCTCGCCGGGCGACGGCAGCACCCGATCGAGCACCGCACGCGTCGGCGCGAAGCTCAGGCCGGCGACCAGTCCCGCGATGCCCGTCGCGGCCACCGCTCCCTTCACCGGCGCCGCGACACCGCTCCCGAAGCCCGTCACCTCGCGATAGCGGAAGCGCCGCCCGTAGGCCCAGCCCTGCAGCGCGTTGCTCCGGCGCACGACGCGCGTGTTCGAGCCGGCCATCACGAACGGGCCCATCCACGTACGGAGGCCGGCGTCGTGCCGGACGGCCATCAGGTCGCGTTCGTCACCAAGGTCCGGCTCCTCGGAGCGATCAGGGCTGAGCGAATACGCATCGGCGACGAGGCGGCGGACGCCGGCATCGGCACGCGCCTCCTGCAGCTGCACCCGCATCGAGTCGATGGTGCCGCCGCTCAGGCCGCCCTTGAGGGCTGCCACGACGAGGGTGGTGTCCTCGAGGTCGCCGGCGCCGTCAGCCAGCGCAGCCTGATGGAGCAGCAGCACACCGAGGTCTGATGGGATGGAGTCGAACCCGCACGCGTGCACGATGCGCACGCCCGCGCGAGCTGCGGCGTCGTGGCATGTGTCGATGCTCTCGCGCATGAACGCCACCTCGCCGGTCAGGTCCGCGTAGTGCGTGCCCGCCTCGACGCACGCACGCACCAGCCCCATGCCCCATCGGCGGTACGGGCCGACTGTCGTTGCCACGACACGCGTGCGAGCGGCAAGCGCGTTGAGCGACTTCGCGTCGTCGGAGTCAGCGACGATGAGCGGCCACGCGGCGGCTGTCGCGCCGAGACTGGAGCGCACCGCGGCAAGCCGCTCCTGCGAGCGACCGGCGAGCCCGACGCGCAGTCGCGCGGGCGAGTGCTCAGCCAGGTAGGCGGCCGTCAGCCGGCCGACAAACCCGGTCGCGCCGAAGACAACGACGTCGAGTTCACGCTCCTTGCTCACCATCGCGCGCAGGAAAGCACATTCGATCGCCGAGGTTCAGCGTCGCAAGCGTGACCGGGGCTTGTACCGCGGGACGTCCTTCTCCGCAGCCTCCGCAGACACGGCCGCGAGGCTGCCCGCGAGGTCCTCGAGCACCGCGATCAACTCGTCGACCGACGTCGACTCCAGCCCGGCGACGGTCAGCTCCGCGACACCACGCCACGCGGCCTTCAGCTTCGGCAACAGCGCCCGCCCCTGGTCGGTCAGCTCGACGATCAGGGCGCGGCCGTCACTCGGCGACGCACGCCGCACCACCAGATCGGCGGCCTCGAGTTGCTGGACGCTGAGGGTGATGGTCGGCGGCTCATACCCGCTCGCGGCGGCGAGCTGCGCCTGGGTGCGCGGCCCGGCGGACTCGAGCTCGAGCAGGATGAGTTTGTGGCCCGGATGAATGCCGAACGGGGACATCGCGGCCACCGCAAGCTCGCGGTGCCGGATGCCGATGGCGCGGATCGCCTCGTTGATCGCGTCTGCCTGCTCGAAGTTCATCCAGCGACCCTCCTCACTCCCACTTGATGCTCTACTTGACTCCTGGATAGTTAGGCGCCTAACATTAGACGCCTAACTAAGTCTACCCCATCCGACACGGAACACGAGGAGACCTGCCATGGCCAGCACGACAACCGGGACCTACGCGCGCCCGTCCAGCGCCACCTTGCTCCGCACCAGGGCACTCGCAGTGGCGAGCGCCGCGGTGGCGAACGCAGCCCTCTGGGTCATCGAGGTCCCGCTCCTCGGACTCCATCTCGGCATCCGTTTCGGCGGCGGCGCAGCCCAGACGATCGCGCTCGGCTTCATCATCGGCGCGACGCTGTCCGCCTCACTCGTCGGTTGCGCACTGCTCGCCGTCCTGGAACGCCGCACAGCTAGCGCTCGGACGATCTGGACCGCCGTGGCAGCCGTCGCGTTGATCGCCTCGTTGAGCCTCCCGCTTTACGCGGGCATCGCGGGATCGACCAAGGTCGGGCTTGGCGCCATGCATCTGGCCGCTGCCGCAATCCTCATCCCCACCCTGCGTGCAACGTCCGCGCCGCGGAATATCTGATTCGCCCGCCCCGGATCCGATTGGCGGTTGCGGAATGATGGCGGACCGAGCCGGCGGCCATGACCTCCCGTAGCCTGCAACCAACGCCGAACTGAGGCGAGAGAGAGGGTGCCGGGGGCACGCAACCGGGGGGTTGACAGGGAATGATTGCCGCTGACGGCATCAGCTGGGACGATCGCAAACGCCGCACGGTAACGGCGGTGGCGACGGCCACGGCCATGGTGCTCACCGCCGGCGCATTCGCTACCTCGGCGCACGCCGCGCCGCGCATGACCTCCGTCATCGTCCGCGCCCAGGCCGGCGACGCCGCAGCCGCGGATCAGCTCGTGACCTCGCTCGGCGGCCACGTCGAACAGCAGATCACCTTGATCAACGCGCTCGTCGCCGAGGTTCCGGCGTCCACGCTGCCGCAGCTCACCGCATCACCCGACGTCGCGCAGGTGACGTCCAACGCCGCGGTGCACCTCCTCGGCGGCTCGTTCAGCGCGATAGGCAGCGGATACAACCCCGTGACCAACGTCGACTCCATGTACAACATCGAGGCGATGGACGGAGCCCACGCGTACTGGGACGCGGGGTTCACCGGCCAGGGCGTCGGGGTCGCGTTGATCGACTCCGGCGTGACGCCGGTCAACGGGCTCGACACGCAGGGCAAGGTCGTCTACGGACCGGACCTCTCCACTGACTCACGCAACTCGTCGCTCAGAAACCTCGACGCCTTCGGTCACGGCACGCACATGGCCGGTATCATCGGCGGCCTCGACGAGGCCGTGACATCGGTCAGCTCGAGTGACAGCAGCGACTTCATGGGCATGGCGCCGAACTCGCAGATCGTGAGCATCAAGGTCGCCAACGCCGCCGGTCACACCGACGTTGCGCGCGTGCTCGCTGCGATCGACTGGGTCGTGGCGCATCAGAACACACTGAACATCGGTGTCCTCAACCTCTCGTACGGGGCTGACAGCAACTCGCCGTACGTGCTCGATCCGCTCGCGTACGCGGCAGAGCAGGCATGGTTGAGCGGCATCGTGGTGGTCGTCGCCGCGGGCAACCAGGGCAACTTCTCGGACGGTCTCGAAGACCCCGCCATCGATCCCTACGTGATCGCCGTCGGCGCTGCCGACACGGCGAACAGCACCGACGTGCACAACCACGTTGCCGCCGGCTTCACGAGCGAAGGTGACGGCACGCGCAACCCCGATCTCGCGGCTCCAGGCACACACATCGTGTCGCTTGCCGATCCGGGATCGTTCGTCGACCGGGTGTTCGGCGCCACCGCGGAGATCGGCGGCCGCTTCTTCCTCGGCAGCGGTACGTCGCAGGCTGCGGCGATCGTCTCGGGAGCGGCGGCGCTCGTGCTCAGCCAGCATCCCTCGCTGACGCCTGACCAGGTCAAGGCGCTGCTCGTCGGAAACACGAGCGCCATCCACGGCACTTCGCGGCTCACCGGCAGCGGCGAGCTGAACCTCGCGTCCGTCCTCAACGCTCCGACGCCGAACGCGGTGCAGACCTGGCCGACGTCGACGGGCGGCCACGCGCACGATCGCGACTCGTCGAACGGTGCCTCGTGGTCGGGAGCCTCCTGGTCCGGTGCCTCGTGGTCGGGAGCCTCCTGGTCCGGCGCGTCGTGGTCGGGAGCCTCCTGGTCCGGCGCGTCGTGGTCCGGAGCCTCGTGGTCGGGCGCGTCGTGGTCCGGGGCATCGTGGTCGGGCGCGTCATGGTCCGGAGCCTCGTGGTCCGATGCTTTCTGGTCCGGCGCCAGCTGGTCCGCCTCCTCCTGGAGTTAGGGCCGTCGCCATCGGGTCGCGATCTGCGCGGCCCGATCGTCGATATCCGTGCTACCGCTTGGCAACAGCGCGGGCACAACGAGTTCGAACCCGGCGGATGTCGCGCACGATCTGGGCATGACCAACGAGGCTCGGGACCCCGCGTCTGCTGAGGGTCCGGAAACGGCCGCACCGGGTCGGAGGGGACATCGGGTTCACCTCCTGACGGTGGTGCTCGTGGCGGCCGCGATCTTCCTCCTGGTCGAGCTGGTGGCCCCACTCCATGTGCTGCAGGCGCCACGCCAGATTCCCTGGTGGATGCTCATCCCGCTCTTCTTCGGGGCGGAGGTGTTCGTCGTCCACATCCAGTTCCGGCGTGACGCCCAGTCGTTCTCGCTGAGCGAGCTGCCGCTGGTCGTCGGCTTCTTCTTCGCCCCGCCGCTCGTGGTCGTGCTGTCGATGGTGGCCGGGACGGCGCTGGCGCTCATGATCCACCGCCGCCAGTCCCCGCTGAAGCTGGCCTTCAACCTCGCCAACTTCACCGTTGCGAACAGCGTGGTCGCATGGCTCTTCATGCATCTCGTCAACCATCATGACGCGCTGAGCTCGCTCAGCTTCCTCGGCGTGCTGGCAGCGGTGATCGCAGGCGGCGTGATCCAGTCGCTCATCATCCTCACCGCGATCTCCTTCTCCGAAGGGCGCATCGATCCGGCGGGCATCCTCTCGACGTTCGGGTTCACGCAGGCGGCGACGCTCGTCAACACCTGCCTCGCGCTGATCGGCGTTCGCATCGTGTGGCAGAACCCGTCCGAGCTCTGGTTGCTGGTCATCCCGACAGTCGGCGTCTTCATCGCGTATCGCTTCTATGTCGCCGAGCGCGAGAAGCGCGACCAGGTCGACTTTCTGTATCAGTCGAGCAAGCAGTTGCAGCGCACCGAGGCCGTCGACGAGGCGGTCGCGGCATTGCTCAGCAAGTCGTGCGAGGTCTTCCGCGCGGAGCTTGCGGAGATCACCTTCCTGCCCACTCGCGAACGCGACGCTGTCGTGCGGACCGCCGTCGACAAGGAGGAGACGACGCAGTTCATGGCACCGGTCGCGCTCGACGAGTCGGAGCTCCAGTTCATCAGCAGACTCCTGCTCGACTCACCGCTCCTGCTGAGCGCGCACGGCAAGACCGACAGCGATCCCAACGACTTCCTCGCACATCGCGGGCTGCGGGACGCGATGGCCGTCGTGCTGCGCGGCGAGACCAACATGGTCGGCACGATGCTCATCGGCAACCGCCTCGGCGAGGTCACCGGCTTCGACTCCGAGGACCTTCGCCTGCTCGAGATGCTCGCCAACCAGACCGGCGTCATCCTCGAGCGCGGAAGGCTGCAGCATTCGCTCTCGCAGCTCACCGTGCTGCAGGACCAGCTCCGGCACGAGGCGTCGCACGATCCGCTCACCGGCATGGCGAACCGGCTGCTGTTCTCATCGCGAGTCGAGCAGGCGCTGGCGCAGACCGGACAGCACGTCGGCGTGCTCTTCATCGACATCGACGACTTCAAGACCGTCAACGACAGCCTCGGTCATGCCGCGGGCGATGAGCTGCTCCGCGCCATCGCCGACCGCATCGGTGAGTGCCTGCGGCCCGGCGACGTTGCCGCGCGACTCGGCGGCGATGAGTTCGCGGTGCTGCTGATCGGCATCGACGAGCAGGCGACGGCGGTGCGCATCTCCGAGCGTGTCATCGACGCGCTCCGCGAGCCGTTCACGATCGCCAACGAGGAGGTGCTGACCCACGCGAGCATCGGCATCGCGACCGCGGTCGACACCGGGTGCGACGGTCAGGAGCTGCTCCAGAACGCCGACCTTGCCCTCTACACGGCGAAGAGCGCCGGCAAGTCACGCTGGGAGCTGTTCGAGCCGGCGATGTACGCGGCGGTGCAGCATCGCCACCGCCTGAAGGCCGACCTCTACCGCGCCATGGAGTCCGTCGAGTTCGAGTTGGTGTATCAGCCGATCGTGCGTGTCTCGACGTGCTCCATCGTCGGGGCGGAAGCACTGTTGCGCTGGCGCCATCCCACGCGGGGGACGGTGCTGCCGGACGACTTCATCAGCCTGGTGGAGGAGACGGGGCTGATCACGGAGGTGGGGGCATGGGTCATGCGCAGCGCCTGCGAGGAAGCGCGTGACTGGCCGGTTGCCGCCGGCGCGGAACCGATCTCCGTGTCCGTCAATGTCGCCATCCGGCAGCTCCGCGAGCCCGGTTTCGTCGACAGTGTCAGCGAGGTCCTGCGCGACACCGGACTCGAGGCGAGCCGTCTGATCCTCGAGGTCACGGAGGCGGACATCATCAACGACACCGATTCGATCCTCGAGTGCCTCAACGGCGTGCGCGAACTTGGCGTGCGCATCGCGCTGGACGACTTCGGGACGGGCCACTCATCGCTGAGCCGGCTCCGCGAGTTCCCGGTGGATGTGTTGAAGATCGACCGTTCGTTCACCGCCTCGCTGTGCGGGCCGAGCCAATCGGTGGCATTCGCGCACTCGGTGTTCAGCTTCGGCGTCGGTCTCGGGCTCAGCGTGATCGCGGAAGGCGTCGAGACCGAGGAGGTCCTGCAGGCACTGCAGGACCTCGGGTGCGAGCTGGCCCAGGGGTTCCTGTTCGGGCAGCCGCTGCCCCCGCTGGCGATGCGCCGACTGCTCGCGCGCGAGTCAGAGGTGCTGACCGCGTGGATGCCGTTCGGAGCAACGTCGGTCGGAGTGACCGCTCAGGCGCGTTGACAGAACAGCGGTCAGGTCGTGCTCGGACGGGCGCGGAAGTACGCCGCCGGCGTGACCCCGATTTCGCGGTGGAACGCAGCCACGAAAGCGCTCGTCGACTCGTAGCCCACGTTGAGCGCAACCGCCCCAAGCGGCTCGTCTGCGGCAAGGCGCGGTAACGCAGCCTGCAGGCGCGCCAGCGCGCGCCATCGCCCGAACTGCATGCCGGTCTCCGCAAGGAACATGCGCGCGAGCGTCCGGTCGCTCGCACCGACCTGACGTCCCCACTCCGCGAGCGTTCGATGGTCGCTCGGGTCGTCGACGATCCCCGTCGCCACGGAGTGCGCACGATCATCAACGGGCATGCGCACCGAGACGGTCGTCACCTCGACCGGACGCAGCAGGTCGTTGAGCAGCGCCTCAGCGCGCGCCCGTTGCGCGGCGTCAAGACCGTCACTCCCGAGGTACTCGATCATCTCGGCAAGCAGCGAGCTTGCCTCGACAGGCGTGGGATCGGTCCATCCCGCCGTCCATCGATCGGGCCTGATGTAGAGCGGGCGCATCGTCGCGGCGTTGGCCGCGGATACCTCGTGACGCAACCCCGCGGGGATCCAGAGCGCCCGCGTGGGCGGCAGCACCCATGTGGCCGACTCGGTGAGCACCGTGAGCACCCCGCTTGATGCCCATGCGAGCTGATGGTCCTCGTGTGTGTGCGCGTCGAAGCGTGCGCCCGGCGCCATCGGAAAGACGCAGACGCTGACGGCGCCGGTCGCCCCACCCTCCGCACGTTGTCGCTTTCCCGACACAGGTTGGCAGCCTACGCCCTTGTCCGCCATGGCACCCGTCGGTACGGTGAGGCCATGAATGCAAACCACGCTCTCTGTGCGACTGCCAAGTGGTCCGAACACATGCGCAACGACGTCCTGGATGCGCTGCTCGACGGCGTGGACCTCGGCACCACCATGCTCGAGGTCGGACCGGGGCCGGGCGCCGCGACCGAGTGGCTGCGGCGTCGAGTGCCGCGCCTCTGCGCGGTCGAGGTCGACGCTGATGTCGCAGCGCAGCTCGAGGTCAGATTCGCCGGTACGAATGTCGAGGTCGTGACAGGCGACGCCACCAAGCTCGAATTCGGCGATGCGTCATTCGACTCCGTTGGGACATTCACGATGCTCCACCACCTGCCGACCACTGCGAAGCAGAACGATGTCTTCCACGAGGCCCTGCGCGTGCTGCGACCCGGCGGTGTCCTCGTGGGTTCCGACAGCCTGCACAGCGTGGGGCTGCACGACTTCCACGAGGGCGATGTGTACAACCCGATCGAACCGTCGTCGCTGCTCGTGCGCCTGCAGACCATCGGCTTTACGGACGTCATGGTGCGTGTCGGCGACGAGCTGCGTTTCTCGGCGCGCAAGCCCGTCGTGGACGACCAGCAATGCCGGTGAGCGCCGACCGGTTGCGCGAATCGCTTGTCGGGCTCATCGGATGCGCCGCGGTGGAAGATGAGCTGCTCCTGGCGCACGCATCGGGCGTGCTGCCAACGGGGAGCGCCGACTCATGGGCGGCCCTGCCGCTGGTCGCGCACAACACGGAGTTCAAGCGCCAGCAGGTCATTCGCCTCCGGGCGATTCGAGCGGGGACGACTCCACCGGCATTTGCCGAAGTGGACCATCGCTCACCCCAGACCTACCAGAGGCACGCACGCCGGGCCGCCGGACAGGTCGTCAACGAGGACCCCGACCTCGTCAGCCTGCGGAACCCCGAACGGCGGCAGTCACCGGTGCCTGCCTGACCACGGCAACTCAGGCTCAGCTCCAGGGGTGCATCGGTTCCGAGAGGACGCCACTCGGGATCGGCCCCGGCCGGCCGAGGTAAAACCCCTGCGCCCACTCGACTCCGAGCTCGAACAGCACGCGCAGATCCTCTGCGGTCTCCACGCCCTCTGCAATGACCTTGCCGCCGATCTGCGAGGCCACGCCGAGCATTCCGGCGACGACGGCCCGCTTGACCGGGTCCTTGTGGATGCCCTGGACCAGGAAGATGTCGAGCTTGATGAACTCCGGCAGCAGCCGGACGATGTGTTTGAGGCTCGCGAATCCCGCCCCGGCGTCATCGATCGCCAGCCGAACGCCATGCCCGCGCAGAGTGTCGATCGCGCGCTGGAGCGGCTCGTAGTCGGTGACGACGGCGTGCTCGGTCACCTCGACGACGAGGCTCGCACCGTGCAAACCGGCCATCAGCTGGCTGAACTCCTCAGTCAGCAGGGTCTGCGGGGAGGCGTTGACCGACAGGAACGCAGCCGTCGGGAGCTGGTACGCGTGCGAGATCGCCTTGTGGATGGCATGGATCTCGAGCTCCGGGCCGAGCCCCGCCGTGTGCGCGGCGCCGAACCACTGATCGGGGGCCAGGACGGGCGCCGTGTCGAACCGCGAGAGCGCTTCGTAGCCGCCGACCTCGAGATTCGCGAGGTTGATGATCGGTTGGAACACGGCGCGGACGCGGCCTTCCGACATGACCGCGAGCACGCGCGCGCGCTGCTCCTCGGACTGCACAAGGTCGGTCGTCTCGGCAAGGACCTCGTCGGTGACGTCTCGCGCGGCGGCGTAGATGGTCCCGTCGCTCAGGGCGGGCGCCGCGGACCAGGCGAGCCATTTGTAGGTCCCGTCCTTGCACCGGTACCGGTTGCGAAAACGGACGAGCTTCTGGCCGCTCGCGATCCTGGTTGCCGCATCGATCGTTGCCTGACGGTCGTCGGGGTGTACGAACTCGACGAAGGGCTTCTGCAGGAGCTCGCCGTCCACATACCCGAGGGTCTCGCTCCACGCCTGGTTGAGGGTCTTGAAGTACCCGTCGGTACTGGCGAGACACAGCATGTCGACCGAGAGATCGAAGAACCGCTGGGCCGGGGACGATCCCGGATCCATGTGCGAGCCTTCGAAGGGTGAGAACCACAGCGGATTGTTTGGCGCCCTCATACGCCATTCTGGGATCGCGGGCCACCGATCCTCTGCGGCTGTCCAGCGAACCGTGACCCCACTATCCGAATCCGGCGCGTGTGCTCGTATATCGGTGAACGGGAACCCGTCCAATGGACCGTGCGATCCTTCGGTCACGATCGGCTCACGGACCACGCCCCGGTGATGCGCCTCGTGGGGTGGGTCAGGACCGGCCGGCTCGGTCCCGGGACGCGCAACGCGTCCCTCCGGCGTTTGCTCCGCCTGGCCTCAGTAGTAGTGCCGGCGACCGCCGACGGCATGTCCGGCCATTCCCATGAGCTCGACCGCGATGCCGATGATCAGAAGAACGATGCCCATGGTCGAGAAGATCGGGACATGCGCAACCAAGCCGATGATCATCAGCACGATGCCAAGAACGATCATGACGCACCTCGTAAACGCTTCCGGTGGAAGCTGGTGCATCACGATGCTCTGCCACGCGTAACAACCGCGGCAACAACGCGCGGCGATTCGACTGCCAAATGCGTACGGTAGCGGGCAGACCATCCCCATGCGACGTCGTCACCGTTCGCGCCACGGGTCTTACTGATCCGGCACCACCCCGCGGGATGCCGGCAGACGGCCCGGACTCCTCCCTCCAAGAGCGGGTGGGGAGTGGCGGTGAAACCCACCGTGACTCCCCATCCGTTCGGTGCAGCTACGGCCAGTTCCGGCTCAGCAGCAGGTTCCTCAGGCGATCGATGCGTGCGTCATCGAGGCCGAGGTTGCGCAGCAACGACGCCACGCCGCCGTGCTCGAGATCGATGCACTCCATCGTCTCGACCATCGCATCGCGCGGCACGGTGAACAGCCGCTCCACGCGCACAGGATCCATGCCACGCTCGACTGCGGTGATGCGGTCCCGCGCGAGCATGTCGACGAGCTGCATACCGCTCAGCGCGTAATCGTCGGCGATGTCGGCGATGCTGACGCCCGCGAGGCGCAACACCATGCCGATGACAACACCGGTGCGGTCCTTGCCTGCATGGCAGTGCACGAGCACCGGGGCGGACGGTGCGCCGGCGATCGAGTTCATCGCCAGCGCGACGCCGGTCCGTCGTTCGCGCAGCCACCAGCAGTACACCTCACCGGCCGTCGCGAGGTGGTCGGGATACTCCTCGTCGTCGGTGAAGATCGGAGCGTGGACCGTGCGGACGCCCGCCTCCACCAGCGGGCTCGGCCGCTTCTCCCGCTCCGACGCCGTCCGCAGGTCGACGACCGTGCCGATCCCGAGGTCGACGATGTCGCGCAGCCCGTCATCGGTCAGGGTGTGCGGTGACTCGCTCCGGATGAGGCGTCCCGGCAGCGTGGTGGCCCCCGACTCGGTCGGCATCCCGCCGAGATCGCGAACGTTGACCAGCCCGTCGACGAGGAGCCCCATGTCCTCACCCTACCAAGCCTCGGGTTAACGACGAGGGCGATCTCAGGCGGTGCGGGCAGTCGCCGGCGCGGGCCGATTCGCCCGCCCGGCCAGCTCGACAGCCTCGTCAGCGGTGGCCGGGTCGTCCCAGCTCATCTCCTGGTTCATCGTCCCGTCGAGCACGCCGATCTTGTTGCTCATCACGCCGACCGCCACCCTGAGCGCGGCCCGCGCGCCCACGAGATCCCACGCCTTGTCGACGGGCGGTCGCGAGACGGCTCGCAGGAGTGAGATCACCGTGACCGCCTGGTCGAGCGCCTCGTCATGCAACTGCTGGACCGCGGGGCTGCCGAAGCGCTGGAGCTGGGCGCGGCAGCGGAGCACGGCCGACAGATCGCCCGGTCCGTACGGCGAGTCATCCTCCTCGGGAAAGGCCAGACGGCGCACGGCACGGAGGTAGGTGTGCCAGCCGAATGCGACCTCGAGGTAGGTGGAGGCCCGGCGAGCGAGCTTGTACGCCTCGAGCGATGACTGGAGGCGCACGTCGTCGCGAGTCTGCCGTTGATGGGTGCCGATCGTCCACCCGACAAGTCCGCAAGCCGCCGCAGCGAGCACGACGACAATTGCGGCGACAGCTATCTCCCACCATTGCGCCACCGCGAGAGGATAACGCGGAACGACGCGAACGAACCCGATGTCGGATGGATGTGCGCTCGCAATCCGCGGCGCTTCGGCAGCGGTGGGCGTCGTCGCCCGCGATGGCGTGATCCCTCAGGCGGCGCGCCGCTCCATGAGCAGGACGTCGCGCCACACGCCGTGCAACCGCCCGAGGCGCTCGCGAGTGCCGACGGCGCGGAACCCGCAGCGCCGGTGCAGCTCGATGCTCGCGACGTTCTCAGGGAAGATGCCGCTCTGAATCGTCCAGATGCCGGCGGCTTCGGTGTTCGCGATGAGTGTCTCGAGCAGGCGCCGGCCGATCCCGTGCCCGCGAGCGCGCTCGGCGACGTACACGCTGTGCTCACCGACGCCCGCGTACACGCATCGTTCTGACACCGGAGAGAGCGCGATCCAGCCGACCACCTCGCCGTCCCGGGTCGCGACGAACCGATGTTCAGCGGGATGGGTGGCGCTCCAGCGCTCGAAGGTGGGGGGCTCCGTCTCGAACGTGGCGTTCCCGGTCGCGATGCCTTCCGCGTAGATCGCCCGAACCGCCGGCCAGTCCTCATCGCGGAAGGACCGGATCACGATCGCTGGATCGTCCATGGCATCCCAGTCCAGGTCCGGCGGGCAGCTCCGGCTCGACGCGCCAGGTACATCATGTTAGTCTCCCTATAACGATTGCTGAGAGCAGTCATATAAGGAGGACAGTCATGTACATAGGTGGTGGAATCGGGCTCGTCATCGTGATCCTGGTCATCCTGCTGGTGCTGCACGTTATCTAGTGGCGTTGAGCCAGCGATAGCGGGGATCGATGAACACGCGCATCGCGCGATGTTCCCCCGCCAGGATCCACAGGTAATACAGCCTGTGGCCCGGTGCGGCCACGACCGGATGGAAGCCGGCGGGGATCGCCGCGGTGTCGCCGTCGCGCACCATCCGCAGGTCCTCTCGGCCGGTATCCGTGTCATACCGGAGCTGGACGGCGAAGCCGTCCGCCGGGTCGATCCGGTAGTAGTAGACCTCCTCGAGCTTCGCCTCATCGTCCGAGTCGCGATCGTGCCGGTGCGGCGGAAACGACGACCACGTCCCGGTGTCGATGTGGACCGTCTCGCCGGCGAGGAGCCGTGAGGCGGCATCGTCGGGCCCGAGGATCGTTCGGACCGTTCGGGCCCAGCTCCCCGTGCCGACCACGGCCACGCGTTGGTCGCTCGCTCCGATGACACGTGCGGCCCCCGGCGCCAGGTCGCTGACCGGGGCGGCGATCACCGCGACCGTGAGCCCGCCCGGTGTCTGGTCCGCGACCAGGACGGCCGACGAGGCGGGCGGCAGGTACACGGCGTCACCAGGTCCCTCGAAGACGTCGGCGCGGCCGCCGACGGCCCCGCTGTCCTGGCCGTCGAGCGTCAGATTCGCCCGGCCGGACAGGATCACCACCAGGCGTTCCTCGCCGGGTCCGATCGCGATGGTCTCGCCCGGGTCCGCTGACGTCAGGTCGAGCCAGATGTACTTCGTGTGCTCGTCGCCGCGGACCAACGACGTCGTCTTCACGAGGACGGCACGTGGTCGGGGTCCGGGATCATGACGTTGCGCACGAAGGCGTTCAGGTCATTGCATGCCGCGACGAACTGACGCAACGTGCGCCGTGTCGGCGCGAAGCCGTCGAACTCGTCGACGCTCATGCCGTCTTCGCCATACGCGCTCCGGAAGTCGGCGAAGTGCGTGAGCAGCGCGTCGACGATCTGCGGATGGACGGGGTTGTCGATCCGGGGCTTGATCTCGATGTCGCTCGCGTTCAGGCGCCGCTGCCACGCGTACGTGGGCGATACCACCGCGTCCGCGCCGATGAGCTCACTGCAGTGCATGGGATTGCGAAACGCGGCGGAGAGCAGACGAATGCGGTATCCGCGCTCGCGAAAGAGTGCGTACGCCTTTTTGAACACGGCCACGCCGGCCCATTCGAGATAGCCTGGATCGACGCTGATCCCGTCGCGCTCCATCACGACCTTGAGCCAGTCATCGAGCCTGCCGACCATGATCGTGCAGACCGGCCCCATCGAAGCGATGTCCTGCCCGGCGTCCTCGCGGCGGCGCAGGCCGCGCTCGACCGCCTCGGCGACAGCGACGCACTGCGGCAGCGAGAAGGACACCGTGGCGTTGATGCTGACGCCCGCAAACGTCGCAGCCTCGATCGCGGTGATGCCGGCGCGCGTGACCGGGATCTTCACGATCATGTTCGGTGCGAGCCGGCTGAACGCGAGCGCCTGCCCGACGATCGCGTCACTGTCCCGGAAGAGCCGGGGATCCGTCTGGATCGAGAGGCGTCCGTTCCGGCCGCCCTGCCTGTCGTAGACCGGCTCGAGGAGTCGCGCCGCCCGGATCGACAGCTCCTCGACGAGCTTCCACGCGATCGTGTCCTCGGTGGCGGTGGGGAACTCGCTCACCAGGCGCTGCGTCCGCGGCCGCCATGTTGGCGCGTCGGCGGCGAGCACCGCCGCGGCGATCACGGGATTGCACGTGGCGCCGACCGCGCCCTGCTCCATGGCGTAGGTCAGCTCCGGGATGGACGCGGAGTCGTTCCAGAGGCACGTCGGCGTGGTCTGAGTCATCCGCAGCAGCGGACTGGCGCGATCCATCGCCACGAGCCTACACGCCCGTCCGGTTGCCGATGATTCGACCGCCGGACGGGCCGGGCGTCAGATCCTCCGGGCGCTCCGCCTGCGGGTTCGCGAGATGACCACCATGCCGCTGCCGAGGATCGCCAGGGCGGCACCGAGGACGAGCCGGGGCCCCATCGGTCCGCTGCCGGTGGAGGGATCGGGAACGGCGGTTGCCACGGTGAACTCGCCGTCCACGCCGCTGCCGATCGCGTTGGTGCCGTTGTAGTCGGCATCACCGGAGTACGTGGCTCTCACGTCGTAGGTGCCTGGTGGGAGCGTCACCTGCGTCGTGCAGCTCGTGGCAGGGAGCGTCGCGGTGCAGAGAACGGTGGAGCCGTACGTGAACGTCACCGTGCCGGTGGCGCCGGCCGGAAGTCCGGTGACCCACAGGGTCACGGGTGCTCCAACGATCATCTCGGTCGGCGAGACGATGACCGTCATGTCCGTGTCGGCCTTGATGACCGTGAACTGCGCTCCCGTCGCCGTTGCCGACGAGTCGTTGACATCGCCGGAGTACAGCGCGGTGACGGGATACGTCGCCGGCGTGAGCGTGGCGGCCGTCGCGCAACTGGTCGCCGAAAGCGTTGCGGTGCAGAGCGCGACGGAGCCTGAGGTGAACGTCAGCGTGCCGGTGGCGCCCGCGGGAAGTCCCGCTGCTGACAGCGTGTCGGTGGATCCGTACACGATGGTGAGCGGCGACGCAGTCTCCGTCAGGAACACGTCCGCCTTGGTGACCGTGAAGCTCGCACCGGTCGCGGTGAGGCCCTGGTAGTTGCCGTCACCCGAGTAGACCGCGCTCACCGGGTACGCACCCGGGGCGAGCGTCGATGCGCTCTCGCAGGTGGATGCCGGCAATGTGAGCGTGCACAAGGGGGATCCGTGCGAGGAGAAGGTCACGGTTCCCGTCGCGTCGCCGGGCAATCCCGATGCCGACAGGGTGTCCTGCATCCCGTAGCTGATCGTCGCGGGAGACGCGGACTCGATCATCGACGGGTCGGCCTGGGTCACGGTGAAGCTCGCACCGGTCGCGACGCCACCGTTGTAGTCGCTGCAGCCTGAATACGTGGCGGTCACCGGGTACGTGCCCGCCGCGAGAGTCGTCGATGTCTGGCAGCTGACGGCCGGCAATGTTGCGGTGCACAACGTTGTGCCGCCCGACGCGAAGGTGACTGTTCCGGTCGCATCGGCGGGCAGCCCGGTGGTGGACACGGTATCGCTCGTGCCGTACGCAACGCTCGACGGCGCCGCCGACTCGGTGAAGGACACGTTCGCTGCGGTCACGGTGAAGCTCGCGCCCGTCGCGACACTGCCGTTGTCGTTGCTGTCACCGGAGTACGTCGCCGTCACGGGGTAGGTGCCTGCATCGAGCGACGCCGGCGTCTGGCAGCTGAGCGCGGGAAGCGTCGCGGTGCAGAGCGTGCTGCCGCCCGATGTGAACGTCACGGTTCCCGTCGCGTCACCCGGCAGTCCCGCTGTCGAAAGTGTGTCCTGCGCGCCGTGAGCGATCGTTGCCGGCGCCGCCGACTCCGTCATCGTGGTATCGGCTTTGGTGACGGTGAAGCTCGCGCCCGTCGCCGTCGCGCTGTTGTAGTTGCTGTCACCCGAGTACGTTGCGGTGACCGGATACGTCCCGGGCGCCAGCGACGTCGAGGTGTCGCACGAGGTCGCGGGAAGGGTGGCGACGCAGAGTGTCGATCCTCCCGACGCGAAGGTCACCGTGCCGGTCGCGTCTCCCGGAAGGCCGGTGACCGACAGCGTGTCTGCCGATCCGTACGGGATGGTGGCCGGAGCCGCGGACTCACT
Source organism: Candidatus Acidiferrales bacterium (assembly GCA_035534435.1). Classification (GTDB taxonomy): domain Bacteria; phylum Chloroflexota; class Dormibacteria; order Aeolococcales; family Aeolococcaceae; genus Palsa-851. Next base: position 41,235 of record DATLRX010000096.1, read on the forward strand.
GAACGTGGTGTCGGCCTTCGTGACCGCGAAGATCGCGCCGGTCGCGACGGTCGCCTTGTAGTCGGCGTCGCCCGAGAACTTCGCGGTCACCGGGTACACGCCGGTTGCGAGTGTCGTCGACGTCTGGCAGCTGGTCGCCGGCAACGTTGCGACGCACAGGGTGTTGCCACCCGATGTGAACCTCACCTTTCCCGTTGCGCCACCAGGCAGGCCGGTCTCGGACAGCGTGTCCTGGGCGCCGTAGCCGATGGACGCGGGCGACGCCGACTCGGTCATCGATGTCGTCGCTTTCGTGACGGTGAAGCTCGCGCCGGTTGCGGTCGTCGCGGTGTAGTTGGAGTCACCGGAGTAGGTCGCGGTCACCGGGTAGACGCCGGGTGCCAGCGAGGTCGACGTCGAGCAGCTCGCCGCTGGCAGCGTCGCGACGCACAGCGTCGATCCACCTGAGGCGAACGTCACCGTGCCGGTCGCGCCGGCCGGCAGCCCCGAGACGGAAAGGGAGTCGGCCGTGCCGAACGGCACGCTCGAGGGCGCGGCGGACTCGGTCATCGATGTGCTCGCCAGCGTGACGGTGAAGCTCGCGCCGATAGCGGTCGTCCCGCTGTAGTTGGCGTCACCGGAGTACGTCGCGGTCACCGGATACGTGCCCGGGGTCAACGTGGCGGATGTTGCGCAGCTCGTCACCGGCAGCGTCGCGACGCAGAGCGTGGACCCGCCCGAGTTGAACGTGACGGTGCCCGTCGCGTTGACCGGCAGGCCGGACGTCGACAGTGTATCGGCGGTGCCGTATGGGATGGTCGCCGGCGCCGCCGACTCGGTCATGGACGTGCTCGCCTTGGTGACGGTGAAGCTCGCGCCGGTCGCGACGGCGCCGGTGTAGTTGCCGTCACCCGAGTACGTTGCGGTCACCGGGTACGCGCTCGCGCCGAGCGTTGCCGCCGTCAGGCAACTCGTCGCCGGCAACGTCGCGATGCAGAGCGTGGAGCCGCCGGACGTGAACGTCACCGTGCCTGTCGCGGCACCGGGAAGGCCCGCGGCCGCCAGCGTGTCCTGCGACCCGTACACGATCGAGGCGGGTGTGGCGGACTCCGTGAACGACGGTGTGGCACGGATGATCGTCAGCGATGTCGTCGCGGTCTGGGGGGCGAAGTTCGAGTCGCCGGAGTACGTCGCCGTCACGGTATTCGCGCCGACGGGGGCCGTGTTCGTGCTGCAGCTCAACGCGGGAAGCGTCGCGGTGCACAACGTCGTCCCGCCGATCGAGAACGTCACGGTTCCGGTGGCGCTCGAGGGGAGCGCGGCGGTGTATGTCACGGATTGCAGGTACGTCTGGGGCGACGGAAGCGCGGTCGCGGTGAAGGCGCTGACGTTCACCACGTCGTTGCTCACCGCGGGGAGCGCGTCGGTCGATGAGATGCGCGCCGTGTCTGTCACGCTGCCGCTCAAGCCTGCCGACAGCGTCACGGGGACGGTGATGTTGGGGAGCGACGTGCCTGCCGCGATGGCCGAGCCCGGCGTGTAGGTGCACGTCACGGTCTGTCCGGCCGTGGCGCACACCCAGTCGGAGGGGCTGGTGGCGGCGCCCGGCGTCATGCCCGCAGGCAAGGTGTCGGTGACGGTGAGCGTGTTCGACTCGGATCCGCCGGTCGACGCGACGCCGGGCGCCAGGATGAATGTTGCCTTGTTGCCGGCGAGCATGTGCCCGCTCTCGTTGTCGGACACCCCGATCGACAGGTCCGGCACGGCACCGACGAGCGTCGTCGCCACCAGCTGGTTGACCTCGTGGTACTCGTTGGCGCCACCGGTCGACGCGGTCCAGCCGAAGGTCAGCTGGTACGGGATCCCCGTGACGGGGTTGATCCAGGACGCGGGGAACGTCGCGAGCGCCGGGTTGTTCGACGTGGTGGGCAGCGCGCCCGTCAGCGTCTGCTGAGTCGTCGTGCCGATCGGCGTGAACGCGATGAGCCATGACAGTGCGGGCACCGAGAGCCCACTCGCCGTGGTTGTCACCGATGCGGATGGGTTGATCGCCATCTCGACCGGGACCATGACGCCGGCTCGCGTCGTCGCGGACTGCTTGTCGAGGGTCAGACCGGGGCCGACGTTGCTGATGGTGCCGTTGCCGCTGCCACCACCACTCGACTGGTTGTAGGTGGTTGCGGTCGATCCGAGAATGCAGTACCCGACGCTGCCGTTCCCGGGGCCGCGGGCCGTCACCGACTCGGGGTACGCCCGGTTGGCGACGAGCGGTGAGGGAATGGTGCATCCGGATCCGCCGGCGAGCGGCGTGTTCTCGAAGTTGCCGTACACGTCGAGCGCGAGGCCGAGGTACCCGTACGGCATGCCCGCAGCCCCCGAACCACCCTGGGCGGCCGCGTAGCCGAGGTTGCCCCCGAGCGGCCCGGTGCTCGCCGGGGGTGTCGGGTTCGCGGGATTTGCCGCGGCGAGCGCGAACACGATCCCGTCGGCGCCGGTCCCGTTGAACTGATAGGTGTCGAGCGTGAGATCGAGACCCTGGGTGGTGGGCAGGCTCGCCTGGTAGAAGACCGCACCGACCGAGTTGCCCGCGTTCGTCGTCAGGCGGAGCGCGCCGTTGCCCGAGGTGTCAGGCGGCGAGGCGCAGTTCGGGATCGATGTGATCGCCGATACCGGTCCCGCAGTCAGGCACGCGCCGTTGGTCCCGCCCTGTCCGGTGGGGAGGGACCACTGACCGGCCGCCGTCGAGTTGTTTGCGAACGTCTCGCTCTCGAGCGGCGAGCCCGCAGCGAAGGCATTCGTCGGCAGCAACGCGGCGATTGTCGCGACCGATGTGGCGACGCACATCGTCTCGCGGATCCGCTGCTTCAGGGCGCGGCGGGAGCGTCGGGTCGAGTGAGGAATGCTCACAAAGGATCTCAATGACGGTGGATCGGATATGCCACCGAATCTATGTGAGACCAGGCCGATTCGCGGGGGTTGTCATCATCCGAGGGGCGATTTGTGACCCCGGCTGCGACGGGCTATGCGGTTGCGACCCCTTGTTGTGACGCTTCGACGATGCGCTTGAGCCGTGCGAGATTGCCGCGCCAGATGTGCGTGAGGAACGGCCGCGCGACCCGCTCGCCGATGACGCCACCGAGCCACCACGGGAAGCTGAGCTGCTCCTCCCAGGAGAACCGTGTTAGTTGGTCGCCCAACCAGTCCAGCGAGAACACACCGGTGCCGCGTACCACCCCGACATGATCGACGCCCATCGCCTCGCCGGGAACCCAGCGCGTGATCGACATCGCGTCGACGAGGCGGATCGGTCCGATGCGGGTGGCGCAGTCGAACCTCGTCCCGACACCGGCGTGCTGCTCGGTCGCGAAGGTGATCGCCACCGCATCGGCCATCCAGGCCACATGTGTCTCCAGGTGCTCAATTGCCGCCCATGTGGTCTCGCGCGTGGCAGCGAAGGTGGATTCGATCCGCACCGAGCTCGTCACGCGGGTCAGGCGCGCGCGCCGTGCTCGCGCATCACCGCCATCAGCTCGTCGTGGGGCAGGGCATATGCGACGACGTCATCGCCGCCCGTCATCGTCTCCGCAGCGACGAGTGCGTTGACGATCGCCTCCTCCGTCGCCTCGATCGCCGCATAGAAGAGCGAGTCGATCAACGGGTCGGCAAGCATCTCCACCATCGACGAGGTCACATGGGCTCCCTCGACGATCCAGTCCGATGACAGACCTCGATTCGCGGTCGCGAACGCGATGCAGAGATCCCCGCTCCAGTTCTCGCCGGCGCCGCCAGTCCGCCCGACTCCGAGCATCGCGCGCGACGCGAGACGGTTGCACTGCGTCGGCAGGAGCGGCGCGTCAGTGGCGACAACCACCAGGATCGATCCCAGCTTGCGCGACGGATACAGGCCGCCGGACGCGCCCCACATCTGTCCTGCGATGGACGGGATGGGAATGCGGGACACGGGGAAATGCTCGCCGACAGGAACGCCGTTGATGCTGAGCCGTTCTCGGTGTCCGTGATTGGTCTGCACGAGCACGCCGACGGTGTAGCCACCGATGCGTGCATCGGTCACGCGCGATGCGGTGCCGATACCTCCTTTGAACCCATGGCAGATCATGCCGGTGCCGCCCCCGACATTGCCCTCCACCACAGCCCCATCGCTCGCGGCGGCGAACGCCTCGTCGACGTGCTCCGAACGCACGTGCTGACCCTCGATGTCATTGAGGATGCCGTCCCACGTTTCCAGCACGACGGGCGGTGTGCCGAAACCCATCGGGCCGTGGGCGCTGATGCCGCGAGCGACGAGCGCATCGCACACCGTGCCGACCGACCACGAGCTCGTCATGGCGATGGGGCCGCACAGCCTGCCCGTTTCGCGCAGCAGCTCGAGCCCTGTCGGATGAGTCACGCCACTCAGGATGTGCACGCCCGCGAACATCGCGTCGCTCCACACCGCGTCGTCGGTCGGGATCACGATGGTGAGCCCTGTACGAACGGGTCCCTCACCCCGCACACGTCTGCCTGAACCGCTGATGAGGGTTGCATGGCCGACAGACACACCTGCAACATCGGTGATCGCGTTGTGCGGTCCGGCCGGCAGTCGGCCGACAATGATCCCCAGGTCGCGCGCGCGCGTCACGGGGCCGGTTCGGTTACCGGGAAACCTGGCAGGTCCTGGACGTGCTCGAGCAGCAGCTCGGCAACGCGCTTGCGATCGCGCGCGACGAGCGCGTCGAAGAGGTCGCGATGCCCCCTGGTGACACCGACGAGCTGCTCCTGCGTGGGCATCGCCTCGCGGAGATGTGTGTAGAAGTACGCGCGGATGCGGGGCGCGATCGAGCCCCAGATCTGGGTCGTGTGCGGCTGCCCTGAGCGCGACATGACGAGCCCGTGGAAGGCGACGTCGTTCTCGACGAGGCCGATGAGGTCACCGCTGCGCACGGCATCCTCCATGCGCTCGACGATGCCGCGCAGCTCGGTCACGTCGTCCTCAGTGAGGTTGTCGAGTGCCTGATCGAATCCGAAACCCTCGAGCGTCGCCCGCAACGGAATCAGCACCTGGCGCACCTCGAGTGTCGAGATCCGCGAGACGAACGACCCGCGGTACGGGTAGGACATCACGAGCCCCTCCTGCTCCAGCTGTCGCAGCGCCTCACGCAGCGGACCGCGGCTGGTGCGCATGCCCTGCGAGATGTCCTCCTCGACCAGGCGTTCGCCCGGCTTCAGCGACCCGGTGAGGATGGCGTCACGCAGCGATGCGGCCACCTGCTGTCGCAGCGACCGCTCTGCCGGCTGCACGAGCCGGTACCGCTCGCCCTCGGAAACCCAGCGGGGCTTGGCTGCTGAAACCGACTGTCGAGGGGTCATGCAGTCATCCTACTTCACTTGAAAGCGTCGATTGTTGACAATTGCCGGTACGAGATGTAGGGTGCTCGCGTTCTTCGCGTCGCGGCGCTGTCGCGCCCCGAAGGTGCGCTGAGAGGGGGAGAATCGGGCCGGATGGCTGAGATGCGCCGTGTCGGTGAGGTGAGCGAGGTCGCCGACATCACGTATGCCTTCTTCATCGACGGCATGGCCCTCACCGTGCGTCGATGGACCGAACACGCCGCCGACGGTGACGAAACCGGTGCACGTCTCGAGCTGCAACGTCTCCATGAGGACCGCAGCCGTGGATCCGAGTTCGCCATGCCGACCGTCCTGCTGGGGGCGCCCATCTGGCGCGCGGACCTCTTCCGCCTCGGAGCGGGGCATGCGTTCGAGCGGGCTCACCACCACCCAAGCTTCATCAACGGCGAGCCGTGCGATCGCGTGTGGCTCACCGGCGCCGATGCAGCCGATCCATTCGCGTGGATCGAACACATGCTCACGGACAGGCTCGAATCGCTCCTCGCCGATGCCGGCGCTGCCGATCTGTACGGCGTCGCCACCCGGCGCCAGCTCGCCGAGGTGCTCCCCCTCGCGCTCCAGGCAGCGATAACCTGTCTGGAGGCTCCCCAGCACTGATTCTGCGATGCTCGTGGCATGCAGCTGAGCGAGACGGGCGTGTTGACCGTCGAGGCAGCGCAGAATGAGTTCAGCTCTGAGCTCATCTTCCTCAACACCGCAACCATGGGGTTGCCACCGCGCCGGACGCTCGAGGCCATCCGTGCTGCGCTCGACGTGTGGGCGAGCGGCGGGGCGAGTGCCGTCGCCTACGACGACGAAGTCGCCCGTGCCCGAGCCAACTACGCACAGCTCGTCGGCGTCGACGCGACGCTCGTCGCGCAGGGTAGCCAGGTGTCGGTGTTCGCGGGCCTGATCGCGGCCTCCCTGCCAGACCACGCCGAGGTCCTGACGTCGAGCGGGGATTTCACGAGCGTCGTCTTTCCGTTCCACGTCCAGGCGCGGCGCGGTGTGCGCGTGCTTGAGGTGCCGCTCGAGGAGCTGGCCGGCGCCGTCACCGCCGAGACAACGCTCGTCGCGGTTTCCGCAGTCCAATCCGCCGACGGTCGCGTCGCCGACCTTGAAGCGCTGACACAGGCATGTGCTGCGACGGGCACGAGAATCATGCTCGACACGACACAGGCAGCCGGATGGCTCCCCGTCGATGCGGCGCGGTTCGCCTACACCGTATGCCACGGCTACAAATGGCTGCTGGCGCCGCGGGGCACGGCGTTCCTGACGGTCCAGCGGGATCTGATGGACGGTATCGCCCCGCACACGGCCGGGTGGTATGCCGGCGCTGATCGCTGGAACAGCATCTATGGAGCGCCGTTGCGACTCTCATCGGACGCTCGCCGTTTCGATGTGTCGCCGGCCTGGTTGTCGTGGGTCGGCACCGATGCGTCGCTTGCGCTGCTGTGCGAGGTGGGCAGAGATGCGCTGCACGAGCATTCGGTTGGTCTCGCCAACCGGTTCCGAGCGGGAGTCGGTCTGGCTCCCTCCAACTCGGCGATCGTCTCGATGCTTGCGGATGATCAGGTACCCGAACTGATGCGGGCAGCGAGGATCGTCGGCGTGACGCGTGCGGGGAGACTGCGGCTCTCGTTTCACGTGTCGACCAGCGCGGGGGACGTCGATACAGCGATCGAGGCGCTGTCCGGGCACGTGCGACTGTAGCGGAGCGGGATTCCGGGGCACCGTAGAATGCCCTGGAGATGACAGGCATTCCCGCTCGGTCTGTCGCCGTCATCGGGTTCGGCCGCTTCGGCCGGCTCTGGGCCTCGATGCTCCGAGACGACTGCGATCTCATGGTCTTCGACTCCGACTCCGCGCATCGCGAGGAAGCCGCCGCAGAGGGCTTCTCGTCGGTCCCGCTCTACACGGCGCTCGCGGCCGAGGTCGTCTTCTACTGCGTCCCGATCTCAGCCTTCGAGTCGACGCTTCGCGAGCACGCGCTGTATTTCGCGAACCTCGAGGGAACGCGAACGCTCATCGACACGCTCTCGGTGAAGGTCCACCCGCGCACCGTGTTCGAGCAGCATTTGCCCGAGGCGTACGAGGCGCTGCTGACGCACCCGATGTTCGGGCCGGACAGCGTCGCCGTCGGTGGGCTGGCGGGACAGATCATCGTGCTCGACCCGCATCGCATGCACGACGCGGCGTTCGCGGCCTGGAAGGAGTATTTCGGGAGCAAGGGCCTGTCGGTCGTCGTCATGGACGCGGATCAGCACGACCGGCTTGCCGCGGAGAGCCAGGGAGTCACGCACTTCGTCGGCCGGACGCTGGAGCGGTTCGGGTTCGAACCCACACCCATCGACACACTCGGCACGAGGAAGCTGCACGAGATCACGGCGCAGGTGACCAACGACACGCAGCAGCTGTTCGTCGACCTGCAGACGCGCAACCCGTACACGAGCGCGATGCGTGTGCGACTTTCGCACGCCCAGGACAGTGTTTTCGACCAGCTGCTGCCCAACCGTCTCGTCACCGATCGACTCGTCGTCGGCATCCAGGGAGGGCGCGGCAGCTTCAATGAGGAGGCGGCGCGTCACTACCTGCGCGGGTACGAGGATGGCCATGTCGAGCTCGTCTACCTGCACACGACTGAGCGTGTGCTCCGAGCGCTCCACGAAGGCAGCGTTGACCGCGGCCAGTTCGCGATCCACAACTCCGTCGGAGGGATGGTCGGCGAGTCCGTCGCGGCGATGGCGCGGTACCGCTTCGACATCGTCGAGGAGTTCGAGATCAAGATCGCGCACGCGCTGATGATGTCGAGCACCGGCGATCCCGCAGCCGTCGATACCGTGATGACGCATCCGCAGGTGCTCGCGCAGTGCAGGTCGGCCCTGGCGAGCAGGTACCCGAACCTGCGTCAGACCAGTGGCGAAGGCGACCTCATCGACCATGCGAAGGTCGCCGAGTTCATCGCCTCCGGCGAGCTCGCGCCCAACATCGCGACGATGGGGAGCAGCGTGCTCGCCAACATCCATGGACTGCGCGTCATCGAGGACAACCTCCAGGACCTCGGCGAGAACTTCACGAGCTTCCTCTGGGTGCAGCGTCCGGGGACCTGACCCCTGCCGTGGGTCGGCCCGATCGAGGTTCCAGTGCCGTCCCACGACCGACGGCCGGGCAGAGTTGGCGGGCCGTGAACCGCTCCCATACGCACCCAGGCGCGGCAGGTGCTCTTGCACAATAACCCCGTTGGCTCCTCGCGTTTGGAGGCGGAATTCATCGTGTCAGACACGCGCGCACCCGCGTCATTCCCCGCCGGTTTCCTGTGGGGAACCAAGACGTCCTCGTACCAGATCGAGGGCGCGGTCGATGCCGACGGTCGCGGTCCCTCCATCTGGGACACGTTCAGCCACCGGCGCGGCGCGACGCGCAACGGCGATACCGGGGACGTTGCGTGCGACCACTACCGTCGCATGGACGAGGACCTGGACCTGCTGGCGAAGCTCGGTGCTGGCGCGTACTGCTTCTCGGTCGCCTGGTCGCGCGTGCAACCCAGCGGCCGAGGGCCGGCGAACCAGAAGGGTCTCGACTTCTACCGTCGCATGGTGGATGGGCTCGTCCGCCGTTCCATCGTGCCGGTGTTGACCGTCTATCACTGGGACCTGCCGCAGGCGCTCGAGGATGCCGGCGGCTGGGTGTCGCGCGATACGGTCGGCCGCTTCGCTGAGTACACGTGGCTGCTTGCTGACGCACTCGGCGATGTGGTGCCGATGTGGATCACGCTCAACGAGCCGTGGTGCTCGTCATGGGTGGGATACGGCATCGGCGAGCACGCGCCGGGCATCCGCGACCACGGCATGGCTGCCGCCGCAAACCACCACCTCCTGCTCGCGCACGGGGAGTCGGTGAGCGTGCTTCGCGCGCAGGTCCCCTCGGCGCAGATCGGGATCGGATTGAATCTGCAACCGATCAGGCCCGCGACCGATCACGACGACGATCGTGCAGCGAGCCGCCGCGTCGACGGCAACCTCAACCGTCTGTTCCTCGATCCGCTCTTCAAGGGCACCTATCCGGCCGACATGCTCGAGCACTACGCGGCGTGCACACCGGGGTTCCACGTTGTGGCCGATGGTGATCTCGAGGTGATCAGCCGGCCGATCGACTTCCTCGGTGTGAACTTCTACTCACCCACGACGGTGTGCGCACCCACGCGCCGCGCACAGGCGCAGGCCGCCGGCTACTGGATTCCGACCCCTCACCGCAGGGAACGCGTCGGCGATTTGGGCGCCGTTCAGGTCCTCCGTACCGAGGTCGCACGCACGCAGATGGGATGGGAGATCGAGCCGGGAGCGCTTGCCGAGATCCTGCGGCGCGTGCGCGACGAGTACACGACCATCCCGTTGTACGTCACCGAGAATGGCGCGGCGTTCGACGACTACATCGGACCTGACGGCGAGATTCACGACCGCGAGCGCGTCCAGTACCTCGACACGCATATCCGGGCGGTTCACGACGCAATCGAGTCCGGAGTGGACGTGCGCGGCTACTTCGTCTGGAGCGTCCTCGACAACTTCGAGTGGGCGCATGGGTATTCGCGCCGGTTCGGCCTGACATGGGTTGACTTTCGCAGCGGTGAGCGCATCCCCAAAGCGAGCTTCGCCTGGTATCAGCGCACCGCTCGGGCCAACGCGCTCGACGGCTGACCCGTCTCCAGGCCCGCCGGCCGGAGGCTTGGTCAGCTCGCCGCCACAAGCTCCGACTGCACGATCGCCTCGACCTCAACGGTGGTTCCGGGGGGAACGGGCGGCACGACAGTGCCGTCGATCTCCCGGCCGTCGACAACGAGTCGCGTGACTCTGCCGATCGACCCGACCGGCTTGCGGACCGTGATCCGGTACGTGGCGCCGCGGAATCGCCGCGTGGCAGCGAACCCCGACCATGCGGCGGGGATCACCGGGTCGATGCGAAGCCCGTCGAGCGCGGGCCGGATGCCGAGGATCCATTGCGTCGCAGCGACGAAGTTCCACGCGGCGGTGCCGGTGAGCCACGAGTTCTTCGCCTCGCCGTGCGTTGCGGCGTCACGACCGGCGATCATCTGCGCGTACACGTACGGCTCGCAGCGATGCACCTCGCTGATGTGCTCACGTGCCGACGGGTTGATCCGCGAGTAGTAGTCGAAGGCCGCGTCGCCGTCACCGATCATCGTCTCGGCGATCATGATCCATGGGTTGGTATGGCAGAAGATGCCGGCGTTCTCCTTGTAGCCGGGCGGATACGACGAGATCTCGCCGAGCTCGAGCCGGTATCGCGAGTACGCCGGTTGCAGCAGGACCGCGCCGTGCTCCGTGGCGAGCATCTCGCAGACGCTGTCGAGCGAACGCCGAGCTCGGCCGTCCTCGATGCCGATGCCGGCCATCACGCACATCCCCTGCGGCTCGATGAAGATCCGCCCCTCATCGTTGCCGGCGGACCCGACCGGATTGCCGAAGTAGTCGTATGCCCGGAGAAACCAACGGCCGTCCCACCCGTGGTCTGCGACGGCACGCTCCATCGCCGCCGACCATGCGCGGCAGCCGGCCTCCGCGGTCTCGTGCCCCAGGCTGCGATGCAGGTCCGCAAGCTCGCCCGCCGCCAGCACGAACTGCCCGGCGATGAAGACCGACTCGGCGTGGCCTCCCTCGCGGTTCTCCGTGGTCTGGAACGATTCTCCCGGTGTGTCGGAGAAGCAGTTGAGGTTGAGACAGTCGTTCCAGTCGGCGCGGCCGATGAGCGGCAGACCATGCGGGCCGAGGCGGTCCATCGTGTACCGCAGGCTTCGCTGCAGGTGTTCGAGCAGCGGCGTCGCGCTGGCGACCTCGCTGTTGTAGGGCACGGGTTCATCGAGGATCGTGGTGTCGCCCGTCTCCCGCACATAGGCGCAGACGCTCAGCACGAGCCAGAGCGGGTCGTCATTGAAACCGGCGCCGATGTCGTTGTTGCCGCGTTTCGTCAACGGCTGATACTGGTGATACGCGCCGCCAGATGCGAGCTGCGTGGACGCGACGTCGAGCAGGCGCTCGCGGGCCCGCTCCGGCATCATGTGGACGAAGCCGAGGACATCCTGATTCGTGTCGCGGAAGCCCATGCCGCGCTTGACACCGGACTCGAAGAGCGAGGCTGACCGGCCGATGTTGAACGTGGTGACGCACTGATACGCGTTCCAGACATTGATCATCCGGTTCGTGTGCTCGTCCGGGGTGTCGACGCAGACTGCGGACAGCAGCTCGTCCCACCGATCCCGGAGCCGGGCGAGCCCATCCTCGACGGTCTGCGGCCGCAGCCAGCGATCGATCACCGGTTGCACGCGCCGCTTGTTGATCGTCTGCGAGTCGGGGGGATCGAACTTGTCGTCTCGCGGGTTCTCCGCGTACCCGAGCACGAAGATGACATCGCGTTCCTCGCCCGGGTCGAGCGCGAGCCGCACGTGGTGCGAGCCGTGCGGTGACCATCCGTGTGCGATCGAGTCGCTCGTGCTGCCGCGTTCGACCGCAATGGGACGGTCCCAGCCGCGATACGCGCCGAGGAACGTGTCGCGATCGGTGTCATATCCTGCGATCGGCTCGGAACATGCGAAGTAGGCGAAATGGTTGCGGCGCTCCCGGTACTCGGTCTTGTGATAGATGACGCCGTCGACCACCTCGACCTCGCCCGTGGAGAGGTTGCGCTGGTAGTTGGTCGCATCGTCCTGCGCGTCCCACAGACAGAACTCCACCGACGAGAACAGCGAGATCTCGCGCGGCTCGTCCTGCAGGTTGGTGACGCGCGCACGCCACACCTCCAGGGTCTCGCCGAGCGGCACGTAGAACAGCGTCGAGGCGCGGATGCCGTTGCGTGCGGAGGTGATCGTCGTGTAGGAGAGCCCGTGCCGGCACTCGTACGAGTCGAGGACGCTCTGCATCGGTTGCCATGACGGAGACCACACGTCGCCTGTCGAGTCATCGCGGACGTAGAGGTATCTCCCGGCGAGATCGAACGGCGCATTGTTGTGCCGGTAGCGTGTGAGCCGCCGGAGGCGCGCGTCGCGAAGGAACGAGTACCCGCCGGCGGTGTTGGAGATCAGTCCGAAGTAGTCCTCCATGCCCAGGTAGTTGATCCAGGGCAGAGGGGTATCGGGCCGAGTGATGACGTACTCCCTGCGCACGTCATCGAAATGTCCGTACCGCACGATGACTCCTTGTGAGCGTGATGAGCTGAACCCCGCGTTCGGCGGGGCGGCGTCCGGCCGGCGCGCTGCCGGCCGGACGCTTGACCACCTGCTGGTCAGGCAGGAAGGTCGGAGGGCGCCAGCCGAACCTCAGACGGGCCTGAGGTGCATGAGGATGTACGGGAGCTCCGGGTCGTTCGGCGACGGATCCATGTACGGATTCGACCCGTCCGGCCACCCCGTGAAATGCGCGCTGCTGTAGACGTTCCAGTCAGCGCCGTAGAGCAGCGGTACCTGAGGAGCCTGGTCGGTCATGATCTGCCCGAGCGCCTGCACGGCAGTCGTGATCGCTGCGGTGTCGCTCGGGTTCGTGCCCTCGAGCGTCGTCAGCGCCTGGTCGGCCGCATCACTCTTGAAACCGCCGTAGTTCCCCGCGGAGACCGGTTGCGTGCTGTCGAGCCAGTTCTGGTACTGCACGAACGGAGTCGGGCCGCCGTTGCCCCAGTGGATCATCGACTGGAAGTTCCCGGCCGTGTAGTCGGCGTACCAGCCGGTGTCCGGGTTGTCGCCCTTGGTCGTGCAGTTGATGCCCTCTGCCTGCAACTGCTGCGAGATGAGCTGTGCATCCTCCCAGTAGTCCGAGTACGGCACCGGATCCTCGATGTTGAAGCTGATGATCTGACCGTTCTTGGTGTAGCAGTTGGCGGGCGTGCTCGCCGTGCAGTTGCCGCTGCCGGTCGGAGCCTTGTAACCGTCTGCCGTGAGGAGCGACTTGACCGTCGCCGGGTCGGAATTCGGCTTCAGGTCGTTCTTCGCCGTCGCGCTGAGGTACTGCGAGAAGTTCGGCAGGATCAAGCCGGTCGACGATGTCGCCGGCGCTTCGTAGCCCGACTCGCCGAGGAGGGCGAGCGCGGTGCGATCGATGCCGGCGCTGATCGCCTTCCTGACCTGGGGATCACCGAGCGCCCCGTACTTCACGTTGAACCAGAGGGTCACGGTGTTGCCCGATGCGAACCAGTAGTGGTTGGTCTGCGGGTTCAGCGAGACGAAGTTCTGCTGGATGTTGGCGATATCATTCCCGGCCCAGTCGAGCTGCCCTGCGACGAGCGCGCTGCTCGCCGCGTCGTTGGTCGCGTAGTACGGAACGTCCACCTCCGAGATCGGCGGGATGCCTCCCCAGTACTTGGAGTTCGCGGCGAACTTCACGACCTGCGTGGAGAAGCTCTTGAGCGTGTAGGGGCCCGTGCCGACCGGGTTCGCGACCACCGCCGTCGCCGGATTGGAGATCGACGACCACAGATGCTGCGGGACGATGTACGTCGAGCCTGCGATCGAGAACAGGTTGGTGTACTGCGCGGTGTTGAAGTGGATCGTGACGGAGTTGCCCGACACCGTCGGATCACTCGCCTGCGCGGGGATGCCGCTGGCGTTGGCGGCGTTGTTGTCCTTGATCGTCTTGAAGGTGAACGCGACGTCCTGCGCGGTGAACGCCTTGCCGTCGCTCCAGGTGATGTTCGGCCGGATCGCGAAGGTGAGGTCCTTGCCGTCCGTCGAGAAGGTGTAGCTGGTCGCGAGCCAGGGGTGGCTCTGCGCCGGGTCCAGCGCATCGAACTCGTAGAGCGGTTCGTAGATGAGCGTGCGAAGGTTCATCTTCGTCGCGAACGACGAGGTGTTGAACGGGTTGAAGTCCTGCGTGAACGTGACGCCGGTGTTGGACTCCTCGGTGAGCACCGCGTGGGTAGCCGGGCCCGTCGAAGGGCTCGGGCTGCTCGAGGCGCACCCGGCGATCGCGAGCGCGGAGGCCACGGCCAGTCCGGTCGCTAGTTTTCGATTCATCGCTTAGTATCTCCAGTGGGCGCCGGCATTACTGGTGCCGCGCGCTGTCGGTTAATGCGTAGCTGCTGCCGACGAGGGGCCGCCGGATCCTGTGACGTCACTTCATCCTCCGGTTCCTCCCGCGCTCAATTTCTGCAAGCCCTGCCTCGCTGCCGTCCTGTGGGGGCCCGGTTGCGGCTCGGACGAGTGCCGGTCCGCGGAGTCGACGTGCAGCCAGCACGCGGCCGTATGCGCGGCCGCCACCTCGACGGTTGGCGGCGCGACCCGGGAGCAGATGTCCATCGCGTGCGGGCAGCGCGGATGAAAGCGACAGCCGGTCGGGGGTGCGAGCAGGCTCGGCGGCGCACCGCTGCCGGCAAGCGTGGGCGGGACCGCCCGATCCGGGTCCGCCGCAGCCGACAGCAGGAGCTGGGTGTACGGATGTGCCGGACGGTCGGTGAGCTCGACGCTCGGCGCGGATTCGACCACCTGGCCGGCGTACATCACCATGATGCGATCGGCGAGGTAGCGCGCCGACGCGATGTCGTGCGTGACGTAGAGGATCGCCATGTGCTCGCGGTCCCGCAGGTCGGCGAGGAGATTCAGCACGCCGAGCCGAACCGACACGTCGAGCATGGACACCGGCTCGTCCGCCAGGAGCGCGCGAGGACGAACCGCCAGCGTGCGGGCGATGGCCACGCGCTGCCGCTGACCGCCGGAGAGCTCGTGCGGGAACTTGTCGACGAACTGGTCGGGCGGGGACAGGGCGACGCGCCTGAGCAGGTCCGAGACGGCGGCAGAGACGTCGTCGTCGGCGATGTGGTGGATCCGGAGCGGGCGGACGAGGTGATACCGGATGCGGTGCACCGGGTTCAGCGACGCGAACGGATCCTGGAACACCATCTGGACCTGCGACGCGTACTTGCGCGTGCGCTTGCCACGCACCGCCTCGCCGTCGAGCAGGACACGGCCGGAGTCCGGCGTCAGGATGCGTGCGAGCATCCGCGCGACGGTGGTCTTCCCGCACCCGCTCTCGCCGACGACCGCGACCACCTTTCCCGCCTCCAGGCCGATGGAGACGCCGTCGACGGCACGCAGAGCGGCCCGGCGCGTGAGTGGACCGCGGCCGCGGCGGACCCAGAAACGCTTGCTGAGGTCGCGTCCCTCCAGCACCGGCGGCGACACCGCGGTCGTGAACGGGGTTTCGACGGCGACCGCGGTCATCGGCCGGCTCCCTGATTCCGGCCTGCGCCGGAGCGCGAGAGCGTCGCGGCGACCGCGGGATTGGGGAGCGCGAGCGCCTCCGGGACCGGCGTCCCCAGCTCGTGCAGCCAGCACGCCACATCCCGTCGTGCCTCGTTGCGCTCGAGCACCGGGACGTCGACCTTGCACCGCTCCATCACCCATGGGCAGCGAGGGTGAAAAGCGCAGCCGGGCGGGATGTCTCGCAGGTTCGGTGGCGACCCCGGAATGCCGGCCATCGGCCGGCGCTCGCCGTGCATCGGCGGAAAGCAGTTGAGCAAGCCGTGCGTGTAGGGGTGGCGGGGTGCTCGGAACAGCGCTGTCGCGGGCGCGGATTCGACCAGCCGGCCCGCGTACATGACCGCGATCTCGTCGGCGAGCTCGACGAGCAGCGACAGGTCGTGCGTGATGAACAGCGCAGCGAACCCGAGCCGGTCGCGCAGCCCCATGAGCTCGTCGAGGATCTCGCGCTGCGTGACCACGTCGAGCGCGGTGGTCGGCTCGTCGAGGATCAGCACCTGCGGCTCCAGCGCCAGCGCCATCGCGATCATTGCCCTCTGGCGCATACCGCCTGAGAGCTCGTGGGGGTAGCCGCGCAGCCGGTCCGCGTTCATCCCGACCATGTCGAGGAGCTCGCCGGCGCGCGCCAGCCGTCCCGGCCGGGACAGACCGGGACGATGCACCCGGAGGACGTCGTCGAACTGCGCACCGATGGTGGCGACGGGGTTGAGCGCGTTGAGCGCGCTCTGCAGGACGACGGCGATCTCCGACCAGCGCACCGAGCGCAGCTCCCTGTCACCGGCCGCGAGCATGTCGACGGTCTGCGCACGTCCGCCCCCGCTGTTCGGCTTGGAGTGAAAGATCACCTCACCGCCGGTGATCACCGCCGGCGCGCGGAGCAGACGAAGTGCGGCCATCGCGAGAGTCGACTTGCCGCTGCCGCTCTCGCCCGCGAGCCCGACGACCTCACCGCGGCGGAGCGTGAGATCACATCCGACGACTGCGTGCACCGCGTCGTCGCCGAACCCGTAGTCGACACTGAGACCCTTGATCTCGAGCACCGGGTCGGCGAACACCGCTGCGGGCACGGCGCGGGTCGCGTCGTCGGCGGAGGGGATGCGGTCGAGCCGGCTCGTCATGGCCGCGCACCATCCGGCGAACTGCCATCGACCCCGACGTTGACGATGGGCATCACGGTCGCGGCGATCGCCGTCGGCACGGGCCGCCGCATCACGGGCGTGAAGCCGAGCTTCGGTTGCCTGCGCAGACCCGCACGGCGAGCCTTCTTGCGCGACATCCCGGCGTCGCGAAGACGCGGATTGATGAACTCGTCCATGCCGAAGTTGAGGAGCGCGAGGCCGCACCCGAGGAGCGCGATGCACACGCCCGGCGGTGCCCACCACCACCACCAACCGCTCGCGGGCGCGCTCTCCGCCTGTGCCTGCATGAGCATCAGGCCCCAGTTCCAGATGTTGCTGCCCGCAAGACCGAGGTACGCGAGCGCGACGTATGCGCCGAGCGCGTAGAGGGTCGTGAAGAGAAACGACGAGGCCGCGATCGGCACCAGGTTCGGGAGAACCTCGTACGCGATGATGCGGAAGCTGCTCTCACCGGAGACGCGCGCGGCTTCGACGAATTCGCGGTTTCGAAGCGAGAGCGTCTGCGCGCGAAGCACCCGTGCTCCGAAGGCCCAGCCCGTCACGCTGACGATGAGCGCGATGAGCACCGGGCTCGAGTCCGCGCCGGGCACATAGCTCGCAAGCACGATGAGCAGCGGCAGGCCGGGAATCGCGAGGAACACATTGGCCGCAAGCGACAGCCCGTCGTCGGTGAAGCCGCCGATGTAGCCGGCCGTCACACCGACGACGATCGACAACACCGTCGCCGCGGCGCCGGCGAGGAACCCGACAAGCATCGTCGCCCGCGCGGAGACGAGCAGCTGCGAGAGGACGTCGTTCGCGTAGATGGTGGTGCCGAGCGGGTGCGCGCGCGACGGCGACAGCGGGAGGATCTGTGGCGACCCGAACAATCCCTTCGCCGGCACGATCTGCACCCACGTGAGATCGGTGTGCGTCGGGCTGTAGGGGGCGATGATCGGGCCGATGATCGCCAGCAGCGCGAAGAGCAGGAGGATCACCGCGCCTGCGATGACCTTGGGAGAACGAGGCAGGCGCAACGCGCGGAACCGGGGGACGGCAGGCGACGGCACGCCGGAGACCGGTGCGGAGGTGAGGCCCTGGACCGTCGTGCTCACCGCGGTCAAGCCTCCTGGCGGGCGCGCGGGTCGAGGCCGACGTACACGATGTCCGCGAGGAAGTTCGCGAGCAGCACCACGAGCGTGATGACGAGGAAGATCCCCTGCACCATCGGATAGTCCTGGTTCGTCACCGCGTGGAAGAGCAGGTAGCCGATCCCCGGGTAGCTGAAGACGATCTCCACCAGCAGCTGGCCCGCGACCACGAGGCTGATGGCGAGCGAGAAGTTGGCGACGCTCGGCAGGATCGCGTTGCGCGCTGCGTACCAGACCACCCGTCGCGCAGGCAGGCCCTTCGCGCGCGCCACCAGGACGAAGTCCTCGTCCATGGTGATCACCATCATGTTGCGCATCCCGAGGATCCAGCCGGCGATGGACGTGAGCACGATCGTGCTCGCGGGCAGGACGCCGTGGTCGACGAGGCTGACGATGTAGTCCCAGTTGAACCCGGGGGTCACGCTGTTCACCCCCGTCGTCTGGTAGCCCTGGCTGATCGGGAACCAGTGCAGCCCGGTGGCGAAGGCCATCAGGAGGACGGTGCCGAGGAAGAAGTAGGGGATCGCCTGGAAGAACGTGGTGCCGGGGATCACCCAATCGAGCCAGGAACCGCGCATCCATCCGAGCCCGATCCCGATCAGTGTGCCGAGGAGGAAGGCGATCACGGTGGCGACGCCCAGGAGGCCGAGGGTCCACGGCAGCGCCGCTCCGATGATGCTGGTCACCGGCTCGAAGCTGTTGCCCCACGACACGCCGAGGTTGCCGTGAGCCAGATCGCCCCAGTAGTGGATGTACTGGACCCAGATGCTGTCGTTGATGCCGAGCCCGAATTGCGCCTTGATGGCGTCCACCACCTGGCTGTTGACGAAGGTGAGATGGCCGATCGCCGTCGCGACGGGGTTGCCCGGCACGAGGCGGGGCAGGAAGAAGTTCACGGTGAGCGCCACCCACGCCGCGAGCAGGTAGAACCCCAGGCGCCGGAGCAACACGCGCATGCCCTACATCGCCTCCGGCATCCGTCCTGAAGAGAGGCGCACCTGGAGCTCAGTGGTGAGGATGACGCGTCGAGGCGCATGCATCGCGTCGAGCAGCAGCCGCGCCATCTCGCGACCCATCTCCTCGATCGGTTGCCGCACGCTCGTGAGCGGGGGGGTTGTGGTGGCCGCGATCGGATCGTCGTCGTAGCCGACCACGGCCACGTCATCGGGGACCCGCCGCCCGGCCTCGGCGAGAGCGCGGAGCGCGCCCGCGGCCATGAGATCCGAAGCCGCAAACACGGCATCGAGCGACGGACGGCGATCGAGGAGCCGCCGCATCGCACGCTCACCACCTTCGTGCGTGAAGTCGGCGGTCTCCTCAATCGCGAGGTCGAGCGCGAGGCCCTCTGCCTCGAGCGCCGAGCGGTAGCCGATCAGGCGATCCCGGCCGGGCGAGGCGTCCTGCGGCCCGCTGATGGTTGCGATCTGCCGGCGTCCGCGTCCGGCGAGGTGCGAGACGGCGGCGAAGGCGCCACCGACGTTGTCGATGTCGACGTAGGTGAAGCGCTCTGCTTCCTCCGGCCGTCCGCCCACCACGATCGGGATCCCCCGGGAGGCCAGCCGGCCAGGGAGCGGATGCGTCCCGTGCAGCGAGACGAGGAGGACGCCGTCGGAGTGGCCTGCCGCGACGTACCGCTCGAGGCGATCGAGGTCGGTCGGTGATTGCGGCGCCAGGAGGATGAGCTGCTTGTCGCGAGCGGTCAGGATGTCGCCGATCCCTCGGATGAGCCGGGGGAAGAAGGGGTCACCGAAGATGAAGCTCGTCGGCTCCGAGATCACGAGCGCGACCGCGTCGCTGCGACCGGTCGCGAGCGCGCGCGCCGCATGGTTGGGGATGTAGCCGAGCTTTCGAGCGGCACGCTCGACGGCCCGCCGAGACTCCGGGCTCACGCGTGGGTTGGCCGTGAGGACCCTCGACGCGGTCGCGCGCGAGACGCGAGCCAGCTCGGCCACGTGTTCGAGGGTGACTTTCGAAGTGTGAGTGGCGTTCATGGGAGCGGTTCCACACTCTAGGACCACACTCGACCGATGTCAACCACTTCGTCATTGAGTTCGAAACCGCCGGATTCCGGCCCGAATCGAGTCAATCACCCGGACGCGGAGGCTCCCCCGGCGGCGTGTAGATTGCTAGCTGCTGTGGAAGCGCATCCTCACGGACGAGCCACGCGGCGAGGAGGGTCGCCTCGCACCGCCGCTTGAGGTTGACGTGGCCTCCATCTGCACATACCGGCGCGTGCGCGCTCGGGTGAACAGCCATACCATCGGAGCCAGGAATCCGAACTGACAGAGGCTGCACGTGCTCCGCGCCTCGGGGCAATACACTCCGAGATTCCAATGTCCAGTCCCCCGAACGGTAATCCCGGCGCCACGCCGCAACCCGGACGACCCTGGTCGTGGCCGGAGGTACGCAGAGGCACGCCCGTACGCGTGCTCATCGACCTCCTGCAGTATGCGATCGCGCTGGTGCTGCTCGTGCTCGCCGCCGTCGTGCTGGTGCGGAGCTTCGCCGACTTCCTCGGGTCGTGGGGCGGCTACCCGCAGACGCTCATCAGCGCCGTGGACGGTGTGCTCGTCGTGATCATCCTCGTCGACATCATGCGAACCGTCCTGACCCACCTCGAGGGATGGGCGTTCCCGTTCCGCCCGTTCCTTGTCATCGGCATCATCGCCGCGGTGCGAGACATCCTTGCCGTGTCGACACGACTGACGCTGTCATCCGGTGGGACGACCGTGGGCGAGATCCCCGTCACGCAATCGTTGATCGAGCTCGCCACCAGTGCAGGAGTCGTCCTCATCCTCGCGGTGGCGCTCTTCCTGACACGCGAGCAGAACGTCGAAGGTGAGACCGCAGCGGGCGAGTAGCGGCGTCACAATACGTGCGGCCGGCCCTGGTCGCCGGTCTCGGACTCGCAGGGGGTTCGCGTGACGGATGCGGTGGACAGGATGCTCGCTGACGACGCCGCCTCGCGGTCGTTGGGGATCGTCGTCTCCGACGTCAGCATGGGTGCTGCGACCGCGACCATGGCCGTCCGCGCGGACATGGTCAACGGCCACAACATCACACACGGGGCCTTCGTCTTCGCGGTCGCCGACACGGCATTCGCCTGTGCCTGCAACAGCCACGGCGCGCTGACCGTCGCCGCCGCCGTCAACGTCACGTTCATCGCACCCTCGTACGCGGGTGACGTTCTCGAAGCGCGCGCCGTCGAACGCACCCGGTTCGGGCGCTCGGGCATCTACGACGTCACCGTTCGTCGCGGCGATGACGTCATCGCCGAATTCCGCGGCACGAGTCGCACGGTCGGCCGCGACAGCGGATGAGCCGGCTTGGAAACGCGCCGCCGACGGACCTCCTGGATGCCGGCGAACGCCTGACACGCGAGCAGCTGCTCGACCTCCAGCTCGAGCGCCTGCGCTGGTCGTTGCATCACGCCTACACGAATGTCCCCCACTACCGCAACGCATTTGACGCCGCCGGCGTGACACCGGACGACTGCACGGCGCTCGCGGATATCGCGCGATTCCCCCTCACCACCAAGCACGACCTCCGCGATCATTACCCCTTCGGAATGTTCGCGGTTCCTCGAACCGACGTCCGTCGCATTCATGCGTCGAGCGGAACGACCGGACGTCCGACGGTCGTGGGCTACACCGCTGACGACCTCGACACGTGGTCGGATCTCATGGCGCGATCCATTCGCGCCGCAGGCGGCCGCGCGGGCGACATCGTGCACGTCGCATACGGCTACGGCCTGTTCACAGGCGGTCTCGGGGCGCACTACGGCGCCGAGCGTCTCGGCTGCACGGTGGTGCCGGTTTCCGGTGGCATGACACCGCGCCAGGTGCAGCTCATCAACGACTTCGGGCCGTCGATCATCATGGTCACGCCCTCGTACATGCTCGCGCTCATCGACGAGTTCGAGCGTCAGGGGCTTGACCCACGAGAGTCGTCATTGCGAGTTGGTATCTTCGGCGCCGAACCGTGGACCGAGGCGATGCGCACCGAGATCGAGGATCGCCTCGACATGCACGCGGTGGACATCTACGGCCTCTCCGAGGTGATGGGACCGGGGGTCGCCGAGGAGTGCGTCGAAACGAAGGACGGTCTGCACATCTGGGAGGACCACTTCTACCCGGAGGTGATCGATCCCGAGACCGGAGCGGTGCTCCCGGACGGCGCGCGCGGCGAGCTCGTGCTCACGTCACTGACCAAGCACGGGATGCCGATCGTTCGCTACCGAACCCGTGACCTCACGCGGCTCCTCCCGGGGACGGCGCGTCCGGCGTTCCGGCGCATGGAGAAGGTCACCGGCCGGAGCGACGACATGATCATCCTTCGCGGCGTCAACGTCTTCCCGACACAGGTCGAGGAGATCGTGCTGCTGACCGCGGGCCTGTCGCCGCACTTCCAGCTGGTGCTCACGCGCGAGGGCCGGCTCGATGCGCTGACGGTTCGGGTCGAGGCGCGAACCGACTGCCCGCCGGAGCGTCGCGAAGGCGCCGCACGCGATCTCGCCCGCGAGGTGAAGGACCGCGTCGGGGTCACCGTCGCCGTGGAGGTGATCGATCCAGCGACGCTGGAGCGCTCGATCGGCAAGTTGCAGCGGGTGATCGACCGCCGGTCGTAGACTGCGGCAGCCCGCCGATCGTCCAGGCAGGCGGGCCACGTGAGGTTGCTCCAGGTGGATCGCTTTCTCCTCTATCGGACCTACGACGAGCTGGAGGTCGGACAGACCCAGCGCACGCGGGGCCGCACCATCACAGAAGGCGACATCGTCAACTGGTGCGCGCTGACCGGCGACTGGTTCTACCCGCACATCGACAAGGTCGCGGCCGAGCGCTCGATGTTCGGGCAGCGGGTCGCGCCGGGGATCATGGTGTTCGCGCTCGGCACCGGCCTCGGCGTCCCGGCGGACGCGACGACCATCCTTGCGAACTACGGGTCGGATCGTCTCCGCTACACGGCGCCGACGTGGATCAACGACACGATCTACCTCGACATCGAAGTCATCGAGAAGTCCGACAAGGATCCGAAGTCGGGCCTCGTGACCTACCGCTGGGACATCCTCAACCAGAACGGCGTCACCGTCTGCGCGAGCCAGCTCAAGATTCTCACCGCCAAGGAGCGCCCGCCGTATGCCGGCATCTGAAAGCGCCGGGCCGGTCCGCTACAGCCTCGACGGCGGCGTCGCCGAGGTGGTGCTCAACCGTCCCGACAAGATGAACGCGATGAACCTCGCGATGGTGCACGACCTCGCCGAGACCCTCAACAGGGCGGAGGCCGACGGCGCGCGCGCGTTGCTCGTTCGCGGTGAAGGGCGCGCGTTCTGCAGCGGGCGCGACCTCGCCGACGCCGACCCGCTGCACGAGGATGGCGAGGCGATCCTTCGCGACATCTTCAACCCGCTGATCGAGCGCGTCGCGGATCTGCCGATCCCCACCGTCGCGGCGGTCCAGGGCGCGTGTCTCGGCACGGGCCTCGGGCTCGCGCTGGCCTGCGACATCGTGTACGCCGCCGATGACGCGCGAATCGGATCGCCGTTCGCGGGCATCGGCGCGGTGCTCGACAGCGGCGCGCACGCCGCGTTCGTCTCGCGTGTTGGACCGCATCGCGCGCTCGAGCTCATCTACACCGGCCGCCTGCTCTCCGGGCGTGAGGCCGAGGACTGGGGCCTCGTCAACCGCAGCGTCGCCGGGGCGGATCTTGCGCGGCGCAGTCGCGAGCTGGCGCAGTCGATCGCGCGCGGACCGACGGCGGCATTCCTCGAGTCGAAGCGGATCGTGCGCAGCGTCCTCGATGAGAACGCGTCGTTCAAGAACCTGCTCGCCGCTGAGGCTGCCGCGCAGGGTCGTGCCTCGCATACACACGACTATAAGGATGGGATCTCCGCGTTTCAGGAGAAACGCACACCATCCTTCACGGGACGGTGAGCGGCTGCCCATGAACGACCTCGGCAGCTCATTTCCCAGCCTCGTCTTCGACCGTCCCGAGGACGGGATCCTCGTGATCACGATGCGGGCGGAGGGCCGCCTCAATGCCGCCGACGCGGCGATGCACCGCGATCTCGCGGAGGTGTGGCGCGCCGTCGACGTCGATGCCGCCACGCGCGCCGTGATCATCCGTGGCGCGGGCGGGACGTTCTCGTCAGGTGGCGACTTCGACCTCATCGAAGAGATCGCCTCGGATTTCGGCGCGCGGGCGCGCGTGCTTCGCGAGGCGCGTGACCTCGTCTACAACGTGATCAACTGCAGCAAGCCGGTGGTCTCGGCCATGGACGGCGTCGCGGTGGGCGCCGGCCTCGTCGTCGGGCTGCTCGCCGACATCTCGATCGCGGGGCATACGACGCGGCTCATCGACGGCCACACACGCATCGGCGTCGCAGCCGGAGATCACGCCGCGATCGTCTGGCCGCTGCTGTGCGGCATGGCAAAGGCAAAGTACCACCTCCTCCTCTGCGAGCCGGTCAGCGGCGCCGAGGCGGAGCGGATCGGGCTCGTGTCGCTCTCCGTCCCGGACGGCGAGGTGCACACGAAGGCACTCGAGGTCGCCCGCAAGCTTGCCGCCGGGTCGCCGACCGCCATCGGCTGGACGAAGTACGCGCTCAACAACTGGCTGCGGGCGGCGGGCCCGATCTTCGACAGCTCGCTGGCACTCGAATTCCTCGGGATGACCGGCCCCGACGTCACCGAGGGCGTGGCTGCCCGCCGCGGCAAGCGCGCGCCCGATTTCGGTGCCCGCGGTCCACAGGGGTAGGATCGATGAACGTGAGTGCGGGTGTGGCGTCACTGACCAAGGCCGCCTGGCAGGACGTGGCAGCGGAGGGATCACTGGGTGCACCTGCCACCCACGACGTTGATCTCAGCCACGATCAACTGCGGAGCCTGTACCGTCTCATGGCGCTCAGCCGCCGCGTCGACCGGCAGGCGATCAACCTCACGCGCCAGGGCGCGCTCGGCGTCTTCGCGTCGAGCCACGGTCAGGAGGCGGCGCAGGTCGGCTCCGTCTTCGCGCTCGAGCCCGACGACTGGCTGTTCCCCACGTATCGCGAGACGGTCGGGACGTTCGCGCGCGGCGTCGACGTCGTGGAGCTGCTCGCGCTGTTCTCGGGGAGCTGGCACTGCGGCTTCGACCCGTATCAGTACCGGGTTGCGCCGCTGACGACGCCGCTCGCGACCCAGGCGCTGCATGCCGTGGGGCTCGCGATGGCGGCGCGTATCAAGCACGATCCCATCGTCGCGCTCACGTTCTTCGGTGACGGCGCCGCCAGCGAGGGAGACGCTCACGAGGCGATGAACATCGCGGCGGTATCCGGGGCTCCCGTGGTCTTCGTGGTGCAGAACAACGGCTACGCCATCAGCGTGCCGTACCGGCTGCAGACGAAGGCGTCGTCGATCGCGTTGCGCGCGGCGGGTGTCGGCATGCCCGGCATCAGGGTTGACGGCAACGACGTCATCGCGGTGTACGGGGCGGTTCGCGCCGCGGTGGATCGGGCGCGCCGCGGGGACGGACCGACCCTTGTCGAGGCGGTGACGTATCGCCTCGAGGCGCACACGACCGCGGACGACACCACGCGGTACCGCAGCGACGACGAGGCCGCGTCATGGCGCGCGCGGGATCCGGTCGACACGTTCCTGCGCGTGCTCCGCGAGCGAGGTGTCGTCGATGACGCGTACGTCGCCGAGGTCGAGGCCGAGGGTGAGGCGGTCGCGGCACGGATGCGCGACTTCCTGTTCGACGCTCCCGCCGGCGACCCGCGCGAGATGTTCGACCACGTGTATGCCACTCCGACGCCGCAGTTGCAGGCGCAGCGCGGGATCCTCAACCAGGAGCTGAGCGCCGCCGAGGAGTCCGCCTGATGGAGTTCACCATGGCGGGCGCGCTCAATGCGGCGCTGCGCGACTCGATGCGCGAGGACGACAGCGTCGTGGTGTACGGCGAGGACGTGGGCAAGCTGGGCGGCGTGTTCCGCGTCACCGACGGGCTGCAGGCCGAGATGGGCATCGACCGCTGCTTCGACACTCCGGTCGCCGAGTCCGGCATCGCCGGAACGGCCATCGGCATGGCCATGTACGGGCTGCGACCGGTGGTCGAGATGCAGTTCGACGGCTTCTCGTACCCGGCGCTCAACCAGGTCATCAGCCACGTCGCGAAGTACCGCAGTCGCACGCGCGGCCGCGTGGGTCTGCCACTCGTGATCCGCATCCCGTACGGCGGTGGCATCGGCGCGGTGGAGCACCACTCGGAGAGTCCCGAGGCGTACTACGCGCACACCGCGGGCTTGACGGTGGTGTCGCCGGGCACGCCGGCTGACGCGTATGCGTTGCTGCGCGCGTCGATCGCGTACGAGGACCCGGTGATCTTCCTCGAGCCCAAGCGCCGCTACTGGCTGAAGGAGGATCTCGAGCTTCCCGTCACCGCGCCGCCGATCGGTGAGGCGGTCGTTCGTCGCGAGGGAACCACCGCGACGCTGATCGCGTACGGACCGATGGTGACGACAGCGATGGAAGCCGCATCCCGAGCGGCCGCGGAAAGCGGTTGGGAGCTCGAGGTTGTCGACGTGCGCACGCTGTCGCCGCTCGACATGGACACGATCGTCGCGAGCGCCACCAAGACCGGGCGCGCGATCGTCGTGCACGAGGCGGCGCGGTTCGCCGGGTTCGGCGCGGAGATCGCCGCGGAGTTGAACGAGCGTGCCTTCGGGTACCTGGCCGCGCCCGTCCTGCGCGTGACGGGATGGGACATCCCCTATCCGTCGGCGAAGATCGAGCGTCATTTTCTCCCGGACGCCGACCGCGTCCTCGACGCCGTCGCGCGACTGCTCGAGTACTGATCGATGCTGACGGTGCGCGACTTTCTCATGCCCGATCTCGGCGAAGGGCTCACCGAGGGGGAGATCAACCGCTGGCTCGTCGCCGAGGGCGACGTGGTCGTGGTTGACCAGCCCATCGCCGAGATCACAACCGAGAAAGCCGTCGTCGAGGTGCCGACTCCGTTTGCCGGACGCGTGGCGACGCTGCACGGCGTCGAGGGAGAGAGCATCGCCGTCGGCACACCGCTGATCAGCATCGAGGTGGCCGGCGGCCCGTCGGGCTCGGCCTCCGGAAACGTGCTCGTCGGATACGGCACGAGCGAGGCGGCACCACGGGCCCGGCGGAGCGTCGCATCGCCTGCTCCTGCGACCGCGGCAAGCCCGGTCGCCGGCCCGCCGGCCTCGCCACTCGTGCGCCGTCTCGCGGCTGAGATGGGCATCGACCTCGCGACCATCGCCGGGAGCGGCCCCGGCGGCATGGTGACGCAGGCCGACCTCGAGCGAGCCGGCAAGGCCGGAGCGCCGAAACCTGCGAGCACCGCATCGGAGCAGCCCGGCGGCGTGCGCGCGCCGTTGACCGGTGTTGATCGCGTTGCCGCGGAACGCCTGACGCGCTCGTACCGCGAGGCACCGACCGCCACCGCGACCCTCACTGCCGACGCCACCCGCATCATGGAATGGCGCTCCGAGCCGCTCGGCGCATCCAGCGGAGTTCGGATCACGCCGTTCGCCGTGATCCTTCGCCTGTGCGCGGTGGCACTCGGGAAGTTCCCGCGGCTCAACGCGCACTTCGACACCGCGGCCAATGAGGTTGTGACGTTCGCGCCGGTGCATCTCGGGGTCGCGGTGCAGACCGACCATGGGCTCGTCGTCGCGGTGATCCGCAACGCCGATGCCAGGTCCCTGCCCGATATCTCGGCTGATCTGCAGCGTCTCGCCGGCGCAGCACGCGACGGCTCGATCGATACCGCGGACATGCGCGGCAGCACGTTCACGGTCTCCAACTTCGGTGCCTTCGGCGTCGACGGCGGCACGGCGATCCTCAATCCGCCGGAGGCGGCGATCCTCGGTGTCGGCAGGATTGCGACACGTCCGTGGGTGGTGGACAACGCGGTGGTGCCACGCTCGGTCGTGGAACTCTCACTGGTGTTCGACCATCGAGTTGCCGACGGCGGTGTCGCCGGTGGCTTCATGCGACATCTCGCGGACCTCATCGAAAACCCTGACGAGGCACTGAACGATGACTGAGACCCCGACCAAGGCGCCGGTGGCAGCAGCGGAGTTGCGTCGCGCGCAGGCGGACACGTGGGTGTACTTCGACGGCAGGCTGTGCCAGTACGGGGACGCGCATGTCGGTCTGCTCACGCACGCGCTGCACTACGGGACGGGATGCTTCGAGGGCATCCGCGCCTACTGGAGCGAGAGCCAGCGGCGGATGAACGTCTTCAAGATGCCGGAGCACTTCCAGCGCATGACGGGCAACGCGCAGATGCTGCACATGAAGCTCCCGCACAGCGTCGAGGAGCTCTGCGGCATCACGGTCGAGCTGATGCGGCGCAACGCGTTCACGACCGACGTCTACATCCGGCCGCTGGTCTACAAGGCGAACGAGGAGATCGGCATTCGCTTTCACAATCTCCGCGACGGGTTCATGATCGTGCCCGTGCCGTTCGGCGCCTACGTCGACACGACCGGCGGCATCCGCTGCCAGGTGTCGAGCTGGCGGCGCCTGGACGACAACGTGGCGCCGCCGCGCTCGAAAGCGACCGGGATCTACATCAACAGCGCGCTCGCCAAGACCGAGGCCTTCCTCAACGGGTTCGACGAGGCGATCCTGCTCACGCAGGAAGGCACTGTCTGCGAGGGCAGCGCGGAGAACCTCTTCATCGTCCGCCACGGGCAGTTGCTCACCCCGCCGGTATCGGAGAACATCGTCGAGGGCATCACGCGCGCGACGTTGATGGCATTCGCGCGCGACGATCTCGGTCTCGACGTCGTGGAGCGCAAGATCGATCGCAGCGAGCTGTACATCGCGGATGAGGTGATCCTCTGCGGCACAGGCGCCGAGGTCTCAGCGGTGATCGAGATCGACCGCCGTCGCATCGGCGACGGCGAGCCCGGCGAGATCACCCGCACGCTGCAGGGCCGCTATTTCGCCGCCTGCAAAGGCGACGATCCCCGTCACGCGGACTGGCTGACGCCGATCATCTGATCGACCGGAGGACGGTGTGGACCGTCGGTGGGGCCATCGAGGTCGAGCCGGCCTCGACAGCGCCCACCGCGCACGAGCCGCGTCAGGCGGCCAGGTCGACGTTGAGGAGCGCGACCTCCTGCGGCTGCACGCGCGCCGCCGGGCGAGCGGTGCGCAGCACGATCGCGGCAGCCATCGCCGCAGACGCAACGCAACCTGCGGCGACAACGAACCCGAGGTGGTATCCGGAGGTCAGCGCGACGTCGACGCTCGCGCCTCGTGCCAGCAGGCCGCTGCTGTCGGCAGCGGAGATGCTGGCGAGCACCGCCACGCCGACTGCGGCACCCATCTGGATCGCCACATTGGCGACACCGGAGGCGAGTCCGGAATCGCTGCCGTTGACCCCGCTCATGGCGAGCAGCACGCTCGGCATGAAGATCAGTCCCGCGCCCATGCCCATCACGAGGAGCGCGGGCAGCACGCTCATCACGTACACCGCGTTCACCGGCGCAAGTGCGAGCAGCAACAGTCCGGTCGTCATGAGCCCGAGTCCGGGGATGAGCGTGGCCTTGGCGCCGAAGCGCTTCACCACGCGAGCCGTGACGAGGAGTGAGAACACCGCAACGCACAGGTTCATCGGCATGAACGCGAGACCCGCTCCCACGGGCGAGTAGCCGAGCACGTGCTGCAGGTACAGGGCGCCGAGGAAGAAGGATCCGAACATCCCGACGGGGAAGAGCGACCGCACGAGGACCGCGCCCGCAACGTTGCGTGAGCGGAAGAAGCGCAGCGGGACGAGTGGATGCCGCGCGCGCGACTCGACGACGATGAACGCGGCGACAAGGGCGGCGGTGACGGTGGCCATGCCGAGGGTGCGCACCGACGTCCAGCCGTTGGTGCTCGCCTCGAGGATCGCGTAGACCGCAAGCGCCGGGGCCGCCGTGATGAGCACGGCGCCCCAGACATCCACGCCGCCACGAAGGCCGACGCCTTCGTGCTCCGGGATCAGGATCGCGCCGAGGATGAACGCGGCGACGCCGATCGGCAGGTTGATGAAGAAGATCCAGTGCCAGCTGAGCGCCTGGGTGAGCACGCCGCCGACGAGGAGCCCGATCGACCCGCCCGCCGAGGCGACGAACGCGTAGACGCTCATGGCGCGTGCTGTCTGCTCCCGGCTCGCAAAGAGGGTCACGAGGATGCCGAGCACCATGGACGAGATGACGGCCGCGCCCACGCCCTGCACGAAGCGGGCGGCGGTCAGCAGTCCCTCGGAAGGCGCCAGCCCGCAGAGCACCGATGCGACCGTGAAGATGGCCACGCCGGTCAGGAACAGGCGCCGGCGCCCGAGCAGGTCACCGAGGCGACCGGCAAGCAGGAGCAGGCCACCGAAGCTGATCAGGTAGCCGTTGATGACCCAGGCGAGCGAGGCCTGGTCGGTGTGCAGGCTGCGCTGGATGGACGGGAGGGCGACGTTCACCACCGTTGAATCGAGCACGATCATCAGCTGACCGACGCACAGGACGACGAGTGCGATCCACCGCCGCGCCGCGGCTGAACGCAACGACGTCATACCGTCCTCCCGCTGGAGATCGTCTGTGGGGTTGCCGTTGCTTGGGCTGCTTTCATTTGGGACCTCCTTGTGGTAACGTTCGATGTGGATCGTACAATAAAGTTCGATGGGTGTCAAACTATGGGTTGGGTAACGGAGCTCCCGGAGGGGCATTCGTACGACGCGAGCGTTCTGGCCGAACGGCCGGTCGCCGGTATCACCGAGGTGCTTCAGGCCCTCGCCGACCCGGTGCGTCTCACGGTCGTGCGCGACCTGGCCGAGTCCGCGGCGCCCCGCCCGTGCGGCAGCCTGGTGGCGTCGGTGACGAAGTCAACCCTCAGCCACCACATGAAGATCCTTCGCGAGGCGGGCATCATCCAGATGCGTCTCGAGGGCACCCGCAAGCTGACGAGCCTGCGCCGCAAGGAGCTGAACGAGGCCTATCCCGGGTTGCTCGACAGCATCCTGCGCACGCCGGTCACCGAGGCCGTGCCGGCCGAGGAAGTCGCCTCCGACCCGATCCCCGTCCGCTGACGGGGGCCTACTGGTCGAAGTCCAGGACGACCTGCTCCGATGTGGGGTGCGACTGGCAGGCGAGGACGAACCCCGCGTCGAGCTCGTTCTGCTCGAGCGCGAAGCACTGCTCCATTTCTACGGTTCCGTTGATCAGCTTTGCCCGGCACGTGCCGCAGACGCCGCCCTTGCAGGCATACGGCGCGTCCGAGCGAACATGCAGCGCGGCATCGAGGATGCGCTCCCCGTCGCGGGCGAGTGGGAACGTGGATCTCCTGCCGTCGAGGACGATCGTCACCTGACTCACGCCCTCCGCGCGCGTCGCTGACGTCTCGCGCACCTGCACGGGGCGTGGCACATCATCGGCGTGGAACAGCTCGGAGTGGACGTGGCTGGGCTCGGTGCCGCGCTCGACGAGCATGGCCCGCGCGGTATCGATCATCTCGCGAGGACCGCAGAGGAACCACTCGTCGACGTCGTCCGCCCGCACCAGCTGGTCGAAGAACTGCTCGAGGTGCTCGCGGTCGATGCGGCCGTGCAAGAGCGGGACATCCTGTTCCTCGCGTGACAGCACGTGGTACATCGCGAACCTGCCCGGATGCAGGTTCTTCAGGTCCTCGAGCTCCTCGAGAAACATGATGTCCTGCACGGTCCGGTTGCCGTAGATCAACGTCACCGTGCTCTGCGGCTCGACCTCGAGGATCGTGGTGAGGATCGAGAGGATCGGCGTGATGCCGCTGCCGGCGGCGATCATCGCGTACGACTTCGTCTGCGCTGGATCGAGCGGCGTGTTGAAACGCCCGATCGGCGTCACCACCTCGATGATGTCGCCGGCCTTGAGATGGTCGTGCGCATAGGCCGAGAACACGCCACCCGAAAGCCGTTTCACCGCAACACGCATGCGGCCCGACGCTGGCGAGCTGCAGATCGAGTAGCTGCGCCGGATGTCGTCGCCGGCCTCGAGTGAGCGCAGCGACACGTGCTGCCCGTGCATGAACCGGTACTCGTCCGCGAGCTCGAGCGGGATCTCGAACTCCACCGCGATCGCATCATCGGTGAGCCGCTCCACCGCGCTCACGCGCAGCGGATGGATCGTCGCGCGCCGATGCCCAGCCGGCGCCTCAGGCGACGTGACCGACAACCCTAGTGCTCCTTGAAGTGCGGGAACGTCTCCCGGCAGTCCGCGCACGTGCGCACCGCCTGACACTGCGTCGCCCCGAAGTGCGCGACCTCACTGGTGTGCGCCGAGCCGCACGTCGGACATACGACACTGAGCTGCAGCAGTCGCATGTCGGCGCCGCGTGCGCGTGGTGGCGCGATGCCGTACTCCTGCAGCTTGTGGCGGCCCGCTTCCGTCATCCAGTCGGTCGTCCACGCCGGCGACAGCACGACTCGCACGGCCACATGGGAATAGCCCTGGTCGCGGACGCACCGCTCCACCTCATCGCGGATGACCTCGAGCGCCGGGCATCCCGAGTACGTCGGGGTGATGTCGACCTCGACGGCGCCCGCTGCGTCGATGCGCACCTCTCGGATGATCCCGAGATCCGCGATGGTCAGCGCGGGCAGCTCGGGGTCGGGGATCTCGCCGGCGATACGGCGGATCTCGTCGACGCCGGTCACCACGCCAGCCCCGGATGGGATCGATGAAGGTGCTGCATCTCAGCAACCATGTACCCAAACGGCTCGGTATGCAGTCCTCGCCGGCCGCCCGTCGGCGTCCAGGTGGACTCCGGACGCTGCAGCGTGGCGGTGCGGAGCACCGTATCGATGTACGCCTCCCACTCGAGGCCGAGGATCGCCGGATCGGGCGCGATCCCACGCGCGCCGACATCACGGGTCACGTCATCGACCTCGAAGAGCTCCGTCGTGTACGGGCAGAGCGCCGTGAGTGCGGCCTCCATGCGCCCGTGGCTCTCGTCGGTACCGTCACCGAGGCGCAGAGTCCAGTCGGTCGCGTGGTCGCGGTGGTATGTCGACTCCTTGACCGCCTTGCTCGCGATGGCGGCGACCTGCTCGTCGGTCGAGCTTTCGAGCGCCTGCCACTGCGCGAGCTGGAAGGTCGAGCAGAGCAGCTGGCGGACGATCGTCATCGCGAAGTCGCCGTTCTCCTGCTCGACGAGGAGGCAGTTGACGAACTCGCGCTCGTCGCGGAGGAACACGTAGTCATCCTCGGACCTGCCCGTGCCGTCGAGCTCGGCAGTGCGGGCGTACATCGCGCGTGCCTGCCCGAGCAGGTCGAGCGCGATGTTCGTCAGCGCGATGTCGTCCTCGAGTGTCGGCGCGAGCGACGACCACTGCGCAAGCCGGTGCGAGAGCACGAGGCAGTCATCCGCGAGGCGCATGGTGTACACGGCCGCCGCGTCGGCGACCACGATGGTCACAGCTGCTGGACTTCCTTGGGGATGGAGTAGAAGGTCGGGTGCCGGTACGCCTTGTCGGCCGCCGGATCGAAGAACGAGTCCTTCTCGTCCGGCGATGACGCCGTGATCACCGACGACGGCACCACCCAGATGCTCACACCCTCCATCCGGCGCGTGTAGACATCGCGCGCGTTGCGCAGCGCCATCTCGGCGTCCGCCGCGTGCAGGCTGCCGACGTGGTTGTGCGAGAGACCCCGCTTGCTGCGGATGAAGACCTCCCAGAGCGGCTCCTGCGTATCGGTGCTCATGCGGCGTGCTCGGCCGCGGCGTGCTTCCTCGCGTAGGCGGCCGCAGCCTCACGCACCCAGGCGCCGTCCTCCTGCGCCTTGCGGTGGTGCGCGGCACGCTGCCGGTTGCACGGGCCGTCACCACTCACGACGCGGCGGAGCTCCTCGAAGTCCGGCGCGCCGAAGTCGTAGTGTCCGCGCTCCGCATTCCACCGCAGGTCGGGATCCGGCGGCGTCAGCCCGAGCACGACCGCCTGCGGGGCGACCATGTCGACGAACCGCTGACGCAGCTCGTCGTTGGAGAAGCGCTTGATCCCCCAGGCCATCGACTGCGCGCTGTGCGTCGACTCCGTGTCGGGGGGACCGAGCATCTCGATCGACGGCCACCACCAGCGGTTCACGGCGTCCTGCGCCATCGCATGCTGCTCGGTGCTGCCGTGCGAGAGCGCGTACAGCAGCTCGAACCCCTGTCGCTGATGGAAGGACTCCTCCTTGCAGACACGCACCATCGCGCGGGCATACGGCCCGTACGAGCAGCGGCAGAGAGGGATCTGGTTGGTGATCGCAGCGCCGTCGACGAGCCAGCCTATGGCGCCGACGTCGGCCCACGTCAGGGTGGGGTAGTTGAAGATGCTCGAGTACTTCTGGCGGCCGGCATCGAGGAGCTCGATGAGCTCGGAGCGGTCCACGCCGAGCGTTTCCGCCGCGCAGTACAGGTAGAGCCCGTGCCCCGCCTCGTCCTGCACCTTGGCCATGAGGATCGCCTTGCGCCGGAGCGACGGCGCGCGCGTGATCCAGTTGCCCTCCGGCTGCATGCCGATGATCTCGGAGTGGGCGTGCTGGGCAATCTGGCGGATGAGGCTCTTCCGGTACGCCTCGGGCATCCAGTCGCGCGGCTCGATGCGCTGATCGGCGTCGATCAAGCGCTGGAACTCGGCTTCCCGGGGATCAACGGCGGCCGCCTGGGTGGTCATCTCGTTTCCATTGTAGAGGCGCTGCATTCCGCGCCCCGGACGAGCGGCGGGCACGTCACCGACCCCCAGGGGTGACAATAGGGGCAGATGACACAGGTTGCGGACGTTGCGGCGCCAGTGCTCGAGGGCACCGACCACGTGGAGCTCTGGGTCGGCAACGCGCGCCAGGCCGCGTATCACTATCGCCAGGCGTTCGGCTTCGACGTCATCGCGTACGCCGGACCGGAGACGGGCATCCGCGACCGGGCGAGCTACGTCCTCCAGCAGGGCAAGGTGCGCCTGGTGCTCACCGCGCCGCTGCAGCCCGAGGGCGAGGTCGCCGATCACCTGCGTCTGCACGGCGACGGCGTCCGCAGGATCGCGCTCCGAGTCGAGGACGCCACCGCGGCGTACGAGGCGGCCACCGCCCGCGGCGCGCGCGGCGTCGCCGACCCGAGCCGAGCGGAGGACGAGCACGGCATCGTCACGTCCGCATCCATCGCCACGTT
This sequence comes from Candidatus Acidiferrales bacterium, assembly GCA_035534435.1. Taxonomy (GTDB): domain Bacteria; phylum Chloroflexota; class Dormibacteria; order Aeolococcales; family Aeolococcaceae; genus Palsa-851. The sequence continues at coordinate 76,294 of DATLRX010000096.1, forward strand.
CGGGGACACGATCCACACGTTCGTGGAGCGCGACGAGTACACGGGCGTCTTCTGGCCCGGCTATCGCGCCGACAACCGCAGCGGCGGTGGCGTCGGCCTGCGCTTCATCGATCACACGGTGGGCAACGTCGAGACCGGGAGGATGGACGACTGGGTGTCGTTCTACTCCGAGGTCTTCGGTTTCACGGTGTTCCAGGAGTTCGACGAGAAGGACATCGCGACGCAGTACAGCTCGTTGCGTTCCAAGGTCGCGCGCGACCCCAAGACCATGATCACGATGCCGATCAATGAGCCCCACGTCGGGCTCAAGAAGTCGCAGATCCAGGAATACCTCGACTACTACCGGGGCAGCGGCATCCAGCACATCGCCATCCATACCGACGACATCGTCGGCACGGTGCAGCAGATGTCCGACCGTGGCGTGGAGTTCCTCGACACGCCGGGGGCGTACTACGACGCCCTTGGCGATCGTGCCGCCGGCATCGACGAGGACCTCGACCGCCTGCGCTCGCTGCGCATCCTCATCGACCGCGACGACGACGGCTACCTGCTCCAGATCTTCACGCGACCTGTCGGTGACCGTCCCACGCTCTTCTTCGAGGTGATCCAGCGCAAAGGCTGCAAGGGGTTCGGGAAGGGCAACTTCAAGGCCCTGTTCGAGTCGATCGAGCGCGAACAGGCGGCCCGGGGCAACCTCTAGCCATCAGCGCCGCGGCGCCGCCGATCCGACACGCAGTGCGCGCGCTCGTCGTCGACAGGTCCGACCGGTTGGTGCTGTTCCACGCCACGCTTCCGGACCGTCCCCCGTGGTGGTTCGCACCCGGCGGCGGAGTGGAGCCCGGGGAGGCCGATGCGGCCGCCGTCGTCCGCGAGCTGGAGGAGGAGATCGGACTCATCGTCGATCCGGCCTCGCTGCCGCCGCCGGTCTGGACGCGTGACTCCATCTTTCGCTGGAAGGACGTCGACGAGCGTCACCTTGAGCGTTTCTTCCTCGTGCGCATCGACGAGCACGTCGTCGATACGAGCGGCCTCGACGCTGAGGAAGCGGGCGTCGTCCGGGAGTACCGATGGTGGACGCCGGACGAGCTTCAGGCGACGCCCGAACGGTTCTCGCCCGTGCATCTGCCACGGCTGCTGATGCCGCTGATCGAAGGTCGCCTGCCCGCGGAGCCGCTGGCGATCGGAGACTAGACCAAACACCAGGCGGCGCTACGCGCTCGCCGGATCGTCGAGCCGCGCGCGGTTGATGAGCTTCGTGTCTGCGAGGATGTCGTCCATCGTCCAGTACTCCCAGCCGTCCAGCTCGAGGTAGTGATGGTGGTAACGGGGGGTCGCGGCGTCAGGCGGCCAGGGCTTGACGATGCCGTCCGTGCGGATGCGTGCCACGAGATTGAAGAACTGCTCCGCGAACTCGGGCCGCCACCGGAGCACGGTGTACTCGTGGGGCCATTGAGGCATCGTCGTCGCGAACTGCCAGCGGACCTTGGCAACGTAGTCGCGCGCGTCGTCGTCGGTGAAGGCCATGCAGCTGATGGTGGCGTGCGTCAACGACGGCAGCCTGTCGCGGCGGAGCGCCGTGCCGCCCAGCGTCGTCACGTGTCGTGGCACATTGGATGAGCACACGCCATGCAGAACGGAAATGAGCCGGAGCCCGCGCAGCCTCGCCGCGCCGGCCGACGGTCGGCGTTCGCGCTCGTGGCCATCGTCGCGGTCGCCGGGATCGCCGGTGTCGTCCTCTCCCTCGGGCAGCACCCGCGTCCGGTGACGCCCGTGCCGACGGCGCTCGCGCCGCTGCGGGTCACACCGAGCCCGATCCCCGCGCAGCCGGAGGTCGGGACGTCGTTCGCGGTCGCCGACGATCTCGCGACCCACGACGTGGTCCTGTTCGGCGGTGAGGACGACGGCAACAACACCTGGCTCTGGAACGGATCCTCGTGGAGGCTCGCGCATCCGCAGGTCAGCCCGACCGGGCGCTTCGGCGCCTCGGCCGCGTACGACCCGGAGACCAGGACCGTGCTCGTCTTCGGCGGCCGAACCGAGGATGGCGTTGCGCTGAACGACACCTGGTCCTGGGACGGGGTGACGTGGAACGAGGTCGATTTCGGCGCCGGCGGCCCCACGGCGGGCGAGGGCTCGGATATGGCCTGGGATGCCGCCCAGCGGCAGATGGTGCTCGTGATCGGGCTGGGCGGTGCCGGGTCCGGCGCGACCTGGGTCTGGAGCGGCTCGCGCTGGCTCCGCCCGCCCACGGGGAACCTCCCCGCCGCCTGGTTCTACAGCCCGATGGGGTCAGACCCCGCCACCGGAGCGCTCACCGCCGTCGGTTGCTGTTCGGGCGCGCCCGCACCGACCGGCCACGTCGACTCCACATGGCGCTGGGACGGCAGCAGGTGGAGACCGGTGGAGACGACCAACCCGGCTCCGCTCGACGGATCCACGATGGCCCTCGACCCCTCCGTCGGCCGGCTGATTCTGTGCACGTGCGGCTACTCCCAGCCGTCCGAGCCCGAGCTCGCCGGCTGGACCGGCAGGAGCTGGGTGACGATGGCGGCCGCCGGGTTGCCCGTGCGCGGAGGCGTCGAGGTGACCGACGCGGATCGCGGGAAGCTACTGCTCCTCGGTTCGCCGCTGGGGAGCACGACATCGAATCCCGGACCTGTCGAGGTCTGGTCGCTCAGCGGCTCGAGCTGGCGCCGGGTCGGCTGACGTGATGTTCCGTGTCGGGCGCAACAAGATCAAACGCGCCACACGCTCCAGAAGTGTGCGATGATGGTCGCGGTGCCGACCGGCATCTTTGGCGGAACCGTGGGACAGACACCGTTGGGGAACGGCCTGTCGGGGCGGACCTCAGGGGGGACTATTGAGTGAGCAGGACGATGCCTTGGCGCGCGTCATGGAACTGATGGGCGATCTCGAAGCACTGCTGATCGCGATCAAGGAGGCGGTCATCCCGGTGCTCATCGGAACGGGCGAGCCGACTGAGGCGGCGTGGCGCGCACGGAGCTTCCTCCGTCTCGCAGACCGCATGCTCGAGGACATGAACGAGCTCCTGCGGGCCGTCTGAGGGCTCGAGCCGGCGCCGGGTCGGCTAACGCGTGAAGTCGACGTCCTTGGTCTCGACGGTTCCGGCAGTCCGGCCAGGGGCTGTCTGATAGGTCCAGTACAGGTTCGTGTGCGCGATCACCATCTCGGGTGGTGGCGCGCCCCACTCCGTCTGGTCCTCGGTGGTATGCGCATCGCTGACAAGGGTTGCGTCGTACCCACGGGCGAGCGCACCGTGAAGCGTCGATCGGATGCAGGCGTCCGTCTGCGCGCCGACCACCATCAGCCGCCCGACGCGGAGACCCGACAGGACGGTCTCGAGCGACGTGTCCTCGAAGGAGTCGCCGTAATGCTTCTCGACGAGCGGTTCCGCATCGTCCGGTGTCAGCTCCGGCACGATTCGCCACCCGTCGCTCCCTCGCGCGAGCTGCTCGTCCGAGTGCTGGACCCATACAACCGGAACCTGCTCCCGGCGGGCCTTCTCGACGAGCGTCCCGACATTCGCGACGACGGCATTGCGCCGGGGGGTTCCGGCCACGACAGAGGTCTGGACGTCGACGACGAGAAGCGCGGTGTTCGGCCTGTTCTCGAGCGTGGTCATGGGTTCCCCTTGTGCTGGCTCTCTGCCGGTCTCTCGTGTCACATTATTTCGTGAGAGGGACTATGGACGAGGCATCCGTGGACGAGCGAGAACACACGGCACGGCGGGGCGTCAGCGTGCTCGCGTTGCTCAGTCTCATCGTCGTCGTCGCGGGGGTCGGCATCGCGCTCTCGCTCGGCCGGCACCCGGCGCCGCTTGCCGCGGCGCCCGCCGGCTCGGTCGCACTCCTCAATCCGACCCCGGAGCCGGGGGCCGGCGCGGCCCGGACGGGCGATCTCTTCAGCGTTGCGGACGATCTCGCCACCCACGAAGTGCTCCTCTTCGGCGGCGTCAACGACTGGGACTACACCTGGGGATGGAACGGCACCCAGTGGACGCAGATGCACCCGAGGGTGAGCCCTCCGGGGAGGTATGGCGCATCGGCGGCGTACGACCCCGAGACCAGGATGGTGATGCTCTTCGGCGGCCGGACCGAGCAGGGCACGCCGGTCCATGACACGTGGGGATGGAACGGCACCGGCTGGGTGCAACTCGACAGCGGTGCCGGCGGCCCAACGCCCGGTGAAGGGTCCGACATGGCATGGGACTCGGCGCTGTCGGAGATGGTGCTGACCACCGCGTCCGGCGTGATCGGCGCTCCGGGCGCGACGTGGGTCTGGGCTGGGAATCGCTGGGCTCGCCCGGCCGGCGGTGACCTTCCGTCCGGCGCCTTCTACAGTCCGATGTGGTTCGACCCGACGACGCACTGGCTCATCGCGGTGGCCTGCTGCGAGGACCTTCCGCCCGTGTCAGGCGCCGTCAACACGACATGGCGGTGGGACGGCGGCAAGTGGAGCCTCCTCTCGACGCCTGCCGACTCGCCGCAGTCCGCATCGACGATGGCGCTCGACCCCGCGCTCAACAGCCTGGTGCTCTGCACCTGTGATGGGTCGGTCTTGGGAGCAGCGCAACTCCTGGCCTGGTATCGGAGCGGCTGGATCTCGCTGTCAGCGACGCCGCTGCCCGTCAACGGCGGCGTCGAGGT
>DATLRX010000097.1:0-9302 GCA_035534435.1 Candidatus Acidiferrales bacterium
CTCACCGCCCATATACCCCAGCGTGGACATCGCTCCACTCCAACCCGAGGGGCCGGTGCCGCAGGGATCCTGGCAGTGCCAGGCGAATGTGCCGGCGGCGCCGGTGTGAAAGGTGAAGGTGGTGCGGCTGCTTGCCAAGATGGGGACATTGAGGCCAAGAGAGGGAATTGTGAACGTGTGCGATACGACGTTGGGATCAACTGCGGTATAGCTTTGAGCTGGCGACTTGCCCACCGCGTTGGGATTCGTCTTGTCGATGGGTTGCGACATGACCGATCGATCAATGCCCGTTGCGATCGCATACCGCTTGTAGCTCCCGGTGAGCGGCGTCGCGTCGTCGAAGTTGATGATCGTCACCGTCACCTCGCTGAAGGCCGGCACGGTTGCCTGGGAGGGGAGCACCGCCGGGCCGACCTGCGAGCCGGTCATCGTCGGCGTGACGATGGTGAGGAAGAGATGGGTCGGCAGGGTTGGGGCTGTCCGCGCCACTGAGCCTGGCGACGACGCCGGCGCTGAGGTCGCGTCGTGGGTCGCAAGGCCCATGCCCCATCCGAACACTCCTGCGGCCGCGAGAGCCGCGGCCACCACCGAGCTGGCCGCCACGACATTGGACGTCTTCATGTCACTCCCTCGGTTGTGGCGTGGGCGGATTCGATCCTTACGGTCATCGCTGATTGTGGATCCCATAGCCGAGTCATCTGGGGTCGTCCCGCGGCTGGTAAGTGACTGGTCGAGCGCTTCACGCGGGTTCCCAGTCTGGCGTGATCGGTACCTCGGATCTGACGGGGTGTGGACTGGCCGTGAGGCTGACGGCGAGACGGCGCATGAACGAGCGGATGGTTGCCTCGGCCACCCGGTGCATCAGGACACGGTCGAGTCGCTCACCCACAGCACCGAGGGGCGGCACGTAGTGGCCCCGCAGGGTCATCTGGGTGGTTTCCGGGCTTAACGGGGCCACCTCGAGGTCAGCATTCAGGGCCGGAAAGATGCCCTGGGATCCGGTCGCCCGCCAGGTGAGCGGCACGACCGTGATCAGCCCACGTGTGATGGGCGGATCGGCGTGGATGGTCACCGTCTTGCTCAGCATCGGCAGCGAACCGATTGGCCCTACCCGCAGGCGCAACGATTCGCCCTCGCGAACGGCGCCGGCCGCGAGCCCAGAGAGCCATTCCCCATGATCGGCAGCGATGCGTTCGCGGATGCGATCGGCGGGGGCGTCCACAAACGCGTAGTCGTGCAGGAGCACTGGTTTCGTTCAGTCCTTGGTGGGTGATGGCGGTTGACACATCATCACCGAGGTTCCCGCGACGAACCAGGGCACAAGGTCACAACGCTGTGGGCCGTTGGTCCCATGGATGTGGCCGGTTCACGATCGTCACTGCGCGAGCGGGACGCCGGTCATCAGATGGGCGACCACGTCGGCAGCGGAATAGTCATCACGGTGGTCCAGCAGGGTCCGTACGCTGCCAAGACCGTCACCGCTGGTGATCACCGCAGGCTCGACGCCAACCGCGCGGACCTGGCCCAGGCCGACCGTGGCAGCTAGTCCGTTGCAGAGGCATAGCCGGTCGACCGTGGCGTCGGCATCACCACCCTTGGCGACGTAATCGGCGACCGGCTCGGCGGCGCAGCGGTAGCCAATGCCACCCCCCGGCTTCACATATGCCTCCCGCAGGTAGCCCAGATCGCACACGCGCGTCCGTGCCCTGTATACCCGTCGCTCCGACAGAGTTCCGGGAACCGAGGCTACTTTGAATGGATACCCCGTCGACGACGCCCGCGATGATGTGAGCACAAATTCGCGGCCGCTGGCGACGGTGTCGAGCACTGTCCGGCGCAATCCTCGTGCCACTCCGGATTCACGGCAAAAGGCGAACAGCGTTCCTACCTGCACGCCGGCCGCACCAATAGCCAGCGCTTCGCGGACACGCTCCGGCGAGTCCCTGCCGCCCGCCAGCCAAAATGGCAAGCCGAGTGCGCCTATGGCCTCGAGATCAACCCGGTCACGCTCGCCGTACAAGGGCTGTCCGAGCGCGTCGTAGGTTGGCGAGCCACGCGGTGGGGCGTTGTGCCCGCCGGCGGTTGGTGCCTCGATGATGAATCCCTGCACCGCACCGCTCGCTTTGCGGGCCAGCACAGTCGCCAGGACGTGCGACGACACGATCGGCAGGAACGCTGGACGCCGCGGTTCGCTGCTGATGTCGAAGCGATTGGGATCGAAGCGGAGGTTGGGAATGGGATCGGTGGCAGACGCACCGACTACCTCGAGCCGGGTCGATACCGGCTCCATGGCCGCGAGGTGGTCGAGTATCCCGGGCACCTCTCGTGGGATTCCTGCACCCATGAGCACGTAATCGACACCAGCGAGCATGGCGCCAAACAGCGTTGGAACGGTGGGAATCTGCACCTTGGTGAGCAGGTTGATGCCAATTCGCCCGACGTGATCGCGCTTGGCCAGCAGCACCTCGACGAACGCGGCGAGCACGAGCAGGTCCTGGAATGCGTGCTTGTCGCGGTGTGAATGCATCGAGACACCGCGATACGGGCGCCCGCGGCGACCATCAGATAGGAAGTAGCGTTGCAGTACCTGCTCGGCGATTGCGGGCACCGGGAACCGCGCCATGGCATAGCGCATGTCGCCATCCGGATCACCGTCCTGGAGTCGGCGCGCGAGCACGAGGTCGATGGCCGTCCCCGAGACGACCCCGAGATGACCGGTCATGGCTACAGCGCGCGCGAGGCGATGATTGGAGACAGCCACGCCCAAGCCGCCCTGGATCAATTGCGGAAGAGTCGCATCGGCGACCTCGGTGCGCGCGTCTGTCCGCATGCTGCTCCTGATGTGTCCGTCGGGTATCTGCCAGCGTAGAGCGGCTTTGTCCACACCGGCAGAGCCGAAGTACCTGGCGCGCCAGGGCCGAATGTCACAGCTCAATCAAGCGCGTGGGCTTCTGAGCCACTGGTGCACCACCCGCTGCGTTCCAATTGGCCACTGCGGCCAAATGAGGTGCATCGCGCGGAACGAGCGCTTGCAGGGAGTCGACCGACGAAGCGTGGCTCAGCCCGCAGTTTCGGACGGGCGTCTTCGACTCTCAAGTGTCGCTGCGCCACCGCTGCCGCCGCTGATGGGCGCTGAGATGGGAGCATCCCGATTGTCAAACGCTCGTTGCCTCGGTTGGCCTACGTCCTGTTGGAGCACCGACGCTCATCGGAAATGTGTGCGTGATGACCGCAGTGGTGCGCTGTCGCGACGCTCGCGAACCGAGATGAGCGAGACGTTCAAGACAAGATCATCGTCAACTGCCGCGTATCGGCGAGTCCGAGTGCACTCATCACGGCGTGCTGCCTAAAACGGAGCATCGGCTGAGTCTGTATTGGTCGATGCGACGTTCCGCGCAGTGGTGAGCTGGCCGTCGTCACCACCTGGGCATCCCGCCGCCGATCTCGAGCATGCGAGTCGCTGAAGAGAACCCATACGTTTGACAGTGCGGTCGTGACGCCCAACGACAGGAATCAGCCCGACTGATGTGGCCTGAGGTTTCACCCGGCGCGTCCTCCGCTCGACAACTTTGGTGTGCGATCGCGAGATCGCAGCGCGAGACGACGGCAGCCGTCTGGCATCAAGGACGCTGCGCCACTGGCACATAGGAACGCCGAGGGCTGCCTGCGTAGATCTGCCGCGGCCGCGAGATCTTCTGCTCCGGGTCGAGAAGTGACTCCTCCCACTGCGAGAGCCATCCTGCTGTCCGGGCGACGGCGAAGAGCACGGGGAACATCTCCACGGGAATACCGAGCGCTCGGTAGATGAAGCCGCTGTAGAAGTCCACATTGGGATAGAGCTTGCGGCTCACGAAGTACTCGTCCTCGAGCGCGATCTTCTCAAGCTCCGAGGCCACATCGAGGAGGGGCGATGAGCCGGTGACGCCAAGGACCTGGTCGGCCATGCGCTTGATGACCTTGGCGCGCGGATCGTAGTTCTTGTAGATGCGGTGGCCGAAGCCCATGAGCCGTTCCTTGCCCGCCTTGACGCCGGCGACGAAGTCGGGGATGCGATCCACCGAGCCGATCCGCTCGATCATGCGCACCACCGCCTCATTGGCGCCGCCGTGAAGCGGCCCATAGAGCGCGGCAACCGCAGCGGCCGTCGCGGAGTAAGGATCGGGGTGCGATGAGCCCACCGTCCGCATCGCGCTCGTCGAGCAATTCTGCTCGTGGTCGGCGTGCAGGATGAAGAGTACGTCGAGGGCATGCTCGATCTCCGGCGCGGCCAGGTATCGCGGCTCCACCATCTTGAACATCATGCTCAGGAAGTTGGCCGCGAATGAGAGATCGTTGTCGGGGTAGTTGTACGGAAGTCCGAGTGAGTGGCGATATGCCAGCGCCGCCAGCGTCGGCATCTTGGCGATGAGACGATAGATGGAGACGCGCCGCTGCTCCTCGTCGTAGATTCGTGTTGCGTCGGGATAGAACGTCGAGAGTGCCCCCACGGTTGACACCAGGATGCCCATGGGATGCGCGTCATGGTGGAAGCCGTCGATGAATTTCTTGACATTCTCATGCACCAGCGTGTGCATGGTGATGTCGTGCACCCAGGTCTCCCTCTGCGCGCGGGTGGGCAGCTCGCCGTGGACGAGAAGGTATGCGGTTTCCAGATACGTGCTGTGCTCTGCGAGCTCCTCGATGGGATATCCCCGATAGCGGAGGATGCCCTCATCGCCATCGATGTACGTGATGCGGCTGACGCACGATGCGGTGTTCATGAACGCCGGGTCATACACCAGGAGCCCGTGGTTGTCGTCCGGGGCGCACATCTGCTCGAAGGCGGTCGCGCGGATGGCATGCTCCTCGATGGGGATCTCGTAGGTCGCGCCGGTGCGATTGTCGGTGACGGTGAGCGTTTCAGACATGGCGGCGCTCAGTCTGCCACCCGGGAAGCGCGGTTGCCATGCGCGGCTCTGACTGTGTCGCCACCGACTCAGGGCTCATCGCCGTCCGTGCGGGACGCACAGCGCGATACGCCGGCTCCAAGGATCGAGCCTTTCAGCCTCGGGTGAACTGACGCCGGGGCCAAGTTTGGCGGCCCAAATCGAGGGCGGCGCCGGGGCGACGAGGCGGGAACGCTGCCTGATTGAAGGCCGGCTTGACCATGCCGGCGGGGCGGCGCACTATGGGGCGACACCGAGCGGGAACAGGCCGCCGGAGACGCTCATACAGCCGGGCGATTTTGGCAGTGACCGAGCAATACATCATCGGGGAGTTGTCGGTTCGGCTCGTGCAGCTGGAAGCCGTCGCTCCTAACGAGGAGTGTGCCTGTGAGTTCGCCCTGCTGCGGGTGGAGACTGAGAAAGCGCCGTTTGAGGCGCTTCCCTACATGGCCCTGGAAGCGCTCCACCTCATCCGCGGACTTTGCCGAGACTCTCTTGCTCGAGGTGACCTCCAGGCCTTGACCTATCAGGCAACCATGGCCGCTGAACTTCGGGAGTTCGCTGTCGCTGCAAGGCTGCTAGCGGAGGGCTAAAGTGGGAGCGTTCACCACGGTATGGAGACCGATGCGGGTCAGGCGGTAAGTCGGAGGTCGATCAATGGCAGTGGAAGTGCAGGTCACGGAAGCCCAAATTGCGGTGCACTGGCGCGAGGAGGATTACTTCGCCCCGCCACCGAAGTTCATCGGACAGGCGAATGCCAGCGACCCCAGCATCCGGGAACGGTTCCGTGAGGAGAACTTCCCCGAGTGCTTCAAAGAGTATGCGGACCTGCTGACCTGGGATAAGTACTGGCACACCACGTTGGACACCAGCAATCCGCCGTTTTGGAAGTGGTTCGTTGGGGGCCGACTCAACGCCAGCGTCAATTGTGTCGATCGTCATCTGGCGAAATCCCGTAACAAGGCGGCTCTTATTTGGGTCCCCGAGCCTGAGGCCGAAGAGACCAAGGCGATCACGTACCAGGAGCTCTACAAACGGGTTAACGAGTTTGCTGCGCTCCTACGCGGTTTCGGGGGCGTGAAGGTCGGTGACCGCGTCACGTTTCATATGCCGATGGTTCCCGATCTGCCGGTGTCGATGCTCGCCTGCGCCCGCCTCGGGGTCATCCACAACCAGGTGTTCGGCGGATTTAGTGGGACGGCTTGTGGAGGCCGTATGGCCGACTCCGGGAGCACCATCCTGGTGACCATGGACGGGTATTACCGCAACGGCGAGCTCATCGACCACAAGGCCAAAGCCGATGAAGCGATCGCCGTTGCTCGCGAGCAGGGGATCGAGGTCGAAAAGGTGCTGGTGTGGCGACGCCACCCCGGTCAGTACAGCTCCAAGACTCCGATGGTCGAGGGGCGCGACTTCTTTGTTGACGATCTGTTGAAGGACTACGCGGGCAAGATGGTCGAACCGGTGTCGATGCCGGCCGAAGCGCCGCTGTTCATGATGTACACGAGCGGTACGACCGGACGTCCGAAGGGCTGTGTGCACAGCACGGGCGGCTACCTCGCCTACGTTGCTGGCACGTCAAAGTTCTACCAGGACATCCATCCCGAAGATACGTACTGGTGTTTTGCTGACATCGGATGGATCACCGGGCACTCCTACATCGTGTACGGCCCGCTGTCGCTCGGAACGACGAGCGTGATGTACGAGGGCGTGCCACTTTATCCGGATGCCGGTCGGCCCTGGAGGATCGCGGAGCGCCTTGGCGTGAATATCTTCCACACCGCACCCACCACTATCCGGATGCTCCGTAAGTTCGGCCCGGATGAGCCAGCGAAATACGACTACCACTTCAAGCACATGACGACGGTTGGTGAGCCCATCGAACCGGAGGTGTGGCGCTGGTACCACCGGGTCGTGGGCAAAGGCGAAGCGGTCATCGTCGACACGTGGTGGCAGACCGAGAACGGCGGGTTCCTGGGCAGCACGCTGCCTGCGCTCGACCAGATGAAACCGGGCAGCTGCGGCCCGGGGGTCCTCGGCATCTATCCCGTGATCTATGACGAGGATCGCAACGTCATCGAGCCGGGCAGCGGGCGAGCGGGGAACATCTGCATCCGCAACCCGTGGCCGGGCATCTTCCAGACGATCTGGGGTCAACCCGAGCGGTTCGTGGATACCTACTTCAAGAAATACAACCGGGACCCGCAGAGCAAGGACTGGCGCGACTGGCCATACCTTGCGGGTGACGGCGCCGTCCAGGCGCCGGATGGCTACATTCGGATCCTTGGCCGTGTCGACGACGTGATCAATGTGGCCGGGCACCGATTGGGAACCAAGGAGCTGGAGTCTGCATGCCTTACCGTCGATGAGATCGCCGAGGCTGCGGCGGTCCCAGTGATTGACGACCTTCGCGGCCGCGCGGTGGAAATGTATGTGGCACTGAAGCCGGGGGTGCAACCGAGCGACGAAATCAAGAAGAAGATCGTCGAAGCGATCGACCGTGAGATCGGGAAGATCGCGCGTCCGCACAATGTTTGGATCGTCCCTGACATGCCCAAGACCAGGTCAGGCAAGATCATGCGGCGGGTGATCGCGTCGATCTCCAACTTCACCGATGTTGGGGATGTGACCACGCTGGCAAATCCAGAGATCGTGGAGAGTATCCGTCACCAGGTCCAGACCGAGAAGGTGGCCAGCGGCGACCAACCGCGCGAGTTGTCACCGCAAGAACTTGAGGAGATCAAGGCCTTCGGGAGCGTTGAATAGCGCGAAGTCGAAGCCGATCAGCACCCCGCACTGATCTTGGCGACTCAGGGCGCCAGGAGCCGAATTCGCACGCCAATCGATGACGCTGCGTTGTGTTGTGGCGACCATGGCTGCGGTCAAGGCGAGTCGGAGCGGGTGCCATTGCCGTCGTCTTTGAAGGTTGCGCGATGGGACACATCTGGCCGATTTGACATATCCGATTGAGCCGGATGGGCCGAAGCGAAACGAAGAGTCGCGAATCGGCCTATGCTGGTTCACGGGGCCGGGCAAAAGGCAAGTACATCCCTCTAAACCTCGAAGCGACGCTCTCGACGGGGCGCCCGCGGGGCTTTGGCCCGGCCCTTCATCAACGCGGGCCTGATGGGTTCGAGAGGTTCTCGAACCGTCACCGGACCAGTCCTACTGGAGACCCCTGCACCGCGTTGCGGGTCTGCTGGGTGTGTGGCCCCTGGTCGTGAGACCTGGCCATGAGCGGACGATGCCGGGCGGGAGGCTCGAGGTTTGACCGCATTGATGTTTCCCCGTGCGCGCGAATAGTTGCAGCCTCCTGCGAGAAACGTCACCATCCGGTCGATGACGCCCCCGGCCGGAGGGCCGAATGATCCGTCGCCAGGTGGCAGGGAAGCGGACACGGCCTCGCGGTGTACGAAACCCGAGTGCGGGGCGCCTGATTTATCGCGGTGTGTCTACGTCGACCGACGACAGCGTCAGTGCACGACCTGGTGGTGTGCGGACCATCGGCACACCGTCTTCGACGCCATCTACTGCCGTCGCCACGCGGGAATCATCGAAGCCCTTGGCCCCAACCATGGTGACCTCTCCCTTCCCGATCTCGATAATCGCGCTCCGTCCCTCGCGAACTGGGTGGGCGGTGATCTTGACACGGTCATTCGCACGCTGCTGGAGACGGGGTTCCCGGGGCAAACGCTGAACACCAGCAGCATGGTCAGCGGCGGATCCCGTCAGGAGCGTTCGTGGGGGCGGTCGTGGAAGGTCGTCTCTCCCCTTGGTGTGGATTGCTCGGTGAGCGTCAGCGTCCTCGAGGTCGACGACAGCGTGGTGAGGGTCGCCTTCGATGGGAGAGAGATCCTTGCGGTGACGCCGCCCTGGATTACGGCGCGACGCCGAGGTCTGACAATGGACGTCGAGACCGACCGTCAGGATCGAAATGACTTCCGTGAGCGCATTCTCGAGGCGCTGGAAGAGGCAGTCATGGCATCGAAGCAACGACAGACTCACTGGTAGCCCCTGACATCTCAACCGGGCACGACCGGGACCTTGTTGCAGAAACGACCAGGCACTTGCCAACGAGTCCGAGGATGCGACCGTCCCGTGCTCGACGGCATTCCACACCGCAAGCGGCGCGGACATCACTGCAATCGTTCGTGTGCGTTCCAACCGATGAGCTCGAGGCTATCAATGCTGAAGATGATCCGGCCAACGCCGCTGGGCTGCGTCTGCCTCACCTCGACGACGGGTGCCGTTCTCTCGCGACGCACGATCCGTGCGCGCGTAGGGAACCCTAGATTTCCGTGCTGCTTGACCAGGTTCCAGAGCGCACGATGATCCACCGCAAAGAGCTGCCAGGCACGGCGCATCGCGGCTGGGGAG
>DATLRX010000098.1:0-6565 GCA_035534435.1 Candidatus Acidiferrales bacterium
CGTGTCGTGGAGCGCTGTGGCAATAGACTGGCGATGGTTCTCGTCAACTCGCGAAGAGGAGCGCAACGCATGGCCCCAACCAAGCCGGCGACCAAGACAGCACCGAAACGCGCGGATCGCACCAGCGCTCACAACACGGCATCCGCGGGCTTCAGCGCGGAGGAAAAGGCAGCGGCGCGCGAACGCGTCAGGGAGCTCAAGGCCGAGGCGGCCAGGGCGGACGGGAAGGCGGAGCTGCTCGCGGCCATCGCCAAGATGCAGGAGCCGGATCGCACGATCGCCAAGAAGGTTCATGCACTGATCACCGCAGCGGCACCGGATCTGACGCCGAAAACGTGGTATGGAATGCCCGCATATGCCAAGGACGGCAATGTGATCTGCTACTTCCAGAACGCGGGGAAGTTCAAGGTCAGATACCAGACGCTCGGTTTCAGCGACAAGGCGAAGATCGACGACGGTGTCATGTGGCCGATTCAGTACGCGCTGAGCAAACTGACCGCCACCGAAGAGGCCAAGATCACCGCGCTTGTGAAGAAGGCGGTGCGCTGAGAGCGTGTAGACCCCGCCACGTCAATCCACCGCGAGCGCCCACCGTCGCCGCCACGCTTGTGGAGTCATGGTGACGGCTCACCCCGTAGTGGGTTACGTCATCCCTCTGCGGTCGCTCTGGGGTCGTAACGGGACAGACGGCGGCAATGTGACCTGTTATTGCTGACCAATGGGTTCCGATATCCCGGGAAGCATCGCCGGGATGCGTCGCCCCGAGGCCGTGGACAACAGTCTCATCGAGGAACTGTGGCGTTTTCCCGAGATGTTCGAGAGAGCCTCGATCGGCCTCCTGGCCATCGAGATCCCGGGATACCGCATCACCGCGGCCAACCAGGCGCTCTGCACGCTCATGGGCTACACGCGCGAGGAACTGGTCGGCGCCGACGCGGACGCGATCTTCCGCCATGGTGGCCCCTGGGATCGCACTCCCACAGACCGGCTCCTGGCGGGCGAGATCGACTCCTATGTGGTCGAGCGCGAGTTTCCCTGCAAGGACGATCACCTCGAGCCCGTGCTCGACACGGTGTGCGCAGTCCACGCCGATGACGGCAGCGTTCGGCACCTGCTGGTGCTCGTGCAGCAACAAGGTGAGCGGAGGGCGGCGGAGGCGGGGCGGCGGCGCAGCCAGCTGATCCTCGAAACCGCGATCGCCTCCTCGCGCGCGTCGGTCGCCACATTCGACCGCGATCTGCGTTTCACGTTGGTTGCCGGCGGCGGAGTCAGGTACCCAACCCTGGATGCCGGCACCTTCGTGGGTCGCGACGTGCGCGAGGTTCCCCACAACGCGGACACGCTCGTTGCGCTCGAAGCCGCCCTCCAGGGCCACGAGTCGACCACCAGGAGCACCTTCCGGGGCAGGATCTTCTCCAGCGTCCACGCACCGCTGCGTGAGGCGGGGCGGGAGATCACCGGCGTCGTCACCGTGACGACCGACATCACCGACGACCTCGCAGCCGAAGCGGCGGGCTCGCACAACCGGGACCTGCTCAACACGGTTCTCACGGCGGTACCAATGCTGGTGGCGTCACTCAACGTCGACGGCTGTCTGCTTGACGTCGCCGGACGCCTGTTCGAGCAGAGCGTTCTGGGTCAGGCGGCCGTCGGCAAGCGCCTGGACCAGGCGCCCGGTTTCAGCGCAGCGGCAGCGCTCATCGACAGGGCAGCGCGCGGCGAGGAGGCCCTCGCAACCGTCGAACACCAGGGCCGCTTCTACCAGAGCTATTACTCGCCCAGTCGCGATGCCGACGGTGAGGTCACCGGCGTCCTCGCCGTGATCACGGACGTGAGCGAGCGGCACCTCGCGGAACAGCGCGCGGTGTTCACAGCCAATCACGACGTGCTCACCGGGCTGCTCTCGCGCGCTGCACTGCTTGATCACATCGACACGCTGCTCGGGTCGGGGGCCGAGCCCGTGTCGATCGTGGTCGTCGACCTTGACAAGCTCCAGGTCATCAATGACAGCCTCGGGCACCAGGTCGGGGATGGCGTCATCGGCAAGCTTGCCCGCAGGCTGACGGCAGTGCTGCCGGCCCTGACCATGGCACGCACCGGCGGAGACGAGATCACCGTGGTGGTTCCGGGATCCGCCAGGATGACCGAGGCACATGAGGTCGCCGCGAAGGTCCACGACGCACTCACCTCCGTGATCCGGGTTGGGGAGCACACGGTCACGATGACTGCGTCAATCGGCATTGCTTTCGCCCCCGCCGGGGGATCGTCCGCCGACCTCATCCGCGACGCCGACTCGGCTCTCCACGACGCCAAGCGGTCGGGACGCGGTGAGATCCGTGCATACGCCCCTGAATCGCGCCGCCGCATCCAGCGTCAGCTCGCCATCGAGGTCGGACTTCGGAGCGCACTCCACAACGAGGATCTGCGCCTCGTGTACCAGCCCATCGTGACCCTCCCTGACCGTCGCATCGTCGGCGCCGAAGCGCTGTTGCGCTGGGACGACATCTCCGGGCCCGTTCCGCCCGCGGAGTTCATCCCAATCGCCGAGGCCTCCGGGCTCATCGTGCCCATGGGGGCATGGGTGATGCAGCGGGCGTGCCTGGACATGGCCCCCCTGTACCGTGACCACGATTCACGCGTCAGCGTCAGCGTCAACGTCTCGGTGGGACAGCTGATGACCGGCGACTTCTCCGGCTGGGTCGACGGCATCCTGGCGAGCTCCGGGCTGCCCGCGGCGGCGCTCATCGTCGAGGTCACTGAGAGCGCGTTCCTCGACGACCTCGCCGCAGTTCGAGTCGCTTTCGAACGGCTGCGTCGCGATGGGGTGCGTATCGCCATCGATGACTTCGGCACCGGGTTCTCCTCGCTCAGCCGGCTCCAGGGCCTGCCGGTGGACATCATCAAGCTCGACCGCGCCTTCGTCACGGACGTTGCCGACCGTCCCGGCGCGCGCACGATGGCGGCGGCGATCTACGAGCTCAGCCGGGCCATCGGGGCCTCGATCGTCGCCGAGGGCATCGAGACCGAAGCGCAGGCGGCCACGCTCGCCGAGATCGGCTACGAGCACGCGCAGGGGTTCCTCTTCTCCAGGCCGATGCCGTTGCCCCAACTGCACGAGTTCGTCAGGCACCATGGACGCGCACCGGTGATCGCCGCACCAACCAGCTGACACCCGTTGCGCCGGCGCCACCGCGGTAAAGGACAGTCGAGGACCATTGACCCTGGCGGACCCAGTTGCGCGTCGTGGAGACTGAGCTGATGGGAGCCTTGCTTCTCACCGATCTCTACGAATTGCGCATGGCAGCGAGCTATCTCCGGCACGGAATGGAAGGGCAGGCGACGTTCAGCCTCTTTGTGCGCAAACTGCCACCCGGACGTGGATTCCTGGTCGCCGCCGGCCTCGATGACTGTCTCAGCTTCCTTGAGCGATTTGCCGTCGACCGCGACGACCGCGCGTACATCGGCCGGATCCCCGGGTTCACGCCCGCTGATGCCCGCGCCCTGGCACAGCTCGGCTTCACCGGCGACGTCTGGGCTGTCCCCGAAGGGACCCTGATGTTCGAGAACGAGCCCCTGCTCGAGGTGAGCGCACCCATCGCGGAGGCGCAGATCGTCGAGACGTATCTGCTCAACCAGATCACGTTTCAGACCGCCATTGCCAGCAAGGCCGCGCGCTGCCGACTCGCCGGGCGGGGACGTGAGCTCGTGGACTTCGCCTTCCGGCGCACCCACGGCGTCGAGGCCGCCATGGCGGTGGCGCGCGCGTCGGCGATCGCCGGCTTTGCCGCCACCAGCAACGTCGCCGCAGCACGACGCTTCGGGCTCACGCTGTCAGGGACGATGGCCCACTCGTACGTCGAGGCGTTCGCCCGGGAGGATATGGCCTTCACAGCATTCGTCGAGGACTTTCCAGAGCATCCGACGTTCCTGGTGGACACGTACGACACCGAGAACGGCGTCACGCAGGCGATCCGAGTCGCCAAGGATCGTGGACTGGGCGATGCGTTCTCGGTGCGGCTCGACAGCGGCGACATCGCCCTACTCTCGCGCCGCGTGCGTCGCCTGCTCGACAACGCCGGCTGTCCTGGCGCGCGCATCTTTGTCAGCGGGGGCCTCGACGAGTCCGACATCGACGCGCTCGTGCGCGGTGGCGCGCCCATCGACGCCTTCGGCGTCGGCACCAAGATGGGCGTGTCGGCGGATGCACCGTCACTCGACAGCGCGTACAAGCTGGTCGCCTACGGCGACCGGCCCGTGCTCAAGCTGTCGGAAGGCAAGGCGACGCTCCCCGGCGCCAAGCAGGTGTTCAGGAATCTTCGCCTCGGCGGGGACATCGTGGGCTTGCGTGCCGAGCTTCACTCCGATCGCGAGTGCCTGCTGCTCCCGGTCATGGTCGCCGGCCGGCGAGTGGGCGGGCCGGACACGCTGGCCGCGATGCGCGCCCGCGTCGATGCCGGCCTCGCAGCACTGCCCGAGCGATCGCTCCGGCTCGAGCACCCCGAACCCGTGCCGGTGTATCTCTCGGATGAACTCACTCGTCTCCGCGACAGATGTATGGCTGACGTCCAAAGCACTGGTCCGGACCGATGCCGATCCCACACCACAACGCCGAAATGATCGACCCCGCCGGCACGGCGCTCATTGCCGTCGATGTGCAGTTCGACTTCCTTCCCGGAGGATCGCTGGCCGTACCCGGAGCCGATGTCGTCGTCGCTCCAATACGCGAGCTGGCGAGGCACGTCGGTGTGGTCGTGGCAACGCGTGACTTCCATCCGCCGGGTCATTGCAGTTTCACGGCGCAGGGAGGCGCCTGGCCACCGCATTGCGTCATCGCAACGCCTGGTGCGGCGCTCCATCCGGATATCGACGCCATCGCGCACGTTGTTGTCAGCAAGGGCACCGACCCGTCGCTTGAGCAGTACTCCGGATTCGACGGCACCGGCCTCGCCGCTCTGCTCAAGGCGCGCGGCGTGCGACAGGTGATCGTCGCAGGCGTCGCCACCGATTACTGCGTCCGGGCCACAGCGCTTGCAGCATGTGGCGAGGGCTTCGCCACGATCGTTGCGCTCGAGGCGGTGCGCGCCGTGGACCGTCATCCCGGCGACGGCGATCGGGCCCTGGATGACATTCGATCCGCGGGCGTGCGGGTGTACACACAAGCCGAGATCGTGGGATGCTGCCGAATGTGACGCCGCGCGGCTCCGAGCACGGCGTTGAACAACGGCCCGCCGAGGGGACTCCGCTGCAGATCTCACTGACGCGTCAAGCCATGCTCTTCTCCGGGACGTGCCATCCTCAACTCGCGGCGGATATCGCCGGGGCGCTGGGTGTCGCATTGAATCCGGTGGAGATCGCGCGCTTCGCGTCCGGCGAGATCTACGTGCGTTTCCTCGAGTCGGTGCGTGGGTGCGACGCCTACGTGATCCAGACGCATGGCGGACCGGTCAACGAGATGATCATGGAGCAACTCGTCATGATCGATGCCCTGAAGCGGGCCAGTGCTTCCCGCATCAATGCGGTCATCCCCTACTTCGCGTATGCGCGTCAGGACCAGAAGGCGCTGGCCCGCGAACCCATCTCTGCCCGATTGGTGGCTGATCTTCTGAGCAGTGCGGGCTGCGACCGGGTGATGGCTGTGGACCTGCACACAGGGCAGATCCAGGGATTCTTCAATGTCCCGCTCGACCACTTGACCGCTCTTCCGGCTCTCGCCGAGTGTGTGCGAGCCAAGGGCTGGAACGACCTTGTTGTCGTGGCGCCGGATCCAGGCCGAGGCAAGATGGCACAGAAGTACGCCGCCCACCTCGACTGCGACATCGCTTTCATGCAAAAGGCTCGCCGGCCGGACAGGCGCAACGTCTCCGAGGCGTTGGGTCTGATCGGCGATGTGCGCGACCGTCGCTGCGTCGTGGTTGACGACATGATCGACACGGGAGGCACCATCACCAACGCCGCTGCCACCCTCCAGCAGGCAGGCGCGCAAGACATCATCGCGGTGGCGACCCATGCCCTGTTCTCCCCTCCCGCGCGACAGCGTCTGGACGAGTCCGCGATCAGCGAGGTGATCGTCACCGACACGCTGCCGCTTGACCCGAACGGCCGGCCCGCGCGCCTGACGGTGGTGTCAATCGCTCCGATGATCGCGGCCTCGATTCGCGCCGTCTTCGCGGATCAATCAGTGTCCGAGATCTTCCATGGCGAGAACCTGGATTCGGGGTGGCGGGCACCGCGGCGGCGCGACTGAGCAACGCCGGCGATCAGATCAGCCGTTCGACCGCGCTCACCTTCCGGTGTATCTCCTCGCTGTCGACACCAACGCGATCATCAATCTTGATGACCGTACTCGTCCGCCGAACACCGGGAGACGTCGCAAGCAGCGTGTGGCAGCGGACGAGGAGGGCGAGCACCTCGTCGCGCGGCCCTTCAACCTCGGTCCCCATGGCACCCAGACGAAACACAAGGCCGCTTTCACGGATCATCTCGAGCGCCGCGGCCACGTGCTTGGAGTACGAGCCCGAGCCGTCGTCAGGAGCGATGCTGAACCACGCGATCATGCCTCCCCCTT
>DATLRX010000099.1:0-3355 GCA_035534435.1 Candidatus Acidiferrales bacterium
CTCCTACGGCTGGTGGCAGATCGGCTCGTACGCCTTCTACGCGGCGATCGGACTGGCCATCGCAGCCTTCGTGGTGCTCGGTGCCTTCCTCTTCGAGATCGTCAGCTGGCGGCGCGCAGTCAGCAAGGAGCGGGCGACCCAGCCGGTCGTCGGAGCCTTGAAGGGCGCACACGTTCACTGACACGACAAGCCTCGGTCCTCCCCCAGACCCACCGGCCCGCGGCCGGTGGGTCTTCTTGCGGATGTTGGTCCTCCGGGGATCACATCGCGCTCCAGGCGATCCGCAGTGGATCGAGCCGCCAGGACAGCACGACGTACTTCCTCGACGCCATCCGGCACCACGTGTATGCCGGTGACGCCGGGCTGCACATCGCCGCCGCTGCGTACCAGCGCGGCCCGGCGCACCATCCCGTAGCATCGGCTGTAGTGAACCAGGTTGCGGCAGCCACCTCGACGCGCCTCCACCTGGTGCGTCATTGCGACGTCCGCAACCCCAACGGCGTCCTGTACGGGCACCTCCCGGACTTCCCGCTCAGCGAGAAGGGCATCAAGCAGGCGCACGCGCTCGGCAGGTATTTCGCCGCGAGGTCGATCCCACAGATCTATTCGAGCCCGCTGGAACGTGCCCGCCAGACCGCCGAGATCATCGCCTCATACCTCGACCACGTCCCGATCACCTACACCGAGGACCTCATCGAGACGCGGTTCGGTATCTACCTGCAGGGCGTCCCGCCGAAACAGGTGCCGTGGCGGCGCCCGCTCTGGTTCGTGCACATGGCGTGGCCCGGACTGCTCCCGAGCGACGAGTCGGTTGCCGCCCTTGCGGCACGGCTGCAGCGGCCGCTGACGAGCCTGCTCACCGACCACGCGGGCGAGGGTGGCATCTGCGTGAGTCACGGCGATCCGATCCAGGGATTCTGGGTCACCGCCGACCGGCGCCCACGCTACGCGCTGCACCGCCTGCAGTGCGCGAAGGGCGGCGTTCTCGAGCTCGAATACCGGGGCACGGCGCTCGAGAGGCTCACCTATCTCTCCCCCGCCCGGATTGCAGAGCTGGCGCCCGAGACCGATCAGACGGCCGCGGGTTCTCGGTCCGGGTCCGGATCCGGCTGAGGCTCGCCGCTCGACTCCGACGACCAGCGGCGATCGAGCGTGATGGGCCTGCGTCGCTTGCGCTGGCGCCGCTCGAGGAAGGGACGCAGATAGAGCTTGGTGAGCAGGCCGCTCATGATCAGGATGAACGACGTGTAGACGAGCAGCACGCCCTGGTCATCGTTCACCTGGAACAGCGAGTACTGGTGGACCGCTGGGAACGAGATCGTGAAGTCCAGGGTCTTGCCATTGGCCGTGTCGATCGGCAGCTGCACGGACTGCCCGAGCAGGAGCGGGATCACGTGACCATCGCTGAAGTACGGCTGCATGCTCGATGTGTCGAGCTGGTTGACGTTCTGCGGCGCACCGCTGCTGAGACCGAGGTTGCCGACGTAGAGCTGCATCTCGACCACTGGGTTGCGGGTTGCCACGCCGCCCGGTCCGTACGTTGTCGCGGTCGGATCGATGGTGCCGTTGCTGCCCACCGACGGCAGCAATGTCGCGTCCGGGAAGAACGACATCTTGGCGCCGATCTGGATCGGCTGCGACGCGCCCTTGATCGTGTAGTTGAAGTCGGGAACCTTGAGCACGCCGTCGCCAAGCGCTTTGTCACCGACGCTGTTCGGGTCGTCGAAGAACTGGATCGGACCATCGAACACCGTCTGTCCTTCCGGATTGGTCACGACGATGGTGGGCGCCCACCCGTAGTCCTGCTGGTAGACATTGACGTTGTCGACGCTCAGGAAATCGTTGACGCGGATGCTCTGGGTCTTGACCGCCTTCCCGTGATCGAGGACGGTGACGTTGCTGACGTAGTCGCTCGCCTCACCGTTGGACGCGTACGTGGCCTCGAAGCTGTTGAGCCGCAGGGTGAACGGCGCGTAGCTGCCGTTGAAGAGCAGGCCCTGCTGCAGCGTGTCGTAGCCGGCCGGTGTGTTCGTGAAGCTCTGCCCCTCGGTGAGCGTCACCAATCCCTGGTACCCCGTCGCCTTCCCCCACACGACGGCGATGAGCAGCAGGAAGAAGGACGTGTGGAACAACCATGAGCCCCACTCGCCCCAGTACTGCGGGGTGCGCTTGTACCCGCGCAGGGTGCGCATGATCAGCGCCCTCGCGCGCCGGATGACGCACCAGCCGAGCGACACGTAGAGCAACCCGAGCAGTACGTAGAACACGGGAGACACGAACACCTGCGTGAGCGGCAGCTGCAGGTCCGCGAACAGGACGTTGAGGTTGGGCCACGAGGTCAGGAAGGCCTCGACCTTGGAGGGGTCCGAGGTGTTCTGCTGGGGGACGAACGATCCGATGAGGACGATGACCAGGATGCCGAGCAGGAGGAAGATCGCGGTGCGCATCCGCGTGTATTCGTGCCAGTACCGCCCGACGCGCGCAGCGAGCTTCGCCTTCACCGTGGGGTGCCCGAGCGCAGCAGGCGCTTCGGGTCGAATGCGTCGGCGAGTGCCGGTTCCCAGATGCGTGCCCCCGGCGGCTTCGACGACGGCGTGCGCGCTGCCGCCGGCTCGAGCCTGAACGTGACCGATGCGATGATCGCGAGACGCCCGGCGCTGCCGAGGAGCGCCGCGAGCAGGTCGTAGCCGACGACGTCCTTGAGCATGGCGCCACCCGCCTTCACCGTCTCGCCGGTGCTCAGGACCGCCTCGATGCCGGCGAGCGAGCGGCGCGGGACATCGCCGCGCGCGACGAGCGCGCCGACATGCCCGGACCCCGTGTCGGCGCCGAGGCCGACGACGGCGAGCCGCTCCTTCGACGCCGCGTCGCGCACGGTCGCGACGGTCGCGCCGGGACCGGCGCGCACGGTGAGACCCGGCCCCGCCACGACGATCTCATTGAGCCGGTGAACGCTGAGCACGACACCGCCACTCGGCGCGTTCTGGTGCGTCGACGGAGCCCCGCTCGTGACGCTGATCGGGATCGCGTTCTCGTTGCACAGGTGGGCCACGACGGCAAGCGATCCGAGGTCCGGCGGGCTCACCACGTCGCCGGTCACTCCCTGGGCGCTCACGATCTCCGCAAAGCGCTTGAGCAGGTCCTCGTTCACACGATGAGGCCCTTGAGCGAGGCGGTCGCCGCGGTGTAGACGAGCACGATCAACACCCCGAGCATGAGCGTTCCGGCCGTGGTTGCGACCAGCACCGACGTACCGGCGAAGCCGGTGCGCGACCAGCGGTACTCCTCGGTCCCGGCGTGGGGGCGCTGGTACATGATCAGCCCGACGCGAAGGTAGTAGAAGGCCGCAACGGCG
>DATLRX010000100.1:0-15358 GCA_035534435.1 Candidatus Acidiferrales bacterium
ACTCCCTCGACCTGGTGGAACTGATCATGGCGTTCGAGGAGGAGTACCAGATGGAGATCTCCGACGAGGACGCGGAGAAGATCGGAACGGTGGGCCAGGCCTGGGAGTACATCCAGGAGAAGGTGGGAGCGGCGTCCTAGCCCCTCCGCCCGTCCCGGCACCCGCGCCACCCCCGGCGCAGAAAGCCCCGATGACGCTTCCCGATCCCGAGCTGGAGCGTCTGCGCGAGCTCCAGAAACGGATCGGGATCCAGTTCCGCAAACAGGAGCTGCTTCGCGAGGCGATGACGCACGCCTCGTGGAACAACGAGCACGGCGAGCCGTCAGGTCCGGGGCACGACAACGAGCGACTCGAATACCTCGGTGACGCGGTGCTCGAGCTCGTGGTCGGCGAGTACCTGTTCCGGCGCTTCCCGACGTACGACGAGGGCCAGTTGACGCAGCTTCGCGCGGCGCTCGTCAACACGACGTCGCTCGCCCGGCTCGGCGAGCGCCTCGAGCTCGGCGAGACCCTCCTCATGGGGCGTGGCGCGGTGAAGACCGGCGCGCGCAAGCTCCCCTCGCTGCTTGCCAACGCGTTTGAAGCGATGATCGGCGCGATCTTCCTGGACCAGGGCTATCGCGCCGCCACCCGTGTCTTCCTCCAGAACATCGGCGATCTGGCCGAGTGGAGCGACGAGAACTTCAAAGGCCAGCTCCAGCAGGCATCGCAGGACCGGACCGGGGACACGCCGCACTACCGGGTCGTCGCCACCGGGGGACCCGGCCACAGGCGCGAGTACACGGCCGAGGTGCTCCTGGGCGAGCGCGTGGGCGGCACGGGCCGTGGCCCGACCAAGCAGGCTGCCGAGCAGGCCGCCGCGCACGACGCGCTGGACAAGCTCTCGAAGACCGGCAGGGGCGGCGCCGCCGCCGCCGCCGGCGCCGCTCGCGATGCCGCCAAGACCGTCGCGTCGGAGCCGGCGCGCGTCCGCCGCCGCGTCGCGGAGGTCGCCGCCGACAGGGGCGCCACGCCGAGGCGGCGCCGCAGCCGAGGAGGTGCGCGGACCAGCGACGCGGCAGCAGCCACCGCCGAAGTCGGGCGGCCGCGACGGAGTCTGCTCGCCGCACTGCGCCACGCCGCCGAAGCGCTCGTGGGACGCCAGGCGCCACCACCCGCACCGCCCAAGAAGCCGGAGGGGCCGGCACCGAAGCGGCGCCGTGGCCGCCGTGGCGGGCGCGGACGTGGCGGCGGTGGCACGCCCACGCCCACGGCGGAGCAGTGAGCACCAGATCTTGGGGCGCCGGCGTCGCCGGAGCCCAAGATGTTGACGCCGTGCGCTCCGCCCGTGGACAATCGGGCCGATGAGGCTCCGGCGGATCACCCTGTCCGGGTTCAAGACCTTCGCCGCGCGCAGTGAGGTGATCTTCGACCGGGGGATCACGGCCATCGTCGGGCCGAACGGCAGCGGGAAGAGCAACCTCGTCGACGCGCTGCGGTGGGCGCTCGGAGAGACCAACGCTCGCGAGCTTCGCGGCCAGCGCATGGATGAGGTCATCTACGCGGGCGGTGGTGGGCGCCAGCGCATGAGCCTGGCCCAGGTGGAGCTCGTCATCGACAACGAGGAGGGCGCGCTGCCATCCGAGGACCCGGAGGTCTCGGTGAGCCGCCGCGTCTCTCGCGGCGACCGCGACACCGAGTTCCGCATCAACGGCGAGCACGCCCGCCTGCGCGACCTCGAGCGGCTCCTCGGCGGGACGGGGCTGACCCAGAACGGCTACGCCGTCGTCGTGCAGAACGACATCGACGGCATCATCGAAGCGACACCCGCTCAACGACGGACCCTCGTGGAGCAGGCAGCCGGCGTCAGGGCGCTGCGTGCTGCCTGCGAGGATGCCGCGCACCGGCTGGACAGCGCGGATGCCGTCGTGCGCCGCCTCAGCGACCTCCTCGAGGATGCGGCCCCGCGGCTCTCGGAGCTCAGCGAGCAGTCGGTCGCGGCCCTCGAGCTGCGCACCATGAGCGAGCGTCTCACCGAGCTGCGCGGCAGCCTCGCGCACGAGGAGTGGCGAGCGGCGCGCGCGAGCCTCAAGCAGGCTCGCAGGCGTCTCGATCACGCGCTGAGCCGCTGCGAGGCGGCTATCCAGGCCGACGCCGCTTTCGGCCACCGGTCGGAGCTGGCGCGTGCGCGGCTCGATCACGTGCGCGAGGCGCGCGACACCGCAGCCCGCCGGCTCGAGGCGGCGCGGCTCGAGGTCGAACGGGGAGAGGGAGGTCAGCGGCGCTTCGCGGACCGTCTCCGGTCTGCGGTCGCGCAGCGCGGACTCGCTGAGGCCGACCTGGCCACGATCGTGCCCGAGGTCGATGCCGCCATCGCCGCGCTCGCCGCGGTCGAGGGCGGCGCGGAGGATCAGAGCTGGGCCGTGCTCGAGGCGGAGTCGGAGCGCTTGCGCGGCATCACCGCCGGTGCGGCCGCCGAGGCTGCGATCGCCGAGCAGCGCCTCGCCGAGGCGACCGCCGCCTTCGCCGCTGCCGAGAGCGAGCGCGGGTCGGCTGCTGCGGATGTCCGCGCGGCGGCAACGCGCGCGGACCTCGCCCTCTCCGCTGTCGCCACGCTGACGCTCGAGGCAGAGGCAGCGGCCGCGCGGATCGCCGAACTGACGGCGTCACTCGGGGCGCAGCTGACGAAGGCTGCTGCGGCGTCGGTCAGGACACGCGCCACTGCCGCGGGCGTTGCGGAGACGCGCGCCTCCGTGGATACCGCCTGGGACGCGGTCAACGCCGCGGATCGCGCCGTCGCCGGCGCTGCGGCCGAGGCGCGCAGCGCACTCGCGGCGCTCGCCTCGGCGCGTGGCCGGCTCAGCGGTACGATCGGCGAAGGCGGCGTTGCCCGCGCCGTCGCCGCGGGGACACTGCGCGGCCGCCGTCTCGTCGACTGCCTGCATGTCACCGACCACTCGATGGCGGACGCGGTCGCTGCGGCGCTCGAGGCCGACCTCGGCGCCTGGGTCGTCGACGACGTCAAGGCGGCCGCCGCGCACCTCGACAGCGAAGGACCTCGCGAACGACTCATCAGCGCCGCTCCCGACGCGATCGCGGAGGACGGGCCACCGCCGCCATACGCGCTGCTCTCGGGCGTCATCGACGTGGAGCCCGAGGCTCGCGGCGCCATCGCCCGGCTCCTTGCGGGCGTCTGGCTCGCACCCGACATCGACGCGGCGCTGCGAGCGGTCACGACCGGCGCGGTCGCCGCCGTTCTCCGCGATGGCACGGTGGTCACCGCGACGGGACTCCGCGGCGGCCGGCGCGTCGAGACCATCGAGCTCGCCCAGGAGGAACGCGCCGCGGCGGCGGAGTCCGAGCGCACGGCCCGTCTCGAAGCGGCCGCGGTTGCCGCTGCCGCCAACGCTCGTGAGCGCTTGAGCGACCTCGACCAGGCGCTGTCGGTGGCGGTCGAGGCGGATCGCGCCGCACGCGCTGCTGAGGCAGAAGCTCAAGCCGTCGTCGCCGGCGCCCGGCAGGCGCTGGACGCCGCTCGGGCACAGGAGGAGCGCGCGGGACGGCTGCTCGCATCACGGCAGGAGGAGGCCGGCGCCGCAGCGGAGGCGCACGGGGTTGCGGAGCGCCGGCTCGCCTCCATCGATGCCCGGCACACGACGGTCGGGGGCGCGCTCCGTGCAGCGGAGGCCCACAGCGCGGAAGCCCGGACCATTGCAGCGGCGACGAAGGCTGAGGCCGACGAGGCCGACCTCGTGCTCTCCAGAGCGAAGGCCGAGGGCGCTCACATCGAGGAGCGGCGTGAGGCGGCCCGCCGGGCGCTCGACGCGGCCAGAGCGCGGCTCACGGCCGCCGAGACCCGGCGCCTCGTCGCTGAAGGTGACGCACTCACAGCCATCGTCCATGCCATGCGCGGCCGGGCCGCCGCCGCAGGAGCCATCGTCGAGCTGGCATCCGCGCAAAGCGCGCACGACGCCGCGGCGTCCCCGATCGCCGAGCTCGAACGCTCGGTTCTCGGGCTCGAGGCCGAGCGCGCCGAGGTGGCGGTCGCGGTGGCACGAGCCACAGACGAGCGCGATGCCGCCGAGCGCGAGGTCGTCGAGTGCGAGGCGGTGGTGGCCGAGCTCGCCGGTGCCGTTCGGGACCTGGCGGACGACGACTCCATGGAGCTCGACCCGGCGGCGGCGGAGCGCGCCGAGCGCGAGATCGTCCGCCTCGAGCGCCGCATCTCCGCGCTGGGCCCTGTCAACGCACTGGCGCCGGAACAGCACGAGGCGCTCGAGGCACGAGTGACGGTCTTCGGCGCCCATCACGACGATCTCGCCCGCAGCGGCAGCGAGCTGCGGTCGATGGCACGAGGGCTCGAACGCGAGGTCGAGCGGCGCTTCGACACCGTGTTCGGTGCTGTCTCGTTCCACTTCCAGGAGCTCTACGCCGAGCTCTTCCCCGGCGGCAAGGCAACGCTCCGCCTCGAAGATCCTGAGCCGGAAACGCTCGACCTCGACGGGACCGAACCTCGTGCCGCGCCGCGGCGCCCCGGCGTCGAGATCCTCGCCCAGCCCGCCGGCAAGCGGCTGACCCCGCTCCGGCTGCTCTCCGGGGGCGAACGCGCCCTCACCGCGCTCGCGGTCGTCCTGGCGCTGCAGCAGGTGAACCCGAGCCCGTTCTACGTCTTCGACGAGGTCGACGCCTCACTCGACGACAGCAACGTCCTCCGCTTCACGCGCCTGCTCCGCCGGCTCGGCGCCGAGCAGCAATTCCTCGTGGTCACCCACAACCACATCACGATGGCCGCGGCCGACGCACTCTGGGGCGTGACCATCGACGGCGAGGGTGTCAGCTCCGTGCTCGGCGTCCGCTTCGACGAGGCCGAGCTCACGGGCGCCCCGACAGCACCCCTGCATCGCGTGGCCGGATGAACCCCTGATGGCTCCCGACGAGATCGTCGCGCCGGGGCGGCGGAGCGCCTGGTGGCGGCGCATGTCGGGTCGCATGGAAGGCGCGTCGAACGCGTTCTCCTCGGGGATGCACGGGATCGCCGCGCCGGGGCGAAAGGCCGACGAGGCGTTCTTCGACGACCTCCTCGAGGTCCTGATCAGCGCCGATTGCGGCGTCGAGCTGTCCGAGCGCCTCGTCGTGGCGCTGCGAGACAGGGTCCGCCGCGAGCGCATCGGCGATGCCGCCGCGGCGATCGCCGCGCTCAAGGCCGAGATCCTCGCGGTGATGAGCACGTACGACCGCAGCCTGCATCTCAACGAGGTGCCGAGCGTCGTCCTCGTCGTGGGAGTCAACGGCAGCGGCAAGACCACCACGCTCGGCAAGCTCGCGCACCGCCTCCGCGAGGAGGGCCGCTCCACGCTCATCGCCGCCGCCGACACGTACCGCGCGGCGGCGATCGATCAGATGCGCGTCTGGGCAGACCGGGCGGGTACCGACGTGGTTGCCCATCAGCCCGGCGCGGACCCCGGCGCCGTCGTCTTTGACGCGATCCAGGCCGCGCAGGCGCGGCGCATCGACGTCGTGCTCGTCGACACCGCCGGCCGGCTGCACACCAAGGTCAACCTCATGGCCGAGCTCGGCAAGATCCGGCGTGTCATCGAACGCCTGATCCCCGAGGCGCCGCAGGAGGTGCTCCTCGTCGTCGATGCCACGACCGGGATGAACGCGATGCGGCAGGCGCTGGCGTTCCACGAGGTCACGACGCTCACCGGGCTCGTGATCACCAAGCTGGACGGCTCCGCGCGCGGTGGCACGCTGCTCGCGGTGGAGGAGCAGCTGCGGGTCCCGGTCAAGCTCATCGGCCTTGGCGAGGGCCTCGACGATCTCAACCTCTTCGACCCCGGCGCCTACCTCGACGCAATCTTCGGGGCGACTCCTTGACAAGGTGGTGAGTACTCACTACCATACGGGATCATGACCCCAGCAGTCGCCGCCGAACGGTCGACGGCACCGGAACGCCGCGAGCAGATCCTCGAGGCCGCCGTCACCGTGTTCGCGGAGCGCGGCTACGAAGGCGCATCGACCGACGTGATCGCGCGCATGGCCGGCATCTCGCAGCCGTACCTGTTCCGCCTCTTCGGCACCAAGCGCGACCTCATTGTCGCGACGGTGCAGCGTTGCTTTCTCGACACCGAGGGACTCTTCACGCGCGCCGCAGACGGGCTCGAGGGAGAGGAGGCCATGCAGGCAATCGGCGATGCGTACGTCGAGGAGATCCGTAGGAGCCCGCTCAAGTTGCGCGCCCAGTTGCAGTCGTACTCAGCGTGCGACGACCCTGCGATCCGCACCGTTGTGGCCGAAGGCTTCGGCGGTCTCGTCCGGCTCGTCAGCCGGCTGACCGGCATGGACTCGGAGCGCTTGAGCAAGTTCTTCGCCCAGGGAATGCTGCTCAACGTCCTCGCGATGATGGGTCAGTTCGACGAGCCTCAGGCGTGGGCGATGCGACTCATCGAAGGCTGCTCCATGAACGGGGATCCGGCCGCGTAACGCCAGTCGCTTTTTTTTGACCTGCGTAGTGAGTGAGTAATCACTAGAAGAGTCGGCAAAGACGAGGCACCACAAGGAGGAACGGCATCATGGCTCGACGGTCCCAGGTCATCTGGACATTCGCGATCACCTCGATCGCGCTCTTCATGGTCACGCTCGACAACCTCGTGGTCACCACAGCACTGCCGGTGATCAGGCGCGACCTGCATGCCAATCTCCAGCAGTTGGAGTGGACGGTGAACGCATACACGCTCACGTTCGCGGTGCTGCTGCTCACGGGTGCCGCGCTCGGCGATCGCTTCGGCCGGCGGAGGATCTTCTCGATCGGCCTCGCGCTGTTCACGCTCGGTTCGGCGGGATCCGCGCTCGCGAGCAGCCCCACGATGTTGATCGTCGCGCGTGCGGTGCAGGGCGCCGGCGCTGCGATGGTGACACCATTGACACTAACGATCCTGAGCGCGGCGGTGTCGCGTGAGCGCCGCGGGGTTGCGCTCGGCGCGTGGGGCGGCATCGGCGGCCTCGCCGTCGCCGTGGGTCCGATCGTCGGCGGCGCCATCGTCCAGGGCATCTCCTGGCACTGGATCTTCTGGGTCAACGTGCCGATCGGCCTCGCGCTCGCACCGCTCGCGCGCATCCGGCTCGTCGAGACGCGCGGCGCCGACGGTCACCTCGACCTCGGCGGTCTGCTCATCGCCAGTGCCGGCCTGTTCGCGATCGTCTGGGGACTCGTCCGTGCCAACGAGCAGGGCTGGACGAGCCCGGAGATCCTCGGCACGCTCGCCGTCGGCGCCGCGCTCATGGTGGGATTCGTCGCCTACGAGCTGCGCTCCAGGGCACCGATGCTGCCGATCCGCTACTTCCGCAACCGCACCTTCAGCGGCGCCAACGCCGCCTCGCTGTTCATGTTCTTCGGGATGTTCGGCAGCGTGTTCCTGCTCGCGCAGTTCTTCCAGACGGTGCAGGGACTCTCGCCGCTGTCCGCCGGGCTGCGCATCCTTCCCTGGACGGCGATGCCGATCATCGTCGCGCCGACCGCCGGGGCGCTCTCGGACCGGATCAACGGGCGGACGCTCATGGCGATCGGGCTTGCGCTGCAGGGCATCGGCCTGCTCTGGATCGGCCACGTCATCACCCCGACGGCGCCGTACGCGGACTTCATCCTGCCGTTCGTCCTCAGCGGCATCGGCATGGGCATGTTCTTCGCGCCTGTGGCGAACGTCGTCCTCAGCTCCGTGAGCGCGCGTGAGGAGGGCAAGGCGTCCGGAGCGAACAACGCCATTCGCGAACTCGGCGGCGTGCTCGGCGTCACAGTCCTCGCCTCGATCTTCGCCCATTGGGGCGGCTACGCCTCGGGCGCCTCGTTCGTGGCCGGGCTCACGCCCGCGATCACCGTCGGCGGTGCGGTCGTCCTGGTCGGAGCAATGACCGCGGCGCTCATCCCGGCACGGCGACGCGTTGCCGCGACCATAACGGAGGCGCGCGTCGAGGGAACGGTCGCGGCCTAGCACCAGCGATGCGAGGGCGCGGCCCGCGCCCTCGCTACAGCTGGACCAGTCCCACCGTGTTGCCGTCGGGGTCGAGGAACCACGCTGCCCGAGTGGGCCCGGTGTCCGCGATGCCCCCGACCGTCTTGAATCCGGGGAGGTCGTACTCTTCGAAGACGACCCCGCGCGATTTCAGGACCGCCACCTCGGCTTCGATGTCATCGACCTCGAAGCCGAGCTGCGTGTGACCGGCACGCTGGGTATTCGGTGTGACGAACAGGGCAAAGCGGGTTCCGCTCCCGGCCTTGATGAGGACGGCGCCTTCGTTCTGGGCGTCGACCTCCTCGAACCCGAGGACACCCATGTAGAAGGCTTTCGCCTTCGCCAGATCGGTGACTGGAACCGTTGCATGAGCCTTGTGGTCTTTGAGCATCGTTGTCTCCCTCATCAAAGCCGGGCTCGACCGACGACGACATCGTACTTGCGCCCTCATCCATTCGCTCGGGGCGCGGGAGCAGGAAAGAAGTCGATCGTGTAGCATGTCAAGGTCTTGCCCTTGACACATCGCGCCACCCCTGCGGTCCTGTCGTCGCGCGCGCGGCAGGAGCGCCTGCTCGACGTATACGGCGCGCTCCTCACCGAGCATCAACGCGAAGCCTGCCGGCTGCACCTCCATGAGGACTGGTCGTTCACCGAGCTCGCCGAGCATCTACGGTGCACCCGGAGCGGCGCGCACGACCTGGTCCGGCGGGCGCTGGCGCAGCTCGAACATTTCGAGGACCGTCTCGGGCACGCCGCGGAGTTGGAGCGGCGCGACCGCCTCGAGGCGGAACTCCGCGCCCGCATCGCGACGGTGCACGCCTGATGGCATTCGAAGCCCTGAGCGACCGTCTGACGGCCGCACTTCGCCGTTTCTCCGGTCGCGGCCGGCTCTCGAAGGAGGACGTCGAGGTGGGCCTGCGCGAAGTCCGGGTCGCGCTGCTCGAGGCCGACGTCAACTTCCGCGTGGCGCGAGCCTTCGTCGACCGCATCCGCGAGCGCGCGGTGGGCAGCGACGTGCTCGAGTCGCTGACGCCAGGCCAGCAGATCGTCAAGATCGTCAACGAGGAGTTGATCGCGCTGCTCGGTGGTGAGCAACGCAAGATCCGCTATCAGTCGCATCCCCCGACGGTGCTCATGCTCGTCGGCCTCCAGGGCTCGGGGAAGACGACGACCGCGGCGAAGCTCGCGCTGGCCATCCGGCGCGACGGTCACCGTCCGATGCTCGTCGCGGCGGACATCCGCAGGCCGGCCGCGGTGCAGCAGCTGCAGAAGCTCGGCGCGGACAATCAGATCCCGGTCACCATCCCCGACGGCAAGCTCAAGGTGCCGCAGCTCTGCAAGCGCGGCGTCGCCGAGGCCGAGCGTCTCAACTGCGACGTCGTGATCCTCGACACCGCGGGGCGCCTGCAGATCGATGAGACGCTGCTCGACGAGCTGCGCGACATCCGCAAGGCGACGACCGTGCACGAGACCATCCTCACCGTCGATGCGATGACCGGCCAGGAGGCCGTCAACGTCGCCAAGGGATTCGACGACGCGGTCGCGGTCGACGGCGTCATCCTCACCAAGCTCGACGGCGACGCACGCGGTGGCGCCGCACTCTCGATGCGCGAGACGATCGGCAAGCCGATCATGTTCTGCGGCGTCGGCGAGAAGGTCTCCGACCTGGAGGCGTTCGCGCCCGACCGCATGGCGTCGCGAATCCTCGGCATGGGCGACGTGCTGACGCTCGTCGAGCGCGCGCAGGCGCAGTTCGATCAGAAGCAGTCGGAGGAGATGGTCGAGCGCTCGTTCGCCGGACGGCTGACGATGGACGACTGGCTCGCGCAGCTCCGTCAGCTGCGCAGCATGGGATCACTCGAAGGCGTGCTCGGGATGATTCCGGGCGGACGCAAGATGATCCAGCAGGCAGGCGCCGCGATGCCCTCGGAACAGGACCTCGGGCGCATGGAGGCGATCGTCCTCTCCATGACCGTGCAGGAGCGCAGCCATCCCGAACTGATCAAGGGCTCGCGTCGCAAACGCATCGCTGCCGGCAGCGGGACGACGATCGCCGACGTCAACCGTCTGCTCAAGGGATTCGAGCAGATGCAGGGCATGTTCAAGAGCCTCGGCGGCAAGGGCACCAAGGGAATCCGCGGCAAGGCGCGCATGCTGCGACAGCTGAAGAACATCGATCCAACACAACTCGGACAGGCAGGCTTGTGATCACGGTTATGAAAGGAGCAGGACATTGGTCAAGATCAGGTTGAAGCGGATGGGCACCACCAAGCGGCCGGTGTACCGGCTGGTGGTCGCGGATTCGCGCAGCCCACGCGACGGCAGATTCATCGAGGCGATCGGTTTCTACGATCCGCTGCCAAGCCCCGCGGTGGTGCGGATCGACACCGAGCGCGTGCAACTCTGGCTGCAGCGTGGTGCGCGGCCGAGCGACAGCGCGCGTCAACTCCTGGTGAAGGAAGGGATTCTCGCCGCACGCGCTTTCACCGTCACGGTCCGTGAGCCTGCGGCGGAACCCGCGAAGGCGACCGCCAACGGTGCAGCGAAGGCAGCCGCGCCGGCCGCCGAGGAGGCTCCCGAGTCGGAGCTCGAAGCAGAGGTGGCCGAGGCCGCTGAAGCGGAGGCGAGCGAGGTCTCCGAGGCAACCGCTGACGATGCTGCGGAGGCATCACCCGCAGAGGCCGAGACACCCGAATGACCGACTACGCAGACCTGACACGGTTCATCGCTGAGCGCATCGTTTCCAATGCTGCCGCAGTCACGGTCGAGGCGCGCCCACGGGGTCGCAGCACGATCGTCACGCTGCACGTGGCCGAAGAGGACATGGGCAAGCTCATCGGCAAGACCGGCCGCAACATCGAGGCGGTGCGCGCCGTGGTTCGCGCCGCGGGATTGCGTCATCACCAGCGTGTGCAGGTGGAGTTGAAGGACCTTCGGTGACGTCGGCTGGACAACCGGTCGCACCCGTCAAGCTGCGCGTCGCGCAGGTGTTGCGCTCACATGGCGTGCGTGGCGAGGTGCGTGTCGAACCGTGCGGCGGCGACTGGACGCGCTTCAAGCCCGGGACGCGCGTCGAGGTCGAGGACGGCTCGCGCGTGCTCACCGTGCGCACATCGCGCCAGGGACCGGGCAACGCGGTGCTGCTCGGCTTCGACGAGATCGCATCACCCGCCGACGCCGATCGACTCCGCACGCTGTATCTCTGCGTCGGCGTCGACGCGGCCCGTCCGCTTGACGATGGCGAGTGGTTCGTCTGGCAGCTCGTCGGTCTGCGCGTCATCGACACCGACGGCACCGCCGTCGGCGTTGTCGAGGACGTCGAGGCCGGCGTCGGCAACGACGTGCTCGTCATCAAGACCGACACCGACGTGCGCCGCCTTCCCATGGCGCGTGACTACGTGACCGGCATCGACGTCGCAGGCGGCACGCTGACCGTGACTCCGTGGCAGGAGGAGAGCGTGTGATCCGCTTCCACGTCATCACGATCTTTCCCGAGGTGTTCCCGGGGCCACTCGGCGTCGGCGTGGTGGGACGCGCCATCAGCGCGGGCGATGTCGAGCTCCGTGTGCACGATCTTCGCGACCACAGCGAGGGCAGGCACCGCCAGGTTGACGACGAGCCGTTCGGCGGCGGCGCGGGCATGGTGCTGAAACCCGAACCGGTCATTCGCGCGGTGCGCGCGGTCCGCGAGACCGACCCACAGGTGCGCTGCATCCTGCTGTCCCCACAGGGCCGGCAGTTCGATCAAACGGTCGCGGGCGAGCTCGCGGCGGAGGAGTCGATCCTCCTCGTGTGCGGCCGCTACCAGGGCGTCGATCAGCGTGCGCGAGACGAGATCGGCGAGGAGCTGTCCGTCGGCGACTACGTCCTCAGCGGCGGTGAGGTGGCGGCGATGGCGGTGATCGAGGCGACCTCGCGTCTCGTCCCCGGTGTTGTCGGATCGCCTGAGTCCCTGGGCGACGAGACGTTCTCGGATGGTGCGGGCGGCGGTTTTGAAGCACCCCTGTACACCCGTCCCGCGGAGTTCGAGGGGCAGTCCGTTCCGGCGGTGCTCCGAGAAGGCAACCACGCCGCCATCGCGGCGTGGCGGCGCGACGAAAGCATGAGAAGGACCGGGCTGCGTCGCCCTGATCTGATACGGTCTGGCCCAAGGCCCGGAGGAACAACGTGAATGTCATCGATCTGCTCAAGCGCGAGCAGGAAAAACAAGAAGTCCCCATCCTGCGTTCAGGCGACACGGTGCGCGTGCACGTCAAGGTCGTCGAGGGAACGCGCGAACGCATCCAGGTGTTCGAGGGAGTCGTGATCGCCGTCAAGGGCAAGACGGGGCTCTCGACGAGCTTCACCGTCCGCCGCCTGTCACACGGCGTCGGCGTCGAGCGCACGTTCCTTGTGCACGCGCCGCGCATCGACAGGATCGAGGTGTTGCGTCACGGGCAGGTGCGCCGCGCAAAACTCTTCTACCTGCGCGAGAAGGTCGGCAAGCACGCGCGCATCCGCGAGCGCCGGCAGCCCGTGGGCGGGCCAGAGATGACCCTCACGCGCCTGGAGCCCGATTCGCTCATCGCTGACGAGGTCGAGCCCGAGGAGATCCCGGAGTCCG
The DNA here is from genome assembly GCA_035534435.1 of Candidatus Acidiferrales bacterium. GTDB lineage: Bacteria > Chloroflexota > Dormibacteria > Aeolococcales > Aeolococcaceae > Palsa-851. The sequence continues at coordinate 12,592 of DATLRX010000100.1, forward strand.
TCGAACCCGTCGCCGGCATCGACGCGGACACCGCCGAGGTGAACGCGGAGCCTGACGTCGCCGAGGACGAGACGCCCGCGGCGGAGAGCGGCGGCGGAGCGTAGTCGCGGGTCGCGCTCGCCGGAGCAACTGCCGCCGGCCCGTCCTCTCAAGGACCGGGTCGGCCACGCAGGGGAGGCCGCCGCGCTCGCCTACCTCAAGGAGCAGGGATACCGCATCCTCGCCCGTGACTGGCGTTCACGTCTCGGGCAGATCGACATCGTTGCCGAGGATGGGGACACCCTTGTCCTCATCGAGGTCAAAGCCCGGCGTGGTACTGGGTTCGGCACACCCCAGGAGGCTGTCGACGAGCGCAAGCAACGCAAGTTGCGCATGCTCCTCGAGCTCTATCGCTCCACGACGCACCGTCAGAAGCAGCCCTGCCGCATCGACGTGATCGGCCTGCTCATGGATGGAGCGCTGACCGTCACGAAGACCGAGCACATCAAGAACGCCGTCCAGGACGACTGATCCGGCGTTCGTCCTCAGGACGTTCGTCGAGACCGCGGCGCCGCTCGGACCGCCGGGACCGAATCAGCTCTGAAGCGCGGAGCGGATCTCCAACTGACCGGTTCCGGTCATCGTGCACAGATACTGACGGCCGATCGCGCGACGGAGGAGCCGCGCGACCGCAGCCGGGACCTCGCCGGCGACGAGGCCGTCGAGCAGCACGTTCGGTCCGGACGCCGACCAGTACCCGAGCGCATCGGATGCGACGCAGACCAGTGGGTACGGCGCCGCCGAACGGTCGGGGATCGTGTCGAACTGCGTGAGCGTGTGCGGTTCCCACGTCTGACGATCGGCGAGCGCGAAGTTCCCGGCGTAGAGCCGGTCGTCGACCTGCACGATCACGCAGCACGCGGGTGCCGCACCCCCCTGGTTCGAGATCTCGATCGGGAGCACTCCGTCGCGCGGCGCGTCGACCACGCGCCACCTGGGAAGCGGCTGCGTCGCGAGGCCGCGGCGCCGCCGGCGATCGACGCGTTCTCCCAGGATCAACAGCGTTCCAATCGATGCAACGATGAGCGTCGCGATCTCGACGATGAGGTGCCAGTCCCAATCCATGGCGCACAGGGTAGTGAGTCACGAGTCCGTCTGCGGACTCCGCCTGACGCACGCGACCCGGCTGGTCTAGAGTCGCTCGCGTGATCAACGTCGGCGTTGCATTGAACGTGGCGCTCGTGCTGGCGCTGGTCGTCTTCATCCTGTACCGGCAGACGATCGCGAGGCCGCTTTCGGCACGCGGGATTTGGGTGCTTCCTGCGATCCTCGCCATCGTCGCGCTCATCGGGATCTCGAACGTCAACAAGGGGTTCCTCAGTGTCACGGCAGTGACCTATCTCGGGATCGACGTGGTGAGCTCCCTTGCACTCGGCGCCCTGCGTGGCTGCTTCATGCGCGTCTTCGAGCGCGACGGCGTGATGTGGCGGCAGGGAAACGCGATCACGGTCATGTTGTGGATCGCGGCGATCGGCATCCGGATCGTGCTCGGCTACTTCGCGTCCAAAGCCGGCGTCGGCAACGTCAGCGTTGCCGGGCTCGAGCTTGCGCTCGCCGCCGCCCTGCTGGGGCAGAACGCCGTGGTTGCGCTTCGCGGCGTCAACCAGGGACTCACGTTCGCGATCGACACCACGCGCCGCCGCGAGCGGCGGTACCGCACCAGAATCGACTGACTCAAGACGTCCAGTCAAGATCGACGTTGTGAGAGAAGCACATCCGCCCGTCGACGGTGTGTCGGGGGGACGCTGACGGTTGACGCCGTCGAGCGCGGTGTGGTGCTGCGTGTGTCCGGCTCCGCCGAAGGCGCTCCACATGCGACGATCGACATCCCCGACGAGGGCTCGAAGCGACTCGTCGCCGAGTCGCTCATGTTCGACGGTGCACGGCTGCGCTTCGGAATGAACACGGCGGCGGCGACTGGCTGAACCATCTTCTTCAGACGAGCGAGACTGGTCACCCGACGGAGTACGACCGGATCGAGGAGTCGATCGCACCGCTTGCGCTCGATCTGATCCGTTCCTGGATCCTCGAGCAGGTCCGCGAGTCCGACGCCGTTCCCGGTCACATTGCATCGACGCCGCGGGTCAGCACTCGTGAGACCACCGTACGGGAGCACGCGACGAATGGCAGACGAACAATGGCTGGCTGATCGCTTCGAAGCGCAGCGTGGTCATCTGCGGGCGGTGGCGTATCGGATGCTCGGCTCGCTCGCCGAGGCCGACGACGCCGTCCAGGACACCTGGGTGCGGGTGAGCCGGGCAGGCGCTGACGATGTGGAGAACATCGACGGATGGATGACCACGATCTGCGCTCGGATCTGCCTGAACATCCTGCGATCACGAGCGGTCCGCCGCGAGGAGCCGATCGGCCTCGAGCTGGTGGACACGGTGTCCGCGGCGCCCGAGGAGGAGGCGCTGCTGGCAGATTCCGTCGGGCTCGCGCTGCTCGTGGTCCTCGAAACGCTCACACCCGCCGAGCGACTTGCCTTCGTGCTGCACGACACGTTCGCGATCCCCTTCGATGAGATCGCCGCGATCGTTGGACGCACACCGGCCGCGGCGCGGCAGCTCGCAAGTCGCGCCCGACGCAGAGTGCGCGGCGGGTCGCACGTCCCGGCTGCGGACCTCGCCCGCCAGCGAGAGGTTGTCGACGCCTTTCTGGCCGCGGCGCGCGGCGGGGACTTCGATGCGCTGGTCGCCGTGCTCGACCCGGACGTCGTCTTCCGAGT
>DATLRX010000101.1:0-7177 GCA_035534435.1 Candidatus Acidiferrales bacterium
GCGAAGGGCGTGACACAGGGCCGGCCGGGCGCATGCTCGTACGTCACCCCGCGATGACCCACGACGACGCTCGAGGCGGAGACCGTGCCGTACACGTCGCCGTGAATACATGCGGCATCCGCCGGACGGTCCGTCGGAGAGAGGTGACTCGCCAGCAACGCGCGCATTCGCAGCAGGATCTCGCCTGGAACTCCGCCGGTCGCGAGCGCCGAGTCCAGCCCGGCACGGAGCATCGCCACCTTGGGCAGCGCACGGTCGTCGAGGTCGCCGGTGGTGAGCACATGCGCCCCGGGCTCGAGGTCGATCACGCGCACGGGTCCGGAGTCGTCGACCTCGGCCACGAGCGCGCGATCGGCTGACACCCAGACGACGTTGACCGGGTTGTATCGGCCCGGCCCGAGGACCGCGAGGCGCGCCGGGACGTCCCTGGCCTCAACGCCGGTGAGCAGCGACAGAGGGATCTCGCCGCGCGACCTGCGGGCGGGATCCGGAGGCTCCGGCTTGCCGGTACCCGGGTGGCGGTTGGTCACGGCGCAGATGGTGCCTTCGTCAGCAACCGCGAGCCACGTCCCGCCCGCGACGAGGTCGCGGCCACCCATCACGAGAGGGCTGGTGCTCAGCACTCCCGGAGGGGAGCTCGCGCGTGCGATCACCTCGTCGCGATTGGCAGCCAGGATGATCGAGGCGTCGTGGTGGCATCGCCAGGCCAGGAGGATCGTGCACACCGGGCGAATCCTAGGTGGAAGCTGACGCGCGTGTGAACTCTGTGAACTCGACCTCGCGTCCACGTCACACATCGCCGATATCGCTCTGCCGACGGGGGTATTAAGACCAGAGTTTGGATCACGTCAATGAACGCAAACGTACTCGGTGGGCTCACCTCCCGCAAGCGCCCCAGGGCACGCGCCGTGGCCGCACTGCTTCCCGGCGTCTTCGCGCTGCTCTTTGCCGGCGCATCCGACGTGGCGGCCTCGTCGACGCCCGCCGCAACACCGACGGCGTCGCCCGCGCCGACGCCGACCCCGACCCCGCGTGTCTGCCGTCACGGCACCAACCCGAATGGGACCTGCTGCCCGCGCTCGAACCCGTGCGTCACGCCGACTCCGACGCTGACGCCAACGCCGACCGCCACCCCGACCCCGTCCTCCGGCGGCGGTGGTGCGACCAACGGCGGCAACGGCGGCAGCACGCCGACGCCGAAGCCCACAGCCACGCCTGTGCCCACGCCGAAGCCCTCCGGCTCGTCCGGCTCCTCAGGCGCATCGGGTGGGACGCACTCCGGCGGCCGCAGCGGCGGCACAACCGGCGCGTCCGGCCCGACGGGTGCGACCCGCGTCCAGGTGCCGGCCGACCCGTCCCCGTTCGGCGCGCTCGGCAGCGTCGCGTCCCTGAGCACCGGCAGCGGCCTTGACGCCGCTCGGATCCCGCCCGTCGAAGCGCTCACCCCGCTGAGCGGGCTCGATTTCGGCACCGGTCTCGACCTCGGTCCGCTGCTCCTCCTGATCGACATGATCGGGATCGGGCTGCTCGTCTACCTCGTGCGCACCCGCTGGCTCGCGCCCGAGGCCTGACCGACAGCCACGGGCCCGGCGCCGGCACCGATCCCCTCGAGACCGCTCCGGATCGCCGCCGCGGTGACGGCCGCCGCACGACGAGCGGCTTCGGGGAGCGGCGTCCCCCATGCGAGCTCCGCCGCGAGCGTGGCCGAGTGCGTGCAACCCGTCCCGTGCGTCGCTGAACCGCCCACCCAGGCGATCGGGATCTCGAGGTAGTCGACCCCGTCGAAGAGCAGGTCGAAGCCGCTCGCGTCGCCGCCGGTGATCAGCACGGCATGCGCGCCGCGGCCCGTGATCGCCCTGGCGAGGGTCCGCCGGTCACCGTCGGTGCCGGCCAGCACGCGAGCTTCGGCGAGGTTCGGCGTCACCACCGTCGCCAGCGGCAGCAGCCGTTCGATCAGGATCTCCACACCCTCGCGGTCCAGCAGCGTCGCGCCGGTGCTGGCGCAAAGGACGGGGTCGATGACCAGTCGCGTCGGGTGCTGTTCGAGGTAGCCGGCAACCGTGGCGACGATGTCCGCCGAGAGGAGCGCGCCCGACTTGACGACGTCCACCCCGATGTCCGCGTAGACGGCGTCGAGCTGCGCGGTGATGACCCCGGTGGGCAACGGGTGCACCGCGAGCACCGCCTCGGTGTTCTGCGCGGTCACCCCGACGATCGCGGTCATCCCGTGGCATCCCGCGGCGGTGAACGCTTTCAGGTCCGCCTGGATGCCGGCGCCGCCCCCGGAGTCGGACGTGGCGATGGAGAGGCAGCGGGGCGGTGTGGTCACCGGTCCATCGTAGATGGACGGCGGTCGCGGGTCAGACGGCCGCCTGCTGGAGGACCTCGGGGGTGGTGGCGATCACGGGCGTCCGGGCGCTCTCGTCGAAGATCACGAACCGGTTCTTGCCCTGCCGCTTGGCGAGGTACATGGCCATGTCGGCGCGGCGCATCAGCTCCTCGGGCGCGGGGGCGTCGGCGGGGTCGTCCACGACGGCGACGCCGACGCTCGCGCCGATGCTGACCATGGCTTCACCCATGGGGATCGGCCGGCGCAGCGTCTCGATGATGCGTTCCGCGACCACCGAGGCGTCGGACTTGTGGCGCATGCCGTCGAGCAGCATCCCGAACTCGTCGCCGCCGAGACGCGCGGCCATGTCGAGCTTGCGAACCTGCACGCGCAGCCGCGCGGCGACCGCGCTGAGCACCTGGTCGCCGACGGCATGTCCGAAGGTGTCGTTGATGTCCTTGAAGCCGTCGAGATCGATGAACATGACCGCGATCGGGCGTCGCGTCGCATCGAGCTGTGCCAGCGATGCGGTGACCGTCTCGATGAACAGCGAGCGGTTCGCGATCTGCGTCAGCGGATCGTAGAAGGCGCGCCGGGCCAGCTCCGCCTTCTCGACCGACATCGCGAGGATCGCCTCCGCCAGATGGCCGTTCTCGAGCGCGACGCTGATCAGCCCGGCAACCGTCGTGAGGAGGCTCTGCTCGTGCCGGCCGAGCCCGCCACCGCCGCGCATCGGATCGAGCAGCAGGAGCATGCCCTGCGGCCCCTCGCGGCCACGGAGCACGACAACGGTCCCGGCGTGGGCGTTGCGCTCAGCGAGCGCGAGTCCCAGCGACTGGTCGTTGGCCAGCGGACCGGTGAGGATCGCCTCGGACCGAAGGTCGTTGAGCACCTCCTGCTCGGCGAATGTCAGCTCAGATGTCGAGACCACGGCGTGATCGTCATCACCGTTCGACACGAACCGCACGGCAGGACCGCGCACCTCGGGGATGACGACGAGCTCCGCGCGCGCGACACCGAACATCTCGGTGACCCCGTTGAGGAGCTCACCGGCGCGCTCGCCCAGTTGCCGGGTCGAGTGCAGGATCTCGGTCGTGCGGTACAGGAATTCGTTCCGGTCCGCCCGGCGCTGACTCTCGCTGGCCGCGATCTGTCCGGCGAGGACGAGGATTGCCGGGGGGACGAGCGCGAACGCGAGCCACGGCGACGTGGTCAGGATCATCAGGGCGACGATCCCCAAGCACGCGTTCGTGGTCGACGCTGCGACCTGGAAGAGGTAGGCGCGGGTGACGTCGCCGACCCTGGCCCGTCCCTGCGCGAGGGTGGTGCCGACGTTCAGCGCAATCGGGTAGACGAACCACCCCGCAACCACCATCGCGACGGCGAACGCGACGATGCTGCGCAACGCAAGCGGGTTGTGCGGATCGGGGCCGACGGCGTTGAAGACGAGGACGGTCACGCCGATATAGAGCACGTCGAGCATCGCGTTCGCGAAGTCCTTGACCCAGTGGATGCGCCGCCGCGTCCAGTTCGCCAGGAGGACGCCCGCGACGAAGCATGCGAGGAGCTGATGTGGGTCGATGAGGAAGAGGCCCATCGCAAGCGGGATCTCGGTGAGGGAGAGAGTCGTGACCTCGCGGTGCACGCGCACCTGCACGAACAGGAGGCCCGTCCCGTAACAGGTGGCGAGCTCGACCCACCAGGGAATCGCGCCCATGAGGCTCGTGCGCTGCACGTCGTGCAGGGGGACGAGCCAGAGCGCCGCGCCGATCAGGCCGAGGAGGATCGAGAACGCCACGAGGCGCTGCGGGCCGTTGAGCCGTCCGATCCGCGCCCGTGCGCGCGAGACGAGCAGCGGTGGGCGTGCCACCGAAAGCTCGCTCATATCACGCCACTGAGTCGCGTTCCCCTGATCACTGTCGACCTCCTGTCGATCCACATGCAGGCCCCCGCTGAGTGGCCTCTCGATTGTGTCGCGACATCGGGCCTCGACTGTCCACGACAGCGTCACAGCGTGGTAACGCGGCCGGAACGGAAATGTCTGATGTCAGTTCGGCGTTGGTCCGCAAGGTGTCCTGCGCCGTCACATAGCGTCGTGACATGACCATTCCTGACGACCGTCCCGCCAGCGTCACCCCGCCTTCGTCACCCCCGTCGTTCGCGCGACGTCACCCCATCCTCGCCGGCTTCGGGGTCCTCTCCGGCCTCTCGCTCTTCTCAGCGCTGTGGCCCGTGAGCGCGATCGTCGTTGCCGTCGCGGTCGCCGCTGACGCAACGGGACTCGACCGCAAGGCCTGGTCGCTGACACGGTCGGTCGCCGGGCGCATCGCCACTGCCGTCCGGGATCACAGGCGCGCCGAGCCAGTGTCGCCTTCCCCCACGCCGGTGGCCCCGCGTCCCGCGCCGCCGCAGCCGTCAGCGCCCAGGCGGGACGTGCGCCCGCCGTCGACCGACGCGCCGCGAGTCCGCCGCGATCCCCGCATTCAGCCCGCCGGAGCGCGTGCGCCCGGCCGCTCCCGCCGAGTGCGGCAGGCGGACCACCCCGTGGAGACGCGGGTCGACGGCCGCGGACTGTGAGTGCCGGCTCGAGGCGTCAGCCGAGGCGCGCGCGGGCGCGCCGGAGGCGCTGCAACGTGACGTCGCGGCCCAGGAACGCCATCGACTCGATGACCGGCAGCCCGGTGGGGCTGCCGAGAATCGCGACGTAGAGGACGCGGAATGCGTCGCGCGCTTTGGAGCCGGCCACTTCGGCGACCGTCCGTATCTGCTCCAGCAGCGCGGTCTGGTCCTCGAGGCCGCCGGCGGTGACCCCGGCGATCGCGGCATCGATGATCGCCACAGCGGTTGCATGGTCGACCTTCTTCGGCGGGAACTCGACGCTCGGGTCTGCGACGATCTCGCCGAGCAGCGGCGCGCAGAGCTTTGTCGCGTCAGCCAGCGTGATCATCCGCTCCCGGAGCATGGGGATCAGCGACCGCCGGACGTCCTTGCTCGTCCCGATGAGCGGGAACTCGAGCGCCTCCACGAGCGCTTCCGTGTCCATCATGCGGATGTGGACGCCGTTGAGGTCGTCGAGGCGCTTGGGATCGAAGATGGCCGGCGCCGCGTTGACGCGGTCCAGTGTGAATCGCTCGCAGAGCTGTGCCGGGGTGAAGACCTCCTCGCCGTCGCCGGACGACCACCCGAGCAGCGCCATCGCGTTGACGATCGCCGCGGGGAGATAACCGAGCTCACCGTACTCGAGCACGTTGCGGGCGCCGCGACGCTTGCTGAGCTTCTGATGATCGGGCCCGAGGACGGAGGGGACGTGCGCGAAGCGCGGCGGGGTCCACCCGAATGCGTGAAACAGCGCGAGATGTTTCGGCGTTGACGGGATCCACTCCTCGGAGCGGATGACGTCAGTGATCTCCATCAGGTGGTCGTCCACGACGACCGCAAGGTGGTACGTCGGGAACCCGTCGGACTTCAGGAGCACCTGGTCGTCGATGTCGGAGTTCTCGAAACTGACGTGGCCGCGCACCGCGTCGTCCCACTCCGTGACGCCGTCCGGCATGCGCAGCCGCACGACAGCGGGCGCACCCTTCGCGCGTTCGGCCGCAACCTCGTCCTGGCGTGTGAGACAGCGCCGGTCGTACCGCGTCGCCTCCTTGCGCGAGCGCTGCTCGTCGCGCATCGCCGCAAGCCGGGCCGGCGTGCACGTGCACCAGTACGCACTCCCGTTGGCGACGAGCATGTCGGCATGCTTGCGGTACGTCGCGATGCGCAGTGACTGGATGTACGGAGCGTGCGGACCGCCGATCTCAGGGCCCTCGTCCCAGTCGAGCCCGAGCCAGCTGAGCGTCTCGATGATCAGCGCCTCGGTGCCGGGGATGTAGCGCTCCTGGTCGGTGTCCTCGATGCGCAGGATGAACGCTCCGCCGGCATGGCGTGCGGTCAGCCACGCGAACAGGGCCGTGCGCACGGAGCCGAAGTGCAGCGCCCCGGTGGGAGAGGGCGCGAATCGCGTCCGGACGCGCGCGCCGGCGCCGGCTGGCACCTAGTGCGGCGCGAAGAGAACGAGCGTCAGGACCGTCCAGGCAAGCAGGCCGAGGATCAGCATCGGCGCGTCGAGGCTCGAGACCACGACGCTCATGACACGCGGCGAGCCACCACCGCCGTGAGCACCCGCAGCCTCGCCGACGCGGACGACCCCCGGCGGCTTGCCGACGTCGGCCATGCCCCATGGCGGCGGCGCGGCCGGCGGCGTTCCACGCGGCGTGACATGAACCTGACCCTCCTGACGGCTCAGCTTGTCCTCATAGAGGATGCCGACGATGAGGGCGATGCCGAGGGCGCCGGTCCCCAGGCCCATCAGGATGAGGATGATGCCGAGGGCGGCATTGAGATAGTCGTTGTAGACGTGTCCACCGAGCAGGTCGAAGATGCCGCCGGCGATCAGAGCCAGCGAGACGAGTCCGAATCCGACGACTTTGCCGACGATCTCACGAACAGGCATGGCGCGAGTATACCGGCGTCCTCCGGTCACTTCGCAATGCGCGACGCCCTGGGCGCCCGAACCTAACATTGGCCCTCGCGCCCGCATCGTCTAGCGGTCAGGACACCACCCTTTCAAGGTGGTAACCGGGGTTCGACTCCCCGTGCGGGTACGGCCCGAGGGTGCAATGATGGTTGGACAGCGGCCGGCTGTCGCGGCGGCCACCCGGGAGGCGACTGTCTTGAAGGTCGAGGCGTTCGGGGTCTGGTTTCGAGACCGGCTCAATGCGAGGGACGCGCGGAAGCTGTCGCGTCAATCACTTCCCCGCCGACGGTCGAAAAGGCCTACTGGCACGAGACCGAGTTCGCGCGAGA
>DATLRX010000102.1:0-48386 GCA_035534435.1 Candidatus Acidiferrales bacterium
GATGCTCGACGAGCAGGAGGCCGGCCGCGGCGCGTACTACGTTCTCGTCGACGAGACAGGTGCGGTCGTGGGTCGCTTCAACCTGTACAACATCGTCGGTGCGAGCGCGGACGTCGGCTACCGCGTCGCGCAACGAGTCGCAGGTCGTGGCGTCGCGAGCTCCGGGGTCCGGGATCTCTGCCGCATCGCCGGTGACGACCACGGATTACGCGTGCTCAACGCCGCGACGAGCGACGCGAACATCGCTTCTCAGCACGTGCTGACCAAAGTCGGGTTCGTCATCACCGGTGCTGCTGAGGTCGAGGGCGTGAGTGGCAGGTTGTACCGGCTGGTGCTGACGCCACCCTGACTTCCGCGACACTGTCAGCGCTGCATATCGACGAAGAAGAACGGCCGGCTCGCGAACACCGCCTCGACCAGCGCTCGCGCCGCGTCCGGCGCGGTCACGCTCTCCAACCACTCGCGAAGCTCATACGTCGTCACCCGTGCCGGCTCCTGCTCCCAGCGTTGCTGCGAGACGGGCTCACTGCTCTCGTAGAACGTGACGCCCCACTTCGGAACCTCCTGTCGATGGAAGTCGAGTGAGTACCGCCACGGACGTGACGGCGGCCAGTACGTGCGCATGACCGGGTCGCTTTCCGCCATGAGATCCCTCCCGGTCAGCCGTGACTCTGCCGGACGAAGAGGTCCTCGTAGAACTCAGCGGACCGTGTGGTATCTCGCGCCGGGATCTGCAGATACCCCACCTCGCCCTTCACCGGGCCGGCAGGTGGTGTGCCCTCCGGCTCCACGTCCGATGCCATCACGCTGATGGTAGACGCTGATCGGCTGAGGGCTCCCAGAACGGATCCTGCAGGTGCAGAGACCCCTCCCAGTGCGATCGGCGACCACTCTTGGTCTGACCCACCAGTCGGATCCGGTACGGCTCGCGTGTCTCACCGGTGATGGGATCGATATCGTCCGGCCACTCGCCATACGTGTGGCTCACGACCACCGAGACATTGCCGCCCTCGTTCGGTGGAAAGTCGATCACCTGGTACCGGAAGCATGGTTGCGGCCCTTCGATCTTCGGCGCGAGGACGACGGACTCCGCGATGTTGATGATGAAGCCCTGGGCCACTGCCGACTGGTTGAACATCCGCACCCATGCCGTTCTCGGATGCTCATCGGGCTCGTGACTGCTGAGGGGGTACGTCACCCAGACCTCGCGGCCGTTCGACGGCTTGATCAGGATCGGCCGTCGCCGTCCGGAGACGGTACGCGCGTGCTGGTATATCAGCCACGCGAGGCACGCCGCGACCAGCGCGCCGGTCGCGGCGGTCCACACGCCGATGAGCGTCCAATCCAGCACGTGGCCACTCTGGCGCGCCCTGCAGGCGGGAACCCGGGCGGCGACTCCCCTGTCACCAGCCTGAGAAGAGGATGGAAAGGCTGCGAAGCCGGGTGTCAAGATCGCTTCATGGACCAGAGCGACAGATCAGGGATCTCCCCGTGACCGAGGCATTCATGTGGACCTCACTCCCCTCGAGAGTGGTGTTCGCCCCTGGCGCGGTCAGCCGTCTCAGCGACGAGGTGACACGACTCGAGCGCCATCGAGTCCTGCTCGTCGGCGGCGGCGCATCGACGAGCGCCGCGTTCCAGCGCGCGCGAGCGGCCCTGGGCGACCTCGTCGCGGGTGCCGTCGGCGGCTCCTCACAGCACCTGCCGATCGATGTTGCCGACGCTGCGGCGAACACGGCGCGAGAGGTGGATGCCGATGTTGTGGTGAGCGTCGGCGGTGGCTCACCGACGGGTCTCGGCAAGGTGCTCGCGTTCACCTGCGAGCTGCCACTCGTCGCGGTGCCGACGACGTACTCGGGTTCCGAGATGACCGCTGTGTGGGGTCGCACCACGAACGGTCGCAAGCACACGTCATACGACCTTCGGGTGCTCCCGCGCGCGGTCGTCTACGACCCGGAGTTGTGCGCGGGCATGCCAGCTCGTCTCGCCGCCGCGTCGGGGTTGAACGCACTCGCGCATTGCGTCGAGGCGCTCTGGGTTCGCGCCGCGAATCCGATCACCGACACCCTCGCGATCGATGGTGGCCGCAGGCTCGTCGACGGCCTGCCACGCGTCGTCGCGAATCCCGATGACGTCGAGGCGCATGGCGGCAACCTCGTCGGCGCATGCCTCGCCGGCGTGGCGATGGCGCAGGCCGGTATCGGCATTCATCACCGGACCGCGCACGTGCTCGGAGGTGGATGGAAGCTGCCGCATGCGGAGACGCACGCCGTGCTGCTCCCACAAACCACGGCGATGGTTGCGCCGCGCGCGCCCGGCGCGATGCGAAGTGCGGCGCGGATGCTCGGTTCCGGCGCTCCTACGGATGCGCTGTTTGCGTTGCTCCAGCAATTGGATTTGCCCGTCGCGCTCTCCGATTTGGGCATGCCGGAGGACGGCCTCGATGAGGCCGCGCATCGCGTGTGGGAGGCTACCCACGACGATCCGCTCGTGCCCGACGAGACGACGGTGCGTCAGATGCTGGACAACGCGTATGCCGGACGGAGACCAGGGTCATGATCGAGGGTATCGGCTGACGTCCTGGACGAGGCGGCGCAGCGCGTCGGGCAGTGGGAGGGCGATCCAGCCTTCGCTCCGCGCGCCGTCCGACTCCGCGTCGTAGCTCTCGTCGCAGAGCCCGCGCGCCTTGGCTCGTGCGACGAGTGATGCGATGACGGCATCCAGGACATGGTCGTTCTCACCGACGACAGTCCAGTCATCGGCCGCGGCTCGAAGCCATGGTGCCGACTCGCGCAACATACGGACCAGCACATCACGTGTCGCACGATGCGACGGCTCGGCGCCCTTGTAGCGCCGGTACGGCAGACCCCACACGAACAGCGCGACGGCGGGATACACCTCGACAACCGCGCCTCTGCCGGAGCGGTCGATCGGACCCAGGACGCGCGCCATGCGCATCGCGGGGATGGCGATGAGGTTGGTCGACACGCTCATCGGATGGCAGCGCGCTTCCGGCTCCCCCGGCCGGCGTGCCCGGCGGGTGACCCATCGGTCCGTCTCGCGGAGCCGAAGCGCCTGCATACCCTCGCCGTCCGTCGGCGCCGTCCATGCCTCGCCGCGATGGTGACTGCTCACCGCGTCGACGAAGGCGGCCGGCCAGCCGAGCGGGATGTCCACCCCGACCCGATCGGCGCTCTCGATGGAGCGGTGGATCTGATCGTCACTCGCCCCGGGTGGCCCGAGCGGCTCGATCTCGGCGAACCCATCCTCCCAGCGGATCGAGCAGATGGCCGTCCCGGCGTCCTGGCTGGCCACGTCGATGCCGATGGTGCGCACGTCAGATCCAAGCTACTCCGCGGATGGGCGGTCAGAATGGGCAAGTGCCATCCGAGAAGTTCACCGTGGACCGCGGAACCGCCACCCTCGCGGCCGAACGCTGGCCCGGAGAGGGCCAGCCCGTCGTCCTGCTCCACGCCGGGGTCGCCGACCGGCGCAGCTGGCACGCGGTCGCCGACGCGCTCCAGCCGAGGAGCGTGGTCGCCTACGACATGCGTGGATACGGCGAGACAACGACTGCGACGTACGGATTCACGCACCTCGATGACCTGCGCGCCGTCCTCGACCAGGTGGCGACCGGTCCGGTCTGGCTGGTCGGCAGCTCGATGGGCGGTGAGCTCGCCATTGATGCCGCACTCTCGGATCCGGATCGGATCGCCGGGCTCGTGCTGCTTGCACCCGCCGTCAGCGGCGCGCCCGAGCCCACGGTGTTCGACGCCTCGACCGAGCACCTCGTGCGTCTCTGGGAGGCGGCGCAGACGTCGGGCGACCTCGACGAGATCAACCGCATCGAGATGTGGCTCTGGCTCGACGGGCCGAGCGCGCCCGAGGGCCGGGTGTCCGGCTCCGCACGTGAGCTTGCGCTGCAGATGAACGCGATCGCGCTCAAGAACGAGATCCCGGAGGAGTCGGGGAAGAGCGGCCTCGCCGCATGGTCACGGCTCGAGGAGATCACGATGCCGGTGACCGTCGCCTGCGGGGACCTCGATCTTCCGTTTGTCGTCTCACGTTCCAGGGAGCTCTCGGACTGGCTCGCCGATTCGCGACACCATGTGCTCGCCGGCATGGCGCACATGCCGTATCTGGAAGACCCGGCCATGATCGCCGAGCTCATCAGCTCGTCGATTCGCTGACTGCCATCACGCTCCGGGCGTGATCACCAGGTACGTCGAGATTGCCTGCCCGGACTGCGTCGTCCCGATGATGTCGAAGCGCGTGGGACCGGCCGGGACAATCACATCAGACACGAAGTGCCCGATCGGGTCGAGGCGTCGCGTCACGAGGATCGTCGGGGTGCGTCCGGCAACGGTCATCCCCACCGTTGCACCGCTCATCTGCAGCTCGCTCGTCTCGCCGGCACCGGCGAAGAACGTCACGTGAAACTCGTCAGCGCCTGCTTTGTCGGGATCGAGATAGACCTGCGCGATCCAGCCGTTCTGCAAGTGCACCGAGTACAGAGTCGGCAATCCCGCGAAACGCGTGGCGGTGACGGCGGGCGCGGCGCTGATCGTGCTCACCTGGAGGTGCACCTCGGCGGAGCTGCCGCCATTCTGGATGATCGCCACGACCTCCCAGACGCCGGCGATCGCGAGGTTGCCGCCGCGAGCGGCGAAGCTCCCTGCCCCCTGACGGTGCAGGGTCAGCGTCGACTCGCCGAGCTGCGGCCGGAGCGGCTGTGTGAACTCCAGCTGCACGGAGCTCGCGTGCACCGGGGTCCCCGTGTCGTAGTCGGTGACGGCGAGCGTGAACGTGTTGAAGCCGGCGCTGCCGGGCGCAACGGTGAGGCGGACCTTCACGGTGGTGGCGTAATCGCTGCCCGTGACGACGAGACGGTTCGCCGCGGCGACGGTCGCAATCGATGCCGATGCCACCGGCGGCGCCACATTGACCAGCGTTGCGGCGACCGCGACGACCGCGGCGCCGATGACGATCTCGGTGGACGCGACGCGCCGTAACCAACGGAGCGCGGTTGATGCGCGCGCGACGTTGACCCAGCGGTTGACGGCGCCCAGTCCGGCCAGAACCAGGAGGAGCGCGACCTTGACCAGCACGAGGATGCCGAACGCCGTCCCGAAGAGCTGTCCGATCGACTCGACCTCGACAACGGCGCGGAATGTCCCGGTAGCGGCGACGACGATGATCGCGACTCCGGCGGTGGTCGAGAAACGGCGCACCACCTGTCCGCTGACGTCGGACGGCTCGCCCCGCACCGCAAGCAGGAGGACGAGCAGACCGCCGATCCACACTGCTGCCGCAACGATATGCGCCCACTGGATCAGCAGGTTCACAGCCACCGGCGCCTGCGCACCGGCGTGACTCGCGGCGACGTCCACCCACATCGATGCGGCGGCACCGGCGCCCGACAGGACGACGCCCCAGCGACGGGCCGAGCGTGCGGTCGCGAACGTCAGTGCAACACCGGCCCCGGCCGCGACCAGTGCGATGAGTCGCTCCACGATGGTCGTTCCGAGTGATGTCGAGAACAGAGCGCTCCACGCGACCCCTGCGGCCTCTCGTTCCGCTTCAACGATTGCGGCGACGCCCAGCGCGGCAGCGACGAGCATGACGACGAGCGCACGCGGCGCGAAACGCGGGACGGACCGCACCGCGATCAGGCATGTCGACGCAACGCCAACGATGCCCATCAGGCCGACGAAGAGCAGCCAGCGACCGACCACCGCGAGCACCGACGGCGGCGGCGACGTCACGGCCCGCGCGGCGTGAGCGCTCGCACCGGCGGCGGAGACTCCGACCCCGAATGCGTACGCGCCGGCGGCAAGATGTCCGTCGACTTCGGACACCGTCTTCCACGTCACGGTGTACACCCCGTTGCCGATCGCCTTGAGCCGCACCTCGAGCTCAAGCGGATGTCCGGGGACGGCGGTCGTCGGACCCGCGTCCACGTTCGTCCCCGAGCTCGAGACAACGCTGATCGTCGACAGTCGAGGGTCGGGGGACTCGCCGAACGTGATCTGCACGAACGCGGGCGCCGTCTGCACTTCCGCGCCTTCAGCCGGCACGGCGCTCTGCGGCAGCGCGTGCGCGGACGCGGACAGCGGCAATGCCATCACCACCGCGGCGGCGACCAGTGCCGCAGGAGCAACGACCCGACCCCGCGGCAACGCTACGTCCTCCGACGGCGCAATCCGATCCCCACGTTCAGCGCGCTCAGCAGCAGCGCAAACACGATGGCCACGATCGCGAGCAGCGTCGCGGTACCGGCACTCGACTTCGCGGTTGCCGCCTCCGAGTTGGCCGTCTGCGCAGCAGCGACCGCGCTCGCGGCGCGCCGCGTCACAGCATCGACCTTGCTCGCGATCTCGGCGGTTGAAGGTATGGCGACCGGGAACTGCGCGGCGCTCGAGTCACCGACCGAGTCGAATGTCGACGGCCCCGACACGACAGTCTGGTCGATCGGCGTTCCGTCGATGGCGCCGAAGATGTGGAACGTGTACGTGCCGACCACGGTTGGTATCAGCGGCGCGTCGTACTCGTCGAGCCTGCCGCTGCCCGTGTCGGGGTCGTACGCGGGCGCGGGGCAGAAGGGGCTGCTGGCGGTGCCACCGGCAGTGACCGTGACCTGAAAATCGGGGTGCGAGCAGTCCCGGTTCAGGTTGCTCACCGGGGTCCCGCGCTGGTCGCCGGCGGACGCGACGTCAATGAACACCTGGACGGCGTTCCCGGTGTCGATATACGTGTCGGTCCCGGAAGCCGGCTCGAACTGCCAACCAATCGCCACGCGGTAGCGGCCGGCGGTGAAGATGTCGTGCGCCGAAGCGACCGCGAACGAGGTCGCGAGAGCGAGCAGCGCGCCCGCGACGGCTGCGGACGCGCGACGGCGATTGATGGACACGTGATGCCTCCTCGGTGGTGAACGAACGAAGGTGAGCCGAAGCTCACGGACGGGGTTCAGGCGTCGAGGAGCGGCGGTGGCGGCCTCCGCCACAGATCGCGGCCCAGGGTGTCGAACGGTGAGCGCCGATCAGGCGCAGGTGGCGCGGAGACGGGAGCGGGCAGGTCGCTGAGGCGCCGCACCGCAGCGCGCACGAAGGCCTCGACGCGCTCGACGACGGCTGTCCGGCGTCGCAGCAGAATCTGGCAAATGCGCGTTCCACACGCCAGCAGTAGCGCCACGTAGAGATGAACGAGCGGCGCCGCCCAGTGAACCCCCGTGATCGACCCGAGGCCGGGTGCGGGCTGTGCTCTGGCGACCGCCTCGATGTTCTCCTGGACGAGGTACAGGGCGATCTGCGCGGCAGCCAGCGGCAACCAGATCGCCACGAGACGCGCCCCTGGTGATCGACCTGGCGCCGCGGCCGGGACCTGCTCCACGCGCCCCCGCCACACCCGCCGCAACCTCATCGCAGCCTGCTCGAGACGCATGTTGAGCGCCTGCCACGCACGAAGGAGGCGGATCGCGAAGAGCGCCCCGAGCACCACCAGCGCTCCTGCAAGCGGCAGCATGTAGGCGTGGACCGGGTTGGTGATCGAGTCGGCAAGCCCCGCTCCACCCCAGACACGCAGGTACTCGAGGGTGTGGCCCACCCAGAGCCCGGCGAACGCGAGCAGGACGCTCGCCGACGCGGCAACCCGCGCGTGGCGATGGCCGATCACGCCGGGAGCATACGCTCGCGCCTGGCTGCCCGACGCATCGCGCAGGAGGAGCAGTAAACCGCGCAATCGCGAGCCAGAGTTGAGTAGAAGGCTGCTCGTGCGGTATGGTTCGCGCCCATGTCGACATACAAGATGGGGCAGGCCGCCGACCTCCTCGGCGTCAGCGTTGACACGGTCCGCCGCTGGGCTGACGGGGGCCGCATCAAGACAGTCCGAACCGCTGGAGGCCACCGTCTGATCGACGGGGTCGCCCTGGCGCAGTTCGCGGTCGAGATGGCAAGCAGCCACCCGACTCTCCCCGTGACCGAATCGGCTCGCAACCACTTCGTCGGTCTCGTCACCGACGTCGTCAAGGATGGCGTCATGGCGCACGTGAAGCTTCAGGCCGGACCGTTCCGAATCAGCTCGCTGATCAGCCGCGAGGCCGTCGAGGAATTGCACCTCGAACCGGGGATGCTCGCGGTCGCCTCCGTGAAGGCAACGAACGTGGTGATCGAGCTGCCACCACCATCCGCGGACGCACAGACGAGGGGCAGGTGATGATGCGGACGGGTCCACGATTCATGGTGGCCGGGGCCACCGGCGCACTCGCGCTTTCCGCGTGCGGCAGCTCGGGGTCGCCGGCGCCGAGCGCGACACGTGACGCGATGAGTGGATCCATCACGGTATTCGCGGCGTCATCGTTGACATCTGCGTTCAACGCGGCCGAGAAGGGACTCGAGGTGGACCACCCTGGCTTCAAAGCCTCGTACTCATACGGCAGCTCGCAGGCCCTTGTGACCCAGATCACGAATAGCGCGCCGGCTGACGTCATCGCCACAGCGAACACCTCGACGATGCAACAACTGGTCACGGCGGGACTCGTGGAAACCCCTGTGCCCTTCTGCAAGAACGAACTCGAGATCATCGTCGCGCCTGGCAATCCGAAGAACATCACGAGCTTGGCCGATCTCGCAAACCCGGGGCTCGCCGTAGTGCTCGCCGACCCGAGCGTCCCCGTCGGCTCATATTCGGCTCTGGCGCTCAAGAGGGCGGGGATCACGCTCACCCCAAAGTCGCTACAACTCGACGACGCCGAGGTTGTCGAGCAGGTTGCATCCGGCAACGCCGACGCCGCGCTCGTCTTCGTCACTGATGTCGTCGGCGCGTCTGGCAAAGTAACCGGCGTGCCGATCCCCGACGCTCAGAACGTCATTGGCACGTATGAGATCGCCGCCCTCAAGTCGAGCAGCAATCTCACGGCCGCCGACGCATTCGTCACTGAAGTCGTTTCAGGAAGCGTCCACGCAGCCTTGCTGACCGCCGGGTTCCTTCCGCCGTCGTGACGTCGGGCGTCAGCCGACGCCCGCTCCTCGGTCTTCTCATACCGGCCGCGGTGGCGGTGCTGTTCATCGCCCTTCCACTCATCGGTCTGCTCGCCCATGTTGACTGGAGCCGCCTGCCATCGGAACTCGTTTCGGCCGATGTCCTCACCGCGCTCCGTTTGTCGCTCGAATGCTCACTAATCGCAGTCGCGATTGCGTTGGTCATTGGTGTACCGCTGGCTCACCTCCTGGCCCGAACGTCCATGCCCGGCAGGCGGGTCATCCGAGCTCTCGTCACGCTTCCACTGGTGCTTCCGCCGGTCGTGGGCGGTATCGCGTTGCAGACGGCGCTCGGCAAAGCCACGCCGATCGGAGCAGTCCTGGGGCACTTCGGGATCGTCCTCCCATTCAGCACTGCGGGGGCAGCCATCGCCGAGGCATTCGTCGGGTTTCCCTTCCTGGTGATCACAGTCGAGGCCGGACTGCGGCAACGAAACGATCACTACGAGGAAGTGGCGGCGACGTTGGGAGCGCGACCGTGGCGACGGTTCTTGCACGTGACCCTGCCGCTGGCAGCACCCTCGATTGCCGCGGGCGCAGCGCTCTGCTGGGCTCGAGCGCTCGGAGAGTTCGGCGCAACCATCACCTTTGCCGGGAGTTTCCCCGGGACGACCGAGACGCTACCGATCGCCGCGTACAGCGCCTTCGAAGGTTCTGGGCAGGTGGGCGAGGCGATAACACTGTCATTGCTCCTGCTGACGATATCGGTGCTCGTGCTCGTCGTCCTTCGCGACCGCTGGCTGGGTGCGCTGCGATGACGCTGCGGGCGACGGTGAGCACTCACATGGGCAGGCTGCACCTGGACTGCGAGGTTGCGGCCGATGCCGGTGTGACCGTTGCCGTGCTCGGTCCGAACGGTGCCGGAAAGACAACGCTGCTTCGCGTGATTGCGGGGCTCGCGCCGGTCGGAGAGGGACACGTCGAGATCGACGGGGTCGTGTTCGACGACTCGGCAACGGGGACGCACCTGACTCCGGAGGCACGGCGTGTCGGTTTCGTGTTTCAGGACCACGGACTGTTCCCGCACCTGAGCGTGCTCGACAACGTCGCGTTCGGGTTGCGTGCCCGTGGTGTCGACCGGCGTGTCGCCGGCGTCCGCGCACACGAATGGCTCGAGCGCGTCGACCTCGGCGCGTACGCATCGAGCCGGCCGTCAGCGCTGAGCGGCGGGCAGTCACAGCGTGCCGCGCTCGCTCGCGTGCTCGTCACCGATCCGCAGGTGCTGCTGCTCGACGAACCCCTTGCAGCCGTCGATGCGTCCGGCCGGCTCGAGCTGCGCCGCGCGCTCCGTGAGCACCTGGCCGGGTTCTCCGGGGTCCGCCTGCTGGTGACGCACGACCCCCTCGAGGCGGCATCGCTCGCCGAGCGGGTCATCGTGCTCGAGAACGGACGCATGACGCAGGAGGGGTCGTTCACCGATGTCACGTCGCGGCCGCGCTCTTCATGGATCGCCACCATGGCCGGCCTCAACCTGCTGCACGGATCGGTCAGCAACAGCTCGCTGAGCATCGAGGGCGGCTCATCGCTGGTCGTTGCCTCCGACGTCACGGGCCCGGCCCTCGCGACGATTCACCCGCGCGCAGTCGCCCTGTATCGCCAGGCGCCCGAGGGCAGCCCTCGCAACGTGTTCCAGCTCGCGATTGCCGGCATCGACCCTGAAGGCGATCGCTGGCGCATCCGGCTCACCGGCACGATCCCGCTCGTCGCCGAGGTCACGCCGGCTGCAGCCGCCGCGCTCCGTCTCGCCGAAGGCGGCGATGTCTTCGCGGTCGTGAAGGCGACGGAGGTCGACGTCTACCCGGTCTGACTGGCGTTCCGCTTGACCGTTGGTCGGCGGACTCGTCAGGCTGAGGAGGTGAACATCTCCGCCGATGCCGCGCAGCCGGCATCGGTCGACGCCGTTGTCGAGATGCTCGGCGCCCATGACTATCTCTGCGATCGCCGTCTGGCCACGGCGATCCTCGTGTCGATGCGGATCAACAAGCCGCTGTTCCTCGAGGGCGAGGCGGGCGTCGGCAAGACCGAGGCGGCGCGCGCGCTCGCAGCGGGCCTGGGTGCCCGCCTGATCCGGCTCCAGTGCTACGAGGGGATCGACCTCGCCCACGCGGCGTACGAGTGGAACTACGCGCGGCAGCTGCTGCACATCCGCCTCCTCGGCGAGGGCGCGGACCGCGCGCGGGCCGAGCAGGACGTCTTCGGTCCCGACTTCCTGCTGCGCCGTCCGCTGCTCGACGCGATCGACAACGACGATGCGGTTCCGCCCGTCCTGCTCATCGACGAGATCGATCGTTCCGACGAGGAATTCGAGGCGTTCCTGCTCGAGATCCTCGCCGACTTCGCGATCAGCATCCCCGAGCTGGGCACGATCCGGGCGCGGCGTCCGCCGCTCGTGATCCTCACGGGGAACCGGACACGTGAGGTCCACGACGCGCTCAAACGCCGCTGCCTGTACCACTGGATCGATTACCCGGATCTCGAGCGCGAGGTCGCGATCGTGCGTGTCCGCGCGCCCGAGGTCTCCGAGCGACTCGGCCGCCAGGTCGCGGAGGTGACCCAGAGGCTGCGCGGGCTCGACCTCTACAAAGTGCCAGGAGTGGCAGAAACGGTTGACTGGGCGAGAGCGCTCGCGGCGCTCGGCCACACCGAGGCGACACCCGAGGCGCTGCGCGAGACCATGGGTGCGGCGATCAAGCACCAGGAGGATCTCGAGCGGAGCGAGGAGGCAATCGCCGGCCCGTCAGGACGGTGATCGCCAACGCCCCGGACCCCGTCGAGAGCGTCACCCTCTTTGCACGACTCCTGCGCGACGCCGGGCTGACGACCGGGCCTGAGCGCGTGCAGGACGCCTGCCAGGCGCTGCTCGCCATCGACCTCGCGCACCCCGACGAGGTCCGCTTCGCGCTCCGCGCGGTCTTCGTCACACGGCGCGAGGAAGGACCGGTCTTCGACGCCGCGTTCGACCTCTTCTTCTCGCGCCCAGGCGGTGAGGGCAAGAGCGGATCGGTGCCCGGACGCAGCCGTCCCCTCGCCCTGGACCCCAAACAGGTGAAGGCCTGGATGGACGCACTCGGCCTGTCCACGTCGGGCGTCGCGCGCGAGGTCGAGGGACCGCCCGCGTCGAGCGCGGGGTACAGCGCGCAGGAACTCCTCCGCCGGCGCGACTTTCGCGATATGAGCTGGGAAGAGCTGGCGTCCGTTCGCCGGCTGCTCCGTCAGGCGCCGTGGCGTGTCGCAGAGCGGCGAACCCGCCGTCTGCGCGCGGACCGGCGTGGCACGGTGGAATTGCGACGGACGATGCGCTCGGCTGCTCGCCAGGGAGGGGATGCTCCACAACTCTCGCGCGCGAGCGCTCGCAGGAAGCGCCGCCCGATCGTCATCCTCTGCGACGTGAGTGGGTCGATGGACCGCTACTCGCGCCACCTGCTCGTGTTCGCGCATGCCATCGGGCGCCGGGAGCGCGTGGAGACCTTCGCGTTTTCGACACATCTGACCAGAATCACCCACCTGCTCCGGCATGGTGACATTGACTCCGCGCTCGATCACGTCGCCGAGCAGGTGCACGACATCGGCGGCGGCACTCGCATCGCCGACGCGCTGCACACCTTCCAGCGGGTGCACGCACGACGCGTGCTCGGACACGGCGCGGTCGTGCTCATCATCAGCGACGGGTGGGACCGGGGTGATCCCGACCAGCTGGGTCGCGAGATGGCCCGGCTACGCCGTACGTGCTACCGCCTGATCTGGCTGAACCCGCTCCTCGGCAGCGACGTGTACCAGCCGGAAACGCGCGGGATGGCCGCAGCACTCCCGCACTGCGACGACTTCCTGAGCGCCCACAGCGTCGATGCGCTTGACACGCTGGGCAAGCTGCTCGCCGAGCTTCCCCGGAGGGCTAGCCGTTCGCCGCGCGCCGGCGCCGCCGCGCTCGCCGCCAGCGCCGGAGCAGCAGGAAGCTGATCAGCGCGCCGAGCCCGATCGCGATGCTCTGCGGGTTGACCTTGAGCCGGCTGAGCCGCTCTTTGGCCACCGCCCGGCCGAGCGCCACGGCATCGAGTGCGGCGGGCTGCGACGGCGTTGACGCCGGTGTCGGCGTCGATGCGGTTGTGGGCGTTGCGGTCGTGCCGTTCGCAGCGGCCGCAGGGGCCGGAGCTGTGCCGGCCGGGGGCGCCTCGAGCTTCGACTGGATGCATTCGGCCGCCTGGCCGACGAGGTGGCGCGAGACGTCCTCCATGATCCCGCGACCGAACTGCGCCACCCGTCCGACGACGGTGAAGTCGGTGGTGAGGGTGACGGTCGACGCGTCGCCGTCTGCAACGACCGACATGGCCGTCGTCGCCTGTGCGGACCCTGATCCCGTGGTCTCCTTGCCGTCGGCCTCGAGGGTCGCGGTGCGAGTCGCCGCGTCGCGCGACGTGATGCGCGCGGTGCCGTTGTAGCTGACGGTCACCGGTCCGACCTTGATGCGGACCTTGCCCTTGAAGGTGTCCGGGTCGACCACCTCGGACAGCTCCGCGCCCGGGACGCAGCCGACGACGTTGTTGACGTCGAGCAGAAACGCGTACACGACGTCGGGAGGCGCCTTGACGGCGAAGGAGTTCGTGATTTCCATTCCAGGCATTGTGCACTGGTCGACAAACCGAACGGGTTGTCCGGGAACTGCGTGGAAGCGGATACTCACACCATGCGAGACCTGCTGCCGACGCTGACCGAATGGAGTGACGGCGACCCTCTGGTTGCGATCGCGACCGTGGTCGGCACGTCCGGATCGACCCCGCGTCCGATGGGCGCCCGGTTGCTCGTCAGTCGCGACGGCCGGATGGCCGGATCCGTCAGCGGCGGGTGCCTCGAGTCCGCCGTGGTGCTGGAGGCGCAGGCGACCATCGACGGCAGCGCGCCACCGCGGCTGCTCCATTACGGCATCAGCGATGAGATGGGCTGGGCCGTGGGTCTGTCCTGCGGCGGCGAGGTCGACATCTTCGTCGAGACGCTCGAGAGCGACGGGTCGGACCCGGTGATCGAAGCCGTCCGCACCGCCATCGAGACCTCGCGGCCGGTTGCGCTGTTGACCGTCCTGGACGGCGACCACGCGGGCGGCCGGGCGGCGGCGACGTCCGGCGGCGGTCTCGTCGGCAGCCTGGGTGGCGCGATCACCGAGCAGGAAACGGTTGCCGCTGCACGACAGCGCCTCGCATCCGGCCTGCCCGGTGTCGAGGAGGTCGCCGGGCTCCGAGTGTTCGTGGACCCGATCGTCCCGGCGCCACAACTGGTGGTGATCGGCGCGGTGCACATCGCCATACCGCTGACCACGATGGCGGGTGCCGCGGGCTTCATCGTCTCGGTCATCGATCCCCGTTCGGCGTTCAACAACGCGGAGCGCATCACCAATGCGGAGCGCCTGGTCACCGCCTGGCCCGACGAGGCCGTGCCACGCTTTGAGCTTGGCCCACGGGACGCCGCGGTGTGCCTGGCCCACGATCCGAAGTTCGAGGACCCCGCGCTGACGGCGCTGCTGCGCACCGAGACCGGGTACATCGGCGCAATCGGCAGCCGCGGGACCCACGCGAAACGTGTCGCGCGGCTCCACGAGGCGGGTTTCACCGACGCCGACATCGCCAGGATCCACAGCCCGGTCGGGCTCAACCTCGGCGCGCAGACCCCCGAGGAGATCGCTGTCGCGATCCTCGCCGAGATCGTGGCCGTCCGGCGCGGGAAGGACGCGGGTTCGATGTCGAAGATGACCGCCGCACCGGCCGGGTGAGGCTGGAGGTCCTTCCCGGCTCAGCGATCGACGGGACCCCGGCTCGCTGGTCGGGAGCGGTGCTCTGCCGGGACGTCGTCGGTGCCGGTGGACGGACGGTGCTGACCAAGGGCGCGGTGCTCGCCGCTGACGATGCCGCGATCCTCGAGTCAGCCCAGCCCGTTGAGCTCCATCTGCTGTGGCTCGACGAGGGCGACCTGGGTGAGGATGCCGCCGCGATCCGCATCGCCGCGGCTGTGGCGGGCCCGGGCACCAGCACGCGTGCGCCGGTCGAGTCGCAGGCCCGGCTGGTCTCCGCATGGCGCGGGCTGGTCCAGGTCGATGTCCCGACCCTCGCGGCGGTGAATCTCATCGACGGGGTGACCGTGTTCACCGTCCCCGACGGGTTGCCGGTCGACGCGGGCCGGACCCTGGCGGGGGTCAAGGTGACTCCGCTCGCGATCGCCGAGACGGCGGTCGTCGCCGCCGAGCGCGCGGCTGCGACGTCAACGGACGATGCGGACGTGCTGAGTGTCCGCCCGTTCCTCCCGCTGCGGGTCGCCGCAATCGTCCGCCAGCAGCTCACCGACAACGCGCGGGCACGCTTCGAGCGATCGCTCGGCCTGCGCAGCGACTGGTTTGGCGGCAGTGTGCTGCCGGTGCGATACATCGACGACGACGCGCGCCAGGTCCAGGACGCGCTCCGAGCGGCGGCGGCGTCCGCGGATGTCGTCCTCGCCGTCGGCGTCGCGTCGGTCGATCCGCTCGAGGTGACCTGGCAGAGCCTCCTCGCGTCGGGGGCGACCTCGATCCGCCGCGGTCTGCCGATGCATCCGGGGAGCAGCTACTGGATCGCCGAGCTGCTCGGCACACCCGTCATCGGCGTGGCGTCCTGCGGCATGTTCTCGCGACGGAGCGCGCTCGACCTGCTGCTCGCCCGCCTTCACGCCGGCCTGCCGCTCGATCCCACGTACCTCGCGTCACTCGGCCACGGCGGGTTGCTCGGGCGCGAGGCGGCCTGGCGAATCCCGCCCTACGAGGCCGCGCTCGACGAGGATCCCGAGGAGCCCTGAGCGGCGCCCGACCCAGCACGAAAGTCGCAGGCGACCCGCCCGTCCTTGAGCACGAGGCGGATGTGCGCAGGGTCGGCGAGGATGTCGATGTCCGCCAGCGGATCGCCCCGCACGGCGACGACGTCGCCGAGCCTGCCCGCCTCGAGCGAGCCGAGGTCGGGGCGATGGATCAGCTCCGCGGGAACGGTGGTCGAGGCGACGATCGCCTGCATCGGCGTCATGCCGCAGCGGACCATCAACCCGAGCTCGCGCAGGTTGCCGCCGTGCGGACCCACCGCCGCGTCGGTGCCCATGGCGACCTTGACGCCCGCCGCGATGGCCGCTGAGACCGCCGCCCGATGCAGCACCCCGATGCGCTG
Organism: Candidatus Acidiferrales bacterium; assembly: GCA_035534435.1. Taxonomy (GTDB): domain Bacteria; phylum Chloroflexota; class Dormibacteria; order Aeolococcales; family Aeolococcaceae; genus Palsa-851. The sequence goes on from DATLRX010000102.1 coordinate 16,205, forward strand.
CGCCTTCTCGACCATCTCGGGCGGAAGACCGCCGCCGCCGGCCTTGGCACCGTCGACCACGTCGCCGGGTGCGACCAGCGTCGGGACGAGATACGCGCCCTTCTCCTTCATGAGCGCGATGCCCTCGTCGTCGATCAGGCACCCGTGCTCGATGCTGGTGACCCCGGCGATGAGCGCATTGCGAATCCCCGCCGGGGACATGGCATGCGCCATGACGCGCCTGCCGACCACCGCGGCCTCCTGCACCGCGACACGGATCTCCTCGACCGAGAACTGCGCATGGTCGGGAAGGTCACCCGGGCTGAGCACACCGCCGCTCGTGCACAGCTTGATCCAGTCAGCACCGGCGCGCAGCACCTCTCGCACCTTGCGCCGCATGCCGTCGGCGCCGTCCACCACCGGGTGCGGCACGTCGACGTAGCTCGTCCCGAGATGCACACCGCACGGCATCCAGTCGTCACCGTGACCGCCCGTCTGGCTCAGCAGTCCGACAGCCAGCTGCATGCGCGGTGCCGGGAAGTGTCCCGCCTCGGCCGCCAGTCGCACGCCGGCCGGAGTGTTGCCGGCGTCGCGCACCGTGGTCACGCCGGCCGCCAGCGTGCGCGCACAGTTGGGCACGGATTCGAGGAGGGCGAGCGATGGCGGCGTCATGAGGAAGCGCACCAGGTTCGTTCCCGACATGGCCAGGTGGACGTGCATGTCCATGAACCCCGGAACGAGCGTGAGGTCGTCATCCTCGATGACCTCCGCGTCCGGCGGGATGGTCAGCGACGACCGGGCTCCCGCAGCGGTGATCCGCCCATTCTCGATGACCACCGCGGCAGCTTCGACAGGGTCTCGGCCGGTGCCGTCGATGAGCCGCTCGGCGACGATGACCAGTGCTGGCAACGAACCCACCTCCGAGAACCCGGCTGGACCGGTTGAGGCTAGCAGAGCGCCTCAGCCATGGTCCGCGGCGAGCCGCTCGAAGTCCTCGCGGGTGTCGATGTCGATCGGATGGCTGTTCGGACGATCCGCCGGGAGTGCGGCGACGAGCTCGGGGTGTGCCCGCACAGCGGCGCGAAGCCCGACATCACCCTGGAGCTCGTCGAGCCCGTCCCACATCTCGCGGGCAAGCACCATCGGGGGATGGAGCAGGCCGCCGAAGCTGAGGGCCGCGGCAGGGAGGCCGGACGTGGCCTGCGCCTCGAGGAGACGGTCCAGCAGCGACGCCGTGATGTCCGGCTGGTCACCGAGGATCACGACGGCGCGGTCGACCTCCGGCCCGAGGCTTGCGATCCCGGCGCGCAGCGACGTGCTCATTCCCTGCTCGTGGTCGGGGTTCATCACGACCCGTGCGCGCCCGAAGGCGACGTTCCGCCGGATCTCCTCCGCGTGCGCGCCGAGCACGACGACGACGTCCTCGAGGCGAGCTTCACAGGCGGCGCTGACAGCAACCTCCAGCAGCGGCCGGCCGTCGATGGGCAGGAGCTGCTTCGGTGCACCCATCCGCGTCGACGCGCCGGCGGCGAGGATCACCCCCGCCGCGTGCGACGTGCCCACTCAGCGGGTCGGTGCGCTCACAAACAGACCCGGGCTTGCGACGAACCGCTCCTCACACCCGGCGCAGCAGAAGTAGTACGTCGTGCCGTCATGCACAGCCGTGTGCGTGGCATCGGACGTGTCGACGGTCATCCCGCAGACCGGGTCGACGGCGAATCCGACGATGATCGCCGCGTCGGGAACGGGATTCGCGGCGAGGCGTTCGTGCCGCAACGCCACGATCTCGGCCAGCGCATGGAGCGCGATCTCCTCCTGCGCCCCGGCGCGGCGCACGCCCGCTGGAGCACGCACCCGTGCAAGCTGCTCGTCCGTGACGCCGCGGGCTCGCAGCGTCTCGAAGACGGCGGCAGACCTGCGCACGCTGGCAACCAGCGCCACGTCGGCGTCCGGGAGCGTCAGCGCCGCGGCGAGCGCGTCGTCGTCGTAGTGGCCCATGGTCGCGACCACGACCCAGCAGTCGGTCTCCCCCGTCAGAGCCGACAGATCGAGAGCGTCGATCACCCGGTCCGCGCCGGGAAAGTCCGCCGCCGTGGCGCCGGGATGCACGCCGCAGGTGCGGAAGCCCATCACCCCGGCGAGCGCGACCAGCGTGCGGGCGGCCGGGCTTCCGCCGACGATCACGAGCAGTGGCTTGGGCAGGTGCGGGTCGATGAAGATGTCGAGCGTTCCGCCGCTGGGGCAGGTTGTGGCCACGGTGAGCTCCCCTCGAGTCCGCGTTTCCGCGACCTCGATGTCAGGCCGGATGCGCACAAGTCGTGGCAGCCCGTCGCTCATCGCCACCAGCGCCTCACGGCGGACGAGCGGCTCCGAGCAGCTGCCGCCGATCCATCCGTGCAGCACGCCGTCGGATGTGATCACGGCCTTGTCGCCGGGATGCGCGGACGTCGGGGATTCCGTGCGCACGACGGTTGCCAGTGCGCACGGACGCCCCGCAGCGGCGTTCTCGGCAAGCAGCGTGAGGAGCGCGTCGTCTATTCCGTCACCCCCGCGCCACGAAGTGCCGCCCAGACCTTGTCCGAGGTGATCGGCATGTCGATGTTGGTGATGCCGAGATGCGAGAGCGCGTCGATGACGGCGTTCACGTACGCCGCAGGCGACCCGACCGTCGCGGACTCGCCGACACCCTTGGCGCCGATCGGATGGTGCGGCGACGGTGTCACCGTCTCTCCGAGCTCGAAGCGAGGCGTCTCCCACGCCGTCGGGAGCAGGTAGTCCATGAAGTTCGAGCCGATGCAGTTCCCCTCGTCGTCGAAGGTGATCAGCTCCATGAACGCGATACCGAATCCCTCGGTGAGCCCGCCGTGGATCTGGCCCTCGACGATCATCGGGTTGATGCGCACACCGCAGTCGTCAACGGCCACCATGCGCCGCACCTTCACCTGGCCGGTCCCCTTGTCGATGTCGACGACGACCAGGTAGGTGCCGAACGGGAAGGTCATGTTCGGCGGGTCGTAGTAGGTGACACCTTCGAGCCCCGCCTCGATCCCGTCCGGGATGTTGGTGTACGCCGCGAACGCGATGTCCTGGATCGTCTTCACGTTGTCCGGCGAGCCCTTGACGGTGTACTTACCGTGCGAGAACTCGATGTCGGCCACGTCCGCCTCGAAGAGATGCGCCGCGATGATCTTGCCCTTGTCGCGAAGCTTGCGCGCGACGACCGCTGTCGCGGCGCCGCCGACCGGTGTCGAGCGCGACGCGTAGGTGCCGAGGCCGAACGGCGTGTTGTCGGTGTCGCCTTCACGCACCTCGATGTCGGAGGCGGGGATGCCGAGCTCCTCGGCGACGATCTGCGCGAAGGTCGTCTCGTGGCCCTGGCCCTGTGACTTCACACCGAGCTTGAGGATCGCCTTGCCGGTCGGGTGCACGCGCAGTTCCGCCGAGTCGAACATGCGCAACCCGACGATGTCGTAGTCCTTGCCCTTGCCGGCGCCCACCACCTCGGTGAAGCTCGCGACGCCGATGCCCATCAGCTCGCCCCTGGCGCGCTTCTCCGCCTGCTCCTTGCGAAGCTCGTCGTAGCCGAGCATGTCGAGCGCGACCTTCATCGCCGCGGGATAGTCGCCGCTGTCGTACTCGAAACCCGACGCGGACTTGTAGGGGAACGCCTCGGGCTGGATGAAGTTGTTGAGACGCGTCGTGACGGGGTCCTGCCCCAGCTCGACGGCGGCGCTCTCGACCAGACGCTCGATGAAGTACGACGCCTCGGTCACACGGAAGGAGCAGCGATACGCCACACCGCCCGGTGCCTTGTTGGTGTACGCGCCGTTCGCGACGATGTGCGCCGCGGGGATGTCGTACGAGCCGGTGACGATGTGGAAGAGCCCGGCCTTGAACTTGCTCGGCTGCGCGTCCGCGAAGAACGCGCCGTTGTCGCTGAGCAGGTTCACTCGCAGTCCGATGAACTTCCCGTTCTCGTCGATCGCGACCGAGCCGTCCATGTAGTAGTCGCGCGCGAAACCGGTCGAGATGAGGTTGTCGGTGCGCTCCTCGATCCACTTGACGGGGCGGCCGATGAGCAGCGATGCCGCGGTGGCGACCACGTATCCCGGATAGATCGGCACCTTGTTGCCGAAGCCACCACCGAGATCCGGCGAGATGATGCGGATCTTCTCCTCCGGCAGGCCGGCCACGATCGCGAAGAGCGTGCGATGCGCGTGCGGCGCCTGGCTCGTCATGTAGATGGTCGCGTTGCCGGTCACCGGGTCGAGATCCGCGACGCAGCCGCACGTCTCCAGCGGCGACGGGTGGCAGCGCGGGTAGAACGTCTCCAGGCTCACCACCTTGGCTGCGCGCGCGAACGCGGCATCGGTGGCGTCCTTGTCGCCGGCCTCCCAGTGGTAGATCTTGTTGTCGGTCTGGCCTTCCTTCTCGTCGCGGATCACGATGGCGCCGGGCGCGATCGCCTGCTGCGGCGTCGTGATCGCCTGCAGCGGCTCGTAGTCGACGACGACCAGGGCTGCCGCGTCCTCCGCGATGTACCTGGTCTCGGCGATGACGCACGCGACCTCCTGTCCCTGGAAGCGGACCTTGTCGGTCGCGAGCACGGCCTGCGTGTCACCGGACAGCGTCGGCATCCAGGCGAGCTTGTGCTGCGCGAGCAGCTCACCGGTGACGACGGCGATCACGCCGGGGATCGCCATCGCCGCGCTGGAGTCGATGCCCTTGACGCGCGCATGCGCATGAGGGCTGCGCACGATGACCATGTGCAGCATCCCGGGGAGCACGACGTCGTCGACGTAATGCCCCTGGCCGTGGATGAACCGCGCATCCTCCTTGCGGGCGAGCGAGACGCCGATGCCGCCCATCGCCTGGCGGGCGGCTTCCGCGGCTTCCTTCGTGTCGACTGCCATCACGCTACTCCTGCGGGATCGGCGGCATTGGCCGCCGCCGCGTGCTGAATCGATTTGACGATGTTCATGTAGCCCGTGCAGCGGCAGATGTTGCCGCTGATGCCCCAGCGAATCTCATCCTCGGTGGGATGTGGGTTCGCCTCGATGAGCGCCTTGCCGACGAGCATCATGCCCGGAGTGCAGAACCCGCACTGCAGGCCGTGCTCGGCGTGGAACGCCTCCTGGATCGGATCGAGCTTGCCACCGACCGCGAGACCCTCGACCGTGGTGACCTTCTTGCCCTCGAGCATCGGCGCGAGGATCGTGCAGGACTTCACGGGGCGACCGTCGAGCAGCACCGTGCACGCACCGCAGTTGCTGGTGTCGCAGCCGATGTGCGTGCCGGTCATGCCGAGCTTGGTGCGGATCAGGTCGACGACGAGCGTGCGCGGCTCGACGTCAACGGTCTTCGCCACTCCGTTGATCTCGAAATGGACGTTCATGCCGTTGCTCCCTGCGCGCGGTTGACGGCGGTGCGCAGTCCGCGCTGCACGAAGACACGCGCGACGTCGCGCTTGTACTCCGCACTCCCCCGTATGTCTGCCTTGGGTTCCGCTGCGTCGGCCGCCATGCGTGCGACCTCGCTGATGACGTCATCCGACGGTGTCTGGCCCACGAGAGCCGCCTCCGCCGCGTTCGCCTTGATGCTGTGCGATCCGACGGCGCACAGACCGATGCCTGCGGACGCAACCCGTCCGTCGTCTGCGAGAACCACGTGCACTGCGGTCGCGACGCTCGCGAAATCCCCGACCTTGCGCTCGAGCTTGAGGTAGGTCCCACCCGACCGGCCCGCGGCCACCGGCACCCGGATATCGGTCATCACCTCGTCCGCCCGCAGCCCGGTGGTGAAAGGACCTTCGAAGAACCCATCCGCCGGGACAACCCGGTCCCCTGCGGCGGAACGGAGCACGAACTCCGCGCCGGCCGCGAGCATCACCGCCCCCCAGTCGCCGGCCGGGTCCGCATGGCAGATCGAGCCACCCACGGTCCCCATGTTGCGGATCAGCGGATCGGAGATGAGTGGCGCCGCATCGAGCAGCACATCGAGGGTGCCACGCAGCTCCGTGGCGCTTTCAACGTCGCGATGCCGTGTCCGTGCGCCGATACGCACATGCCCGTTTTCTCTGCGAATTCCCTCGAGCCCGTCCACATGTCCAATATCGACGATCACCACCGGGGTCGCAAATCGCAGTTTCAATAAAGGGATCAGGCTCTGGCCCCCGGCCAGGACCTTCGCATCATCACCGTGCTTGCCCATGAGGCTGAGCACCTCGTCGAGCGACGCCGGCGCGATGTAGTCGAACGCGGCAGGGAACATCCAAGACCCTCCGGGCCGTGAGGCCCACATCAACTCTCAACAGGTCCACCCGTGACATCGCACAGAGTACGCCTGTCAGTGACGAGTCGAAAAGGCTGCGAATACCCCCGGTCACACGCGTTTATGATGGTCGTCGCGAACCGCAGAGCGGGTAGAGGATGAGGACTTCATGACGTTGGCGCCTGCCGTTTCTCCCGATCTCGAGTCAGTCGCCGGCGCGCAGGCGCGATTGCTTGACGGCGTGAGCACGCTCCCGCCTGAGCAGGTCGGCCTCGGCGATGCGCTTGGAAGAATCCTCGCGCAGACGGTGTCGTCGCAGTCGGACCTCCCCGGCTTTGACAACTCCGCCATGGACGGATATGCGGTCCGCGCGAGTGAGATCGGGACTGCAACCGTGACTGCGCCGGTGCGCCTCCCGGTCGTGGGCGAATCGCGCGCCGGGGCAATGCCCATCGCGCTTGGACCCGGCACCGCCATGCGGATCATGACCGGGGCGCCGATGCCCGCCGGAGCAGACACCGTGGTCCGCCAGGAGGATACGTCGCGCGACGGCGCGGATGTCCTGATCGAGGTCGCGACAGCCGAGGGCACGAGTGTTCGCCTGCGCGGCGCGGACATGGCCGCGGGCACAACCGTGCTGCGTCCCGGGCTGCAGCTCACAAGCGTGGACATCGCAGTCGCCGCCGCACTCGGCAACGCCAACCTGACGGTCGGCTCGCGTCCCCGGGTGGCCCTGCTTGCGACGGGAGACGAGCTGGTGGCGGCCGGAACGCCACCCGGTCCGGCGCAGCTCGTCGACTCGAACTCCCCGATGCTCGCGGCGGCGGCGCATGAAGCGGGTGCGCTGCCCACGTTCCTCGGCATCGGACGTGATTCGAAAGACGCGCTGCGCACGCTGCTGCAGACGGCGGCGGCCTTCGATCTCATCGTGAGCTCCGCAGGCGTCAGCGTCGGCGACCACGACTGGGTGCGCGAGGTCGTGTCGGAGCTGGGCACGATCTCGACATGGCGTGTGGCGATGCGACCGGGCAAGCCGGTGCTCACCGGAAGGATCGGCGGCGCGATCTTCATCGGGCTGCCCGGGAACCCGGTCAGCAGCTCGGTCACGTTCGAGTTGTTCGCTCGCCCGGTGATCCGGAAGATGCAGGGTGCGGAGCAGCTGCACCGGCGGCGCATCCAGGTGCGCCTGGGCGAGGAGATGATCAAACCGCAGCCGCTCGAGACGTATGCGCGGGCCGTGCTGCGGGAGACGTCCGGCGACCTGCCCTCGGCGACGAGCTCGGGGAACCAGGGCTCGTCGATGCTGCAGTCGCTCACACGCGCCGACTGCCTCGTCGTGCTTCCCGCCGGTCTCGAGGTCGTCCCGGCAGGAACGGTGGTCGAGGCGATTCCCCTGCGATGACTGCACTCTCCGCCCCACCGGGCGTCGCTGCGGGACCGGACCTGCTTGGGCGCTCGCTCCGCGACCTGCGCATCTCGGTCACCGACAAGTGCAACTTCCGCTGCCCGTACTGCATGCCCAAGTCGCGCTTCGGACCGGGACATCGGTTCCTCCCACGTGCCGAAGCGCTCGACTCGACAGAGATCGTGCGTCTTGCCACCGTGTTCCAGTCGCTCGGCGTCACGAAGATCCGTCTCACCGGCGGCGAGCCGCTGCTGCGTCCGGACCTCGCCGACATCGTTGGCGGTATCGCGGCAATCGGGATGCAGGACATCGCGCTGACCACCAACGGCGCCCTGCTGCGACGCTGGGCCGGCCGCCTGCGTGACGCGGGCCTGCATCGTGTGACGGTGAGCCTGGACTCGGTCGACCCCGCGATCTTCGCAACGATGAGCGACTCGCGCATCGAGCTCCGCGAGGTGCTCGACGGCATCGCGGCAGCGCGCGAGACCGGCCTTCACCCGATCAAGCTCAACTGCGTCGTACAACGCGGGGTGAACGAGGACGTTCTGCTCGACCTCGTCGACTTCGCTCGACGCGAGGGGCTGAGCCTGCGCTGCATCGAGTACATGGATGTGGGCGCCACCAACGGATGGCGGATGGCCGATGTCGTCAGTGGCGAGGAAATCCTCGAGCGCGTCTCGAAGGTGTTTCCGCTCATCGAGGACAAGCCCGACCCCACCGCCGTCGCTCGCGGTTACCGCTTCGCCGACGGCGCCGGAGAGTTCGGCGTGATCACGTCGGTGAGCCGCCCGTTCTGCGGCGATTGCACGCGCGCGCGACTCGGCGTGGACGGAAAGTTGTACACCTGCCTCTTCGCCACCACGGGCATCGATCTGCGCGAGCCGCTGCGATCGGGAGCGAGCGACGACGAGTTGCGACGCGTCATCGCCGGCCGTTGGAAACGACGCGACGATCGGTACTCGGAATTGCGCGGTCTCGGCGTCGCTGAGGGTGAGCGGATCGAGATGTCATACATCGGCGGTTGACCAATGCCTGACGTCACCGTCCTCGTGTTCGGACCGCTGCGGGAGCGCGTCGGTGTCGACGAGATCCAGGTCGCCGGCACGACGGTTCAGGAGGTGTGGGATGAGGTCGTGCGCCTGCATCCCACCGCCGGCGTCGACGCGGCATCGGTGCGCGCCGCACGCAACCTCAGCTACTGCGAGTGGACCACGGCGGTACAGACCGGCGACACCATCGCCTTCATCCCTCCTGTGGCCGGCGGCAGCGAGAGTCGAGCGGCCGTCCGCGTGTGGGTCACCAACGTGCCGATCGACGTCGGCTCCGTCATCGCGAGCGCGGGATCATCGGCCGACGGCGCGGTCGCGACCTTCATCGGTCGTGTGCGTGACAACAGCGACGGCGTCTCGGTGCATCGCATCGACTACGAGTCCTATGCGGCGATGGCCGACGTGGAGATGCGGCGCATCGGCGAGGAGTTGTACGAGCGCGGCGGCATCAGCACGATCACCATCGTCCACCGAGTCGGGTCACTCCTCGTCGGCGAGGCGAGCGTCATCGTCGTGGTGGCCGCCCCGCATCGCGATACCGCATTCCCGGTGTGCCAGGAGGCGATGGAGATGATCAAGTCCACCGTCCCCGTGTGGAAACGCGAGCACCGGACGGACGGCGCCCGCTGGGTCGACGCACGTCACGGTGCGCACCACGAGGTGCAGCCATGAGCGCGGAACGCCTCACCCACATCGATGCGTCAGGTCATGCGCGCATGGTCGACATCAGCGACAAGGCCGTGAGCGCGCGCAGCGCGACCGCGCGAGGACGCGTCAACTGCAGTGCCGAGGCTGTGCAGCGCATCGCCGACGACAGTATCGCCAAGGGCAGCGTGCTCGACACCGCTCGTCTTGCCGGGATCATGGGTGCCAAGCGCACCTCGGACCTCATCCCGCTGTGCCATCCACTCGCCTTGCGCCACATCGACGTCGACCTCCGTCTCGACCAGTCAACGACGCGGGGCGTCGTCATCGAGGCGACCGCGCGCGTCGAGGGCGCGACCGGCGTCGAGATGGAGGCGCTCACCGCCGTCGCGATCGCCGGCCTCACCGTCATCGACATGATCAAGGCCGTCGACCATTGGGCCACGATCACCGACATCACGCTGGTGCACAAGGAGGGCGGCCGCAGCGGAACGCTCGACCGCCCGACGACCGCTTAGACCGCTGGTGGCGGCGGCTCCACGTCGTGGTGGCGCGTGTTGCCGGCCAGCAGGTTGAGCGCGTGGGGCAGCGCGGGCCAGACGGCGTCGAGACACTCCGCGACCGCGCGTGGGTTCCCCGGCAGTGAGAGCACGAGGCAGCCATCGATGACGCCGACCACCTGGCGCGAGAGCATCGCGTGCGGGGTCGACTGCAACCCCTGCTGACGCATCACCTCGGCCATCCCCGGGACCTCGTAGTCGAGCATCGGCAGGAGTGCCTGCGGCGTGACGTCGCGAGGTCCGAGTCCCGTGCCGCCGGTGAGGATGATGACGTCGGTCCGGCCGGCGCAGTGGCGCACCGCGGAGCGGATCTGCCCGATGTCATCCGCGACGCTGCTCCGCTCGATGACGTCGGCGGGAAGCAGCGCGAAGCGCGCGACGATGACGTCGCCGCTGCGATCGTCGCTGTCCACGCCGCGGCGGCTGTCGCTGACGGTGATCTCCGCGCCGCGCCAGCGCCGCGCCGCAGGATCCACGCTCATGCTGCGTTGATCCGCTCGTGTCCCGCGTACACATTCATCTGCTCGCCGCGGAGAAACCCGATCAGTGTCATCCCGGACTCGGCGGCAAGCTCGACCGCGAGGCTGGACGGCGCAGAGATCGCGGCGAGCAGTGGGATGCCGGCCATCAGCGTCTTCTGGGTGAGCTCGAAGCTCGCCCGCCCGGACGCGAGGATCATGTGCGAGCGCAATGGGAGGAGGCCCTGCGTCGCGGCCCAGCCGATCACCTTGTCGAACGCGTTGTGGCGGCCGACGTCCTCGCGCACACAGAGCAACGCACCGTCAGGATCGAAGAGCGCCGCCGCGTGCAGGCCACCGGTGCTCGAGAACTGATGCTGGGCCGAACGCTGCTTCTCCGGCAGGCCGAGGAGGACCGACGACGAGACGCGCAGCGGGTCATCGCGCACCTCCCACGAGGTCCTGGTCCGCACGGTCTCGATGCTCGCCTTGCCGCAGATGCCGCACGACGACGTCATGAAGAACGCGCGTGGCGTGAGCGGCCGCGACGCCGCATCCGGGGAGAGCAGCACTTCGACGACGTTGAGCTCGCCGGTCTCGGCTGCGGCCTCCGGGCACATCCGCATGGCATCGATCTCATTGGCGCTGTTGACGATTCCCTCGGTGACGAGAAACCCCGCCACGAGGTCGAAGTCATCCCCCGGGGTGCGCATCGTCACGGACAGCGAGACCGTGCCGACACGGATCTCGAGCGGCTCCTCGGTGCTGACATCGTCGCTGCGCCATGTCACCGCGCCGCCTGCCGCGACCTGCATCACGCGCCTGTGGCGCGAGGTCACGCGCGCTCGACGGGATGGGGAGGCCGAGATGTGCCGACCATGGGGCAAGATCACTCTAGCAATATGGACGGCCGCACCTCGGACTCCGACCTGCTGTCACAACTGTCGGCCGCACTGAGCGCCTCCGGGCCGGCACCGTCGGAGATGGAACCACTCAAGCCTCACGAGCGCGCGCTCCTGCTCCGCATCGCACGCGACGTGGCCCACGCGAGCGAACGCCAGAACGCCCCGCTCGTCTCCTACCTGGTCGGCCGGTTCGTTGAGTCGAGCATGAGCGCCGGGGTGTCGGAGCCGGATGCGCTGGCTCGCGCGGCCGCTATCGTGACGTCGCTGGTCGGAGACTCTCCGGGCTGATCCCGGCCAGGTCGGCGGGCGTGTTGACGTTGTTCGCGAAGCGCTCCGAGAACCCGGCCGATCGCCAATCCTCCTCGGCGATGGTCAGCGCTCGCAGGCGGCCGATCACGCCGCGAACCGACCGGTCAGGGCTGCGCAGCGCCGCCTCGACGACCGGCAGCGCCGACCGCGCGTAGACGGCGTGCAGCGGCTCGGGGCCGCGTTGCGTCCGGCACACGGCGACGTCGTGATCGCCGATCCGGTCCGCCACGAAGCGGAGGAGGGCCGGATCGAGCCACGGCATGTCGACCGCCACGACCGCGAGCAGTGGATGTGGTGAGCGCTGGAGTGCTGCGGCGATGCCGCCGAGCGGGCCGGCTCCCGGCGGCGCGTCGGGGACGAGACGGCGCGCATCGACAGTGACCGCCAGGTCGCCGGGCGCGATGAGCACCGGGTCGCAGACCTCGGTCAGGCGAGCGATCGCTCGATCGAGCAACGTTGCGCCGGCCACCACGATCGTCGCCTTGTCGATGCCCATGCGGACGCTGCGGCCGCCGCAGAGCACCACACCGGCGAGTGCCGGTGATGGCGCAGCGGGATCGCGCAGATCGACGTCCTCGCCGGTCGTCCGCAGCGATTCCACTGCGGCCAACCATACGTGAAGCGCCGGACCAACCACGAAGAGCAAGGCGCGATCCGTGCACGTGCACGAGCCGCGGTCGCGCTACGCGCTCAGGCCGTTGCTGACGTTGGAGAAGACGTTGTTGACCTGATGGCCGACGACGCCGACGACAACGATGACGACGATGGCGATGAGGACGAGGATCAGCCCGTACTCGACGAGGCCTTGCCCTCTCTCGCTATCGCGTCCCTTGCCGGGCGCGAGCATCGCTTGCAACGAGGCTACCAACGCGGGGATGAATGCCGGGATCATGGGAGCCAGCATCTGACACGCACAGGTCGCCTGCGTTGTGGTTGCGTGACGACCTTGTTCCGTTGCAGGGCAACCAGATGGCGATCGTTACCCGGGCGTTACCGGAGGGTCAACGGGCCAGTTCGGCGCTCTTCAGCGCCGCTCCGTATCCGTCGGGGAGCGCACGCGGCGGCTGCGGTCCGACGTACAGCGCGGACGGGCGGATGAGGCGGTTGTTGGCGGCCTGCTCCGCGATCGCCGCGGTCCATCCCACGGTCCGGCTCGAGGCGAACGTTGGCGTGAACATGTCGGGCGGGATGCCGACGCTGTTCATGACGACACCTGCGTAGAACTCGACGTTCGTGTACAGGCGGCGGCCGGGCTTCAGCTCGTTGAGCACGCGAAGCGCGGTCTGTTCCACCTGGACGGCGAACTCGGCCTGCGCGCCACCCAGCTCGGTCGCGACCTGGCGAAGCAGGATGGAACGGGGGTCGTCGGTCTTGTAGACGCGGTGGCCGAATCCCATGAGACGCTCGCCCGACGCGATCTCGTGGCGAAGGTACTCCTCGGCTTTGTCGGGCGTGCCGATTGCGTCGAGCATCGCCAGCGCGCGTGACGGCGCACCGCCGTGCAGCGGCCCGGCAAGCGCGCCGATGGCGCCGGTCAGGGCGGACCCGATGTCGGACCCGGTGGACGTGATCACCCGCGCGGTGAACGTCGACGAGTTGAACCCGTGGTCCATCGTGAGGATCAGGTACTGCTCGAGGGCGCGGATCTCGCGTTCATGCGGTCGCTCACCGGTGAGCATCTGGATGTACGACCCCGCATAGCCGAGATCGGGGTCCGGCTCGACCGGCTCCAGACCGAGGTGGTGGCGATGCAGGCGCATCAGCAGCACCGGAACGATCGCCGCCATCTTGAGGCACTCCTTGCGGACCTCATCGGCGGGGATGTCCAGGGTCGGCTGCTGCTCGAGCGCGGCTCCTGTAAGGGACACCGCAGAGCGGAGCGCCATCAGCGGCGTGTACCCCGGCAGGCTCGCGATCCTCGGCAGCAGATCGGCGACCTGTTCCGGAATCGTGCGAGCCTCGACCGCAAGCTTCGTGAACGCCTTGAGCTGCGCATCGTCGGGAAGTTCGCCCTCGGAGAGCAGGTGCCAGACCTGCTCGAAGGAGCATCTGCGGGCCAGTTCCGTGGCGTTGTATCCGCGATAGTGGAAGAAGCCCTCCTCGCCGCGCACGTCGCCCACCGAGGTCTCGGCGACGGCCACACCCTCGAGCCCGCGAGGGGCGAGGCCGGGAGGAGCGGATCCCGCCGGCTGGACCTCTTCTATATGCGCGACACGGACGACGTGGCGGATCGACAGGATCCCGGCGACCTTGTCCCCGTCCATCACCGGGAGGTGGCGGAAGCGCCGCTCGCGGAAGACCTCGAGCCCCTTCTCCACCGTGTCGCTGGCCGAGACGGTCACGGGGTTCTTGGTCATGACCTCGTCAACCTTGGTGATCGCGGGGTCCACGCCGTGACCCACCGAGCGGAGGAGGTCACGCTCGCTGACCATCCCGATGAGGCGGGCCTGCGAGTCAAGCACGGCAGCCGCTCCAACGTTGGCTCCGTCGAGGATCACCGACGCCTGGGCGAGCGTGATGCTGTTCGGCACCACCACCGCGGGCTTGTGCATCACGTCCGCGACGGTCAGTGAAACGGCCACGGTTCCAGTCTAGCGCTGTGTGCAGGGGGGACCCCTGAGCGCGCCCGGTCGCCCGGGCGTCACGATCCGGGTGACATGGGCGTCGAGCCGCGACCCTCAGGCGACATGGATACGGAGTCCTTCCGTCGGGAAGCCCGCCGGGTCGCCGACTGGGTCGCCGACTACCTGCGCGACGTCGAGCTGTTCCCGGTGCTCAGCCCAGCCGAACCGGGGGTGGTCCGGGCGGCGCTGCCATCTCAGCCCCCACCGTCGGGTGAGCCGCTCGACGCCGTGCTTCGCGACCTCGAGGAGTTGCTCCTCCCCGCGACGACCCATTGGCAGTCGCCGGGATTCATGGCCTATTTCGCCTCGAGTGGGTCCGGACCCGGGATCCTCGGGGAGACGCTCGCGGCGGGGCTGAACGTGAACGCGATGCTCTGGCGCACGGCGCCTGCCGCCACCGAGCTCGAGCAGGTGACCCTGGACTGGCTGCGCCAGATGGTCGGCCTGCCGGAGCCGCTCTTCGGCGTCATCAACGACACCGCGTCGTCGAGCACCCTCTACGCGCTCGCCGCCGCTCGTGAGGCACAGACCGATCTCCGCATCCGGGAGCTGGGGATGGCGGGCCGGCCGGACCTCCCCCGGCTGCGGTACTACGCCTCTGCAGAGGCGCATTCGTCGGTCGAGAAGGCGGGGATCGTGCTCGGGGTCGGTCGCGACGGCCTGCGCCGGATCCCCGTCGACGACCGCTTTCGCATGGACCCGGTCGCGTTGCGCCGGGCGATCCGCGAGGACATCGCTGCCGGGATCCGGCCGTTCGCGGTGGTGGCGACAGCAGGGACGACGTCGACGACGAGTGTCGACCCGGTCGCTGCGATCGCCGGCATCTGCGAGCAGCACGGCCTCTGGCTGCACGTCGACGCGGCATACGGCGGCGCCGCGGCGGTCGCGCCGGAGTTGCGTTGGGTGCTGGACGGTGCTGAGCGCGCCGACTCCATCGTGCTGAACCCACACAAATGGCTGTTCACACCGATCGATTGCAGCGTGCTGTGGACGCGGCGACCGGAGATGCTCCGCAGCGCGTTTTCGATCGTGCCCGAGTACCTCGCGAGCAACCAGGGAACCGATGACGACGCCCCCAACCTGATGGACTACGGGACGTCGCTGGGCAGGCGCATGCGCGCGCTCAAGCTCTGGATGGTGATCCGTCATTTCGGAACCGACGGACTCGCCGCGCGCATCCGCGAGCACTGCGCGATGGCGTCGACGGTCGCGCAGTGGGTCGAACACGCATCCGATTTCGAGCTGCTGGCGCCGGCCCCGCTCAGTGTCGTGTGCCTGCGCGCGCATCCCCGCGGACTCGACGATCCCGGAACGCTCGACACGCTGAATCAACGCATCGTCGAGCGCATCAACACAGGCGGACGATACTTCCTGAGTCACACCCGTTTGCGTGACGCGTACGCCATCCGCGTCGCGTTCGGCAACGTCCGGCAGGAGCAGCGTCACGCCCGCGGAGTCATCGATGCGCTCCGCCATTCCATGGATGACGATGTAGGATGACCGTAATGTTCCGCGCCCTTGGGGCGAGACTCACCCTCGACCACAAGAGGGTGTCCGGGGTTGCGCTGTTCGAAGCCGCGGCTCAACGAAGCTGGCTCTGGGGAACGACAGGTCTTAAGACTGCAACGGATTTGTTTGCTGAGGGCGAGCTGCAGGAGGGACCCATCAGCGTCACCGCATTGCGCGGTGATGCGGGCAATCGCTCGTTGTTCCGCATCGCCGTTCACCGTCCGGATACCTGGGATCCATCGACGCTCTGGCTGACCACGGTCGACATCGTCCGCACGGACGGCTCTGTGGAAGTCGGCATCTCGGTCGAGCAGGACATGACTCATCACCGCGTGCCGCCCTCGCCGCTGCATCCTCCGCTGGTGGAGCTGCTCCACGATCTCGTTGCGGGCGGAGCGACGGCAGGCACGCAGCAAGTCCACTCCACGACGGAGTCCCTCATCGGCAGCGAGCAGATCGATGCCTTCGTCCAGGGATGCCTTCTTGATCCAGGCCGTCGTCTCCCCGTCGTCCTGTTCAGCGCCATCAAGGAGGACGACGGGCGCTATCCACCGGACGCGGGCGACCCGGAGCTGGCCGCTCGAGAGCTCTGCGGGCTCGCGCACGTCTACGTCATGCCGCGCGTCGAGGACTCGCACCGACTCACGAAGCGTCTGCGCATGCTGTCGGTGTACGACGGCGCCGTGCGCATCTACTGGCCGCGGATGCGCCTCACCGATCCGCCGCCGCGGCATCCCCTCCACCTCCGTCAGCGACTCAACACCGGGAGTGGTCCGGCGATCATCCGCCGCGTGGTGGAGGCGGGTGCGCGCTCGTACCGGCCCCCGGAAGGCACCGCAACGCTGCTCGCGATCCGCTGGCGCGAAAAGGAGGAAGCGCGCATCGGCGTGATCACCAGCGATCCCGACCCGCGCCGTCAGGCATCCCTGTTGCGCGACGAGGTGCTGCGCGTCATCAACGCCAACGTCGTGCTCGAGCACGAGATGGACGCGCTCCGCCATCAGCTGATGCTGGCGACGGACCGGAGCGACCGGCTCGAGGCCGAGCTGGCGGCGCTCCACGCTGCCGCCGGCGCATCGACAGAGCTGACCGGCCATCCGGCAATATCGCTCAGCGAGGCTGCGGCCCCGGACACGACCGACATCAGCAGATAAACGGGGGACTGACGATGGCGCTGCACCATCGGGCGCACGACGACGCTGACGCGACCGTCGACATCAACCCGCTCTACGCCCGCGCCGGCGAAACCCGGACCGTGCCGAAGCTGCACCTGCCCAAGGGGGAGCTGCCTCCCGACCTCGCGTACCAGATCGTCCACGACGAGCTGATGCTCGACGGCAACGCACGGCTCAACCTCGCGACATTCGTCACCACGTGGATGGAGCCGCAGGCGCAGCGGCTCATGGACGAGTCCGTCGACAAGAACGTCATCGACAAGGACGAGTACCCGCAGACGGCGGAGCTCGAGCGGCGTTGCGTGCACATGCTTGCGGGTCTCTGGCACGCACCCGGGCCCCACGCCGGCGTCGGATGCTCGACGACGGGATCGAGCGAGGCCGCCATGCTCGCGGGGCTGGCGTTGAAGTGGCGCTGGCGCGAGCGCCGGCGGGCGGCGGGCCTGCCGGGCGACCGGCCGAACCTCGTCATGGGCATCAACGTGCAGGTCTGCTGGGAGAAGTTCTGCAGGTACTGGGACGTCGAGCCGCGCTACGCGATGATGGAAGGAGAACGCCGGCACCTCACCGCCGAAACCGCGGTGTCGCTCTGCGACGAGAACACCATCGGCGTTATCGCGGTGCTCGGATCCACTCAGGACGGCAGCTACGAGCCGGTCGCCGCCATCGCCGACGCGCTGCAGGCGCTGCAGGACGGGGGTGGACCCGGCGTCCCGTTGCACGTCGACGCCGCATCCGGCGGATTCATCGCACCCTTCATCCAGCCCGATCTGCGGTGGGATTTCCGCATCGACCGGGTCGTGTCCATCAACACCTCGGGACACAAGTACGGGCTCGTGTATCCGGGGGTCGGATGGGTCATCTGGCGGGATCGCGACGCACTTCCCGCAGAGCTCATCTTCGAGGTGAACTACCTCGGCGGGAGCATGCCGACGTTCGCGCTCAACTTCTCACGCTCCGGCTCCAACGTGATAGCGCAGTACTACCAGTTGATCCGGCTCGGCTTCGAGGGATACCGGCGCGTGCAGCAGGCATGTCAGGACACCGCGATGAGCCTTTCCGCGCGTATCGCCACGCTCGGTCCCTTCCGGCTGCTCACCGACGGCAGCGAGCTTCCGGTGTTCGCCTTCACCGTCGATCCCGATGCCGGTTACAGCGTGTACGACGTCTCCGACGCGCTGCGCAAGCGCGGCTGGCAGGTTCCCGCCTATTCGCTGTGCGCGAATCTCGAGCACATCTCGGTCCTGCGCGTCGTCGTGCGCAACGGCTTCTCGCGTGACCTGTCGGATCTCCTCGTCGACGACCTGAAGCGGGAGGTGAGCATCCTCAAGCACCACGTGCCCGCGGTGGAACACGCGCATCGAACGCGCTTCCATCACTAGGGATCGAAGGGGAGCTCACAGGCGACGTAGACTCCGGGGACGATGACACTCACGAGTGCCCTCGTCCTGCTGATCGCGCTCGCCCTCCTGGGTCTCGTCACCACGGCGTACCGCGCCGGCGACACCCTCGACCTGGCAGGGCCGTTTCGCGATCATGCGCTCGCCCGCGCCGCACGGAAGCTCGCGAGCGAGCAGCCGTTGCCCGACACCATCGAGCGCGCGTACTGGAGGGCAGGTGACTACGTGCGTGACTCACAGCGCCTGAAGGCGCTCGGGTATTCGGTCACCTCCGAATCGGTGACCGAGCCGTACATCGTGCACCACATCCCGGGGCGCGGAGGAGGTCGCACGATCAAGCACCGCGTACCGATGTGCCACATCACCTACGGGCGCAGAGGAAGCCGCGCGTAGCGTCCCGCGCAGGCGCGTCAGCGGGGCGTGCGACCCGAGACGACTCTGGTGACACCGAGCGAGTCCTTCGCCCAGGTCACCTCGACGAGGTGCGCGGCGCGCAGCACCGACTGCGTTCGCCGCGAGAGATACGTGCCGACCTCGACGAGCAGGACGCCGCCGGGTTTGAGCCACGCATGCGCGTCCGCGGCAAGGCGGCGTACGAGACCGAGCCCGTCATCGGAGTTGTCCGTCAGCGACTGCAGCGGTTCGAACTTGCGGATCTCACGGGGCAGCGTGTTCAACTCCGTGTGCAGCACGTACGGGGGATGGATGGTGAACAGATCGATCTCGCCACGGAGCCTGCGCGGAAGTGCCGCGAGCATGTCGCCGCTGCGAAACTGGATGTTCCGCAGTTCGAGGCGGCGCGCGTTCTCACGGCCGAGCGCCGTTGCCTCAGCGGAGATGTCGATGCCCCACACTTCCGCGCTGCGCACCTCGTTCGCGATCGCGAGAGCGACCGGCCCGGCGCCGGTGGCGACGTCGACCGCGACCCTGTGACCTCTGCGCCAGCGCATGGCTTTCACCGCCTCCGCGGCGAGGAACTCGCTCGACGCGCGCGGCACGAAGACGCCCTCCTTGACGAGCATGTCGAGGCCGCGGAACGTGTAGTGACCCATGATCCGTGGAATCGGCTCCCCGTTGACGCGACGCTCGACCATCGTCGCGTACCGCTTCTTCGCGCTCGCGTCGAGCACGGTGTCGCAGAGCTTCGGTGTGAGCTTCCGGCCGAGCACCTCGGCCATCAGCTCCTCGGCGTCGTAGCGGCCGAGGTTGCGGTCCCAGTGGTCGATGTTCTTCGACTTGTCGATCTTCCGTATGGCTTTGTCGATGTGCTCGGTGACGGTCTTCGCGGGCATTGCCCGCGCATGGTAAGCGCTCGCACCACGAGTGCGCGCAGCATGTTCGCGTGGCCCCAACTCCGCCGGCGCCTCCAGGACTCTGCGCATCGTGCGCGCACGCTCGCCTTGTCCCGGGCGCCCGCTCGAACTTTCTCCGCTGCGGTCTGGCTGACACCGACCCGCGATTTGCTCGGTACCCGCGGCTTCCGGTCCTCCGGTGCGCGGGTTATCTGGCCGTCAGCCCCGACCGCGACGACCGTGCGCGCTCATGACCCGAGGCGGTCGCGAACATCGGTGAACTCTCGCAACACCTCTTCCAGCGTCTCCGCGTCCTCGGAGTCGACGGCTGTGCGCCGCAGCGCGGCGAGCTCTTCAATCGCCGCGTCGATGCTCGCGAGCGTATGCGGTGGGTCGTCATACCGCCTCGACAACATGCGCTTGGCGAGCGCCCGCGCCTGCTCGGCCACGGAGCTCACGGGGTTGCGAGAGAGAACGCGGCTTCCGCAGTGACCATCGCATCGATGGTACGGCGAGTGTCACCGACCCCGTGTCGCAACGAGCAGCAGCGTCGAGTAGTGGTACGGGATACGGCCGCCCCGGCCGTCGATGACATCGCCGATTGCGGCAAGCAACGCTGCTCGCACCGCCTCGGGCAGTGTCACATGATCGCTGTGCGTGGCGATGAGGTCGATCCAGGCGGCCCGGTCGTACGTGGTGTCCCAGGTGAACTCCTCGGCTCTGAGATCTGAGAACCGATCACTGTGCTTGAGTGCATGGCGTTCGTCTCGCACCTCCATCGGCGGCCGGAGTTCGGTCGCCGGCGGCTCGGCGATCGATGGTGCGAGCCGCGCGTACACGGCGTCGAGCGCTGCGCCGGTCTCCGGATCGTGACGGCCGCGATTCCAGAAAACGGCGAGGTGTCCTCCGGGTCGGAGCACCGATACGGCCCTGGCAGTCCCCGCCTCCGGCTGGACCCAGTGCCATGCCTGGCCCGACATCACCAGGTCGAACATGCGCCGGCGCGGGTCCCAGTCCTCGAAGGTGCCGTCGTCAACGGTGACACCGTGACTCCGCGCGATCGCCGCCATGGATGCATCCGGTTCGACCCCGATCACGTCGCAGCCGCGCGCCATCAGCAGTCGAGACGCCCTGCCCGTGCCGCAGCCGACATCGAGGACCTGATGCGGTGACCACTCCATGAGCCGGTCGATCAGCGCAGGCGGATACCAGGGCCGGGCGCGGTCGTACTGCGTCGCGATTCCGCCGAAGGAGAGCGCGCGCTGCCGGTTCTTGTACAGCGGTTGCTCGAGGCTCAACTCAGACGCGACGGTTGCGGTGTGAGCGCCGCCTCGAGGTCGGAAGCGAATCGAACGGCGTCATCCGGCTCGAGGCGTGCGGTGGTCACACGAATGCCGCGCGCGCTGGCGATGCGGAAGCGGTCCCCGGCAAGCACGCCCCATCCGTATTCCTGGAGCGTGGCGACCGTCGCATCCTCGTGCGCGACCGGGATCCAGACGTTCAGGCCGGAGCGGCCGTGGGAGTCGATGCCCCGGGCGCGGAGTGCCGTGCACAGCGCGTCGCGGCGGCGCGTGTACGTCTCCGCGACGGCATCGGCGCGCGCCGCTTCATCGGGGTCGCTCCAGAGGGCGACGACCAGGCGCTGCAACAGATGCGATACCCAGCCCGCGGCGAGCAGACGCCGTCCCTCCACTCGCGCGACTGTCGTGGCGTCACCGGCGAGGATCGCCAGACGCATATCGGGGCCGAGCGACTTCGATACAGACCGCAGGTGCACCCAGCGTGCCCGGTCCGGCTCACAAAGCGTGTGGCACGGCCGTTCTGTGATATCGAAAGCATGGTCATCCTCAATGATGAGCACGCCGGGATGGCGGTCCAGCAGCGCCCGCAGCTCCTCGGCGCGCTCGGTGTCCACAGCCGAGCCGAAGGGATTCTGCGCACGAGGGGTGAGCGCACACGCCGCGGCGCCGGCGCGCAGCGCGCGAGCGAGTGCCTCGGGAGTTGGTCCGCGATCGTCGATCGCCATGGGGAGGACCGAGAGGCCCAACGCAGAGGCGAGGTCGATGATTCCCGGGTAGCAGGGATCCTCGACGGCGATGCGATCACCCGGCCGAAGATGGGCCATGAGCGCAAGTTGCACGCCGTCCAGCGCCCCGCCGACAACGACCATGTGGTCGCTCGATACCCCATCGGCTTCGAGCCGAGCCCCGGCGAGTGCGAGCAGCTCGGGATCGGATCCGGGCGTGCCGTAGAGCACCGGCTCGTGCGGCAGCGACGCGAGCGCGGGCCCCAGGTCGGGGAGCAGCGCCGGATCGGGGTTGCCGGACAGGAGATCGCGAACGCCCTCGGGCACGATCGGCCGGCCCCGCGGGGACGGCGGCACTCGCGGCGCAATGCTCGTCCCGAGCCTGCCCGCTCCCGACACGAGGCCGCGGCGGCGGAGCTCCCGGTAGGCGGAGGCGACGGTGGCCGTGCTGATGCCGCGGTGCGACGCGAGCGACCGGACGGTCGGCAACCGCGTGCCCGCGGTGAGATCACCTTCACGGATGCCGCGCTCGATGCTTTCGGCGATCTCCGAAGCTCGCCGTCCGGTGATGTGATAACGTATCGGTACGTTCACTGCTTTGTACCATAACAAATGACTTCGAGCGTGTCCACTCTGCAGATCTCACCCCGCCGAGCCTCCCGCGCTCAGATCATCGTGGCGTTCGCGCTCGTCTATGTGGTCTGGGGATCGACGTACCTCACGATCCACATCGCGATCGAGACCCTGCCCGCATTCCTGATGTCGGGGGCGCGGTTCATCATCGCCGGCCTGCTCCTGTACGCCTTCGCGCGGCGGCCCGGGCAGCCGAGGGAACGGCTGACGCGGGTGCATTGGCGATCCGCGGTCATCGTCGGCGCCTGCCTCCTCCTGTTCGGCAATGGCGGCGTCTCGTGGGGCGAGCAGTACCTGCCCTCGGGGTTCGTGGCGCTCATCGTCGCCACGGTCCCGTTGTGGATGGCCCTGTTCGCCCCGCTGTTCGGCGGCCGCTGGATCAACTGGACGGCCGCCGCGGGCATCGCGCTCGGACTCGTGGGCATCGTCCTGCTGGTCCGGCCGGGCGGTGAGGGTGCCGGTCACTGGCAGACGCTCGTGCTGCTGCTCTCGCCACTGCTGTGGGCGATCGGATCGTTGTACGCCCGCAACGCCCCGGCGCCGAGGCAACCGCTGACCGCAATCGCGATGGAGATGGTCGCGGGCGGTGTGCTCCTCATCCTTGCCGGTGTCGCCGACGGTGAGCTCGGCCACGTCCATCTCTCGACGATCTCCTTCGCCTCGATCGCCGCGTTCGTCTACCTCATCCTCATCGGCGCGCTCGTCGGCTACGTCGCGTACATCTGGCTGCTGCACAACGTGTCGGCGACGGCTGCATCGACGTATGCGTTCGTGAACCCGGTGGTTGCGGTGGCGCTCGGTGCGATCGTGCTCGGGGAGCCGATCACCCTGCTGACGCTGGTCGCGGCGGCGCTGATCGTCGGTGCGGTGGCACTGCTGCTTGTCGGTCAGTCGCGCGCGAAGCCCCAGCCCGCCGCGACCTTCGAGACACCCGTCTGCGAGGTGGCCTGACCGCGTCCCTCAGGAAGAGGGGCGACAATGGGGCCATGGAAAGCGAGACGCTGATCGTCGACGCCGCGGCTGAATCCCGAGGTCCGCGGCCTCGAATCGGTGTCAAGGACGTCTTGTGTGTCGCGCCGATCATCCTCAACTCGATCTACTACTACGCGGGGATTCCGCTGACGCCGTTGCTGCTCGGGAGGAATCCGCTGCTGCTGAGCGCGCTGCGGGGCACCATCGCGTCGATGGTGACCGCCGGGGCGTTCGCCAGGGTGGGGAAGGTGCCGCTCGTGCTTGCGCTCATCGCGCCGATCCCCATCTCGATGATGACCGACCCGTTCTTCTACTGGGCAGGGAGGCGATACGGGCGCGGGCTCATCAACTACCTCAGCGCCAACGATCCGCGCTGGCGGCGGCGAGCGGCCCGCGGCGAGCGATTCTTCCAGAAGTACGGTGTGTGGACCGTGGTGCTGGCCCCGATCCTTCCGGTGCCGTCGCCGCTCTTCTACATGGCCGCGGGAGAGGCAGGCATGCCGTTCCTTCTCTTCATCATCGCCGACCTCGTCGGCACGCTCGTCTACATCGGACTGATCGTCGGCGCCGGATGGCTGATCGGCCAGCCCGCGGTGACCGTCGCGCAGACGATCAGCAACTACGCGCTCTGGGTCATCGTCGCGACGGTGGTGCTCATCTTCGCGTGGTCCTTCTGGTCAGCATGGCGCGCCCCGAGAGAGCAGACGACGGAGCGCTGAGCGCCGAAGCGCCGGCGGCGCCTCGGCGCTGGCTCGTCGTCGCCACGGCCGTGCTGGTCCCGGTCGTGCTGGGAGCGGTGGCCACGGCCGCGCTCTACGCGACATATCCCGCACCACCACCGCCGCCCCCCGTGGCGACCCCGGCTCCCCCACCGTCCGATGTGACGATCAAGGATGGCGGGACGATCATCATCAAGCCGGGAACCACCGACCAGATCAGG
Organism: Candidatus Acidiferrales bacterium; assembly: GCA_035534435.1. Lineage (GTDB taxonomy): Bacteria > Chloroflexota > Dormibacteria > Aeolococcales > Aeolococcaceae > Palsa-851. Next base: position 40,356 of record DATLRX010000102.1, read on the forward strand.
GTGGCGCTCGGAGCGTTGGTCGAGATCGTCCTGCAGACCGGTCCCGGGCAGATGGTGATGTCCGAAGTGCCGGGCATCTTCATCCCGGTCCCGAACCCGCCCTGTCGTCTCCTCACGATCTGCGGCCTTCCGGGCACGCAGGCGTGGTCGTTCAGCGCGGCGCACGCCGGTGTGACGTACCTGAAGATCAGCTTCGGCCGGCATTGCTCGCTGATCACCGGAGCATGCGACAGCATTCACATGGTGCTGTTCAAGCCGTTCTCCGTCTACGCCCGGCCCCAGGCGCAGTGACGCGAGAGCCGCTTCAGGGAATCGGGACTTCCTGCTGATACCGCGGCAGCGCGTGGATGCCGCTCTCGACCACCTCCGCAATGCGCTCAACCGCATCCCACACGTCGACGAACCGTGTGTAGAGCGGCGCGAGACCGAAGCGGCACAGGTCGGGGGGGCGGAAATCACCGATCACGCCGCGATCGCCCACGGCTCTGACGATGGCGAGACCGTGCGCGTGGCGCAGCGACACCTGCGCGCCGCGTCGCGCCGGCCCGTCGGGTGTCGCAACCTCGAAGCCGAGCGGGCCGAGGCGGGTTCGCGACAGACGGATGAAGGCCTCTGTGAGCCCCGCGGCCTTCTCCCCGATGGCGCGGGGGCCCGCCTCGAGATGGAGTTCGACCCCCACCGCAAGGGCCCCGATCGCGAGCACCGGCGGCGAGCCGCTCATCCATCCACGGATGCCGGTTGCCGGCTGGTAGTCGGGTTGGAACGTGAACGGTGTGGCGTGTCCGAGCCATCCCTGGACGGGATTGCGCACCTCGTCCTGCAGCGCCGTGCTGACGTGCAGAAAGGCGGGCGCTCCGGGGCCGCCGTTCAGATACTTGTACCCGCACCCCACCGCGAGGTCCGCGCCATCGCGTTGCAGCTGGATCTCGATGGCACCGGCGGAGTGCGAGAGGTCCCACAGGGTCAACGCTCCGACTGCGTGCGCTGCCGCGCTCAACGCCGCCATGTCGTGGCGCTCGCCGGTGCGGAAGTCGACCTGGGTCAGGAACAGCAGCGCCGTCCGGTCGTCGAGCGCGTCACGCAACGCGGCTCGCTCGACGACGCGCAACTCGCAGCCGAGCATGTCCGCGACTCCCTGCGCGATGTAGAGGTCGGTCGGAAAATTGCTCCCCTCCGTGAGCACGACCCGACGTTGTGGACGCGCCCGCAGGACCGCCGTCACGAGCTTGTAGAGGTTGACCGACGTGCTGTCGGCGATGATCACCTCTCCCGGCGCCGCGCCGATCAACTCGCCGATGCGGTCGCCGGTGCGCAGCGGCGAGTCCATCCACCCGGACTCGGTCCAGCCGCGCACGAGGATCGTGCCCCACTCGTGCTCGGCCATCTCCTGGAGGCGCGACAGCGCGGCTTTGGGCAGACGGCCCATCGAGTTGCCGTCGAGATAGATCGTCGCGCCGTCATCGAGGAAGCGTTCGCGGAAGGCGGCGATCGGATCCGCCGCATCGAGCGCGGCGCATGAGTTACGGTCGAGATTGTCAGGAAGTTGCATCGTCACAGCGCACTGCGCACGTCCCAGAGCTCCGGGAAGAAGCGGAGCGGGATCGTGCTCTCGAGGTACGCGACACCGAGGCTGCCACCCGTGCCGTGTCGTGACCCGATCTCTCGCGCAGCCATCAGCGCGTGATGGAACCGCCAGCGTGCGATCGCCTCGTCGTGATCGAGGAGCAGCTCGCACATGTGATGCAGGATCGCACGCTCTGCGGTCGCGTGATCGCGGTACAGCTCGGCGAGCGCGGCGACCCGCCGCTCGCGGAGCCCGGGATCGGCACCGTCCGGGACATCCATGCCGTGCACGCGAAGGCATGCGCAGAGCGCCTGGTACAGATTCGGTCCTGCGGCGCGACGGAGCAGTTCGTCGCGGTCGCGCTGCGAGAGTGGCACGGCGTCGTGGGACATCGCCCCTTCGACGCCGCCGAGGACCTCGATGGAACGGAACTGGCCCGACTGCATTCCTGAGGCCGGTGTGAGTGGATCGCGGAACTCCAGGAAGCCCTCCGGTGTCAGCGTCTCGAGGACGCGCAGCTGGGCGACGAGGAGTTCGTCGATACGGGTCGTGCGGTGGAGCGGTGCCATCGCTCCCTGCGGCCGCCCGGCCGCGAGCTCGATGACGGCACGGTCGAGCTCGTGGAGGATGACCTTGAACCAGAGCTCGTACGCCTGATGGATGACGATGAACAGCATCTCGTCATGCGCCCCCTCGGTCAGGGGATGCTGGAGGTCGAGCAACTCGTCGATGCGCAGGTACGAGCTGTAATCGGTGCCGGCCATGCTCACTCCCCTCGCGTCACGAGGATGTCCGACAGCGAGAAGGCCTCCGGCGGCGACAGCTGATCGAACGTGCAATCCTTCGGCGCCTTGTCGGGACGCCAGCGCAGGAATCGCGACGCGTGGCGAAAGCGGCCGCTCTGCAGATGATCGAAGGACACCTCGCAGACGAGGTCCGGGCTCACCGAGGTCCAGGCGGTGTCCGCCGCGCGTGCCCAGCGGCTTGGACCTCCGGGCGTGCGCCCGTGACCGAAGCTGTCGCCGCCGACCATGGGCTGGAGCTGCTCGAGGATGGCACGCCGCTCGGCGGCATCGAAGGACGAGGTGTGGCCGACGTGGTGCAGCGCGCCGTCGTCCCCGTAGAGGCCGAGCAGCAGCGACCCGATCCCCTTGCCATCCTTGGCGATCCGGAACCCGCCGATGACGCAGTCGACGGTGCGCAGATGCTTGATCTTGGTCCAGAGGCGCTGCCCGGGGCGGTACTCCCCCGAAGGGTCCTTCGCGACCACGCCGTCGAGTCCCGCGCCCTCGTACTGTGTGAACCAGACCGTCGCCTCGTCGGCGTCGGCGGTCTGCGGCGTCACCCCCACGGAACGGCTGCTCGTAATCGCACCGAGTAGTCCCGCACGGCGCTCGCTCAGCGGACGCTCGCGGAGGTCGTCATCGCCGAGCGCGAGCAGATCGAACAGCACGACCGACGCCGGTGTCTGCTCGGAGAGCATGCGAACGCGGGACGCAGCGGGGTGGATCCGCAGCTGCAGCGCGTCGAAGTCGAGGCCATGGTCCGTGGCGATCACCACCTCGCCGTCGACGACGCAGCGATCCGGCAGGGCCGCCTGGAGCGGTTCGATCAACTCCGGGAAGTACCGCTCGAGTGCCAGCGCGTTGCGGCTCGCGATGTGGACGCGTTCCCCGTCGCGAAAGACGATGGCGCGAAAGCCATCCCATTTCGGCTCGTAGAGCCACGCCCCGGCGCGCGGGATCTCAGGCGCGGCGCGGGCCAGCATCGGCTCGAGCGGCGGTTCGAAGGTCGGCGACACGCTCACGAGTGTCGCCGATCGGGGGACGCTCCGGCTACGCGGAGAGGACGTGCGGCCGCTGACCCTCGCGCATGCGAAGGCGGAGGAGGTTGTCCACCTCGACGACATCGCCGACCTCGCGAACGGCGGCATCGAAGCGAGTGATGTCGGACAGCTCGTCCACCTCGCCGCGAAGCGTGATCACGCCGCGGCTGGCGCGTATGCCGATACCCGACGCGAGGTCACCGAAGCCGAGTGAGAGAGCGACCCGGACGCGATTCGCGAGCGTGTCATCCCAGGTCTCGGTGTGTTGGCGCATGGGGACAGCGGAACCGACCAGGGAGGCGAACCCGACAGTCGCGCGCCTGGCGGCGGCGCGCCGGCGGGCACCGGAGCGGGGATGCAGGAGGAAGGCTGCCAGTGCGATGACTGCGGCGCCGGTGCCGGCGGCCGCGAGCTTGAAGACCCGGGTCACGAGGATCCCTCCGTTGTTGTGTGCAGGAGTGCACGTAGAAACGGAGCGCGAGCCGGCTGGTTACGCGGGCAGCGCGGGTGCGTTAGACCGATACTGGCGCGAGCCGATGAAGCGACCAGAGGACAGGACCAGCACGGTCATCATCGTGGTGGCCGCGGTGCTCGGCGCGGGGATCACGCTCTATCAATTGACACGTCCGGGATTCCTGTTCGGCATCACCCCGGACATCTCGGCATGGTTCGGCGGCTCGATCCGCCTCGTCCACGGGGCCATCCCATACCGCGACTTCGACCTCACGCAGCCGCCAGGGTTCGCACTACTCGCAAGTCCGTTCGCGTTCCTCTCCGAAGCCATCGGCACGCGTGATGCGCTTGCGGTGTTGCGCTGCTGCACTCCGCTGCTCGCGGCGGGGAGCGTGCTGCTTGCCGGCAAGGTCGTGCGACACCGCGGTCGCGCTGCGCTGGTCGTGGCCTGCGCGGTGATGGCGTTCTTTCCCGCTGAGCTGTACGCGATCCGCAGCGGCCTGCTCGAACCGCTCGTCGACTTCTTCTGCCTCGCCGGCGCGGCTCTCGTGTTCGACGGCGATGGCTTCGCCGGCTCGAAGCGGCGCATCTTCGCCGGCGGTCTCGCCTTCGGGATCGCGGGAATGGTGAAGGCGCCGGCGATCGTCCCCGTGCTGGTGGTGGCGGCCCTGTGCCTGCCCGACGTTCGACGCCGCCTGCTCCCGTTCGCCGGCGGGGTTGTCGCGGGCTTCGGCATCCCGACACTGCCGTTCTTTCTGGCCTCGCCATCCGGCTTCATCCGCGACGTCATCGGGACGCAGCTGGGACGTATCCCCGCCGTCGACAGGGTGTCGATCCCCGTCCGGCTCGGTGACCTGACCGGTGTGGCCGCGTTCGGCGGTGGTGACGCACTCGCGCTCGCCGCGACGGTGGTACTGGCGTTGTTCGTGATCGCGGCGTTCGTCGTGTCGCGGCGCAGGCCCTCCCGACTCGAGTGGTTCGCCATTGCGGCGACCGTGCTCGTCGCCATCGCGCAGCTCGGACCCGCCTGGTACTACGAGCACTACGCGGCGTTCATCGCGCCGTTCCTCGCGATCCTGCTCGGCGTCTCGCTGGCGCGACTCGTCGAGCGCCGTTTCGCTCGCGTCGCGCTCGGGCTCGCGACGGCGGCAGCCGTCGCGCTGCTGGTGAACCAGCTACTGCTCGTGCGCGGCGAGGCGGTCCCGGACATCGCCGGCACCGTTGATGCGATCGTCCCCGCCGGCGGCTGCACACTCTCGGACGCGCCGTCGAAGCTGGTCACCACGAACCGCTTCGTCGCCACCGCCCCGGGCTGCAACGACATGACGGACTCGCAAGGCGCGACGCTGTCGTACGGATACGCATCAGCCGGTGCGCAGCATCTCTGGACGGTCGCAGTCGCGCACGCCGACTACCTGGTGAGCAGCACGCCCTTTCCGCAGTGGTACATCCCACCGGATGCGGCGCTGCGCTCGTACGTCGCCGCGAACTTCCGGCTGATCAAGTCCGGAGGGCTACTCTTCTACGTGCGGAGCGGATTCCCGGCCGGTCAGGCGGGCGGCGGCGGGAAGTGACGCGCGTCGGACCAGCGAACGCCGTCCCACCAGCGCAGGGACCCGAGGCCGGGCTCGGGATACCACCCCGGCGGTGGCGGGGGTATCGAGCGTGCCGCATCGAGGACGGCTGATCGCTTGGCGAACAGCCAGATCAGTGCGCCGATGATCTGGAGGAGCACCACGATGAGCACCCAGACCGTCTTGTCGCTGCCGGCGGCTCTGAACTGCCAGCCGGGTGTCTGCGCGACCTCAACGATCGCGACGATCCAATACACGAAGGCGGCGAGCCAGAGGAGAGGAATCAGCAGCAGCAGCAGGAAGGGCCAATGGCCCCCGACACCAGTCAGCATCCGGCGTTCCTCTCTTGCATGGGTGCAGCTTAGATCGACGGCGGACCTCCGGTCGAGCCACCTGCGGAGAGGGGTAGACTGCGCGGCGGTCTGGAAACAAGCGGAGGCGCTCCATGGGATTGACGGTTCTTCTGATCGGAACCCGCAAGGGACTGCTGATCGCGCGCAGCACCGACGACCGCAAGACCTGGTCGACTGACGACTTCCAGTTCATGAACCAGGAGGTCTACTCCGTCGCGGCCGATCTCCGGCGCGAGACCCCTCGAATTCTCGCCGGCGTTGGGACCGGACATTGGGGCCCGCTGCTGACGTATTCGGACGATCTCGGCAATTCCTGGTCCGAGCCTGCGGAGCCGCCGATCGGCTTTCCTGCCGGTACCGACGCCGCGGTCGCGCGCGTGTGGCAGATCCAACCGTCGACCGCGCAGGAACCGGACGTGGTCTACGCGGGGGTGGAGCCTCACGCGCTGTTCCGATCGGAGGACGGCGGTAAGAGCTTTGCGCTCGTCGAAGGGCTCTGGCGGCATCCGCACCGGTCCGAGTGGATGCCCGGCGGCGGTGGCGCCTGCCTCCACACGGTGCTGCCTCACCCGACCGATCCCGACGACGTGCTCGTCGTCATGTCGGCGGCGGGCGTCTACCGGACTCGCGATGGTGGCGAGACGTGGTCCCCGGCGAACCGTGGCATTCAGGCGGCCTTTCTCCCCGAGGACCGGCGATTTCCGGAGTTCGGGCAGTGCGTCCACAAGGTGGCGTTCCATCCGAGCCGGCCGGATCGCCTCTACGCACAGAACCACTTCGGCGTGTACCGCAGTGACGACCGGGGGGATTCGTGGACGGCGATCGAGTCGGGACTGCCGAGCAACTTCGGCTTCTCGCTCGTCATGCACCCGACCCGTCCGGAGACCCTCTACTCGTTTCCCCTCAAGGCCGATGCCGAGCGCTTCCCACCCGACGCGAAGTGCCGCGTCTATCGAACGGAGAACGCCGGCGTCAGCTGGGAACCGCTCTCCGAAGGGCTGCCAAAGGATCCGTACTACGCGGCGGTGCTACGCGACTCCATGGTCGCCGACGCCTCGGATCCCGCGGGCATCTACTTCGGGACGCGGCTCGGCGAGGTCTATGCGAGCCGGGATGACGGGGACAGCTGGACGATGATCGCCAAACACCTTCCCGACGTTCTTTCGGTGAGGGTTGCGCAGGTAGCGTGACGTCGCGCCTGCTGCTTCCGGCTGCACTGCGCCGCTATGCGGGCGACCAGGCCGAGGTGGAGATCAGCGGCGGCACACTCGGCGCGGCGCTCGACGAGCTTGCTCAGCGGAACCCGCAACTGGAGCGAAAGTTGCGTGACGAGCGTGGAGAGCTCCGGCCGCACGTGCTCCTGTTCGTCGACGGCGTCAGCGTCCGGACCGGCGCTGCCATGGAGACGCCGGTGCCGGACGGCGCTGAGGTGTTCGTGGCGCCCGCAGTCTCAGGCGGCTGACCACCTGGAACTGATGCCGCCCCGCGAACGTAGCATCCGATAGATGCGAGTCCTCGCCCCAGCCGCCGCAGCCACCGTCTTGCTCGCGACTGCTTGCTCAACCTCAACCTCAGTTATGCACGCCGGAAGGCCATCCTCCCATCCGCCCACGGTCTCGATCACCGGTGCAATTCCCGACGCGGCTTCCGTCTGCGATCCGAAGTACCAGATACTCCTGCCGATGCCGCCCGCGCAGACGCTGAGGGAGCCCCTCACATATGCGGCAATGAACGTGGCTCTTCAGCCGCCACCGCCCGGCGCTCGCCCCAAGGTCTCCGCCGCTGCGGCGTGGCGAACGGTGGCCCAGCATGGGTTACCCGCCGACCAGACGGGATTGGTGCTCGCTCTCTTCACTTCAGAATTTCCGGCGAGGCAGACGCCCCATGGGTTCAAGTCCGAGTTCGTACGGACACTCGCCTGGGTGGTGACTGCCGAGGGCTTCATATCCTCGCATGAGCTATCGGTCCCACCTGGATCCTTGCCGTCTGCGCTCCCGACCTGCCTCCCTTGGCGGGGACTTTCTGCAGTCGACGCTACCACTGGTCAACAGCTCCTGGCGGTCGGCGCCAGCCCCGGCAACGTGTGCTTGGGAATCGCTGACGCATACCTCAACCCGCCAGACTGTCCTGAGAAGTTCTAGTCATTCAAGGCGCAGTCTCCCGGCGGCACATCGGCGAATCCCCTTGCCCCGCTTGCCATATGTGCCCTACCTTCGGAGCCTTGGAGGACTGATGGAAGGGACACAGGCGATGGCAGTCCGA
>DATLRX010000103.1:0-35410 GCA_035534435.1 Candidatus Acidiferrales bacterium
CTCCACGGTGCGGTGATGGGCCTGGTTGGCGTTGCGGATGCGGGTCAGCATGTCCGCGATGCTGTCACTGGTCATGGCTCACCACGAACTCTTCTGGACGCCAGGAATCTGACCGATGCTGGCGAGTTGACGGAAACAGATGCGGCACATGCCGAACTTGCGCATGTAGGCGCGCGGACGCCCGCAGACACCGCACCGATGGTGCGCCTGCGTCGAGTAGCGCGCCGGTCGATTCGCCTTGGCGATCAACGACTTCTTTGCCATCGCTCAGTTCTTCCTGAAGGGCATGCCGAGCCCGGTGAGGAGCGCACGGCCCTCCGCGTCGGTGCGGGCTGTGGTCACGATGCATACCTCCAACCCACGCAACTTGTCGATCTTGTCGTAGTCGATCTCCGGGAACACGAGTTGCTCGCGCAACCCGAGGGTGTAGTTGCCGTGGCCGTCGAACGCCTTCGAGTCGACACCGCGGAAGTCGCGGATGCGGGGCAACGCGACGTTGAGCAGCTTGTCGAGGAAGTCGTACATGCGACGTCCGCGAAGGGTCACCTTGATGCCGATCGGCATGCCCTCGCGGAGCTTGAAGGCCGCGACGGACTTGCGCGCACGGATCACGATCGGTGCCTGCCCCGTGATCTGTTTGAGATCCGAGATCGCGGCATCGATCGCGCGCGCGTTCGTGATCGCCTCACCCATGCCGATGTTGACGACGACCTTCTCGATCGCCGGCACCTGCATGGCGTTGAGGTAGCGGAACTCGGCCACGAGCGCGGGGACGATCTCGTCCACGTAGCGGCGGCGGAGACGCGGGAGCTCAGCGACTGCGGTGGCCATCAGACCTGCGCCCTGTCGTAGTGCTCGCCGCACTTCTTGCAGACGATCACGCGACGCCCCAGCTCGTCCACGCCGTGGGCGATGCGGGTGCGCTTGTCGCAGCGATTGCACACGAGCATGACGTTGCTGTAGCTGATGGGCCCGTCGAAGTCGACGATGCCGCCCTGGATGTTGCCCTGGACACCCGAGCGGGTGTGGCGCTTGAGCAGGTTGACACCGCGAACGGCGACACGCTGCTGCTCGGGGAGGACGCGCTCGACGACGCCGCGCTTGCCCTTGTCCTTGCCGCTGAGCACCTCGACGTTGTCACCCTGCCGGATGTCGAGCGGACGGAGATGTCCACCAGCCCATCCCTCATGGCGAAGCGTGGCCCGGCGCCTGCGTTCGACGCGTGGCGTGGGCATGTCAGATGACCTCCGGCGCGAGGCTGACGATCTTCATGAAGTTGCGCTCGCGCAGCTCGCGCGCGACCGGGCCGAAGATGCGCGATCCGCGCGGGTTGTTCTGCGGAGTGATCAGCACGGCGGCGTTCTCGTCGAAGCGGATGTTGCTGCCGTCGGGCCGCTTGTACTCCTTGGTGGTGCGCACGACGACCGCGCGCACCACATCGCCTTTCTTGACCTGCGCGTTCGGCTGCGCGACCTTGACGGTGCCGATGATCACATCGCCGACGGACGCGTACTTGCGATAGCTGCCGCCGAGCACGCGGATGCAGAGCAACTCGCGCGCTCCGCTGTTGTCGGCCACTTTAAGAACCGATTCCTGCTGGATCATGTCAGCGCGCCTTTTCCAGAACTTCGGCGACGCGCCAGCGGATCTCCTTCGAGATCGGCCGCGTCTCGATGATCCGCACGCGATCACCGACGCCGCAGCTCTCGTCGTCGTGCACCTTGAACCGGCGGGTGTGCCGGACGACCTTCTTGTAGAGGGGGTGCGGCTTGAGCACCTGCACCACCACGATCACCGTCTTGTCCATCTTGTCGCTCACGACCACGCCGTCGCGAACCTTGCGACGGGTGCGAGCCGGGGTCGCGTCAGTCATCGACATGCTCCTGATCGTCGGCGGCATCGGCGACCTCCACCTCGGGCTCGGGGGACTCGACGACGGGAACCGCAGCCGGCACAACCGCAGGAACCTGCAGGCGCGGCGCGGCCTTTGCTTTCGCTTTCGGCTTGGGCTTCTCGGCCTTCGCGGGCGCAGCCGGCCTGGCCGCGGCGGCGAGCAGCAGCTCCGGCCGGAGGCCGCGCTCGATCTCGATCCTCACGGTCATCGTGCGCGCGATCTCGTGGCGGATCTCGCGCACCTGACGGTGGTTCTCGACCTGGCCCGTGGCCTGCTGGAAGCGCACCTCGAAGAGCCGGCGGCGCTGCTTGTTGAGGTGGTCATCGAGCTCGGGCACCGTCATGCGGCGCAACTCGGTGAGCGCATCGCCCTGCTTCGTCATACCGTCGCCTCCAGATCGGCGCCGGTCTCTTCGCGCTGCAGGAATCGGGTCTTGATCGGCAGCTTGAACGCTGCGAGGCGCATGGCCTCCTGCGCGGTCTCGCGAGTCACGCCGGCCATCTCGAAGAGCACGCGACCGGGGAGCACGACGGCCACCCAGCCCTCGGGCTGGCCCTTGCCGCTTCCCATCCGCGTCTCGGCGGGCTTCTTCGTGAACGCATGGTCGGGGAACACGCGGATCCAGATCTTGCCGCCGCGCTTGACGTGCCGGGTCATGGCGCGCCGGGCGGCCTCGATCTGCCGGTTCGTCATCCAGCACTGCTCGGTCGCCTGCAGCCCGAACGTGCCGAAGTCGAGCTTGTTGCCGCGCTGGGCGGCGCCGGTGCGGCGTCCGCGGTGGAGCTTGCGGTGCTTGGTCCGCTTGGGCATCAACATCGCTTACTCCTCCTCCTCTTCGACGACTTCGGCGGGGACGTCGGCCTTGCTCGCCGGCTTCTTCGGCGCGCGAGCGGCGGAGGTGGGCTTCTTCGCCGCAACCGGCTTGCGGCGCGCCGGGGCACGTTTCGGGGTGAGCTTCTCGACCTTCTGTCCGTCCGCGGCGGGATCGACACCGGCGGCCGCGATGACCTCCTCGTCCTCGTCGATCTCGACGACGTCGTCGGCCGGGACCTCGATCTCGACATCCGGCTCAGCCACCTCGAGCACCACCTCGACCTCTTCGGCCGGAGCCTCCACGATGCGTGGTGCCGCGACAGCAGCGCGATCCTCGAGGCTGCGATCCTCGGTGCGGTCCTTGCCGGCCGCGATCGGCTCACCCGTGGCGGTGACGTAGTCGCCGAGGTAGAGCCAGCACTGGACGCCGATGCGCCCGAATGTGGTTCGCGCCTCGGCCTTGCCGTAGTCGATGTTGGCCCGCAGCGTGTGCAGCGGCACGCGCCCGTCGCGGTCCCACTCGCGGCGGGACATCTCCGAGCCGCCGAGCCTGCCGCTGACCTGGATCTTCACGCCCTTCGCGCCGGCACGCATGCTCCGCATCAGCGTCTGCTTGAGGGCGCGTCGGAAGGCGATGCGCTTCTCGAGCTGGGATGCGACGTTCTCCGCGACCAGTGTGGCGTCGAGCTCGGGCGTCTTGATCTCGTGGATCGTGACCCGTACCTTCTTGCCGGAGATGCGCTCGAGCTCGTCGCGGAGCGCGTCAACGGATGCGCCCTGCTTGCCGATGACGATGCCGGGCTTCGCCGTCTGGATGATGACGGTGAGCTGGTTCGCGCTGCGCTCGGTCTCGATGCGCGCCAGACCGGCGTTGCGCAAACGGCTGCCGATCAGCCGGCGCATCGCGATGTCCTCATGGAGCAGCTTCGTGTACTCCTTGTCGGCGTACCAGCGGGCGTCCCAGTTGCGGTAGATCCCGAGGCGGAAACCGATCGGGTTGACTTTCTGTCCCATCTACTCCGCCTCTTCCGTGGGTTGCTTCGGCGTGCGACGGCGTACCGGACGTGGCTTTGCCGCAGTCGCGCCGGCACCGGTCGCCGGCGCGGCTGACGCAGCGGGGGTCACGATGGGCGCCGGCAGAACGGTGCGCGGCATCTTCACCGCGCTCCGGCGCCGGACGTTCGCCGGCATCTCGTCATCGGTGACGAACGCGCGCAGGTGGCTGGTGCGCTTGAAGATGCTGCCCGCCATGCCGCGCGGCTTGGCGCGCCAGCGCTTGATGATCATGGCGCCGTCAACCTCGACACGCGCGACGCGCAGCGACGATGCGTCGAGGTTGTAGTTGTGCTCCGCGTTGGCGGCAGCCGATTTGATCACCTTGGCGATGTCCGCGGCGGCGGATCGGGGCGAGAAGTTGAGCACCACCAGCGCCTCGGCCACGGGCAGGCCGGTGACCATCGCCGAGACGAGGCGAGCCTTGCGAGCGGTGGTGCGAACCCATTTCGCGGTTGCGACGACTTCCATCCCAGCCTCTACTTCAACGCCGTGCTGCGTTCGGTGTGATGCCCGTGTCCGCGATACCTGCGGGTGTGGGCGAACTCGCCGAGCTTGTGGCCGACCATCGTCTCGGTGATGAGCACCGGGACGTGCTTGCGCCCGTCGTGCACCGCGATCGTGTGGCCGACCATCTCCGGAAAGATGTCGCTGCGACGCGACCAGGTCTTGATGATCCGCTTCTCGCGGGACATGTTCAGCTGCTGCACCTTCTTGAGGAGGTGGTCATCGCAGAACGGACCTTTCTTGAGCGAGCGTCCCATGGTTACTTGCCCCGCCGGCGCACGATCATGCGATCAGTGCTCTTGTTGTGACGCGTGCGGAAGCCGAGCGCCGGCTTGCCCCAGGGAGTCTGAGGATGACCGCCGGCGCCGCTTCGTCCCTCGCCACCACCGTGGGGGTGATCGAACGGGTTCATCGTCATGCCGCGGACGGAAGGACGGATGCCACGCCAGCGCGACTTTCCCGCCTTGCCGACGACTTCGTTCTCGTGATCGACATTGCCGACCTGACCGATCGTCGCGCGGCAACGCACGTCGACGAGACGGACCTCGCCGCTCGGCATGCGCACCTGGGCGTAGGCACCTTCCTTGGCGAGGAGTTGCGCCGCAGTGCCTGCACTGCGCACGAGCTGTCCCCCACGCCCGAGCTTGACCTCGAGGTTGTGGATGGTGGTACCGAGCGGGATGTTCATGATGGGCAGCGCGCATCCGGGGCGGATCTCGGCCGCGTCGCCGGAGCTGACCACGTCACCGACGGTGAGCCCGTGCGGCGACAGGATGTAGCGCTTGTCGCCGTCTGCGTAGACGACGAGCGCGATGCGCGCGCTGCGGTTGGGATCGTATTCGATCGTCTTCACCTTCGCCGGGACGCCGTCCTTCTGGCGCTTGAAGTCGATGATCCGATAGGTCTTCTTGTGGCCTCCGCCCTGGTGGCGCACGGTGATACGACCGGACGCGTTGCGACCGCTGTGCTTCTTGAGGTGCTCGACGAGTCCACGCTGCGGCGCTTCTCTCGTGACACCTTCGAAGCTGCTCACCGACATGAAGCGGCGGCCGGGGCTCGTTGGCTTGTATTTCTTCGTGGGCATTAGCTAGACGCCTTCAAACAAGCCTTCGATCTTCTGGCCTTCGCCGAGAGTCACGATTGCCTTCTTCCAGTCGGGGCTCTTGCCGATGACGCGCGTCTGACCGCGCGAACGCCGGCGCGCCTTGCCGCGAACGTTGATGGTGTTGACCTCGACGACGGTGATCTTCTGATCCACGAACGCCTCTTCGATGGCGCGGCGGATCTGGATCTTCGTGGCCGAGGGATGGCAGCGGAACACGTAGCGTCCGGACGCCATCGACGCGTACGACTTCTCGCTGATCACCGGAAGCACGAGGACCTGCTCGAAGTTGAGGCCGGCGGTCATGCGAACGCCTCCTCGATGTGCTCGATGGCATCGCGCGTGACGATGACGGTCTCGGCGATGAGCAGGTCGCGCACCGACAGATTGCCCGCGAGCGTGACCTGAACCTCGGTGATATTGCGCGCGCTCTTCTCGAGCATCTCGTTGTGCGACCCGAGCACCACGAGAACGCGCTTGCCGGCGTCGACGGTGCGCAGCATCGCGGTCACCGCGCTCGTCTGCGGCACGTCGAGCGTGAACGCCTCGAGCACGACCACACCGCCGTCCTGCGCCTTCGCGGAGAGCGCGCTGCGGAGCGCGAGGCGACGCTGCTTGCGAGGCATGTCCATGCGGTACGAGCGCGGGTGCGGCCCGAAGACAACACCACCGCCCTCCCACTGCGGAGACCGGGTCGAGCCCTGGCGCGCGCGGCCGGTGCCCTTCTGGCGCCACGGCTTGCGACCACCGCCACGCACCTCGCTGCGTGTCTTGGTGGACGACGTTCCCTGCCGGGAGTTCGCGAGCTGGCGCAGGAGCGCCTGGTGCATCACGGGCTCGTTCGGCTCGATGCCGAACACCGCCTCGGGGAGATCGACGCTACCGGTCACAGCGCCGGCCTGATCGACAACTCTCGCGGTGCTCATTCAGCGCCTCCGAGAGTCGCGGAGCGATCGGAGTCACGGACCATGACCACGCCGTTCTTGTGTCCGGGAACCGACCCGTGCACGAGCAGCAGGTTGCGCTCGCCGTCGACGCGAACGATCTCGAGGTTGCGCACCGTCACCTGCGACGCACCGTGATGACCGGCCATCTTCAGGCCCTTGAAGACACGCGCAGCGTCTGTCGAGCCGATCGACCCCGCCTGTTTGATGTTGTGCGATCCGTGCGACACGGGGCCGCGATGGAAGTTGTGGCGCTTGTGCTGCCCCGAGAATCCCTTGCCCTGGCTCACGCCGGTCACATCGATGCGCTGCCCCGCGGTGAACATCTCGACGCTGAGCCGCGTGCCGACGGCCACATCTCCGGCGTCGCGCAACTCCTGCAGCGTTCGCTGGGGTTGCAGACCGGCGCGCTTGAAATGCCCGCGCATCGGCTTGGGCGTGCGCTTGAGAGTCTTGTCGCCGAAGCCGAGTTGCACGGCCTCGTACCCGTCGACCGGGACCGTCTTGCGCTGCACGACGTTGCACGAGTCGGCCTCGAGCACCGTCACGGGAACCGACGTCCCCTGCGGTGTGAAGATCTGTGTCATGCCCACCTTGCGGGCGAGAATCCCTTTGCTCACAGCTTGATCTCGATGTTCACGCCACTCGGCAGGTTGAGCCGCATGAGCGCGTCGACGACCTTGGGATTGGCGTCGAGGATGTCGAGGATCCGCTTGTGCGTGCGCATCTCGAACTGCTCGCGCGAGTCCTTGTCGATGAACGGCGAGCGCACGACGGTGTACTTGTTGATGCTGGTCGGCAGCGGCACCGGTCCCGCGACACGCGTGCCCGTCCGGGTAGCCGTCTCCACGATCTTGGACGCGGCCTGGTCAAGGACGCGGTGATCGTAAGCCTTGAGGCGGATGCGGATCTTCTGGGGCACGGCGGTTCTGGTGTTCCTCTGCTCTGGTTCTGGTCTTGCCTATTTCTCGATGCTGGTCACGGCGCCGGCACCCACGGTCCGGCCGCCTTCGCGAATGGCGAAGCGCATGCCGTCCTCGACCGCGATCGGGGTGATCAGCTCGATGCCCATCTCGACGTTGTCGCCCGGCATGCACATCTCCTGGCCGTCCGGGAGCGCGATGGTACCGGTGACGTCGGTGGTCCTGATGTAGAACTGCGGACGATACCCGGTGAAGAACGGCGTGTGCCGTCCGCCCTCGTCCTTGCTGAGCACGTAGACCTGGGCCTTGAACTTCGTGTGCGGCGTGATGGTGCCCGCCTTGGCGAGCACCTGGCCGCGCTCCACGTCCTCGCGCTTGACGCCGCGGAGCAGGCAACCGACGTTCATGCCGGCCTCGCCCGCGTCGAGCAGCTTGTGGAACATCTCGACGCCGGTGACGGTGGACTTGGTGGTGTCCTTGATCCCGACGATCTCGACCTGCTCGTTCACCTTGACGATGCCGCGCTCGATGCGCCCGGTGACCACGGTCCCGCGACCTTCGATCGAGAACACGTCCTCGATCGGCATCATGAACGGCTTGTCGACCGGACGGGTCGGCACGGGGATGTAGGTGTCGACGGCATCCATGAGCTTGAGGACGCCGTCGACGGCCTCCTTGTCGCCTTCGAGCGCCTTGAGAGCGGAGACGCGCACAACGGGGATGTCGTCGCCCGGGAAGTCGTACTTGCTGAGCAGCTCGCGGATCTCGAGCTCAACCAGCTCGAGGAGCTCCTCGTCATCGACAGCGTCGCACTTGTTCAGCGCGACGACGATGTACGGCACGCCGACCTGGCGCGCCAGCACGATGTGCTCGCGGGTCTGTGGCATCGGGCCGTCGGTCGCCGCGACCACGAGGATCGCGCCGTCCATCTGAGCCGCGCCGGTGATCATGTTCTTGATGTAGTCGGCGTGCCCGGGGCAGTCGACGTGCGCGTAGTGGCGAGTCGCGGTCTCGTACTCGACGTGCGCTGTCGCGATCGTGATACCGCGCGCCTTCTCTTCAGGAGCGTTGTCGATCTTGTCGAACGACACGAAGGCGTTGTCGCCGCCGACGCTCTCCTGGAGGACCTTGGTGATGGCAGCAGTCAGCGTCGTCTTCCCATGGTCGATGTGACCGATGGTTCCGACATTCACGTGCGGCTTGGTGCTTGCGTATTTCTTCTTGCCCATTTCGTGCCTCTACTGAACTCCTGCTCTCTCCGTTGTCTCAGTTAAACCTTGGCCTTCGCGACGAGCTCTTCGGCGAGGCTCGACGGAAGCTGCTGATAGTGATGAAACTCCATGCTGTAGTTGGCTCTGCCCTGCGTCATGCTGCGCAGGTCGCCGACGTATCCGAACATCGTCGCGAGCGGCACCTCAGCATGCACGATGTGCGACGCCGCGCGGCCTTCCATGCCGAGGATCTGCCCGCGACGTGAGGCGAGGTCGCCCATGACGTCGCCCATGAACTCCTCGGGCATGAAGACGTCGACACGCATGATCGGCTCGAGCAGCACGGGCTTGGACTTGCGCATGCCGTCCTTGAAGCCCATCGAGCCGGCGATGTTGAACGCCTGCTCCGACGAGTCGACGTCGTGGTACGAGCCGTCGACCAGCGTCACCTTGAGGTCCACGACCGGGTACCCCGCGAGGACGCCGTTCGACAGCGAGTCCGCGATGCCGCGACCCACCGGCGCGATGTACTCCTTGGGGATCGTGCCACCGACGATCTTGCTGACGAACTCGAAGCCCTTGCCGGGGTTGGGCTCGAGCTCGAGCTCGACATGCCCGTACTGGCCGTGGCCGCCCGACTGCCGCACGAACCTGCCGGTGCCATGGCCCCTGGCGGTGATGGTCTCGCGGTACGACACCTGCGGCCGGCCGACGCTCGCGTCCACCTTGAATTCGCGCAGCATGCGGTCGACGATGATCTCGAGGTGCAGCTCGCCCATGCCCGAGATGACCGTCTGACCGGTCTCCTCATCGGTGCGCACGCGGAAGGTCGGATCCTCCTCGGCGAGCTTCTGCAGCGCGATGCCCATCTTGTCCTGCTCCGCCTTGCTCTTGGGCTCGACGGCGACCGAGATGACCGGCTCGGGGAAGGTGATCTGCTCGAGGACGATCGGGTTCTTCTCGTCGCAGAGCGTGTCCCCGGTGGTGGTCTTGCGCAGGCCGATGGCGGCGGCGATGTCGCCGGCGCGCACCTCCTCGATCTCCTCACGGTGGTTCGCGTGCATCTGCAGGAGGCGCCCGACGCGCTCGCGCTCGCCCTTGGTGGCGTTGTACACGTACGAACCGCTGCGCAGGACCCCGCTGTAGACGCGGAAGAACGTCAGCTTGCCGACGAAGGGATCGGTGGCGATCTTGAAGGCGAGTGCGGCGAAGGGCTCGCTGTCGCTGGCGTTGCGGACCACCGCGACCTCACCCTCGACCGCTGCGCCCTCGACGGAGGGGCGGTCGAGCGGCGATGGCAGGAAGTCGACGACCGCGTCGAGCATCGGCTGCACGCCCTTGTTCTTCAGCGCGGAACCGCACAGCACCGGGACGAGGCGGGTCTTGACAGTGCCCGCGCGAAGGCCGCGAAGGATCTCGGCGGTCGTGAGGATCGCGCCGTCGAGGTACTTCTCCATGAGCTCGTCGTCGGAGTCCGCAACGGCCTCGAGGAGCTCGTGGCGGTACCGGGCGACGAGCTCGAGCATCGACTCGGGGATCTCCGAGCGCCGGAGGCTCGTCCCGAGATCGTCGGTGTAGATGATCGCCTCTTCAGTGACGAGGTCGATCATCCCCTTGAATTCGGACTCGGCGCCGATCGGGAGCTGGATGGGCACGGCATGGGCGCCGAGGCGCTCCTTGATCGAGTCGACGGCCGCATAGAAGTTGGCCCCGATCCGATCCATCTTGTTGATGAAGCAGATCCTCGGGACCTCGTAGCGGTCGGCCTGGCGCCACACCGTCTCGGACTGGGGCTCGACACCGGCGACGGCGTCGAAGACCGCGACAGCGCCGTCGAGGACACGGAGGCTCCGCTCGACCTCGACAGTGAAGTCCACGTGCCCGGGCGTATCGATAATGTTGATGCGATGGCCGCGCCACTCGGCAGCGGTGGCAGCCGAGGTGATCGTGATCCCGCGCTCCTGCTCCTGGACCATCCAGTCCATGGTCGCGGCACCCTCGTGGACCTCGCCCATCTTGTGGATGCGCCCTGTATAGAAGAGGACGCGCTCGGTCGTCGTGGTCTTGCCCGCGTCGATGTGGGCCATGATCCCGATGTTCCGGGTCTTCTCGAGGGGGAACGCGCGAGCCGCTACAGCCACAGCCATCTCAGTAGCGGAAGTGCGAGAAGGCTTTGTTCGACTCGGCCATCTTGTGGGTGTCTTCCTTCCGCTTGATGGACGCGCCGACGCCGTTCGCGGCGTCCATGAGCTCACCGGCGAGCTTCTCGGACATGCTCTTGCCCCCGCGGCCACGGGCGTAGCGGATGATCCAGCGCCGCGCCAGCGCCTGACGGCGGTCGTGGCGGATCTCCACGGGCACCTGATACGTGGCGCCGCCGACCCGCTTCGGCTTGACCTCGAGGATCGGGGTCACGTTGCGGATCGCCTGGTCGAACACGTCGAGCGGCTCCTTCCGCGAGGACTTACGGATCTTCTCGAAGGAGTCGTAGACGATCTTCTCGGCGATGCTCTTCTTGCCCGCGAGCATGATGCAGTTGACGAATTTCGCCAGGCCCACGCTCCCGTAGATCGGGTCGGGCAGGATGACGCGTTTCTGGACGCGGGCGCGGCGTGGCATGGGTTGCTAGCTCGCCTTCTTCTCGCGCTTGGCGCCGTACTTGCTCCGGCCCTGCTTGCGGTTCTTGGTGCCGGCGGCGTCCAGGGTGCCGCGGATGACGTGGTACCGGACACCGGGGAGGTCGCGGACGCGGCCGCCGCGGATGAGAACGACCGAGTGCTCCTGCAGGTTGTGGCCGATCCCGGGGATGTACGCGGTCACCTCGACCTTGGTGGTGAGGCGAACGCGGGCCACCTTGCGGAGCGCCGAGTTGGGCTTCTTGGGCGTGGTCGTGTAGACACGGACGCAGACGCCGCGGCGCTGGGGGCAACCCTTGAGCGCGCGCGCCTTGGTCTTGTGTGTCGGCTTGGTGCGGCCCTTGCGGACCAACTGCTGAAAGGTAGGCACGACCCGTCCGTTTTATGAGAAGTGCGCGATGCCACGAAACAGCGCGCGCGAATACGAGGAACGCTCGTGGAGCGAAGCGACAGCCTACCAGAGGTTGAGTTCACACGTCAAACCGCAGGCGCATGTCCAGGGATCCTCCGGCCTCGGCGACCCGCTCCTCGAGCAGCGTGAGGCCCACAGCATCGTCGAGCTCCTGTTCGTCGTGGGCTGCTCGCTCGCCGCGGCGACCATCGGCGGGCTCAGCTTCTGGCAGGTCAACCGGCGACAAGTGGGCGACGCCTGCTACGATTTCGGCCTTCCAGCAGACGACATGCCGTCGTCCGTTCGCCGAAGACCGCAGGCGCGGAGCCGGGCTCCGCTCAATCTCCTGCGCAGGTGGGCAACGCTGCCGGTTCGTGCCGCGGGGCGCGAGGCGGTGCCGCCCTGCCGTCTCGGCGGAGGCACGGCACCCGACGGAGGCAGCCGATGGCGTCCAGCACCGACAAGGCTCAGGCGACCCGAGCAGGCACGCGCAAGGTCGCGTCCGTCGCGCACCTGACCGAGCTGCTCTCGAAGGCGACCTCGGCCGTCGTCACGGACTATCGAGGGCTCACCGTTCGCCAGCTCGAGGACCTCCGCGGCAAGCTCCGCGCCGAGGGGATCGACTACATCGTGGTCAAGAACACCCTGGCACGGCGTGCCGCCGTGGACTCGGGGTCGGGTGATTTCGCCTCGGTCCTGACCGGACCCGTCGGGCTCGCCATCGGGTACGGGGACCTCTCCGCGCCGGCGCGGATCCTCTTCGAGCACTTCCGGTCGACGCGGACACTCCCGTCCGTGGCCGGGCTCGCCGAGGGCCAGGTACTCGACGCCGCCGAGGTTCGCACTCTGGCCGAGCTGCCGTCGCGCGAGGTCCTGCTCAGCCGTCTCGCCGGCGCCCTCCTCGGACCGCTCTCGAGCCTGGCCGCCGCACTCGATTCGCCGAACTCGACGCTCGCCGCGACGCTCGAGGCCTATCGCGACAAGCTCGCCGCATAGCGGGCATAACCCACATTTGTCTTAAGAAGTAAGGAGAAAGCAATGGCCACCAAGACCCTGACCCCGGAGGAGTTCGTCGACGCGCTGCAGACGTGGACCGTTCTCGACGTCGTCAACGCCGTCAAGCTCATGGAAGACAAGCTCGGCATCAAGGCCGCCGCCCCGGTTGCCGCTGCCGCCGCGCCGTCGGCGGCCGCTGAGGTCGCCGCCGAGGAGCAGACGGAGTTCTCCGTGATCCTGCTCGGACCCGGCGACGCCAAGATCAACGTGATCAAAGCCGTGCGCGAGATCACCGGCCTGGGCCTCAAGGAGGCCAAGGACCTCGTCGACGCGGCGCCCAAGGCGATCCGCGAGGCGATTCCGCGGGCCGAGGCCGAGAGTCACAAGGCCAAGCTCGAGGAGGCCGGCGCCAGCGTCGAGATCAAGTAGTCGAATTCAGCTCCCGCAGGCGTCCGGGATGGCCGGACGCCTGCGGACTGCTCCGGTTTGGCGTCCGGACGCCGGTGGTATGTACCACCGGCAACGATGTCACTCAGGCCGTTCGGAACTCCGCCGCGCGAGAGCGCGTCAATCAGGCCGAACGCATTCTGACGGCTCTCCGGCGCGGGAATTTGCTACGATACGGGATTGTGCCCGTCGTCGCGCATGCCCGCGCGCATTCCTTCTCGGGGGAACTCTAGCATATGGTGCTTTCTCTTTCCACTACTGGCGCCCGCAAGTCGTACGGCCAGATTGCAGACAAGCTCGAGGTTGGAAATCTCATCCAGACCCAGCTTGACTCGTTCGAGTGGTTCAAGAAAGAGGGACTCAAGGAGCTCTTCAGCGAGCTCAACCCAATCACGGATTACACCGGCAAGAACTACGAGCTTCGGTTTCTCGATTATGAGTTCGGCGATCCCAAATACGACGAAGAGGATTGCCGCCAGCGCGACATGACGTACTCGGCGCCGTTGCGCGTCAACACCCGGCTCCACATCAAGACCGGGGAGAACGCCGGCGAGATCAAGGAGGCCGAGGTCTTCATGGGCGACTTCGCGATGATGACCCGCGAGGGAACGTTCATCGTCAACGGCACCGAGCGCGTGGTCACCTCGCAGCTCGTCCGCTCGCCGGGCGTCTACTTCACGAGCAGCGAGGATCGCACCACCGGCCGTCTGCTCTTCGCGGCCAAGCTCATCCCCAACCGCGGCGCGTGGCTCGAGGTCGAGACGTCGAGCAAGGACATCCTCACAGTCAAGATCGACCGCAAGCGCAAGGTGCCGGTCACCACGCTGGTGCGCGCCATCGGCTACGCGAGCAACGACGACATCCGCGCGTTCTTCGCGGACGTCGACGAGGATCCCGAGCACCAGTACATCGCGGCGACTCTCGAGAAGGACAGCAGCACCAGCGTCGAGGAGGCGCTCGTCGAGCTCTACCGCAAGATCCGTCCCGGCGATCCGCCAACGGTTGACAACGCGCGCACGCTGCTGAACTCGCTGTTCTTCAATGCACGCCGCTTCGACCTCTCGAAGGTCGGACGGTTCAAGCTCGACAAGAACCTCGGCATCAGCGAGGACGAGGCGCGCGAGCGGGCCTGGGACAAGGACCGCCGTGTCCTCGACAACCAGGACTTCGTGTCGATCATCCGCAAGGTCATTCAGCTCAACAACGGGCACGGCGAGGCGGACGACATCGACCATCTCGGCAACCGCCGCGTGCGCGCGGTCGGCGAGCTCCTGCAGAACCAGTTCCGCATGGGGCTCATCCGCATGGAGCGGATCATCAAGGAGCGCATGACGATCAGCGACTCGGGGACGATCACCTCCGCGAGCCTGATCAACGCACGCCCGGTCGTCGCGGCGATCAAGGAGTTCTTCGGGTCCAGCCAGCTGTCGCAGTTCATGGACCAGACCAACCCGCTCGCCGAGCTGACTCACAAGCGACGCCTGTCGGCGCTCGGTCCAGGCGGACTGTCCCGCGAACGCGCGGGGTTCGACGTCCGCGACGTGCACCAGAGCCACTACGGCCGCATCTGCCCGATCGAGACACCGGAAGGTCCGAACATCGGCCTCATCGGGTCGCTCGCGACCTTCGCACGCGTCAACGAGTTCGGCTTCATCGAGACGCCGTTCCGTCGCGTGCACAAGGAGGCGAACGGCACGCCGTGGGTCAGCGACGACATCGTGTTCCTCTCCGCGGACGAGGAGGACAAGTACACGGTCGCGCAGGCCAACGCACCGGTTGACGAGAAGGGGCACTTCGCGGTGCAGCACGTCGCGTGCCGCACCCGTCACACCTTCAAGGATCTGCCGATCAGCGACGTCGATTTCATGGACGTCTCGCCGAAGCAGATCGTCAGCGTTGCCACGTCGCTCATCCCGTTCCTCGAGCACGACGACGCAAACCGCGCGCTGATGGGCTCCAACATGCAGAAGCAGGCCGTGCCGCTGCTCGTCTCCGAGTCGCCGATCGTCGGCACCGGCATGGAGGTGCACGCAGCGCGCAACTCCGGCGAGATGGTGCTGGCGCGCAAGGCCGGAACCGTTGTCGGCGTCGCATGGCCGGAGCCGGCGAGCAATGACCGTTCCGTCGAAAAGATCCTCAGCGGTCAGGACAGCGGCATCGGCATCCTGGTGCGCCCCGACGACGGCGGACCGGACCAGTGGTACGGCGTGCACAAGTTCGTGCGCAGCAACCAGGGGACGTGCCTGTCGCAGCGCATCACGGTCTTCAGCGGCAGCCATGTGGCCGCCGGGGACGTGCTCGCCGACGGTCCGTCCACCGACGGCGGGGAGCTGGCGCTCGGCCGGAACCTGCTGGTCGCGTTCATGCCCTGGGAGGGCTACAACTTCGAGGACGCGATCCTCATCAGCGAATCCACCGTGCGCGAGGACAAGTACACCTCGATCCACATCGAGGAGTTCGAGATCGAGGCGCGTGACACCAAGCTCGGTGCCGAGGAGATCACGCGCGATCTTCCCAACATCAACGAGGAGTCGCTGAAGAACCTCAACGAGCGCGGCATCATCTACGTCGGCGCCGAGGTCCACCCCGGCGACATCCTGGTGGGCAAGATCACCCCGAAAGGCGAGTCGGAGCTGTCCGCGGAAGAGCGCCTGCTGCGCGCCATCTTCGGTGAGAAGGCGCGCGAAGTGCGTGACTCATCGCTGCGCGTCCCGCACGGAGAGCGCGGCATCGTGGTCGACGTCAAGGTGTTCAGCCGCGAGAGCAATCACGAGCTGCCGCCCGGCGTCAACGAGCTGGTGCGCATCTACGTTGCCCAGAAGCGAAAGATCGCGCAGGGTGACAAGATGGCCGGCCGCCACGGCAACAAGGGTGTCGTCGCGAGGATCATGCCGATCGAGGACATGCCGTACCTGCCCGACGGAACGCCCGTCGAGATCGTGCTCAACCCGCTCGGTGTGCCGAGCCGCATGAACCTCGGTCAGGTGCTGGAGACCCACCTCGGGTACGCAGCGCACGCGCTCGGTCTCAAGGTCGCGTCGCCGGTCTTCGACGGCGCGTCGGAGGAGACGATCGAGAGCGAGCTCGACAGGGCCGGGCTTCCCAGCAGCGGCAAGGAGCGGCTGCGCGACGGGCGCACCGGCGAGTTCTTCGACCGCGAGGTCACCGTCGGCTACATCTACATGCTCAAGCTGCATCACCTCGTCGAGGACAAGATCCACGCGCGCAGCACGGGCCCCTACTCCCTCGTCACGCAGCAGCCGTTGGGCGGCAAGGCGCAGTTCGGCGGACAGCGGTTCGGCGAGATGGAGGTCTGGGCGCTCGAGGCATATGGCGCGAGCCACATCCTCCAGGAGATCCTCACGGTCAAGAGCGACGACATCGTCGGACGCGTGAAGGCGTACGAGGCGATCGTCAAGGGCGAGAACACGCTCGAGGCCGGCATCCCGGAATCGTTCCGCGTCCTGGTCAAGGAGCTGGAAGGCCTCGCGCTCGGCGTCGAGATCCAGTCCGACGACGAGCATCAGATCCTCCTCGGCGAGGAGGACATCCCCGACATTCCACTCGATCTGGGTATCCATCTCGAGCGCGACGAGCGCGACGACGTGGACGACATTCGATAGCAGCAATCGGTAGTTAGGAATCACATGCTGAAACTCGAGAACTTCGATGCGCTGAAACTGTCGATCGCCAGTCCGGAGATGATCCTGTCCTGGTCGCACGGTGAGGTCACCAAGCCCGAGACCATCAACTACAGGACCCTCAAGCCGGAACGCGACGGTCTGTTCTGCGAGAAGATCTTCGGTCCGACCAAGGACTGGGAATGCCACTGCGGCAAGTACAAGCGGTATCGGTACAAGGGCATCATCTGCGACAAGTGCGGCGTCGAGGTGACCCGCGCCAAGGTGCGCCGCGAGCGCATGGGTCACATCAAGCTCGCGTCGCCTGTCTCGCACGTCTGGTACTTCAAGGGCATCCCCTCGCGCATGGGTCTCCTGCTCGACATGAGCCCGCGCAACCTCGAGAAGGTGCTGTACTTCGCCAACTACATCGTCACCTCGATCGATGAGAAGGCGCGCACCGAGCTGCTCGCGAAGCTCGACCCCAACACCGACGAGCGTGTCATCGCGCTCAAGGAGCGCATGAGCTCGGGAGCCGCGGACGCGAAGCCCGAGGTCGAGGCACGCATCGCCGAGCGCGAAGCCGAGCTCGCCGCCCAGAAGACCCGTCTCGAGGAGGAGCGCGAGCGCCGTCTCGTGGCGCTCCGCGAGTCCGCGGCGGACCTCGACGAGCGGATCCAGGAGGCCAAGGGCCGCAAGGCGCCCGCCAACTTCACCCTCAGCGACTCGGTGATCACCGAAGTGGTCGCCAAGAAGGGCGTGCTGCTCGAGGAGGACCTCGCGATCGAGGTGCAGGCTCGTGCCGAAGCGCGTGCCGAGGAGCTCACCGCGAGCATCTCGCAGCGTATCCAGGAGGCTGAGGACGCCGCCGGCGCAGAGATCGCCGGCTTCCGTGCGGAGCTCCAGGGCTCGCGCGCCGAGCGCGAGATCAGCGCCCAGGAAGAGCTCGACGCCCTCAAGGCAGAGGTTCAGAAGCAGCGCGAGGAGCTCGAGTCGCTGACCGTCCGCGACCTGCTCACCGATACCCAGTACCGCGAGTACGTCGAGAAGTTCGGCAAGGTCTTCAAGGCGGGTATCGGCGCAGCGTCGATCCGCGAGCTGCTTCAGCAGATCAACCTGGCCGACGAGGGTCTTCGCCTTCGCGACGAGTCCAAGTCCACGAGCGGCCAGCGCCGTCAGAAGGCGATCAAGCGCCTGCGCGTTGTCGAGGCATTCCGCAAGTCGTCGACGTCACCCGCGTGGATGATCCTCGACGTCCTGCCGGTCATCCCGCCGGAATTGCGCCCGATGGTGCAACTCGACGGCGGTCGTTTCGCCACGAGCGACCTCAACGACCTCTACCGGCGCGTCATCAACCGCAACAACCGCCTGAAGCGACTCCTCGAGCTCGGTGCGCCGGAGATCATCGTGCGCAACGAGAAGCGGATGCTGCAGGAGGCCGTCGACGCGCTCATCGACAACGGTCGGCGCGGCCGCGCCATAACGGGCACCGGCAATCGCAAGCTCAAGTCCCTCTCCGACATGCTCAAGGGCAAGCAGGGCCGGTTCCGTCAGAACCTGCTCGGCAAGCGCGTCGACTACAGCGGCCGTTCGGTCATCGTCGTCGGACCCGAGCTCAAGCTCAACGAGTGCGGGCTGCCGAAGAAGATGGCACTCGAGCTCTTCAAGCCGTTCGTGATGCGCGAGCTGGTCTCGCAGAACAGCACGCAGAACATCAAGAGCGCGAAGCGCATGGTCGAGCGGGTGCGTCCCGAGGTGTGGGACGTGCTCGACGGCGTGATCAAGGAGCATCCCGTGCTCCTCAACCGCGCGCCGACCCTGCACAGGCTCGGCATCCAGGCGTTCATGCCCGTGCTCGTCGAGGGCCAGGCGATCCAGATCCACCCGCTGGTGTGCAAGGCGTTCAACGCGGACTTCGACGGTGACCAGATGGCGGTGCACGTGCCGCTGTTCAGCGGTGCCGTCGCCGAGGCGAAGAACCTGATGATGTCGTCGAATAACATCCTCAACGCCTCCAACGGGAGTCCGGTGGTCGCCCCGCACCAGGACATCGTCCTGGGCGCGTACTACCTCACACAGCGCGGCGCCGACGACGAGCGCCCCGAGACCGACCTGCACATCTTCTCGTCAGCCGGTGAGGCGTTGCTCGCGTTCGAGCACCACGTCGTCAACCTTCACGAGCGCGTTCGGGTCCGCCTGCCCAAGCGCAACGTGCACGCGCACCGCGCGTCGGAAGAGGATCCCACCGGCACCGAGATCATCACGACCACGATCGGCCGGGTCATCTTCAACGAGGTGCTGCCGCTCGGCGATGCCGGTGTGGACAACGACCTTCCGTCGATGGCCTTTCGCAACGAGTTCCTCGACCTGGGCAAGCTCTCGCACCTCGTCAAGGAGTGCTACGACCTGCACGGTGCCGAGACCACCGCGTTGCTCGTCAACAGGATCAAGCGCCTCGGCTTCCACTACGCGACGGTCGCCGGTGTGACGGTCGCGGCCATGGACATCAAGACTCCGCCGGCGAAGGCGGGGATCATCACCAAGGCCGAGGACGAGGTCGAGCAGGTCGACCTGCAGTTCCGTCGCGGGCTCATCACCGACGACGAGCGCTACCTCAAGACCGTCGACATCTGGACGAACGCGACCGACAAGGTGACCGAGGTCACCATGAGCTCGTTCGACCGCTTCCACTCGGTGCTGATGATGTCCCAGTCGGGAGCCCGAGGCAGCAAGCAGCAGATCCGGCAGCTCGCCGGTATGCGCGGACTGATGGCCGACCCGACGGGCCGGATCATCGACCTGCCGATCAAGGCGAACTTCTCCGAGGGCCTCACCGTCCTCGAGTACTTCATCTCCACCCACGGCGCGCGCAAGGGACTCGCGGACACGGCCCTGCGCACCGCTGACTCGGGGTACCTCACACGCCGGCTCGTCGACGTCGCGCAGGACGTCATCGTCCGGATCGAGGATTGCGAGACCACCGCGGGGATCTGGATCGAGCTCGCCGACGATGAGCTCAAGGATCGCGTCATCGACCGTTATCAGGGGCGCATCTGCGCCCAGGACATCGTCATCGGCGACGAGACCCTCGTCCGCGCCGGCCAGGACATCGACGACGAGACTGCTCGCCGCATCCTCCGCGAGCGTGAGGCGGTCGGTCGTGTCAAGGTCCGCAGCATCATGACGTGCAAGGCCCGCGAGGGTGTCTGCCGGATGTGCTACGGACGCAACCTCGCAACGGGTCGTCTCGTGGAGATCGGCGAGGCCGTCGGCGTCATCGCGGCGCAGTCGATCGGCGAGCCGGGCACGCAGCTCACGATGCGGACGTTCCACACCGGCGGTGTGGCCACGGGCGGTTCGGACATCACCCAGGGCCTTCCGCGTGTCGAGGAGCTGTTCGAGGCGCGCGTGCCGAAAGGCAAGGCGCTCATCAGCGAGATCGACGGTGTCGTGGAGGTCATTCGCGGCGAGAACCGGTCGCAGAAGGTGAAGGTCACCTCGCGCGACGTCTTCGACACGACGTACCCGGTGCCGTCCAAGCACGCGGTGGCGGTGGCCGACGGCGCACTCGTGACCGAGGGAACCGAGCTCATCCGCGGTGTCGACGAGCACGGCAACGAAGTCGCGATCCGCGCGCGGTACGCGGGCCATGTGAAGGTCGACGGCAACCAGCTGCTCGTGCGCAGCACCGACGACGACTCACGCGAGTACCCGATCCCGGTGTCGGCACAGATCAAGGTCCGCGACGGCGATCACGTCAGCGCCGGCGACAAGATCAGCGAAGGGTCGATCAGCCCGCAGGAGCTGCTTCTCGTCCGCGGCCGCGACGATGTGCAGAACTACCTCGTCCGCGAGGTCCAGCGCGTCTACAGGACCCAGGGCGTCGACATCAACGACAAGCACATCGAGGTCATCGTCCGGCAGATGATGCGCAAGGTTCGCATCGACAATGCCGGCGATACCGACCTGCTCCCGGGCGAGATCGTCTCGCAGCTCGAGTGGGAGGAATCCAATGCCCGCGCGCTGAGCGAGGGTGGCGAGCCCGCCATCGCGCAGACCGTGCTGCTCGGCCTCATCAAGGCCGCGCTCAACACGGCATCATGGCTGTCCGCAGCGTCGTTCCAGGAAACGACACGTGTGCTCACGGAAGCGGCGATCTCGGGCAAGATCGACCGGCTGCGCGGCCTGAAGGAGAACGTCATCATCGGCAAGCTCATCCCCGCAGGGACAGGGCTCGACTACTACCAGAAGCTTCGCGACGAGGCGCTTCGCCTCTACGAGGAAGAGGCGGCAGCCGCCGGTGGTGGTGACCCCGACTACATCGGTGCCGGCGTCGATGGCGACCCGGCGCTGGCGCTCGAACCGGAGCCGCAGCCGGAGCCCATCGCGTAACCGAACCGCTGCGAGGCGCACTCAGCACTCACGATCCGGTGATGGCTTCCGGGCTGTTACCGGATCGTGAACTGATGCGTCGCACAGGCGGGATAGGCTGTGCCCGATGCTCCTTCTCGCAGCTGCTGCGCACGGCTCGAAAACCGCCGGGTCGATTCCCGGCGACGTCTACCTTGCCGCTACCGGCGCGCTCGTGTGCTGGGTTGTGGTCTATCTCGTCTACAAGGTCGTCATGACCGGACGGAAGGACTTCGGGATGCCCGTGAAGCGCAAGGTCCTCTGCAGGCATCTGCGTGTCGACCACGATCAGAGTGCCGAGGTCCCCATCTGGTGGACCGACCTCCAGGTGCAGCGCGCCGTGCGCGCCCACTGGCGCCACACGCTGCGGCTGCCCTTCGGGTCGGCTCCGGAGCCACGACCCGGCTTGTAGCGTTCTCGCACGGGCCTGTGACGAGGAGGTCGATAACGGGACCATCGGGGACCATATCCGGGTCACGCGACCGATCGCATCGTCGGCAGCGGTGACGGCGGAGGAACCATCACGTGGCTCGGGTACTCGTCGCCGACGACGACGCGCTGACGCGGCGCTTCATCGAGGAGACACTGGCGTTCGCGGGACATGAGGTGTCCTCCGTCCCACATGGGTCCGCCGCCATCGCATCGGTCGACTCACCCGCGTGCTTCGATGCCGTGATCGCCGACTACGCGATGCCCCACGCCAACGGCGTCGACGTCGTGGCGCACGCGCAGCGCATCGATCCCATGATCCCGTGCATCGTCGTCACCGCGTTTCGCGAGCTCGACCTTGCGATGCAGGCGATGCAGGCGGGCGCGGTCGCCTTCATCCCGAAGCCGTTCACGGCACTGCACCTCCTCACCGTGCTCGACCGCGCGCTCGAGCGCCGAGCGCTCGCCGACGAGGCGATGCGACTTCGATTCCTCGCGCCGATGCTCGAGCGATTCACCATGGTGCTTGCGAACGCGCTCGAGTCCAAGGACTTCGAGACGAAGGAGCACTCGAGCCGCCTGGTCGGGATGGCGGACGCGATCGCGCGGCATCTCGGCATCGCGGACGCGGCCCGCAGCATCATCCGTTTCGGCGCCTGCCTGCACGACATCGGCAAGGTGTCCATCCCCGAGACGCTGCTTCGCAAGCCCGGTGCGCTGACCGACGAGGAGCGCGCGATCATGCGCACCCATCCGGAGGTCGGAGCGAAGATCCTCGCCGACATCGACACGTGGGAGGACGTCCGTCTCATCGTCCGGCATCACCACGAGCGTTTCGGTGGTGGCGGCTACCCCGACGGGCTGCGCGACGCGGAGATCCCGCTCGGCGCCCGGATCGTGTCGGTGGTCGACGCGTTCGACGTCATGCGCACCGGCCGCCCGTACCAGCCGGCACGCACCGCCGAATGGAGCCTCGATGAGCTGCGCCGTGAGAGCGGCCGCCAGTTCGACCCCGAGATCGTCCGGGCGCTCCACGCGGTCCTGCCCACGGACGGCAGCGATCTGCCGGCACCCCCGCTGGAGCTCGACGTGCTCCCCGATCGCCGCGCCGTCATCGGACGGAGACAGACCGACGTCGCAATCGCAGCGTGGCTCCGGGGCACCCCCGGATCGCTCGTACGCGTCCCGCGCGCCGGCGGCTGAGCCTCAGCCGGCGAGCGGGCTGAGCGCGGTGAGCGCTCCGAGATCCCCGGTGATCAGGGCGTCGACGAGATCGGCAAATCCCTGACCGTTCGGCTTGGTGAGCACCACGTCCGCTCTGGCCTTGAGGGCGGCGACCGCGTTGGCGACGGCGACCGAGACGCCCGCGACGGCGAAGAGCGCCACGTCGTTCTCGCCATCCCCGATCGCGACCATGCTGCTGGGGGTCTCGCCGATCGACCGCAGCGCGACTTCGACGCCGGTCCGCTTGCTGGTACCGGGTGGTATGACCATGGCCGACGCCCGGTTGAGGACGATGGCGCGGTCGATCCCGAGCTTGGCGATCGCGGCCGACAGCTTCGCCGTTTGCGTGACGCTGGTCGAGCAGAGGACCCGCCCGATCACGAGTGGCGTGACCCCGATGCGCTCGAGCTCTTCCACCAGCCTGCGCGGCAGCCGCGGGGCCAGGAGCGTCTCGCCCCCGTCGGCGTCGATGACCACCGAGCCGTTCTCCACCACGAGTGCCGAGAACAGCGAGCTGTGGTCGAACACGGACTCGAGCTCCTCCCGAGTTCGCCCGGTCACCAGGATCAGCCGCATACCGGTTGCGGCGATCCGCTCGAGCGAGGCGATCGTAGCCGGCGAGCAGATCCCTTCATTGGCGATCGTGCCGTCGTAGTCGCAGGCCAGCACGCGATGACGCATATCCCCCATTGTCCCGGGGTCGTACCCAACGGGGTTCTCCGGCGCCGCGAGCAACGGCCTCAAAGGTCGAAGGTCGCCCTGACCTCGGTCCCCTTGCCGATCTGGGACCGGATCTCGAGCTTGCCTTTGTCGCCGTCCGCGCGCTCGCGCATGGTCAGCAGGCCGAAGTGACGCGTCTTGTCCATTCGCGCCTCGGTCGCCTCGACGTCCATGCCCACCCCGTCATCGCGGATGACGGCGCTGACCTGGGTGGGCAGGAAGGTGATGACCACCTCGACGTTGGTGGCCTTCGCGTGCTTGCGAGCGTTGTTGAGCGCCTCCTGCACGATCCGGAAGAGGGTCTGCTCGAGGCCCCCGCCCATCCGGATCTCCTCGCCGACGACCCGCAGATGCGCGTTGACCGAATTGCGTTCGCCAAATTCGCCGACGAACTTGCGGAGTGTCGGCACCAGCCCGAGGTCGTCGAGCGTCATGGGGCGCAGATCGAAGATCAGGCGCCGGGTGTCGTCGAGGACGCTCCGGACCCCGCTCTTGAAGTCGGCGAGCTCGCTGACGACCATCTTCGGGTCCCGCGCGATCAGGCGCTCGATGATCTCGGCCTGCAGCACGAGGTTCGCCATCGATTGCGCCGGCCCGTCGTGCATGTCACGGGCGATGCGCATCCGCTCCTCCTCGATGATCTGGAAGACCTGGCGCGAGGCGTCGCGAAGGCGCGCGGTGCCGTTCGCCGGGCCCGCGCTCGAGGCGAGCAGGTCGTCGAGGCTCCGGTAGACGGCACGGAGCACCTCCTGCTCAGCGCGGATGCTGGTGAGCCGCGTGCCGAGCTCGACCTGGCGCTCCTCGGTGGCGGCGAGGTCGGCGCGCACCTTGGCGAGGGTCCGGAAAGCGGTGTCGATCTCGTCGACGTCACCTGCCGGCAGCACGCTGAGCAGCGCTCCCCAGCTCGCTTCGGCCGCGCTCTGCGCGCCACGAAGCTCCAGGAGCCTGGTGGCCACGGCGGCCAGCTCCTCGTCAAGCGCAGTCGCCGAGGTGTCGAGCTCCTCGATACGCTTGGTCACCAGGAATCGCACGCCGGACAGCGCCGACGGATTCATGGTGGGGGCTGCTTCCACGTCACTCACCGCAGTCATCATGTCACCGCAGAGTCGCACCCTGCCCGCAGTTCACAAATGGCTGTGACAGGCCTGTTGCACGGCGAGCCGGAAGTTGCGGCCAGCGTATAACCAGATCGAAGTTCCATTGCCTCTCAGGGAAGACTCACACAGATGACACACGGCGATCCGCCTCGGATTCTCATCGCGGAAGACGACGACTCTCTGCGACGACTTCTCGAGCTGCGGCTCGCGAGTGACGGGTTCGACGTGCGTTGCGCCGAGGACGGGATGGAAGCGCTCGAGATCGTGATCAAGGGCTGGCTTCCGGATGCCGTCGTCTGCGACGTGATGATGCCGCGGTTGAGCGGCCTCTCGGTGTGCCGCGAGCTGCGTGCTCAGGCGAAGACCTCGGAGACGCCGATCATCCTGCTGACGGCACGGTGCTTCGACGAGGACATCCAGGCAGTCATGGGACTCGGCGGGATCACCTACATGGGCAAGCCGTTCGAATTCGCGCATCTGCTGAAGATGCTCTGGTCGTCGGTCGGGCTCGAACAACCGGGCAACGCGAGAGCCGCCCGCGTGATCTCTGGAGCATCGCAGAGCTAAGACAGGCGGCGGGTTACAGCGTATGAGCAACGTGGCCGAGGCGGGGGTCCACGAACGGCGGAACATGTTCCGTGAGCGTTTGGATTCCTTCACGTCGCCCAGCGGGCTGTTCGTTGCGGCGGTGTTGATCATCATGGCCCTGCCGGTGACGCGCACCATTCAGGACCCGGACTTCTGGTGGCACCTCCGCGCCGGACAGCTGATCATTCAGCACGGCGGACTGCTCGGCAACGACCCGTTCACGTACACGGCCGCGAGCCATCACTGGACGATGCACGAGTGGCTGAACGAGGTGCTCTTCGCACTCGAGTACTCAATCGCCGGACTCGGTCTCATCGTGCTCACGCTCTCCGCGATCACGTGGTTCGGTCTTGTCTGTGTGATGCAGAAGGCGCGACTGCGCCGGCCCGGCCGGGGCGTGCTCGGGTTCGGCATGCTGGTGGCCGTCATCGCCGGCTTTCCCATATGGGGGCCGCGTGTGCAGATGATCACGTTCGCGTTTGCCGCGCTGACGCTGCTGCTCGTCGAGCGGCACGTGATGCGCGGGGGAAAAGCCATATGGTGGCTCGTTCCGCTCTTCCTGTTCTGGAGCAACCTGCACGGCGAGTTCGTCATCGGGCTCGCCTTCATGGCGGTGATCCTGATCGCGGAGGTGATCGGTGGCGTGCTGCACATGCCCGACCAGGCGCCGCGTGAGCGGTTGCGACCCATCCTCTACGTGTTGATCGCATGCGCGCTGGTGAGCATGATCAACCTCAACGGGCCCGGCATCCTGCTCTACGCCTTCGGCACGCAGGCGTCGAACGCGCAGCAGTCACTCATCGAGGAGTGGTTCTCGCCAAGCTTCCACGACTGGGAGGTGCTCGTCTACGGCGCGATGCTGCTCATCCTCGTGATGCTCGTCGTTGCCAACCGGCACCTGCGCGCGCGCGATGCCGCGCTGGTGCTGGTGACGACCATGCTGTCGCTGCAGTCGGCGCGACACATCGCGCTCTTCGTTGCCGTGGCGACACCGATGTTCATCGATCAGCTTGCGATGGCGATGCCGCGCATTCGCGCCGGCGTTCGCCGGCTCCGCCGAGCGCCGGCCAACGCGACGCATCGCGCGCGCACGCAACCGCCGCTGCTCTTCCGGGCCACCGCGTCCGCGATCGTGCTCGCCGGACTCGGTGCGATCTCGCTTGCGTGGCTCGTCCCGAAGATGCAGGTGCAGGCTTACTCGCTCACGTACGCGCGCGAGTTCCCCGTATGCGCGGCACAGTGGTTGAAGGGCGCGCCGGAGCCGTTGAAGATCTTCAACCAGTACGGCGAGGGTGGCTATCTGGCGTACGAGCTCTCATCGCGCGGCGACAAGGTGTACATCTTCGGCGACGCGGCGCTGATGGGTGACCCACTGCTCCTCACCTACGCGAAGGTGGAGACAGCCGAGCCGCCATGGGACTCGATCATTCGCGACGCCGGCACTGACATCGTCCTGTACGACGTCAACACACCACTCGCCGACGTGATGGAGCACACCGCCGGTTGGACGAAGGTCTACCAGGACGCGCTCAGCATCGCGTTCGTGCCGACAACGAAGCTTGCGTCCCTGCATCTGCCGCCGCAACCGACCTCGTATCCCGCGAACAGCGTCTGCGGTCAGCTCGCCAAAGAACCCGCACGCGCGTCGGCGGTGACGCCGTGAACACCGCCGAGCTCGTCGTGATCGCCGATGCCGACCGTCAGCGCCGCGCAACCCGCAACGCCCGCCTCGGCTGGATCGGCGCCGCCGCGATCGTCGTCCTCGTGCTTTCCGTGCAGCCCTTCAGCAACACCGACGTCTGGTGGAACCTGGCGCTGGGACGGCTGATCACGGCAAGCGGCATCCCAGCGCACGAGCCGTTCAGCTTCCTCCCGGCTGCCCACGCGTGGATCGGTCAGCAATGGCTCTACCAGGTCACGCTCGCCGGCCTCGTCGGTGCCGGCGGCGCGGGGCTCGCATCGCTGGTCATGGGCCTGGTCGCCACCGCCGCCGTCGTCCTCGCGGCGCTGTCGGTACCGAGCACCGCGCGCGTGACCGGTCCCTGGCTCGCCTTGGCGATGGTGATCACGGGCATCGTGCTCACCAGCGTCGTCGGGGTCACGAGTGAGGAGATCACGGTCCTCGGGGTCGCGATCGTGCTCTTCGTCGTCAGCCGGTGGCGCGATGGCAGAACCGCGGCCGTCTGGGGGCTCCCACCGCTCTTCCTCATCTGGGCGAACATGGACTCCGGCTTCGCAGCAGGGTTACTCGTCCTCGTGGCCGCGTTGCTGCTGATCCACCCTGCGGGGAGCACCGAACGGCGCCAGCTGGCGCTCGCCGTCGCCGTCAGCGCCGTCGCCGCTCTCGCCAACCCGATCGGGCCGAATATCTACGTCTCTGTGATCGCCGCGGTGTTCAGCCCGGGCGCCGCGCAGCACCTGACCGGCTGGGCGTCGCCGGACTTCCACGCCTGGTCCATGCGCATCTTCGAGGCCGAGATCATCCTCATGGTCATCCTCTGGACCATCTCCGG
Organism: Candidatus Acidiferrales bacterium; assembly: GCA_035534435.1. Taxonomy (GTDB): domain Bacteria; phylum Chloroflexota; class Dormibacteria; order Aeolococcales; family Aeolococcaceae; genus Palsa-851. The sequence goes on from DATLRX010000103.1 coordinate 27,519, forward strand.
CGGACCCGAGCGCTTCGCGGCCATCGTCAGCTTCGGACTGCTCATCGCGACGCTGTTCGCCCAGGAGAACCTCGGCATCCTGGCGATCGTCCTGACGCCACAGCTCGCTGTTCACGGCGCTCGAGCGTGGAAGCTTCACGTGGCGCCCCGGCTCGGCACGCCCGCATGGGCGACCCGACGGCACCTCCACCCCATGGCGACCGGTGGCGCGCTGGTCGCCATGGCCGTGGTGATGGTGGTGCTCCTCGTCCCCCAGCTGAGCCCGAGCGCGGCAGCTTCGTACCAGGCGACGGCCTATCCGGAGGCCGCGGCAGGCTACGTCGCAGCGCACTTCCCCGGACAGCGGATCTACACCGTCGACACCTGGGGCGGGTATCTCGCCTATCGGTTCCCCGACGGACGCGTCGTCTTCCTCTACGACGAGCCCGCGGTGTTCAGCACCGGCGCGCTGAACCAGTACCTGGACATCGATCAGCTCGCGCCGAACTGGATCCACGTGCTGACCAGCGAGGACATCCGTCTCGCGATCCTTCCATCGGACGCGCGTGAGGCGTCGGCGATGCACTCGCTCGGCTGGACGATCGACTGCTACGACCCGACCAGCGCCAGCATGGTGATGTCGGCGCCGCCGGCAGGGACGCCGCAACCGGTCGGCGGGCTCGTGATCCCACCACCTGACGTCCCCGACTGCTGAACGGTCCTCTGCTCGTCAGGCGCCGGACGATGGGTTGACCACCGACCGCGCGGCTTCGAGACCGGCTTCCAGCCGCGACGTACCCGCATCGCTGGGCTCCGGGGCGCTCTCCGGACGAGCGTGCGAGGCGGGCGCGATCACCTGGGCGAGATCGTCGCGTTCGAGGAGCCGGTAGATCTCGGCGGCGCCGTCGTTCGCCGGGCCGGCAACATCGTCGAGACCGGCTCGTGCCGCCTCGGCGCCGACCAGGAGCAGCGTGACCGCGCAGGCTTCGAGGTCGTCCTGGCTCACGGAGAGGATCACGGCCTGCTCCGCATAGCCGAGAGCACGCAGCAACGCGCCGCGGCGGATGGACACCTCGGCCAGAGCGCGCGAGCCGGCGGCCGCCAGGGGATCGAGCCCGAGGCTGCGGGAGATGATCACGCTCTCGGTCAGCCTCGATGCCGCGTCATCGATCGCGCCGGCGATGATCGCGATCCTGCCCAGGTCGTGGAGGGCCTCCGCGGCAACGGTGAGGTCGCCGGAATGGTGCGCGCTCTCGAGCAGCTCCTCTCCGTACCGCGCTGCGGTGGCGAGGTCGTTGCGCGATCGCGCCAGCCCGCTGAGCGCGGCCAGCGTCCGTTCGCGGATCTGCCGGTCAGCGGTGCCGCACAGGGAGAGCGCCTGCTCGAGGCAGAGCTCAGCATGCGCGGTGTCTCCGGACTGGAACGCCTCGGCGGCGACGTCGATGAGGAGGCCGGCGGTTGCCGCTCGGAGGTCGCCGCGCTGATCGCGCGCGAGCGCTTCACCGATGTTGCGCATCGCGTGGCCGCCGCGGCCGGCATCGAGCTCGACGCGGGCGAGATTGACGAGCGCCTTCGCGACGATGGCGTCGTCGCCCGCGCGGCGTCCGAGCTCGGCCGACTTCTCGAGGAGCGCGACCGCGGTGACCGCGTCGCCCGCGCGCGCCGCGTGCCGGCCCCATTCACCGGCGACGTTTGCCTGGAGCACGACGTCGCCGCTGCGCTCCGCGAGACGGAGTGCCGCCTGCCAGTACGAGTCGGCGGCACCGTTGTTGACGCCGGAGAGCGCGGTCGCCAGATCCGACATCGCGCTCGACGCCCAATCGGGGCGCGCCAGCGACCAGACGTTCAGCGCTCCGAGGACATCCGCCGAAGCGCCGGTGAGGTCGCCGAGCAGGTGGCGCGCCAGGCCGCGCGCAAGGAGCGCGGCACCGCGCTGCTCAGGGTGCCCGTCCGCGGACGGCCGGTCGAGTGCGCGGTCGTACGCGGAGACGGCATCGGCGAGCCGGCCCTCACGGAGAGCGGCTGCCCCGGCTGCGAGGTCGTCCGGTCGATCCGGCTGCACTGCGGCGTTTGGTTGAAGAGACACGGCTGACCAGAAGTTTCCAGGACTGGGGCATGCATCCGTTCGCCTGTAACAGTGGGTGGTGCGGCATCGTTACGAGACCTTCGTCTGGCGAGACGGCGCGCCGCTTAGGCTCACCTGAGTGAGCGAGGCCATCCGCGACCGAGCGCGCGTCTCTGACCGTCATGGCTGAGGCCCTGAGCCGGGAGCTCACCCAGCCCGGACCGGCGCGCGCCCCGAGCGGCTCCGAACGACCGGCGGGGCGTCTGCCAATGCGCAGACCGCGCTCCGACTCAACGAGCATGCCCGCTCGCGACCGCAGGGTCGGGATCGAGCGGACCATCGAGTTGAGCCGATGGATGGTTCTCATCTTTGCGGCGGTGGCGAACAACTTCCCGGGCCTGGCGACAGGACAGTCGACGGCGGCCGTGAACCTGGTGCTCGGAAGCTGGGGCGTCTTCAACCTCGCGGCGACCGTCATGCTCCTCGCCCATCGTGTGCCGGGACGACGCCTGCAGGTGGCGACGATCGCGCTCGACCTCGCCGTCGCGAGCGGGCTCGTGTACCTCACCGGCGGCTACAACTCCGACCTCGCGGTCACGTTCTTCATCGTGGTCATCGCGAGCAGCCTGCGCTTCGGGCTCGCGGCGAGCATGGCGTGTGCCGTCGTTGCAGGGCTCGCGTACTTCATCGTCGGCTTCAACGTCGCGAACCATCATCTCGACACGCAGCTCGTCGACGCGCTGGTGTCGCGACTGTTTCTGCTCTTCGTTGTCGCGCTCAGCAGCAACCTGCTCGCGCGCGAGCTCGTCGGCGAACGCGACCGTCAGCTGCGCAGGTCCATCGAGCTCGAGCACGCCGCCTTCGCGGAGCTGCGCGAGGTCGACCGCATCAAGAGCGAGTTCATGATGCTCGCATCGCACGAACTGCGAACCCCGCTCACGAAGATCAAGGCCTGGCTCACGCTGATGCACGATGCGGGCGACCGTCTGCCGCAAGACGCGCGCGACGAGGGCCTGCACGAGTTGCGCCTCGAGGCGGAGCACCTTGCGCGTCTCACCGACAACCTGCTCTGCATCGCGCAGCTCGAGTCGGGCGAGATCCGTCTCAAGACCGCCGCGGTCGACCTCGAGAACGTGTTCCGCGAAGTCATCGCGCGCTTCGTCGAGTCGGCGGACCACGATCGATTCGCGATCACCGTCGCGCCCGACGCGCAACGTGTGCTTGCGGACCACGAGCGCCTCGCACTGGTCGTGGCGTGCCTCATCGACAACGCGCTGAAGTTCTCCCCGGAGTCCGAGCCCGTGCGTGTCACCACGTACCGCGCGGTGAACAAGGTGCACGTCGAGGTGCGCGACAACGGCCGGCGCATCCCGGACAGCGACGTCGACCGGGTGTTCGCCTCCTTCTATCAGGTGGAGTCGCCGCTGCTGCGCCAGCGCGGCGGATTCGGCGTCGGCCTCTACCTCGCACGCCAGCTCATCGAGCGCATGGGCGGGCGCATCTGGATCGACAACTCACGAGCTCGCGGCAACACGTTTGTGGTCGCGCTTCCGGTGCACGTGTGAACAGCGCGCTGCGCACCGTTGCCGCTCAATCCCGCGTGTTCCGGTTGCAGACACGTAAAGACGGGCAACGCCTCCGTAACCACGGGAGAGACGCGCAGGCTGCGGTGCTACCTTGCAGCGGTGGGCACGTTTGGTGCGCTCGACCTCAAGTGAAGGACAGATGACGACGTTCACCGAATCCATCCTGGCGCCGCTCGGCCACGGAGTCGTTCGCGCTCCTGCAGAAGCGACCGTGCTGGTCATCGATGACGACCCGGCGATGCGCGACATCCTCTCGACCGTCGCACAGCAGCACGGGTTCGGACTCCAGTTCGCCGAGGACGGCGCTGAAGGTCTGCGTCTCGCCGAGCAGAGCGATGTCGACCTCATCCTGCTCGACCTGAGCCTCCCCGGCATGCCGGGCCTCGACGTCTGCCGGCGCCTCCGTGGCGCGGGCGTCGAAGTGCCGATCATCATCCTGTCGGCGAGCACCGACACCGTGGACGTGGTCGTCGCGCTGGAGATCGGCGCCGACGACTACATCGCCAAGCCCTTCGAGATCCGTGAGCTTGCCGCGCGCGTCAACGCGAAGCTGCGCCGTCAGCGGACGTCACAGTCGCAGGTGCGCCCCGGACGCCTGAAGTTCCCCGGCCTGATCGTCGACATCGGACGGCATGAGGTCCTCCGCGACGGCGAGTCGGTCAACCTCACCCCCACCGAGTTCGACCTCCTCGCGCTTCTCTCCGCATCGCCGGGTCGCGTGATCTCGCGTTCCGAGATGATCCAGAAGGTCTGGGGCCAGGGTGCCGACCTCGACCTGCGCAGCGTCGACGCGCATGTCTACCGGCTCCGTCGCAAGATCGAGCCGCTCGGACCGCGTCCGACCTACATTCATGCGGTCCCGGGTATCGGCTATCGCTTCGAGCGCCGCGGTCTCAACGAGCGGTTGTCGCAGAGCGCGGCCCAGTCGGAAGAGACCGGTCTAGCCAGCTGACTGCGACGGCGGATGCCACTTCGGGCGGCCGTTGATGCCGCGGGCGAACGTCCGGCGCTGCCGCGGTCCCGCCTCCTCGACGAGGATGAGCTGTCCCCGATCGTTGAGCGTCGCGGGCCGCGCCTCGACGATCTGACCGCGAAGCAACGACAGTGGGCGCCCGTGGGGCCGCTCGAACTCGTAGCAGATCGCCTCATGGCCGTCCCAGAGACGCCGCGTCGAGGAGCCCGTGAAGACCGCGAGACTGCGTGTGACCCGGCGGAGCTGTGGCGTCTGCAGGCTGTAGGAGATCCTGTACATCTCACCACGTCGCAGCTGGACGTTCTCCACCTCTCCGTGATGGTCTGCACGCTGTGCATTCATCATTACTTGGAAGTATTGACGCGTTCTGTGCCGCGTCCTCGGACCGCAAGTGACGCGCGGGTCACAGAGCGCCATCGCCTCGCTGGCCCGCTTTCCCGCCCCGACCCGTGTTGGCTATCGAGTTGCAGTGCAAACTATTGGGCAGGGGACCAGTGACCACATCTATCGCATGCGTGTCCGGAAAGGGCGGGGTGGGCAAGACCACGACCGTCATCAACCTCGGCGCCGCGCTCGCCGAGCGGGGGAAACACGTCCTGCTCGTCGACTGTGACCCGCAGTCGAACCTCACCAGTGGCGTCGGCCTCGACCCGTACGACGAGCGGCCCGGGATCGCGGCGGTCATGGCGGGAAGGCGCGAGGCGAACGAGGCGATCGTCGAGACCCGCTGGCCGAACCTGTCCGTGCTGCCCGCCTCGCCGGACCTGTCGGCCGTCGAAGGCGAGCTCGCCTCCTCCATCGACAAGGAGCTCGTCCTTCGAGACGCGCTCCGGAGCGATCGGACGCGCGGGACCTTCGATTACGTCCTCTTCGACACACCGCCGAGCTTCGGGTTCCACACCATCAGCGCGCTCGCCGCGGCCGGTGAGGTCTTGATCCCGGTGCAGATGTCGGGCTTCGCGATCCGCGGACTGAAGGAGGTGCTGCGCACCGTGCACCTGGTCCGCAGCCGGCTCAATCCCGACCTGGCGATCCTCGGCATCGTCCCCACCTTCGTCAACCTCCGCACGAAGTTCAGCCGCCAGCTCCTCGACGGGCTCTGCGAGCTGGCCAACATCCGTGTCTTCGCGACGGTCATCACGCCGACCGTGAAGCTCCAGGAGACCTCGCTCGCCGGCGTGCCCATCACGGCATACGCCTCGTCGTCGAAGGCGGCAGCCGCATACCGCGAGCTCGCCGGCGAGGTCATGACCGAGGACGAGGTGGCGGCGAGTGTCTGACCTGGGCGAACGCTCCGCTCCGGGCGCGAACGGACCACCGCTGTCGGGCCCGATGGCGCGCTGGCTGGCGCCGACATCCGAGTCGCGCGTCGAGAGGATTCCGATCGACTCGGTACACGACCGGCCCTGGTGGCCGGGGAGTGACGTCGACGCGGCCACACTCGCCGCACTGCGGGCCAGCATCGCCTCGCGCGGGATCATCGAGCCACTCCTGCTGCGTCGCCGCGGCAGCGACCGCTTCGAGGTGGTCTGTGGATCCCGGCGGCTCCGGGCGGCCCGCGAGCTCGGCCAGGCCCACATTCCGGCGATCGTGCGTGAGCTGTCAGAGCGCGAGGCGCTGCTGGTCGCGGCCTGGACGACGGTCGAGCGGCGCCAGCACACCGGGGACCGAACCGCGCTCAGCGAACGCCTGCTGGCCGCCGGCTTCACGCAGGACGAGACCCGCGTGCTCGCCGACCAGCCGTCGCCGGCTGCGGGCAAGGCAGCCGTGCAGTCCGCGGCACCCTCGTTCGTGTTGCGTCCTCACCCGCTGTCTCGCCCCCGCCGGTTCGCGACCGACATCGCGTTCGAGCTTCCCCATGCCGAAGTCCTGCCGCTCATGGCGCCGGAGGCGCTTGCGACTGCGCTCGCAGCCCTGGACGGCGTGAGCCTGGTCGCCCTGGTGCGGTGAGCACTGTCCCACGCCACTCCGAGGAAGAGCTCAGGCAGCAGTGGGCATTCCTTGATGCGCTGGTGGACCGTCAGGCTGCGAGCCTGAAGTCGGGGAACCAGGATCCCGAGGAGGAAGACCTCCCGGTGGCGACGGCAGTGCCCGTCGACAACGCGCACCTCGAGGAGATCTCGACGCTGACGCGTCGCGTGGCGACGCTCGAGAGCGAGCGCGCCGCGCTACTCCGGCGCATCGACCTGGCCGAACAGGCCCGGATGGCAGCCGAGGCGGGGCGTGCAGCCGCCGAGGCGGGTCGAGCGGCGGCGGAGGCGGCGGGGCGCGCTGCCGTTGAGCGAGCGCTCGCCGACGCCCAGGCGCGGAAGGCCGCGGCAGCGGCCGCACCCCAGCCCGTCGCTCAGCGACCCCCGGCGGTCACCAGGATCCCAGCATCGCCCGCGCGCAAGCCGCCGGCGGCGAAGGCACGACGCCGCAGCTGGTGGCAGCGCTTCAGGGAGTAGCGGCTCCCGCCGGCTTCGGACGCCTGCCCTGCGCCATCCCCACGAACTGGCGGAGCGCCTCCGTCGGCGAGGGCCTCGTCGCGACCTCGCGGAGCAGCATCTTGCTCTCGGTCAGAAGCTCCTGGTCGGGAAGCTCGCCACGGCCGGATGTGGCCACCACCCACCCGGGCGAGTACCAGAGGACGGTCTCGAAGGCGAGCCCGCTCAGGGTGAGCCCGTTGAGCAGGGAGTCCGTGATTCGTGACAGCGGCCGTTTCGCGTTCGTGACAACGATGCCGCGGATGAGGTCGAGCACCTCGAGCTGCTGCGCAAGGCCGACGGTCAACGCCGCGGCACGGAGCGAGAGGATGTCGAGGGCGGTGGGCACGACGATCCGGTCGGCCGCCCCCATCGGCCCCACCAGCGACGGCTCGTGAGGATGCGTGTCGAGCAGGATGATGTCGCAGTCGTCACGAACCTCGGCGAGCATCTCCTCGAGTTGCTCCTTCGACGGGGATTCCTCATTCAGGCTTCGATGTGACGCGACCGTGCGGATGCCCAGGGGGTGATCGATCAGCGCATCGCGAAGACTCACGCGTCCGTGCAGCACGTCGACGACCGTGACGGTGCGCTTCGCCCGTTCCAGCGCATTGCTCAATCCGCCCGTCGGATCGAGGTCGATGGCGATGACCTTGAGACCACCGGAGGCCGCGGCGGCGCACAGTGCATAGCTGGTGGTCGTCTTTCCGACACCACCTTTTAGCGACGCTATCGTGATGACTTCTGCAGGCACGTCGGTAGAATATCCGCACATGGCCACCGCGGCGCCCCATGTCAAGCTACTGCGACAGCTTGCCAGCGCC
>DATLRX010000104.1:0-41009 GCA_035534435.1 Candidatus Acidiferrales bacterium
GCACTGCCCGTCGACTGCAACGGCCGCGAGATGCTGCCCAACCTGCCCAGGTCAAACGGGATCTCGGGGGGTCCGCCCGCGAGGTAGACCAGTCGATCCTCGACGTTGCGTATCTCGAACCAGGCCGCGCAGCTGCGGACCATCTCGACCCCCTCCGAAGGCAGCCAGCCGGCCAGCACACGGAGTTGCCAGAGCAGCGATGACTCCACCCGTCGCTCGACCGCGACGAGTGGGGTCTGCGCGTCGATGTCGCGGACCCAGCGAGTTGCGCTCAACATGGCGATCGCCGCACCAAGACCTCGGGAGGCCGGGACCGCGGGGGCCAGGTCCTGACGTGCGCCCGCCGCGAGGGCATGCGCGCGCACGCTCCCGGCGATCCAGTCGCCGCTCACGGGCTGAGTGTCCCGGTCGCGGCGTACTCCTGCAGCTGTTCCGTCACGGCTTGGGCAACGGCGTCCGCGCTTGTCTCCTCTCCCGTGGCGATGGCGGCGACCTCGCGCGTCGCGGCTGCCATCAACGCGTCCCGCTCCGCGATCGACTCGCCGAGTCGTCGTTCGGACGCCCGTGCCTTCTCCACAGCGGCTCGCTCCCTGGCGCGAGCAACGGTCGAGGCGGCGTCCGCCGCGGCCGATGACCGGACGGCATCGGCCTCGAATCGCGCGGCATCGATGACGGAGTCGACCTCCCGCCGCACGTCATCGATCGTTGCGAACACGGATGCGAGCTCCGAGGCGCGCGCAGCCTCGGTGTCCACCGGTGGCGCGATGCCCGCCATGGCACCGCCAGGGGGCGCTAGCCGGCGGAACCGGCGGAGGACGCTGGCCATGAAGGCTCACTGCTGGTCAATCGGGACGGCTCCGTCATGTGTTGCGCTTACGAAACCATTGCGCGCATCTGCCTGTCCAGGGTCGTACGTCATCAGATGTGCGATGCACAGCGTTGCGTTCGGCACGAGAGTGGCCGACGGCCAAAGGTCCCGGCGTGGGAGTGCCCTCCTCCCCTGGTTCGGGCGCATGGCCGGGATGGAGAATCGAATTGTGTCGATGCGCGCACTGTACGGAACCCGCCGATGAGTCTCGTCCCGCTGCTGCGGACGCGTCTCCGCCCGTACTGGCGGCAGGTCGCGGCCGTCGTGGCGCTGATCGTGATTCAGACGATCCTTGGTCTGTACCTGCCGAACCTCACGGCGGACATCATCAACAACGGGATCGCGCGAGGCGACATCGCGTACATCTGGCGGACGGGGGGCGTGATGCTCGCCGTGACCGTTGTCCAGGGAGCCATCGCGATCATCGCCGTCTACTGGGCATCGCGGACGGCGATGGGGGTCGGCCGCGATGTGCGAGCGGCGATCTTCGGCCGGGTGGTGCGATTCTCACAGCGCGAGATGAACAGCTTCGGCACCCCGTCGCTGATCACCCGCAACACCAACGACGTGCAGCAGATCCAGCTGTTCCTGCAGATGGCGCTCACCGTCATCGTCGCCGCGCCGATCATGATGATCGGGGGCGTCATCATGGCACTGCGGGAGGACGTGACGCTGTCACTGCTCCTTGTCGTGGTGGTTCCGTTGATGGCCGTGGTGATCGTCACGATGCTCGTCGTCGCGTTGCCGCTGTTCCAGTCGATGCAGGTCAAGATCGACCGGATCAACCAGGTCCTGCGCGAGCAGATCACCGGCGTTCGGGTCATCCGCGCATTCGTCCGCGGCGGCTACGAGGAACGTCGCTTCGCGGCCGCCAACGCCGACCTCACGGCGACTGCCCTGCGGGTCAACCGTATCTTCGTTCTGGCCATGCCGCTCCTCATGGTGGTCATGAACCTGTCGAGCGTCGCGGTGCTGTGGTTCGGCGGCCACCTCGTCGACAGCGGCCGGATGCCGATCGGCAACCTGACCGCGTTCTTGACCTACATCCTTCAGATCCTGATGTCCGTCTTGATGGCGGTGATGATGGTGATCCTGGTTCCGCGCGCCCAGGCCAGTGCAGAGCGCATCAGTGACGTGATTCGTCGCGAGCCGTCGATCGCGCCTCCGGCGCGTGCGGTCGAACCTGCTGATGCGACCGGCCTGGTCGAGTTTCGCGAAGTCTCGTTCGCATACCCCGGCGCTGAGCATCCGGTGTTGCGTGACCTGTCGTTCGCGTTCCAACCCGGGCAGACGGCGGCCGTCATCGGGGGCACCGGCGCGGGCAAGACGACACTGCTGAACCTCGTTCCCCGCTTCTTCGATGTGAGCTCAGGGACCGTCCTCGTGGATGGCGTCGATGTCAGGGATCGCGCACTCGAATCCCTGTGGGGCGAGATCGGGCTCGTCCCCCAGCAGGCATATCTGTTCAGTGGAACGGTCGCAGACAATCTCCGCTTCGGCAATGCGCACGCGACGGATGCCGAGCTGTGGAGGGCGTTGGAGATCGCGCAGGCGCGCGACTTCGTTGCCGCGATGCCGAGCCAGCTCCTCGCTCCTGTCGATCAGGGTGGTACAAACGTTTCCGGCGGCCAGCGACAGCGGCTCGCAATCGCGCGCGCACTCGTGAAGCGACCACGTGTGTATCTGTTCGACGACTGCTTCTCGGCTCTCGATGCGACGACCGACGCGAACCTCCGCGCGGCGCTCCGGGACGAGACGCGCTCGGCGGTGGTCGTGATCGTGGCGCAGCGGGTGAGCACCATCCTCAGCGCGGACACGATCATCGTCCTCGATCGTGGACTCGTTGCCGGAGCGGGAACGCACGTTGAGCTCCTCCGGAGTTGCGCTCCCTATCGCGAGATCGTCGAATCCCAGCTCGGAGCCGCCGCAGCATGATGATGCGCGGCCCGGCCGGCGCGCGGCCCGGCGGCGCGTTCGGGGCTTTCGGCCGCGTGGGCGGACCTCCGCCGGCCACCCGACACCCGGGAAGAACGCTTCGCCAGCTGATGGGACGGCTCCGCCCTGACAGGACGCGCATCGCAATCGCGGCGGCGCTCACCTCCACGGGAATCGGGTTCACCGTCGCCGCCCCCCGGCTGATCGGAACCGCCACCAACGTCATCTTCAATGGGATCGTCGGCAAAGCACTCCCTGCCGGGATGACGAAGGCTGAGGTGGTCGCACTCTTGAACGCCCGTGGCGAGGCGTCGCTCGCCAAATTGATGTCGGGCATGGATGTCGTACCCGGCCGCGGGATCGACTTCTCCCAGCTCGGCCTCATCCTCGGATGTGTCGCGCTGCTGTATCTCCTCGGCGCCGTCTTCAGCTGGAGTCAGGGATACCTGATGGCGGGGGTGGCTCAGCGAACGGTGTACGGAATGCGCCGGGATGTCGAGCAGAAGCTGAGCCGCCTGCCGTTGCAGTACTTCGACAGCCACCCGCATGGGGACCTGCTCAGCCGGGTCACCAACGATATCGACAACGTGGCCACGACCCTGCAGCAGGGGCTGAGCCAGCTGCTCACCTCTCTGCTCACCATCGTCGGAGTCCTTGCAATGATGCTGTGGATCAGCCCGTTGCTGGCCGCGGTGTCGCTCGTCACCGTGCCGCTTTCGATCGGCGTGATACTGGTCATCGCGCGGCGTTCCCAGAAGGAGTTCGCCGCGCAGTGGGAGTCGACCGGTGCGGTGAACGCACAGGTCGAACAGGCGCACACGGGGCATGCACTCGTCCAGGTGTTCGGCCGCACCAGGCAGACCGTGGAGGACTTCGACCGTGAGAATCAGCGCCTCTACAAGGCGAGTTTCCGAGCGCAGTTCTTCTCGGGCGTCATCCAGCCCGCCATGCAGCTGCTCGCGAACCTCAACTACGTCGCCATCGCGGTGATCGGAGGCTACCGGGTCGTGTCCGGGCTGATGACGCTCGGTGACATTCAGGCGTTCATCCAGTACTCGAGGCAGTTCACGATGCCGATCACGCAGATCGCCGGCCAGATGAACCTGCTCCAGTCCGGGCTTGCTTCAGCCGAGCGGGTGTTCGAGTTTCTCGCTGCCGGCGAGGAGCGTGCGGATCCTGTCGCCGCTCCGTCCATGCTGTCGCCCAGAGGACACGTCACCCTCGAGCACGTGTCGTTCCGCTACGAGCTCGACACACCGCTCATCGATGACTTCAACCTCGATGTGCAGCCAGGACAGACGATCGCGATCGTGGGTCCGACGGGCGCCGGCAAGACCACCATCGTCAACCTGCTCATGCGCTTCTACGACATCGACTCGGGTCGCATCAGGATCGACGGCGTCGATATCAGCACGCTGCCACGCGAGCGTCTGCGCAGTCTCTTCGGCATGGTGCTCCAGGACACATGGCTCTTCGCCGGGACCATCCGCGACAACATCGCGTACGGCAAGGACGGCGCAAGCACAGGCGAGATCGTGGCGGCCGGCGCCGCCGCGTATGTCGATCAGTTCGTCAACACGCTTCCTGATGGATACGACACGCTGCTGGACGGCGACGCATCCAACATCTCCTCCGGTCAGCGCCAGCTCCTGACGATCGCCCGCGCGTTCCTCGCCGATCCCGCGATCCTCATTCTCGACGAGGCAACGAGCAACGTCGACACGCGCACCGAGGTGTTGATCCAGGGAGCGATGGCGCGCCTGCGCCGCGGCCGGACGAGCTTTGTGATCGCGCATCGACTCTCGACGATCCGGCACGCGGACTCGATCGTCGTCATGGATGCCGGGCGCATCGTCGAACATGGCAGTCACGACGACCTGCTGCACCGGCGCGGCTTCTACCACGCGCTGTACACGAGCCAGTTCGCGCACGCGCTGGCTGCCACCGGCTGACCCGCCCGAACGTCGGAGGGAGCCTCAGACCTCCTCCGAGGCCCGCACCCTGAACGCCAGGGGGCAACGACCCGGCTGCATGTCCGTGACCAGGAAGGTTGCGCGATCTTCCGGCCCGTCTTCCCGCATGACGAGGCGGAGCCCTGCGCAGATGTACGGCGGGCGGTCACTGACCGGGCACCTACCATCCGCATCGGGACCCGCGCACTCCGCGAGGACCTCATCGGTCACCGGGTCGACCATCACGACCGAACGAGCACGTTTCATGCCCACAGCGTGCGTCACGGCGCCGGAGTCGAACAGTGTCGAACGTCGCGATGTCCTCGGGACTTCGGACCCCGGGCCCCACTGCGCCTTCCAGCCTATCGGAAGACCCGGACAGCTGAGGACCATCGGCCCTTGTCGTGGTTGGCGCGAACTGTTCTCCTGAGGAGAGCATCAACCCGTTGAGGAGTCCAAGCCATGAACGTGCTTCCGATGCCAACGGCAAGCCGTCGTGCAGTCGGGTTGCGTTCGATCCTCGTCGCCACCGACGCATCCCCCGACGCTCACGTCGCACTCGGCGCAGCAACCGATCTGGCAAAGCGTTCGGGTGCTCAGCTGCACCTCGTCACCGCCTACAACCTTCCGGCGGCGGCCGTCTACGCGTATTCCGGGTATTTCGCCTCCGACGAGCCCGCCGATCCCTTCGAGGCTGACGCGCTTGCGATCCTCGAGAAGGAGCAGGTTCGCGTCGAGTCGCTCGGTGGCCGGGTGGCCGCCCTGCACACCGGGACCGGGCCAACATTCGACGTGATCGAGAGGGTCGCTGACGAGGTCGACGCGGATCTCATCGTGGTCGGGAGCCGCGACATCGGCGGACTCCACCGCCTGCTGGCCGGCAGCGTGTCGACGAGCGTGCTGCACACCACCCACCGGCCCGTCCTGATCGTTCGCGGTGGGGAGGGCTCCTGGCCGCCCGCCCGGTTGGTCGTCGGCGTGGACCGGTCGCGGGAGTCAAAGCGAGCGGCGCTTGTCGCGGCGTCGATCGCGGGTCTGTACACGGATTCGGTCGTCGAACTCCTCGAGGTATTGCCCGACCCACTGGCGCCGACGGCTCACTATTTCAACCTCGACAGTGAGCTCGCGGTCGAGCACGAGCATCTCGACGCCCTCGCCGAGAGCCTGGAGCACGTGACCGGCCGCGCAGTCTCGGCGGCGACCGCCTTCGGTACCCCGGCGGACGCCCTGCTCGCGCGCGGCGAAGACCAGACAGGACCGAACCTCCTCGTCGTCGGCACCCGCGGTCTCGGCGGCATGCGCCGGCTCTTCCTCGGCAGCGTCTCGACGAGGATCCTCCACTCCGGACACAAGCCGGTGCTCGTCGTCCCGGCAGACGGTGACGGCGTCGCCGCCGCGGCGGCACCACAGTGACCGGATCCCTCGACCCGACGCGGCGCTTCAGGGTTGATGAGGTGATGACCCCGGACGTGACGACCGTGTCGACGTCGACGCCGGTCAAGGAAGCTGTCCGGTTGATGAACGGCAGGCGGATCAGCGCACTCCCGGTGATCGGTGTCGACGGCACGCTCACCGGCATCCTCTCGGAGAGCGATTTCATGAACAAGCGGGTCGATGCCGAGGTGGTCGGAGAGCTCATGTCGTCGCCCGTCGCGACGGTGGCGGCGGACGACCTGGTACCGATCGCGGCCCGAATCCTCCTGGCCCGGAACGTGAAGAGCCTGCCGGTCGTCGACGGTGCGGGACACGTGGTCGGCATCGTCAGCCGCGGCGACCTCCTGAAGGTCTTCCTGCGGTGGGATGAGGACATCAGGAAGGACGTCCTCGCGAGCATCGAGCGCTCCGTCGCGGACGTCAAACCCGGGGTGATCGAGGTCGGCGTCATGGACGGTGTGGTGACACTGGCAGGCACCGTGGACACAGCGCGAGAAGCCGACGATGCGGTGGCCGCCACCGTCGCGGTCAGCGGCGTGGTCCATGTGCGCCGCGAGGATCTGCGCGCGCGAGCGGACCCCGTTCGCTGATCCCGCTGGGACTGCGTCCCGCGATCACTCCTCGGGAGACGAAGCGTAGAGCCGCTCGATCTCCTGCGCGTACCGTTCACCCACGACCTTGCGGCGGACTTTGAACGTCGGCGTCAGCTCGATCCCCACGCTGAAGTCGGTCGGCAGCACCGCCCACCGGCGCACCTTCTCGACGTTGGCAAGATTTCCGTTCACCGTGTCCACCCAGTGCCGCACCGCGTCGAGCACGGCAGGGTGGGAGCTGAGACCGGGAAGCTGCGCGGCGAGGTTGTGTTCGGTTGCGAACGCCTGAAGACCGGAGGCGTCGAGGGCGAGCAGCGCTGCCAGGTAGGGCCGCCGGTCACCGATGACCACCGCGTTCGCGATCAGGGCGTTCCGCAGCGCCTCCTCGATATTCCTCGGCGAGACGTTCTTGCCGCCGGCCGTGATGATCAGATCCTTCTTCCGGTCGGTGATGCGAAGATACCCATCGCTGTCGAGCTCACCGATGTCACCGGTGTGCAGCCATCCCTCCTGAACGGTTTCGGCATACGCGGCGGGGTCCTTGTAGTACCCGGCGAAGACCACGTCCCCGCGCATCAGGATCTCACCATCAGCCGCGATCCGCAGCTCCACGCCGGGGACAACCTGTCCGACCGAGCCGATGCGCGCGCGGCCGTGACGGTTGAGCGTGGTCACCGTCATGTTCTCGCTCATCCCATAGCCTTCGAGTACCTCGAGGCCGATGCCGTGGAAGAAACGCAGGAGGTCCACGCTGATCGGCGCCGCGCCGGTGATGAGCGTATGCGCTTGATCGAGTCCCGTCTCCGCGCGAATACGGCGAAGCACCAGACGGTCCGCGAACCAGAGACGAACGCGCTGCGGGCGGGTGAGGACGGCTCCTGACTGGCGTCGAGCGACAGCGTGCTCACCCACACGGATGGCCCAGCGTGCAATGCGGCGGCGAGGCGGCGGCATCGCTTCAACCGCGGCGTTGATGGTCGCTGCCATCTTCTCCCATACACGCGGCACGCCGACAAAGCACGTCGGCCTGAGCTCGTGGATGTCAGCCGGCATCTCGGCCATCGCCGATGCGAACCAGACGGTGCTGCCGACGGCGTAGAGCCGCACCTCGCTGTTGAGACGCTCGAGGATATGCGCGAGCGGGAGATAGCTGAGCACCCGATCGCCGGGCGACAACAGGACGAGAGGACCGAGGCTGTCGATCGCGGCGATGAGGTTCGCGTGGGTCGCCATCACCGCTTTGGGCGGCCCGGTGGTGCCGCTCGTGTACACGAGCGTCGCCACGTCGCCGGGCTGCACGCGTTCGCTGCGGCTCTCGAGTTCCTGAGCGACCTCTTCCAGCGCGGCGCTGCCTTCCTCCAGCGCCTGAGCCCATGTGATCACCAGACCCGGCTCCGCTGTGTCCGGCTCTCCGTCGATGAGGATGATCCGGCGCAGCTTCGGGAGATCGCTCCGCACCGACAGCACCCGGGAACAGACCTCGGTGTTCTCCACCACCGCGATCGGTGCGTCGGAGTGAGCGAGCACGTATGCCGCCTCGGTGGCGGAGAGCGTCTGGTACAGCGGTGCGGTCGATCCGCCCGCGAGCATCGAGGCCGTGCTGGCGATCACGAACTCAGGACGATTGAAGGTCCAGATTGCGACGTGATCGCCCTGGGCCAATCCATTCTTGACGAGGAACGCGGCAAGCGCACTTGCCTGGACCGCGTACTCCGCCCAGGTCAGCGTCACCCACCGGCCGTCAACCCGCCGGACCATCGCGGGCATGTCTCCACGAAGCTCAACCTGCCGGCGATACATCTCCACGAGGGTCGGCTCGTGCACCGGCCCCATGACCGTCTGGCGCTCTGTCAGCAGGGACTGGGTTTGAGTCATCTCATCGTGATGGCTGTGTGGACATCGTCATCTTCCCTACATTCTTGCGCCGTTGAGGGCTTTTCCCACAGGGGCGTATGTCACGAGTCCCGCAGGACTCTGCACATCGTTCCCCGTATGACCTTCGGCCCTTGTGAACGGCTTGCGTGGCAAGCGAAGATGGTGGCAGGCCCGGCTTCAGCGGGCCGGCACGTACGACACGGAGGCACGACCAGGATGTTCGAGAAGATCGTAGTGGCGGTCGACGGTTCCGCGTTCTCGGAAGCGGCGGTGACCGCCGCGGCCGGACTGGCGGCGAAAGCAGGTTCCGAGGTCGAGGTGGTGCACGTGCACGAGCACGATGTGATTCCCGCGAAAGCGAGCGTCTCACCCGATCTGGAAACGACGGAGGAGGCTCGGGCGGTGGTTGCCTCGGCGATCGCGCACTTCAAGGAGAGTGGCGTTGAGGCCCACGGGCACCTGCTCCAGTCGGCCACCCGCGACGTTCCACGCAAGATCCTCGAGGTCGCCGATGCGACCGGTGCGGACCTGATCATCGTCGGTAGTCGGGGGCTGTCCAGCCTCACCGGCATGCTTGTCGGCAGCGTCTCGAACAAACTCGTCCACACCGCGAAGGTGGGCGTCATGGTTGCCCATTAGTCGTGGTGTCCTGCTGCAGTGCCGGCGCAGGCGAGACCGGGACGTAGTCTGGGTTGCTCACATCCAGCCCGGGCGGAGGCGCTCCCGTCGCGACCATCGTGGCGAACATGCCCACGACGGGCGCGCGTGAACGGCGGGGGTTCGCCGTTCAGGGCGTCGTTCAGGGCGTCGGGTTCCGTCCGTTCGTCTGGAACCTCGCGACACGTCTGGGGCTGAGCGGCGAGGTCTGCAACACATCCGGCGCCGTGGTCATCGAGGTCGAGGGGGAAAGGTCGGCGCTCCAGATGTTCGCGGTCGCTCTGCGCCGGGATGCGCCGCGCCTGGCTCGGATCGAGACGATCGACGAGACCAGGCTCGACGTGGAGTGGGAGGAGGGATTTCGCATCGCGGAGAGCCGTCATGTCGACGGTGACCATCATCCGATCGCACCTGATGCGCCGACATGCGAAGCGTGCGTCGCGGACATGCTGGAGCAGGGGAACCGTCGCCATGGCTATGCCTTCACCAACTGCACCAACTGCGGCCCGCGATACACGATCATCGAGGACATCCCGTACGACCGTCCACTGACGACCATGCGCCACTTCGCCATGTGTGACGCGTGCATGCACGAGTATGAGGATCCGTCGGATCGGCGCTATCACGCTCAACCCAACGCCTGCCCGGTGTGCGGACCGCGCCTCTGGTTCACGGACTCGCGCGGGAACGAGGCCCCCGGCGACGCTGTGGCGCTCGCTGCTGACGCGATTGCCCGCGGCGAGATCATCGCGCTGAAGGGCCTGGGCGGCTTCCAGCTCTGTTGCGACGCGGGGAACGACGCCGCTGTGGCACGGCTGCGAAACCGCAAGCACAGGCCGGCAAAGCCCTTCGCCGTGATCTGCTCGGATGTTGCGGCGGTGCGGCGTCACTGCGTTGTGAGCGACAGGGAGGCCGCGATCCTCGAGGGGTCGATACGGCCGATCGTCCTGCTCCGGCGCCGGTTTGATCACGAAGCGACCGGCGTCGCGGACTCGGTCGCCCCGGGACTTCACGAGCTCGGCGCCGTGCTCCCGTACACGCCGCTGCACCACCTGCTGTTGCGCGCCACAGGCGGGACGCTGGTGATGACCAGCGGCAACGTCGTCGACGAGCCGATCGCCAAGGACAACGACGAAGCATTGCAGCGGCTCGGTCGCATCGCCGACGCCTTCCTCCTCCACGATCGGGACATCTGCTCGCGCTATGACGACTCCGTCGTGCGAGTCGTCGACGGCACCGAACACGTGATCCGGCGAGCCCGTGGGTACTGCCCGCTCCCTGTGCGTCTCGAGTCGCGGAGTGAACAGGTCCTCGCACTCGGTGCGCACCTGAAGAACACCTTCTGCGTGCTGCACGGCGGCAGGGCGTTCACCGGTCCCCACATCGGGGATCTCGACACGCCGAGCGCGCTCGGCCACCAGGACGAAGCGTTGCGCACGTATCTGCGGTTGTTCCGGACCACACCCACGACGGTCGCCGCGGACGCGCACCCCGACTACGCATCGACGCGGATCGCGCAACGGTGGTGGGACTCCGGCGCGCGGGAGGTGCGCGTGCAGCATCACCATGCTCACATCGCCAGCGTGCTTGCGGAGCACGGCGTGCGGGGACGGGTCCTCGGAGTCGCCTTCGACGGGGTCGGGCTCGGGCCCGATGGTTCGATATGGGGCGGCGAGTTCCTGATCTGCGATGAGCGCGCGTACCGCCGCGCCGGCCACATCGCCACAGTCCGCCAGCCCGGCGGCGACGTCTGTGCTCGCGAGGGCTGGCGGATGGCGATCGCCTACCTGGCGGCCGCGGGTGAGCTCGGCGACGCCCCGCCAGCCTGGTACGACGAGGCGGCCGGGGCTCCCGACCTCCGCCGATGGCGCCTCGTATCCCGTCTCGCCCGCTCCGGCACCGCTCCGGTCACCACCAGCGCCGGCCGGATGTTCGACGCCGTGGCGAGCCTGCTCGGCGTTGCTCACGTGTCGACGTTCGAGGCGGAGGCGGCGATGCGTCTCGAGGCGCTCGCGAGCTCGTTCGGCGATCTGTCGAACGCGGATCATCACGACATCGGACTCGATGGCGATCCTGCGGTGCTCGACACCGTCCGACTCGTCCGGACGCTGTATCTCGAGCGGCAGCGCGGCGGCGACGCGACGGCCCTTGCGGCGATGTTCCATGAGAGTCTCGCTCGCGGCTTGACGAAGACCTGCGTACGGCTCGGTGCGGATCACGGAGTCGACAGGATCGCGCTCAGCGGCGGCGTCTTCCAGAACGCGTTGCTCCTGAGCCGCGTCGAGTCGCTCTTGCGCGAGCATGGGCTCGCTGTCTACACCAACGAGCAGGTCCCTGCCAACGACGGTGGCGTCAGCCTGGGGCAGGTGCTGGTCGCGGTATCACAGGCAGTGACGTTGCGATGAACGTCGAGATACGTCCGGATCAAGACGCGTCCGTGCTCGAGGCTCGCGCATTCCTCGCGGAACAGGTCAGGGCGTCGAATGGAGCTGCAGAGGCGTACTTCGCGAGCCATGCCCAGACCATCGCAGCCTGCGCCGCAGCGATGGCTGATCGCTTCTTCGCGGGCGGCACCCTGCTGGCCTTCGGCTCCGGACCACACGCCACCGACGCCCAGCACAACTCGGTCGAGTTCGTGCATCCGGTGCTCGCCGGCTGCCGGGCACTACCGGCAGTTGCGCTGACCAACGACATCGCCACCGTGACCTCGATGCAGCAGATTGATGCAGCCGAGGTCTATGCGCATCAACTGCGCGTGCTGGGGCGTTCCGGTGACATCGCCCTGGCGCTCGCGCACGCGCCCGCGCATGCGTCGGTCACTCGTGGGCTTGACGCCGCTGCGGCGGCCGGCATGCTCACCGTCGCGCTCACGTCGGGCAACGGCGACAGCCGTGCGCGGGCGGCGTTCGTCTTCCACGCAGACTGTGCCGACGCTGATAGCGCGCACGAGCTGCACCTAGCCACGTACCACATGCTCTGGGAGCTCGTCCATATCGTTCTCAACCACCGCGGCATCGGTGCTGCCCGATGAGCCGTGAGTGCCGGGACGAGCTGTGTATCACCTGCTCGGATCAGCTGCTCGCGATGATCGTCACCGAGGTGGACGCTCCGGCAGGTCTCGCGCGCGGTTCGATCGACGGAACACGCGTCGAGGTGAGCATCGATCTCATCGACTCCGTGGCGGTCGGCGACGTGTTGCTCTGCCACGGCGGCGTGGCGCTGCAACACGGCGAGCCCGTGGATGTCCGAGCGTGACCGAGCCCGGACGCGATCCGTTCTCGCAGCTGCTGTATCCGATGTTGAGCCCGCAGCCCGTCGTGGGTGACGCGCTCATCGAGGAGCTGTCGCATGCTCCCATCGACAAGGCGGCGGAGAGCAACCGGCTCCGCACCGAGCTGCTGGACGAATTCGGCGACGCGATCGCGCACGCCGCCGTGGAGATGGCCGGGGCGTTCCGAAGCGGCGGCAGACTGCTGGCGCTCGGCAACGGCGGGAGCGCCACGTCGGCGGCCGACATGGTGACGGAGATGCTCCTCCCGTCGGCGGGGCACCGGTCCATCCCGGCCCTGTGCCTCACCAACGATGTCGCGGTGGTCACCGGTATCGGCAACGACGTCGGGTTCGACGAGGTCTTCGTCCGCCAGATCATCGCGCTCGGACGGCCCGGCGACGTTGTGTTCGCCGTCTCCGCCAGCGGGAACTCCGAGGACCTCGTGCGCGGGCTCGGGGCGGCGCAGCGTCGCTCGATGCTCACGATAGCGACCTGCGGGTACGACGGCGGGCGCGTGGCCACCGAAGGTGTCGCCGACCACTGTTTCATCATTCGGTCCAGCAGCATCCACCGGATCCAGGAGGTCCAGATGACGCTGTATCACCTTCTCATCAGGCTGGTGCACCGTGCGCTCGAAGGAGAGCCGGCATGTGCCTAGCGATTCCCGCGCGGCTCGTCGAGTACATCGACGAGGACCGTATGTACGGAAACGTGGAGCTCGGCGGAGTCCAACGCCGGATCAACACGTCACTGCTGGTCGGCGAGGATGTCACGCAGCCCGGCGAATACGTGCTGGTGCATGTGGGCTTTGCGCTGAGCCGCGTGAGCGAGACCGAGGCGGCGGAGACGCTGCGGATCCTCGAGCAGATGGGCACGGCATACACCGACGAGGTCAGGCAGATCCGCGAATGGCAGGGGAGTGACGATGAGCCGGTGGGTGCCGATCAGGCCGGCAGCGAAGGAACGCGGGCGTGAAGTTCGCCGACGAGTTCCGCGACCGCGACCTCGCCCGCGCGCTGGGTGCGCGCATCGCGGCCGATGCCGGTGACAGGCACTGGAAGATCATGGAGGTGTGCGGTGGTCACACCCACACCATCTTCAAATACGGCATCGAGGATCTGCTGCCGAGCAACGTCGAGCTCGTGCACGGACCTGGATGCCCCGTGTGCGTCATCCCGATGGGCCGTCTCGACGACGGCATCGCCCTCGCCCACGAGCCCTCGGTGATCTTCACGTGCTTCGGTGATCTCCTGCGCGTCCCCGGCAGCACCGGCAGCCTGCTGGATGCAAGGGCCGCCGGCGCGGACGTGCGGATGGTCTACTCGCCGCTCGACGCGCTGACGATCGCGCGGCAGAACCCCGATCGCAAGGTCGTCTTCTACGCGATCGGTTTCGAGACGACCGCGCCGTCCACCGCGCTGACGCTGATGCGTGCCAAAGCAGAGGGCATACGCAACTTCTTCGTGTTCTGCAACCACGTCACCATCGTCCCGCCGATGAAGGCGATCCTCGATTCGCCCGGTCTGCAGCTCGACGGATTCCTCGGTCCGGGACATGTGTCGACTGTGGTGGGGATCCGGCCCTATCAGTTCGTGACGACGACGTACGCCAAGCCGGTGGTCGTGGTCGGATTCGAACCGCTCGACATCCTCCAGGGCGTCCACATGATCATCACGCAGATCCGCGAGGGCCGCTGCGAGGTCGAGAACCAGTACAAGCGCGTCGTGCATGACGATGGCAACCCCAAGGCGCTCGAGGTGCTTGGCCGCGTGTTCAAGCTGCGGTCGCATTTCGAGTGGCGCGGCCTCGGCTTCATCAGTCAGAGCGCGCTCGAGCTGCAGGACGAGTTCGCCGAGCACGACGCAGAAAAGGTGTTCTCCGTCCCCGGGCTGCGGGTCGCGGACCCGAAGGCATGTCAGTGCGGCGAGGTGCTCAAGGGCGTGCTCAAGCCGTGGGAGTGCAAGGTGTTCGGCACCGCGTGCACGCCGGAGACGCCCATCGGCACGTGCATGGTGTCATCGGAAGGCGCGTGCGCCGCGTACTACAGCTTCGGCAGGTATTCGCGGGCGCGGGAGCGCGAGCGCGTGCTGGCGTCCGGTGAACCCGCGAACGGCCGTGTCCGTGCCGGCGAGCACGAGACGGGCGTCCGGCCCGTTCCGGTGCGAGAACGATGACCGAGACAGGCATCCCACCGGGAAGCGGCGCGGCGATCAGAGCGGCATCGGCTCGTACCGCCGACCCCGAACAGCGTGTGCTGGAGCGCATCGAGGAGATACGCAAGCGCCGGCCCGCGCTGCGAGAAGACTCGATCACGATGAGCCACGGCGCGGGTGGGAAGGCGAGCCACACGCTGACCACGGCGCTGTTCGCGGCCATCCTCAGCAACCCCGCGCTCGACGAGCTGGGTGACCACGCCACGCTCATGCTGCCCGGCGTTGATGGCATGGGTATCGCGATCACCACGGATTCCTTCGTGGTCAGCCCGCTCTTCTTTCCGGGCGGCGATATCGGTGAGCTCGCCATCAACGGCACCATCAACGACCTCGCCGTCGGAGGCGCGACGCCGCTGGGAATCGCGGCGGCGTTCATCCTCGAGGAGGGACTGGACGTCGCCCTGCTGCGCAGGGTCGTGGAATCGATGCGCCGGGCGGCCGATCGCGCCGGCGTCCACGTGGTCACAGGCGATACGAAAGTCGTGCCTCGCGGCAAGGTCGATCAGCTCTTCATCACCACCACGGGCGTCGGCACCCTGGTCGTTCCGCGCAGGGTCGGGATGCACCGCATCGTTCCTGGCGACATTGTTGTGCTCAGCGGCGCGATCGGCGACCACGGCGCCACCGTGATGCTCGCGCGCGGCGATGTCGACCTCGAGGCTGACAACCTGCGCAGCGACACCATGGCGCTGCACGGGATGACGTCGGCGCTGCTGACAGGCGGGGTCGACGTGCACTTCATGCGTGACGCGACACGAGGCGGCGTCGCAACCGTGCTCAATGAGATCGCGCAAGCAGCCGGCGTGGCCGTGGCCATCGATGAGGATGCGCTTCCGATCCACGACGAAGTGCGCGGCGTGGCCGAGATCCTCGGCATCGATCCGCTCTACATCGCCAACGAGGGCAAGCTCGTGGCCCTTGTGGGTCGGGATGACGGCGCCCGCGCGCTCGAGATCATGCGATCGTGCGCTGTGGGCACGGAGGCCGCCGTCATCGGGGAGGTGATCGCGGAGCCGGAGGGAATGGTGTTCATGCGCACCGGGTTCGGCGGGACGCGCGTCGTCGACATGTTGATCGGAGATCCGCTGCCCCGGATCTGCTGAGGCCTGGGTCCCTCTAGCCGCCGAGGCGCTGCTCCAACGGTGGCTTCACGTGACGGTCATCGAAAGCGAAGGTCACCGACGACTCCACCGCGATGACACCTTCAACACCGAGCGTGAGGCGGCTCAGGATCTCGACGTCGCTGCGACGGTCAACCTTGCCGCGCATCCGCACGACACCATCGTCGACCGTCACGTCGATGGTCTCAGGGTCGAGCCACATGCTGCCCTTGATGACGTCGTCGACGACAGCCGCGAGGATATCCGCGTCCGAACGGAGGTAGGCCTTGAGGACGTCCGCACGGCTCACGATGCCGACCAAGCGTCCGTCGTCGACCACCGGAAGCCGCTTGACGCCGCCCTTCCGCATGAGGCGGGCCGCCGCCGCGAGCGGGGCCCCCGAGTCGACCGACAGCGCGGGCGACGACATCAATCCACCGGCGGTCTGCGCGTGGGCCTTCGAGTCGCGCTCGCGCGACCCGGGTCTCCAACCGCCGCCCGTCGCTCCCTCGGCCTCAGTCTTCAGCAGCAGGTCCGCTTCGGACACGATGCCGGTCACACCCCCCTTGTCGACGACAGGGAGAGCGCTGACGTTGTGCTCGGCCATCAGCTTTTCGAGTTGTTTGAACGGCGTCTCCGGGGTGACCGTGATGACATCCCGAGTCATCACATCCGCCACCGTGAGCCGCGCCGGTCGCCGGGGAATCTCTGGGCTCTCCATCGGAGCGATTCTCGCACCGCGGACACACCTCGAGTCAGCCGGCGCGGTGGCGCTCCGGAGCCTTCATCGCAGATACGTCTCGATCACCGGGGCAACGCGCGACACGAGTTCCTCATCGCTCGCCGACGCGACCGCGTCGGCCTTGACGACGTGGCGGAGCATCGCCATCCCGATGAGTTGCGCAACGAGGAGCGAGGCTCGGAGGTCGGCGTCGGGGTGAGCGATGAGGGGGCGGAGAAACGAGGTGACGTTCTGCCGCAGGAACTCCCGCAGCATCGTCGCCGCACGCTCGCTGGACACAGCGGAGCGAACCAGGCCAAGCACGACGTCCCGCGTCTGCTCCTCGTCCAGCAACGCGAGGTATCGCCGGACGATGAGCCGGGCGGCCTCGGCAACAGTTGCCCTCTCCAGTCCCCCGAACGTCGTCGACGGGCTCAGCGTGATCTCCAGCGCGGCGACGAAGAGGGCGTCCTTCGTCCCGAAGTAATGTGTGAGCAGCGCGGGGTCGACGTCCGCCTGCCGCGCGATGCTGCGCAGCGACGTCGCGTCGTATCCGCGAGCGCCGAACGACCGCCGCGCGACGAGCACGATGTCGTGACGTGTCTGGGGAGAACCGGGCCTGCGGCCGGTGCGGCTCACTCTGCGCCTCCGCTCGAGACGATGCTGACGAATGCCTCTTCGAGGTTGGCGGGCACGGTGCTCACGTCCGCCCGGATGCCGTGCTGCTCGAGCAGCTCCTCCACCGCCGCGCGCGATGCCGGCACTCGCAGCGCATCACCCTGGACCTGCACGACGAGACCCTCGGCATCGAGCATCGAAAACGCCTGCTGCCAGCCATCGCACCTCACCTGAACGACCTGACGGTCAGCGATGACCTCGGCCACGGTGCCCTCGGCGACCACATGCCCACCTGCCATCACGACGAGGCGGTCGCACTGTTCCGCCTCCTCCATGTTGTGGGTTGTCACCAGGACGCCGGCACCGTGTTCCGCACTCCCCCGGATGTCCTGCCACAGTCTCGCGCGATTGAGCGGCCCCACACCGGATGTCGGCTCGTCGAGCACGAGCAACTCCGGGTGATGGGAGAACGCCACCGCGAAGGCGACACGCCGCTGGACACCCAGCGGGAGTCTCCCGACAAGATGATCCCGCACGCTGCCGATGCCCGGAGGCATGGCGACGTGAGCAATCCCAAACGCGGACGCCGTGAACGTCCAGTTCTCCTCCACCGTGAGATCGTCATAGAGGCCAAGCGTCTGCGGGACGTAGCCGATGCGCCGCCGCGTGCCCATGGATGGCGGAGCGCCGAACAGGGAGACGTGGCCGTGTGATGGGCGCACGAGCCCGAGCAGGAGCCGTATCACCGTCGTCTTTCCGGCGCCATTCGCTCCGAGGAGCCCGACCACCTCACCGGGGCTGACGGCGAGGCTGACACCGTCCACGGCGGTGAAATCGCCGAACCGCATGGTCACGTCACGGGTCTCAGCGAGCAGCATCGTCGACGGCGAGCCTCCGCTCGTCTGCAAGGGCGGCGATCATCACGGCATCCTCGAAGTCGGGCTGCAGGGGCTCCGCACCGGCCGGCAGGTCCCGAGTCGGTGCCCAGACACGCCACGTGCTGCCCCATCGCCACGACGTCTCCGAGGGCTTCTCCCCGGATGCGACAACGCCAAGGGCACCCGGGACAGCGGCGACGATGTCCGCGGGAGCTCCGGTGGCGATCGACCGGCCCTGCTCCAGCAGCACGACACGTGACGCTCGATGGGCTTCATCGACATAGGTGGTCGCGACGACCACAGCACTGCCTCCAGCTGCGGCTCCGGTGATCAGCCGCCACAGCTCGGCCCGGCTCACGGGATCGACCCCGGTGGTCGGCTCGTCGAGCACGAGCATCGTGGGGCGGTGCAGGAGCGCCATCCCGACAGCGAGCTTCCGTCGCATGCCGCCGGAGAGATGCCCGACGAGGCGCCCGCGCGCCCCGCTGAGGCCGATGCGTTCGAGCAGCGCCGCCGACCGTTTCGCAAGCTCCGGCCCGCGCAGACCGTAGGCGGCGGCGGAGAACGCCACGTTCTCATCGACTGTGAGATCGACGTACAGACCCGCAGTCGCCGGGACGTAGCCGATGTCCTTCTTCGCCGGCCGCCGGCAGACACCGCTGTTCAGACGCACCAGCCCCACGAGCGCGCGCAGGAGCGTGGATTTCCCGGCGCCATCGCCACCGACGACGATGCTCACCGTGGACGGGGCGGCCCGCAGGGTCACGTTGTCGAGCGGTGTTCGGGCGCCGAAGACGACACTCGCGTTCTCCACCCCCCAGGTCATGCGGCCGCCCTCGGCGAGCGTGGTTCGGCAGCGTCGTTGCGCCGCACACTCGGCGCCAGATCACGCCGGAATCGGAGCACGGCCAGCCCGAGAACGATCACCGCCATCGCGGCGAGCACGACGAGCGGAGCCCAGAGCGCCGCCAACGGGGTGGCCTTCAGCATCACGCCCCGACTGATATCGATGAAGTACTTGAGCGGGAGAACGTAGGCGATCCACTGGACCCCACTCGCCATCGACGAGACCGGGAAGATCAAGCCCGACAAGAGGATCTGCGGTACGACGAACATGATTGCGAGCTGGATCGCCTGCCCCTGGTTCTGCGACACGGTCGAGACCAGGACCCCCATCCCGAGGGTCACGAGCAGGAAGAGGAGCGCGCCGACCGCGAACGTGGCCACGTTGCCGACGAACGGGACCCCGAAGAGCACCATCCCGATCACGACGATCGCGACGAGGTCGAGCGCGGCGAGGAGGAGGTACGGAATGATCTTCCCGAAGATCACATCCCATGGCCTGAACGGCATGACCGCGAGCTGCTCGATGGTCCCCGTCTGCCGCTCCCGAACGATGCCGAGACTCGTGATCAGGGTGCCGATGAACAACAGGATCAGACCATTGAGACCCGGGATCATGATCCATGCGGTCGTGAGGTTCGGGTTGTAGAGGATGTGAACGGCGACCGACGGCCTGGCCGCGCCGGCCGCCCGCGTCTGCTGAGCCAGTCGTGCGAGTGAGCTCTCCGCTGCCTGCACCGCGAAGAGCTGTGTCCCGTCCATCAGCGCTTCGATCTGCGCGCCTCCCGTGACGAAGCCGACCACGGCGGTCCCGTCCTGGATGCGGCTCGCGGCCAGCGACCTGTCTCCACGTGCATCGATCTCGACGACGTCGAACGGCGCCGGCAGTGCGCCGGCGACGGCCGGGGCCTGCGGCCCCACGACGACCGTGGTGACCCTGGAGACGTCGAAACGGGCGGCGTACCCGAAGACGACGAGCAGCAGGACCGGAAGCACGATCAGCAGTGCGACGGTTCGCCGGTCTCGCTTGAGCTGCCGGAACTCCTTGACGATCATCGCGCGCATGGCCGCCTCCTCAATGGTTGACGACCGAAGTCTACGCCTGATGAATTATGGCCGTGAACCGGCTCGTTCCTGGTCAGGGCGAGCAGTACAGCCGACCGTTCGTCACGAAGTGAGCATCGTCTCCGGCCGGCAATGAGAATCCCTCGGGGAGTCCCGGGCTCACGTCGATGACGAGCTGCGTGTGCTTCCACGCCTCGAACTGACGGTGATCAATGTAGAACGGGGTGCCGGCCACGTAGCCCAGGAGAACATCACGGTCGTTGAGGACGAGCTCTCCGCGGTCGAAGCACATCGGGAGACTGCCGTCGCAGCAGCCTCCCGACTGAAAGAACATGAGCTCGCCGCGCTCGGCGACGAGCTCACGTATCGCCTGCTCCGCGGCCGGAGTGGCGACCACACGCGCGGTCGTCGCGACTGCGGAGGTGTGATCGCTCATCCCGGCACACTCGCTTCTAGAAGAAGCCCAACGCCTTCGGGCTGTAGCTCACCAGCAGGTTCTTGGTCTGCGAGTAGTGCTCCAGCATCATCTGATGATTCTCGCGGCCGACGCCCGAGATCTTGTACCCACCAAACGCCGCTCCCGCGGGATAGAGGTGGTAGCAATTGGTCCAGACCCGGCCGGCCTTGATCGCCCGGCCCATCCGGTACGCGCGGCTGCCGTCGCGAGTCCAGACGCCGGCTCCGAGGCCGTAGAGGGTGTCGTTGGCGATTGCGATGGCTTCGGCCTCATCCTTGAACGTCGTCACGGCGAGCACCGGCCCAAAGATCTCTTCCTGGAACACGCGCATCCGGTTGTTGCCCTTCAGCACCGTGGGCTGGAAGTAGTACCCGCCCTCGATATCCGAGTCGACAGCGGCACGTTCGCCGCCGATCAGGCACGTGGCGCCTTCCTCGCGGCCGATCTTCACGTAGGACTCGATCTTATCGAGTTGCTGCGCGGAGTTCTGCGCACCGACCATCGTGCTCACGTCGAGCGGGTTGCCCTGCTTGATCGCGGCGATCCGTGCGAGGCAGCGCTCCATGAAGCGGTCGTAGATGGACTCCTGGATCAGCGCGCGCGACGGGCACGTGCAGACTTCGCCCTTGTTGAATGCGTAGAGCACCAGGCCCTCGATCGCCTTGTCCAGGAATTCGTCGTCAGCCGCCATCACGTCTTCGAAGAAGATGTTCGGCGACTTGCCGCCGAGCTCAACCGTCGACGGAATGAGGTTCTGTGCCGCGTACTGCATGATCAGCCGGCCGGTGACCGTCTCGCCGGTGAAGCCGATCTTGGCGATGCGCGGGCTCGATGCGAGCGCCTTGCCGATCTCGCCACCAGGTCCGGTCACGATGTTGATCACGCCCGCCGGCACGATCTTCTCGATGACCTCGGCAAACTTGAGGATCGACCAGGGTGTCGGCGATGCGGGCTTCAGCACCGTGCAGTTCCCTGCCGCCAGTGC
The DNA here is from genome assembly GCA_035534435.1 of Candidatus Acidiferrales bacterium. Lineage (GTDB taxonomy): Bacteria > Chloroflexota > Dormibacteria > Aeolococcales > Aeolococcaceae > Palsa-851. The sequence goes on from DATLRX010000104.1 coordinate 21,466, forward strand.
GGGAGCGATCTTCCACGCCGCCATCAGCAACGGGAAGTTGAACGGGATGATCTGTCCCACGACGCCGAGTGGCTCATGGAAGTGATACGCGACCGTGTCCTTGTCGATTTCCGTGCTCCGGCCCTCGAGGGAGCGTGTCGCCCCAGCGAAGTACCGGAAGTGATCGACTGCGAGTGGCAGGTCCGCAGCGAGCGTCTCGCGAACGGGCTTTCCGTTCTCCCAACTCTCCGCCACGGCCAGCATCTCGAGATTGGCCTCGATCGCATCTGCGATGCGGTTCAGCACGGCCGCGCGTTCCGGGAGCGATGTTGCGCCCCACGCGTCCTGCGCGGCATGCGCCGCGTCGAGCGCGAGCTCAACGTCCTCGGGGGTCGACTTCGCGACTTCGCAGAAGACCTTGCCGTTGACCGGACTGATGTTGGGCATGTACCTGCCGCCGACCGGAGGAACCCAACGCCCGCCGATGAAGTTGTCGTAGCGGGGCTTGACGGTGACGACGCTGCCTGGGAATCCCGGGGCTGTGTACACCTTGCTCCGCACCTTCGGTTGGACCTCGACGTCGACGAGATCCGCAGTGAGTGTCATAGCCACACCTCCGCTAAAAGGTTGACGCGGTTTGATCTCACACTGCTCCGTCCGGCCACCGAAGACGAGTGTCGAAGGTCACCACTCGCAGGGCTGTTCGACCCTTGGCGGCCCAAACGCACCAGCCCCGTCTTCAGCTCCCCGGAACCGGTCGGATGCGGCGGGGAAAGGCGCTACGCTTCGGACCGCGTCCCATCGACGATGCAGCGGCGCACTGCACCGATGGAAGGACTACGCCGGAGCACCCAGACCGACGGGTTCGTCCAGAGCACGCGGCACCGCCGCACGCGTGGTGATCGTGAGCATCGGCGACTGGAGGATGGAGTTGTGCACCGTGCAGTGCGCGATCGCACGGCGCACGGCGTCGACACGCCTGTCCGACGTCCCCGCCGGGAGCGTCACATTCATGGCGATCGCGGCGACCCGCCACGGCGGTGTCTCGCTCATCGTCCATCTGCAGTGCACCTCCGGTCTGCCCCCGTCGGCGCCGAGGCCCCGACGTGCGTAGTGCGAGACGCATGATGCGAGCGACGCAACGAAGAGGTCCACCGGCGTTGGACCCGCATCCTCGCCTCCGGCGTCGCGAGGTTGGTCGACGATCAACTCGTGCCGGCCGATCGTGATGCGGTGGCGATCACCGCCCAGGCTGACAACACTGAGTTCCATGACACCTCACGTGAAGATGATCTGTCCGCCGGCGGCCTTCTCGTAGAACTCGCCAACGGTGATGATGTCCTGCACCTGGGGGATGAAGTCGTCCTTCGTGAGGCCGAAGAGATCCACCGAGGCCTTGCACGCATACAACCCGGCGCCCGTGTCCGCGATCATCTCGACGAACTCCGGGATGGACGGGATGTCGAGCTTCTCCATCTTCGAAGCGAGGTAGTGAGTCATCACGGATGACATTCCTGGGACACCGCCGAGCCACGTGGAGAGGTGCAGACCGGGGTTGCCGACCGTAGCGATCTTGATGTGTTCGTGGCGGCTCTTGTGAATCGCGTCAAGCCCGAAGAACGTGAAGAACAGGTTCGCATCAATCCCTTCCGCACGCGCGCCGTTCGCCATGATCAGGCCCGGATAGATGCCGTCGAGCGATCCCTTCGAGACGACGATCGACACCTTCTCGATGGTCGCGGGCATGAATGGTTTCGCTGCCGTCTTGGGTTCCAGTGCCATCGTTGCCATGATCAGATCCTCCTCGTCAGATGCAGCCGCGCGGCTTCGGTATTCCGGCGATGCGCGCGGCGACTTTGGCCGGACCTTTCGGAAACAGCTGGTACAGATCCTTGATCGTCACACCGGATGTCTTTCCGAGGACACGCACGGTCGGCCCGGTCCCCTTGTCCAGGTATTCGCGACGCATGAAACGAATCACCTGCCAGTGCTGAGGCGTGAGCTCGGCGATACCCTCGTGCGCGGCAAGGGCTGGGACCATTTCCTCGGTCCAGTCCCGCGGATCGACGAAGAATCCCTCGTCATTTCGCGCAACCTTGGTGAGATCGACGGTTGCTACAGACATTCGCGTCTCCTCAATGGGTCCCGACGGGAACCTTCGTCTTCCCGGCAGCAGGCATGTCCGAGGTGATGCCGGGGATGGAGTGGCCTGGCAGCAGCGCGTGCCAGTAGAACCACTGAAACATGAGCTTCCCGAGATGGTTGAGGTGTGATTCCTTCAGGAGTGGCAAGCCGATCCGGCCCGGGTAGTGCCCGGTGAGTGGCTCGGTGTCGTAGTTGAAGTCGATGAGCACGGCCTTGCCGAACCCCGTCTCGATGAAGCAGTTGGCGTGACCGTCGTAGCTCGCGTCAAGACTCTCGCCATTGAGGTGGCGACGGATGTTCTCGGTCAGCACCTCGCCCTCGAAATGTGTGACGGAGCCGGCCTTCGATACAGGGATGCCGGCGGCATCGCCGATGGCGAAGACCTCCGGGGCGGCACGAGACTGCAACGTGTGCTCATCGGTCGGGATGAAGTTGAGCTCATCGCCGAGACCTGGTGAACGTCCGACGTAAGCGGCACCGCCGTGCAACGGAACGACCACCGCAAGATCGAACCCGACCTCACGTCCGTCGTAGGACATCAACCTTCCCGTCTCATGATCCACGGATCCGGTGTTGAACTCGGTGATGACCTTGACGCCCTTGTGCTCCAGCAGCTCACCCAGACGGCGCGAGGCAACCGGCTTCGTGAACGCTCCATCGAGCGGCGTCACGTACGTGAGCTCGACGTCGTTGCGAACACCCTTCTCGCGAAAGAACCAGTCGGCAAGGAAGCAGAACTCCAGCGGGGCCACAGGGCACTTGATCGGCATGTCGATCACGTTGACAACGATGCGTCCGGCGTGGAAACCAGCGAGCGCGGGTGCAAGCGCGCGAGCTCCGTCGAGGGAATAGAACGTGAAGATGTCCCTTCCCCATCCCGGGCCCTCCAGTCCCTCTGTCTCCTCGGGCATGAGCACGGCACCCGTTGCGACAACCAGGACGTCGTACGCCATGGTCTGACCGCCCTCGAGCCACACCTGCTTTCGGGCGATGTCGACGCGGTCGACCGTCGCCGGGACGTAGTCGATGCCTCGATGCAGCTGCTCGGCGCGAGGCTTCACCAACTCGTCGGCGTCCGCCAGACCGAAGGGCACGAAGAGCAAGCCCGGCTGGTAGACGTGGCCCGGCATGCTGTCAACGACGGTGATGTCGATGGACGACGGCAGCATCCTGCGCAAGCGATTTGCGGTGATCGTGCCGCCCGTCCCGCCACCGAGAATCAGAACGTGTCCGCGATCAGTCATCACCCGCTCACGGTCCCACGTGACCTTGTCAACGACAAGGGCCGAATCGCCCTTTTCGCACATGACGTTCGACCCTGGCAGTGACGTTCAAGGCGCGCCACGCTTAATCGGACGCAACCCAAGGAGAACCACCATGAGCCGCTCTGCGCGAACCACGATCCTGTACGGGTTGAACCTGTTTCTCGCCCTGACAGCCGTCGCCGGGGGCATCGCCCTGATCGCCGGCCTGATCAAGATGCCGCTCAGCGCGCTTGCGGGGAGTCCGTTCACCGACTACACCGTGCCGGGGATCCTCCTGACGGCCATCGTCGGCGGGACGAGCCTGCTTGCGGCATGGCTCGTGCATCGCGGTCTCGGTCTCGGCGCTCAAGTGTCGGCCGTGGCCGGCGGCGCCATCATCATCTTCGAGATCGTCGAGTGGAACATCATCGGCTTCCAGTGGTTGCAGGCTCTCTACATCGGAGTCGGTGTCGCGATCCTCGCGCTTGCGGTGTGGACTCAGATTGAGCAACTGCTGGACTCGGTGTCGCCGCGAGCGCCGGGACGCGTCGCACGCTGACGGCGTGCGCGGCCGGCAGCCACGCGATTCGACAGAGCGGTCCTCCCCAGTCCGCCGGACGGGCGCCTGAGACGCGGCGGCGAGGATCCCGATGACGCGGCCCGCACGCGGGAGGTGATGATGTGCGGATGGCAACTCGAGACACCACGTACCCGCCGGGTGAAGTCATCAGCGACGCCGAGACCGGAGCGCTGATCAGGTACTGGAGCGCCGCGAATTACCTGACGGTGGCGCAGATCTACCTGCTGTCGAACGCGCTCCTTCGGGAGCCGCTCAGACCCGACCACATCAAGCCTCGGCTGCTCGGGCACTGGGGGACATCCCCGGGCCTGAGCCTCGTGTACGCACACCTGAACAGGCTCATCCGTCGCCACGACGTCAACGCGATCTACGTGACCGGACCGGGCCACGGCGGGCCGGCGCTGGTGGCGAACGTCTACCTCGAGGGAACGTACAGCGAGGTCTACCCCGACGTCTCCCGCGACGAGTCAGGGGTGACGCGGCTGGTTCGCCAGTTCTCGACCCCAGGCGGCATCCCGAGCCATGTGAGCGTCCCGACGCCCGGCTCCATCCACGAAGGCGGTGAGCTCGGATACGCGCTCATCCATGCATTCGGGGCGGCGTTCGACAGCCCGGATCTCCTGGTTGCCTGCGTCGTCGGTGACGGTGAGGCTGAGACGGGACCGCTCGAGGGCTCCTGGAAGGGGGTGCGCTTTCTCAATCCCGCGCGCGACGGCGCAGTGCTGCCCATACTGCACCTCAACGAGAACAAGATCTCCGGGCCGACCGTCCTCGGTCGCGCGCCGGACGGCGATGTGCGGGAGCTCCTCCACGCACATGGCTACGACGTGTGTGAGGTCTCCGGAAACGACCCGACGGCGGTGCACCGCGATTTCGCACGGGCGCTCGAGGAGTCGTATGCGAGCATCCGCCAGATACAGCACGCGGCACGTGTCGAACACGTACAAGCCCGTCCGCGCTGGCCTGCGATCGTCTTGAGGACCCCGAAGGGGTGGACGGGCCCGAAGGAAGTCGACGGTGTTCGTATCGAGGGCACGTGGCGAGCTCACCAGGTACCGCTTGTCGACCCGAGGACCAACCCGGAACATCTGCATCAGCTCGAGGCATGGCTCCGGTCCTACCGGCCCGAGACACTCTTCGATGAGCGCGGCCGTCTCGTCCACGAATTGCAGGAGCTCGCGCCCGAAGGAGATCGACGAATGGGCGCCAACCCGCACGCCAACGGTGGGCTGCTGCTGCGCGACCTCGTCCTCAGGGACTACTCGACCTACGCAGTGCCCGTGACGCGGCACGCGACGACCAGCGCGGAGTCAACCCGGCAGCTCGGGATCATGCTTCGCGATGTCTTCACCGACAACCGTGACGCGGCGAACTTCCGTCTCTTCTGCCCCGACGAGACCAACTCGAACAGGCTCGGCGCGGTGTTCGAGGTGGAGAGTCGCTGCCTCATGGACCCGGTCAAGGACGACGACATCCATGTCGGTCCCGACGGCCGCGTCATGGAGGTCCTCTCCGAGCATCTCTGTCAGGGATGGTGCGAGGGATACATCCTCACGGGACGCCACGGCGTCTTCGCCACGTACGAGGCCTTCGCCATGGTGTCTGCGTCCATGGCGGTTCAGCACGCCAAATGGCTGGAGGCGGCTCATGGACTCGAATGGCGAGCACGCATCGCGTCGCTCAACATCCTGCTGACGTCCACGTGCTGGCGCAACGATCACAACGGTTTCAGCCACCAGGGGCCGGGTCTCATCGACACGATGGTGTCGATGAGCGGCAACGTGGTGCGGCTCTACCTGCCGCCGGACGCCAACTGTCTCCTCTCCGTCGCCGACCATTGTCTGCGGAGCCGTGGGTACGTGAACCTGATCGTCATCGACAAGCAGCCCGAGTTGCAGTACCTCAGCCTCGAGGACGCGCGGGCCCACTGTGCCGAGGGTGTCGGTGTGTGGGAGTGGGCGAGCACATCCGTGGACTACGAGCCGGACGTGGTCATGGCGTGTGCCGGCGACATCCCCACGCTCGAGGCGCTCGCGGCGGCCGCACTGCTTCGTGAGTGGCTGCCGGAGCTACGCGTGCGTTTCGTCAACGTCGTCGACCTGATGACACTCGTGCCGTCGCGGTATCACCCGCACGGGTTGAGCGCAGACCGCTTTCGAGAGGTCTTCACCGACACGGCCGAGGTCATCTTCGCCTTCCACGGGTACGCGCGGGCACTGCATCAGCTCCTCCACGGGCGTCCGAACGACCAGCGATTCCACGTGCACGGGTTCACCGAGCAGGGGACGACGACGACCCCGTTCGACATGGTCGTCCTGAACGACATGAGCCGGTATCACCTGGCGCTCCACGCGATCGATCGGCTGCGCACGCCGCCGCCCAGGGCTGCGGAGCTCGCGGCGCACTGTGAGGTGATGCTCGAGCGCCATCACCGGTACGTTCGCGAGAACTTCCAGGACATGCCGGAGATTCGTGACTGGGTCTGGCCGTTCTGATCGATGACGGGGACGAACGTCCTCGCGGTCAACGCGGGATCGAGCAGCCTGAAGCTGAGCGTCATCGGCGAGAACGACGCAACACTCGCTGAGACCGAGCTCGAGGGCCCGCCCGCGGGGGGCGGGCACGACCGTGCGCTGCTCCACTTCATCGATGCGCAACAAGACCTCGGCGCGGTCGGTCACCGCATCGTGCACGGAGGCCCTGAGCTGCGCACGCCGGTGATCGTGGATCCATCGGTCCGCCGGCAACTCGATGCGACGGCGCAGCTCGCGCCGCTGCATGTCCCCCCGGCACTCGCCGTTCTCGACACGGTCCGTCAGCACACCAGCCTCACGCAGGTTGCCTGCTTCGACACGGCGTTTCATGCCTCGCTCCCTGCCGCCGCCTCGACCTACGCCATCCCGTCGTCGTGGCGCACGGACTTCGGCATCCGGCGCTACGGGTTCCACGGACTCTCGTGCGCGTGGTCCCTTCGACGCGCGGCGTCACTGCTCGGACGGACCGCAGACTCCCTCAACATCGTGGTGGCGCATCTGGGCGCCGGCGCGTCCGTGACCGCGATCCGCGATGGGCGCAGCGCCGACACGTCCATGGGCTTCACGCCTCTTGAAGGCCTCGTGATGGCTACCCGCAGCGGCAGCGTCGACCCGGGGGCGCTCCTGTTCATTCAGACCCACGGCGGGATGGCCGCGCCGGCGATGAACGACGCCCTCGAACGCTCGTCCGGGATCCTCGCCCTTGGCGGCAGCGCCGACATGCGCGACATCCTCGCTCGAGCGGACGCGGGCGACGCGCAGGCGGCCCTGGCTCGCGACGTCTACGTGCACAGAGCGCGGGCGCTGTTGAGCGGTGTCGCGGCTTCACTTGACCGGCTCGACGCGATCGTCTTCACGGGGGGGATCGGCGAGAACGCGACCGAGATCAGGGACAGGATCTGCTCAGGGCTCGGCGTTCTCGGTGTCGTGGCCTCGGACACTGTGCCACCACACGACGGCGACGCAGTCATGAGCGGTGCAATGGCGAGGGTGGCGATCCTCGTCGTTCACGCTCGTGAAGACCTGGAGATCAGCCGAGAGGTGCGCGAGCTGCTCGAGTCGTAGCGGTGCCGCGGGCTTGCGACGGGGAGACCGGCTCCCCAGGCGGCAGGTCGCACCCGCGTTGCCAGTGGTGATCGTTGATCGGTGTTCGCTGGAGGTGACAGCACGCCTCGGCTCCGGGCTGTGCGCTGTGAGCGGACACCGGTGCATATCGGGGGCATCCCTGAACGGAGTCCGATCCGTACGGGCACAGGTGTCCAGTGATCACGGCCTCCGCCGTCGAGTTCCCGCCTGGGTCTCCCACGCATGAAGCATGGCGGCAGCGAGGACGACCCGCCAGGGCCGTTTGTCACACAGCCGGGGGCCGGACGGCCGGTCTCGGTCGCGGACAGCCGGCACTGGACGCGGGCGACCTCCAGTGGCAGGCTTGTCGCCATTACGCCCGACCAACCACCTGGAGGAGCATCGAGTGGATGCACCGGCCCCCTACTTCCACTGGGGTTTCATTCTCATCTCGCTGCCGAACCTCGTGCTGATCGGCGTGATGGTTCTGCTGTTCATCGTGGCCCTGATCGCGCCGTTCCCGGCGCACGGCACGAACGAGGAAGGTCGTCATGACCAGTGACGCGGTGACTCCCTCCGCGGACGCGACCTCGCAGGCGTCGACGCCCGCTTCCGAACCGGGCTGGACCGCGGCGGTGCGCAGGCGCGTCGAAAAGACACTCCCGATCACCGAGCTCCTGCCGACCCGCCAGCCCGCGTACATCGGATCGTGGGTGTACGCATTCGGCGTGATCACGATCGCGGCGCTGTTCTGGGTCGTTCTGAGCGGCGTGGTGCTGGCGTTCTTCGGCTCTGCCTGGTGGCACATCTCCTCCGTCGGGAAATTCTTCAACAGCATCCACTTCTGGTCCGTCCAGATGTTCTTCATCTTCATGGTCCTGCATCTCTGGGGTCAGTACTGGGGCGCGGGATGGCGCGACGGCCGCGCCACCACATGGATGATCGGCGTCGTCATCTTTCTTGTCAGCGTCGTCACCGCCTTCACGGGCTACCTCATCCAGCAGAACTTCGCCTCGCAGTGGATCGCGGTGAACGCCAAGGACGGGATCAACTCGACCGGGTTCGGCGGACTGTTCAACGTCCTGAACTTCGGGCAGCAATACGGGTTGCACGTGATGCTGTTCCCGATCGGCGTGACGCTGCTGGTCGTGCTCCATATCATCCAGGTACGGAGCCGAGGGGTTGTGCGCCCGATCGGCGACCCGGTCGTCGTGGATGACTCGGGAGCCGGAGCATGAGCCTCACAAAACGTCGCCCGCATATGGACAAGGCCACGTACTACCGCGGCGTCAGGATGATCCCGTACGACCTCCTCAAGGAACTGGCGATCGCGATGATCGGCGTCCTCGTGTTCGTCGTCGTGGTTTCGGTCGCGCTGTCGTCTCCTGACGTCCCCTCGGTCACCATCCAGAGCTGGGCCAAGGCTGACCCGGTCGATTTCGTCACGACCGCAACCTCTGAGCTGGCCGGCACCTCAGGTGTCGCGACCTACGGACCGCCGTACAACAACCAGAACGGCGCGGTGCAGACGCTCTGGTTCCTCGACCCCCAGGAGTGGGCGGGGGTGCACGTCGCGACCAACGCCGCGAACGACTTCGTGCTCGAGCCGCTCCAACAGTCAACCCTCGGCGACAGCGAGCTCACCGATGCCCTGACCACGTACAACGGCGCGAGCAGCGATCAGCAGACGAAGTGGCTGACCAGCTACACCAACGCCCTTGCGAAGGCAACCGTCGGCGGTGACGGCTCAGTCGCGGTCCCGAGCGGTGACTACGGGCCGGTCACCGTGATGATGTCCCGCATGCTCACGCTTGCGAGGTCGGGCGGTCTCGATGCACTGCTCCTCTCGAGCAACCACTTCTACCAGACCGACTTCAGCAAGGCGCTTCTGTTCCTCGGTGACGGCAGCTATCTCGGAAACCTGGCGGCCGCGCAGAACCTCACCGGCGACCAGTGGGGAATGATGAACGAGACCGGGCGCTATCCCGGGCAGGCGTGGCTCTGGCTCTACACCATGTGGTACCAGATTCCGCCCTTCAACTCCGACACCGGGTTCCTCGGCGTCAGCTCCGCGAACACCGACCTCGCCGTCGTCGCCGTCATGCTCGTGCTCAGCCTTCTGCTGCTCCTCGTTCCGTTCATCCCCGGTCTCCGCGATATCCCACGGTGGATCCCCATCCACAAGCTCATCTGGCGCCGTCACTACGCGGAGATCCGTAAGACTCCGAGCCCGAACTCCGCCCGCACCTAGTCGGCAGGAGTGCTCTGCGCGCTGTCTGATCAGGCGACGATCCGCATACCTCGCCGCATGGCGAGGTATGCGGCGGCCGTCCCCCCGATACCCAGGACAGCGAGATAGATGAGGCTGCCGGTGAGCGGCAGCGACAGGTAGGGCGAGCCGTAGGCGTCGAAGACCGAGATGCGGCTCGCCCAGCTCGGCCATGTGAGCAACCCGGCGAAGGTCGTCAGGAGGAAGCATGCGATGAGCAGCCCGCCGGTGACCCCGGTCGCCGCCGCACTTCTGAGGATCGTGACCGCGAGGAGGCCGATGCCCGCGATCGCGAAGCTCAACAGCACCACATCGAAGAACGTGCGGATCAGGCCGACGGCGTCAACGGAATAGCCACCGATCAGCGCACCGATGTAGGTGCCGCCCACGACCGCGAGTCCGATCAACGCGGCAAGCACCAGCAGGCTGACGATGCGCTCCACCAGCAGCCGGCCCATCGAAACCGCTTGCGCGAGCACAACGTCATTGCGGTGCTGCGTCGCGTCACTCGCCCACCGTGCGACCTGCGCGACGGCGAATCCCCCGACCAGGAACGCGGTGAAGGTGAGGAAGAACGACAGGTACTGGTCGGTGGTCAGAAAGGTGCCGTGACTCTGCAGGAACTTCCCGAGTGTTCCGCTGCTGTCGTCGACGATCCGGATCGCTGACGGGACGACCGCAGCCTCCGCCGCGGTGAACGTGGCGATGGCAAGCACCCACGCCCCAATGCCCGCCGGTTGCTCCGCGATCCAGTTCAACCACAGCGTCCTGCGCCAGATCGCACTTGGCCGGAACGTGAAGTCCGCGGGCCGGGTGCGGTGCACACGAGCGAGACTGACACCACCGATATCCCTGCGGAGATACAGCCACCAAGCGGCCGCACCGGCCGCCAGCGCAGCGATCACGAGCGTGGCCATGGCGGGCACGTCGAACGTCGTCCCGGCGAGCGTGCGACCGTACAGGTAGTAGTAGAACGGCGAGAGGTAGCGAAGGAAGGTGAGTGGACCGAGGCTGTCGTACATGTTGGCGATGAAGAACGACGCCACGAGGTAGCCGGCCGTCACGCCGGACGCGGTGCGGGCTGCATGCAGGAACTGCGAGACGAGAAGACCGATCGCGAAGGACACCAGTCCGACGAAGCCGAGCGCCACACATTGTCCGAGCGCCTCGAGCGCGAACTGCACTCCGGACAGCGCGCCGCCGATCACGGTGAGGATGAAGATGAGCGCGACGATGACGCTCAGCGCAATGAGGAATCCGGCGACCCGGTCGCGGAAGATCGCGTTGCGTGACCGCCCCGCGGCAAACCAGAGCTCGTAGACGCCTCTACCCTCGGAACCTCTGAGGACTTGCGCGCCCTCGATCGCGGCGTAGATGGCGACGAGCAACGCGATGTCGGGGAAGATCTTGTAGCTCAGGTATCCGCCCACAGTGTCCAGGCGGTCGATGGGCCCGGTCAGGAACTGAAAGCTGCGTGCGACGGGCAGCGCCGCCGTCGCGAGTGCCTGCAGGCCGCCGGCGATGGCTTTGGCGGCCGCGACATATGAGGGACCGAGGACCGCCACCGACACCCCGAAGCCGAGGCCGATCGCGAGCATGCCCCCGAGGTGGCTGCGGACCGCCCAGGGGATGAGGCTACGGCTGCGCTGGCTGTCCATACTGCGACAGGAAGATCTCTTCCAAACTCATCTCCGTCGAGTCCAGCGACACGACAACCGCCGGAACGAGCGCATCGAGCAGCGGCTCCATGGCGCCGGTGACGGTGCACCGCAGCCGGTGATCGGATACCACCACGTCGGCGACGCCTGGGATCTTCGCGAAGTGCTCGCTGTCGATCGCATTCCGCACGGTCGCGTCGATGCGACGGATGTGGCTGATGCGCAACTCCTCCATCGTGCCGACCTGCCGCAGCATCCCGTCGTGCACGACCCCGATGCGATCGCAGATCTCCTGCACCTCGGGCAGCACGTGCGACGAGAGGAAAACCGTCGCGCCCCGCTCGCGCGCCTCCTTGACGAGGTCCCTGAAGATCTGCTGCATCAGCGGATCGAGTCCAGTCGTCGGCTCGTCGAGGAACAGCAGCTGGGGATCGTGCATGAACGCCTGGATCAGCCACACCTTCTGCTTGTTCCCGTGGGAATAGGTCCGATACTTGCGATGCAGATCGAGGTCGAACCGTTTCGCGAGATCGGTGACCCGCTTGGGGTCGACGCCGCCGCGTAGGTGAGCAAGGAGATCGAGAATCCGCTCACCGGTGTGGTTCGGATATTCCGGGGACTCGCCCGGAAGATACCCGGTGAGCGCGCGGATCTTCACCCCGTCGTGTTGCGTGTCCATCCCGAGGATGCTCGCGCGGCCGCTGTCCGGGCGCAGGAGATCCATCAGCAGCCGCAGCGTCGTGGTCTTGCCGGCGCCGTTCGGGCCGATGTACCCGAACGCCTCACCCTGCACGACCTCGAGATTCAGGCCGAAGAGGCCACGATGCTGACCGTAGTCCTTGGTCAAACCCTCGGTTTCGATGGCACTGGTCACCAGGCGCTCCCTTCCTCGAACATCGTCACTGATACCAGAGGCGGATCAGGTCGCTGTCGATCCGCAGCGATCCCTCGCCCACGCCGAGGATCCGCTCGTACGCCGTCGTATACGCGCCAAGCAGGCGCTCGACCTCCTCGAGCGACACGCGATTCGACTGCCGCGCGATGAAGAGCTCGGTGGCCAGAAGGTTCGCGCCGAACATGAGCGAGACGAGGACGAGCGCGGTATCGTCGGGCGCGCCCACCGCGAAGACGCCCTCGCGCTTGCCCTGCGCGACAATCGAGCCGAGCATCGGCGCGAAGTCCTGCATCATGCGCTGCCGCAGTTTCTCGCGGACGAGCGCGTTGTCATCAGACAACCAGATCTCGGCGATTCCGAGCACCAGGTCCCTGCGCTCGGCCTTCCATCCCGCGATCCCGGAGAACACCTGCTGCAACTTCGCGAGCGCGGAGATGGACGCATCATGGAGCGTCGAATCGAGGGATGCGATTGCGGCCTCCCCCATTCGTGTCACCACCGCATCGAGGAGCTGCTGCTTCGAATCGAAGTAATGGTAGAAGGCGCCTCGCGAGGACCCGACCCCGTCCAGGATGTCCTGGACGCTCATCTGCTCGTAGGTCTTGGTCTGAATCAGGTGCTGAGCGACGTCGATGAACGCCTCGCGCCGAACCGTCTGCTCCGCGAGGTTGACCGTCCGTGACATCAGGCGACTCCATAGACCGACTGTCGGTCTAAGAATACACCTCGGATCGGCCCGTGTGACGCCCTCAGCCGCCGGTCAGCTCCAGCCGCTCTTTTCCCGGTTCTTCAGGCTACGGCGAGCCATGAACGCCGCCGCCTCAGCCCGGCGGGAGAGACCGAGCTTCAGGAGGATGTTCGACACGTAGTTCTTCACGGTCTTCTCCGCAAGGAAGACCTTCTCCGCGATCTGCCGGTTTGTCATGCCCTCGGCGACGAGATCGAGGATCTTCCGCTCCTGTGCCGTGAGCTCGCCGATGCCCTCGTTGGCCTCGGATCCCTCACCGCGCAGGCGCGCCAGGACCCGCGCGGTCACGATCGGATCCAGGAGCGAGTCGCCGCGAGCCACCTGCTGGATCGCGCCGACGAGATCCCCCCCGCGGACCTGCTTGAGGACGAAACCCGAGGCGCCGGCCATGATCGAGCTGAACAGCGCCTCGTCGTCCGAATGGGCCGTGAGCATGAGCACCTTGGTGTCCGGAAACGCGGAGCGGATGTCGCGGCATGCCTCGATCCCCGAGCGACCCGGCAGACGCACGTCCATGATCACAACGTCAGGAGGATCGGCGGTCACCGCCTTGAGCGCCGCGTCCGCGTCGGCCGCCTCGGCGATGATGCGAATCCCACCCACGCCGTCAAGGATGCTGCTGAGGCCCCGCCGGACCAGCTCATGGTCGTCGCACAGCAGCACCCGGATCACCTGCTCATCGGGCACGACTGCACTGTAGCAGCGGGAAGGGGATCCGGCCGGACCAACGGCAGTGCATCTCGTGACCTTGTGCTCTGTTTGCGCCGCCGGTGAGGCGACATGATCAACGCCAGGACCATGAACACAATGCTGCTCCACGATTTCGCATACGTACCGGTCTCGGCGGAGAAGGTGCGAGACCGCATCCTCGCCGACCACGGCGAATGGCTCGCACCCCTCGCCACCGCCGCGGCCGGCGAGGGCGAGGCGCTGCGGCTCCGAATTGGCCCGTTGGAAGCGCTGCCGATGCTCAGCAAGACGGTCAGCGTTCGCGTCGGCCAGCCGATCGTGCGAGGAGAGATCACGGTGGTGCCCCTCACCTGGGAGGCGACCAACACCCCGGGATTGTTCCCGGTCCTCAGCGCCGACCTCGAGGTAGCCGCCCTCGGGGACGAATTCACGCAACTGACCCTTCAGGGAAGGTACGACCCTCCCCTCGGCTCACTCGGACAGCGAATCGACCGTCTCCTCATGCACCGGATCGCGGAAGCGAGCGTCCGCAGCTTCCTCAGTCATCTCGCGGAGCGCCTTGCGTCGCTCGAGGGCGTGACGTCGCCCACCGCTCGCTGAGCCTCCGGCGCGATCCCACACGCCCACTCGAATCCCGTTCTTCGTGAGTCGGGGCGACTGGCCAGGCCTATGATCGGCGACGACAATGGAAGTAAGCAGCAGCCGGGCAGAGCGCCTGCTGGAGACTGGGCTCGCACTCGCGGCGGAGCTGTCGCTTCCGGCGCTGCTGCAGCGAATCGTCGATCTCGCGGTTGAGATCACCGGAGCCCGATACGGGGCGCTCGGGGTACTGTCGATGGACGGACGGGGGCTCTCGGACTTCATCACGAGCGGGATGACTCAGGAGCAGCGCGCGGCGATCGGCGAACTCCCGCGCGGCGAGGGAATCCTGGGCGTGCTGATCCGGGAGCCCGAGCTGCTGCGTCTCGCGTCGATCGCATCGCACCCGCGTTCGTTCGGCTTCCCGCCGAACCACCCGCCGATGCACTCGTTCCTCGGCGCACCGATCCGCGCGCACGGGCGAGTGTTCGGCAACATCTACCTCACCGACAAGCGCGAGGCCGCCGAGTTCACCGAGGAGGACGCGTCCGCCGTTCTCGTGCTGGCAACGCAGGCCGGGGTCGCCCTCGCGAATGCGCAGCTCTACGCGGAACTCCTTCTGCGAGAGCGCTGGCTGGACTCGGTGCGCGAGGTGGCGACCACGTTGCTTTCCGGCGACACGCCGAAAGGCACGCTCCAGCTGGTTGCCAGGCATGCACGAGAGCTCGGCGACGCCGACATGGCGACGGTCAGCGTTCCCGATGCTGGGGGTCTTCGTATCGTGGTGGCGGACGGCACAGGCGCATCGGAACTGCTCAACGTCGAGGTGCCAATGGCAGGGTCACTGTCGGCTGAGGTCATTCGCACCGAGAAGACGGTGCTTGTGGCCGACGCGAGCAAGTCGAACTTGACGCAGCCGATGGCGAGCATCGCGGGTGTCGGTCCCATGATCCTGGTCCCGCTCGCGCTGCGCACCAGCGCCGCCGGCGTGCTCGCGATCGGGCGGCGAGCCGGACGTCCCGCGTTCACCGCCGCGGAGGTGCCGATCCTCGAGAGCTTCTCGGAGCAGGCGAGCCTGGCACTCGAATATGCCCGCGCCCTGTCCGAGGTCTCACGGCTGGGCATGGTCGAGGACCGCGAACGTATCGCCCGAGACCTGCACGACGGCGTCATCCAGTCGCTCTTCGCGGTGGGGCTCGGGCTCCAGGGCACTGCCGCGCTGATCGGCGACACACACCTCGCCGACCGCATCCAGCAGTACGTCACGGAGATCGACCGGGTCATCGGCGACGTGCGCAGCTACATCTTCGGTTTGCGACCGAGCGTCCTCATGCCGGGCAACCTGACGACCACGATCGAACAGCTTGCGCATGAGATGCAGGAGCGCACCGGTGTCACCGTCGCCGTCGATGTCGACATCTCGCTCGAAGGCGCGCTCGCCGATGTGTCCGCCCAGATCGCCCACATCGTCCGTGAAGCCCTGTCCAATGTCGGGCGGCATGCGGGTGCGACCACGTGCCGGATCAGCATTCGCAGAGACGGCGACACAGCGGTCGTCGAGGTCGACGACGATGGGCACGGTTTCGACATCGAGCATGCTCACCGCGGGATGGGCATGGGAAACCTCGCAGAGCGCGCAGCATCCATTCACGGGACGCTGAAGATCGAGTCGGAGCCGAGACACGGAACCGTGATCCGGCTCAGCATTCCTCTCTGAATCGTTGCTCGCGGGATCCGGACGCTGGGACGCTTCCGCAGGAGCGAGGAGCGCGGCGACCGCCTCAGATCTCGGGGATGCGACGTCCCGAGATGGTTTCGATCGAGATCCGCACCCAGTGTTCGCTCGACGGGATCGCCCACGACTTGAGGGATCCACGCCGCAGCCGATCGAGGGCGTCAGGGTCGGTGACCTCGCTCGCGCTACCCGTCACCACGACGCTCCAACCGCTGTGATACAGCGAGCGGCTCGCATCGACCTCGAACGCTACAGGGGCGCCCGCTCGCAACGCGCTGAGCTTGGTCCCCGCGCGTGTGCAGAAGAAGATCTCATCATTCTCCGCGAGGTAGTTCACGGGGAGAACAAGGACATGCCCTTCCGACACGAATCCGACGCGACCGACGAAGGAGTGCATCTCCAACAGGCGTCGCGACTCGGCCTCGTCGATCTCCTCAACACGGGTGCCGGCACCAGCCATGGGTCCAAATCTTAGGTGGACGGTGCACGGATGCGTCGGCGCACCGACCGATGACGGACACGTTCCTGTCGGAATACCCATCCGCCTGGGCGTTCGACGCGGTGCTGTCCGATGGCGGAACCGTGCACGTCCGGCCCATCCGGCCGGACGACGGCGCCGCGCTTCGGGAGGCATTCCGTCACCTCTCACCTGAGAGTGTGTACTTCCGCTTCTTCAGTCCCAAAGCGGAGCTCAGCGACACCGAGGTCACGCGCTTCACCACCGTCGACTACCACGACCGCATGGCATTCGTCGCGTTCCTCGAGGAGAGCATCATCGCCGTGGGCCGGTACGACCGTCTGCCGAGCGGCCAGGAGGCGGAGGTCGCCTTCGCGGTCGCGGACGAGCATCAGGGACGCGGTCTGGGAACGCTGCTGCTCGAGTACCTCGCCTCGTACGCAAGCGACAACGGGATCACGCGCTTCTCAGCGGACACGTTGGTGGGGAACCGCCGGATGCTCGATGTCTTCAGAGCAGCCGGGTTTCGCAGCGAGCTCCACTCGATCGGGTACGGCGTCGTCCACCTTACCTTCGACATCGAACCCACCGGGGCGTCGCTGGCAGCGGCGGAACGCCGCGCGTGGACGGCGGGTGTGCGCAGCATCGCGCGGATCCTCAAGCCGCAATCCGTCGCGGTCATCGGAGCCGGACGGGACCCGAACGGTATCGGTCACGCCGTGCTCCGCAATCTGATCGAAGGAGGCTTCCGCGGCGCGATCTACCCGATCAATCCAAACGTGGATCAGCTGCTCGGCCTGGTGTGCGCCCCCAGCGTTGAAGACGTCGAGGGACATGTCGACCTGGCCGTGCTCGCGGTTCCCGCCGCACGCTGCCTCGAAGCAGTCGACTCCTGCGCGCGGAAGGGCGTCCACGGACTCGTGGTGATCACCTCAGGGTTCGCCGAGACCGGCGCTGCGGGCGCCGAGCTTCAGAGAGAGGTGTTGCATCGTGCCCATCGAGGCGGCATGCGCGTCGTGGGTCCGAATTGCTTCGGCGTGATCAACACCGCCCCGGACGTGCGACTGAACGCAACCTTCTCGTCGCAGGTGCCGGTGCCTGGGAATGTCGCATTCGCCTCGCAGTCGGGTGCGCTGGGGATCGCGATCCTCGAGCAGGCGATGTCCTCGGGGCTCGGCGTCTCGAGCTTCGTCAGCATGGGCAACAAGGCCGACGTCAGCAGCAATGATCTGCTGCGCTTCTGGCACGAGGACGGGACGACCAAGGCCGTCCTCCTCTACCTCGAATCCTTCGGCAACCCGCGCGCCTTTGCGCGCGTGGCGCCCGTCGTCTCCACGACGACGCCGATCGTCGCGGTCAAGGCGGGCCGGAGCGCGGCGGGGACCAGGGCGGCGGCCTCGCATACAGCCGCGCTCGCAAGCCCCGATGCCGTCGTCGACGCGCTCTTCCTCCAGGCCGGGGTGATCCGCGTCGACACGCTCGAGGAGCTCATCGACTGCGGCGCGCTCCTGGCGCTGCAACCGGCCATGGACGGCCGGGACCTCGCCATCATCGGCAACGCTGGGGGCGCGGCGGTGCTCGCGGCGGACGCCTGCGAAGCTGCGGGGCTCAACGTTCCGGAATTCGACCCCGAAACTCGTGAGGCTCTTCGAGCCGTCGCGGGTCCCAACGCCGGTGTCAGCAATCCGGTGGACCTCGGAGCGGGCGCCACACCCCAGCTGTTCGAGGAGGCGCTCCGGGCGGCTTTCCGCACCCCGGTGGCGGGTGCCGTCGTCATTCTCGCTCCGATCGCGACCGCGAGCGTCGCGGACGTCGCACGCGCGATCACGAAGGTTCCGAGCGGCGGCCGTCCCGTCGTGCTCGTCCACCTGGGCGCGAATTCGCCGGAGCCGATCCGCGGTGAGGGCAAGGTGGTGATTCCGACGTACGCGTTTCCCGAACGAGCGGTACGCGCGCTCGGCCGCATCGCCCGGCACTCGGACTGGAAGCGCCGGCCGATCGGCGCGATCCCGAGCTTCCCAACGGTCGATCTTGCCAGCGCTCGGGAGATGGTCGAACGCCATCTCGCGGAGCATCCGGACGGCGGGTGGTTGCCGCCCCATCGATGCGTGGAGCTGCTGCAGGCATTCGGCATTCGTTGCGTCCCTGAACGCGTGGTGGCGACGGCGGACGAAGCCGAGGTCGCGGCAGCCGCGCTGGGATTCCCGGTCGTCCTCAAGGCATCGGGAGAGCGCATCCTCCACAAGTCGGATGTCGGCGGTGTCCTGGTCGGCCTGGACACCCGGGATGAGGTTCGAGAGGCGTTCGCGACGATGGCCGAACGCCTTGGGGACTCGATGCAGGGCGCGCTCGTGCAGCCGATGCTTCGCGGAGTCGAGCTGATCGCGGGCCTGGTCACGGACCCTCTGTTCGGGCCGGTGGTGATGTTCGGCAGCGGCGGGACGGCCGTTGAGCTGTTCGCGGACCGGGTGCTGCGAATCCTGCCGCTCACCGATCAGGACGCGCGAGAGATGGTGCGCTCGATTCGAGGAGCCCCGCTGCTCTTCGGACATCGCGGTTCGACCCCGTCCGACGTCTCCGCGGTTGAGGAGGTGCTGCTGCGGATCGCCCGGCTCGCGGATGAGATGCCGCAGCTCGCCGAGATGGATCTGAATCCGCTCATGGCGACTCCCACCGGGGCCGTCGTGGTCGACGCGCGTCTCCGCGTCATGCCCTGGCACCGGCACAGCGAGACCGAGGTGCGCCGGCTGCGCTGAGCCCGGCACGGGTGCCGAAGGTCATACCGGAGCGAGGCACAGGGCCACGCTGACACTGTTCTTCGGCACGCCGAAGCTGATGGCTTCCGCCTCTGTCGGCGAAGGGTGGTGCGGGCTGACGATGGGCGCACGGTCAGATGGCCGCACAGAACTTCATCAAGGAGACATCACCATGGCCACAGGAATGCGCTGGCGGATCTTCGTCCTCCA
>DATLRX010000105.1:0-17404 GCA_035534435.1 Candidatus Acidiferrales bacterium
CTGTCGCCCGAAGCGTCAAGGAGCACAATGTCGATGCACTCATCATCGTTGCGCTCGATCACCTGCATAACCACTTCCTGAACCTCGTCCCTCAGTTCACGATCTTCACGGGCAATCCCGTTGTCGCGCAGTTCAACCGGCGTAGGATTGAGCTGAATGGCAGCCCGGAACTCGCGAACAGCCTCATGGACGGTCTGCTAGACCGAGGCTTCGACCCGGCGTTCAGCCAGAACGAGGTCCTCGATCACTCCTTCCTGGTTCCGCTCAATTACATGGTGGAAGAGGGCCTGGAAGTCCCAGTGATCCCTCTGATCATCAACGCTTACGTGCCGCCGCAGCCATCCATCCGGCGCTGCCACGACCTCGGCAGGGCGATCGCGTTCTGGGCGGAGGCGTCCGGGAAGCGCGTGGGCATCGTGTCCACCGGTGGCATGTCGCATTTCCCTGGAACCGATCGATTCAGCGAGCCCGATGTGGAAGCCGACCACCGCGTTCTTGGCTGGCTGGAGGGCGGCGATACGGAGAAGCTCGTGTCGATGTCCGCAGCGGATCTCGACGCGATCGGCATGGTGGAGCTGCGCACATGGGCGGTCTCCCTCGGGGCCAGAGGTGACCGGGTGCAGGCGGAGCGACACTCCTATTGGGATTCCGGCCACTGCGGTTACGCCGTCATCGAATTCTGACGAGAGGACAGACGATGCCAGACGAACACCTGATGTATCCACGGCCGCAGGCCGGTGACTTTTACGTGCACAGGCTGCTTCACGACATGCAGGAGGACGAGGACCTCTTTGTCGAGTTTCTCGGCGACTCCGATGCCGTGCTGAGCCGATACCCGGAGGTCGACGACGAGGCGAAGAAGCTGATCGCGTCGCATGATTACGCGGGTCTGCAACGGCGAGGCCTCCACCCGATCATGATCGTGCAGTTTCAGCGCCACATCGAATGGGGCATGCGGATGACCGCCTCTCGCGAGGCAGCAACGTCGGTCACCGACGCCACCGGCTGACAAGGTCGCCAGTGGCCCTGGATCGCGGTGGCTCGCTCGTCCTTCGTGGCGGCCGGGTCATCGACGGGAGTGGAGCGCCGTCACGGATCGCTGATGTCGTGGTGCGTGATGGCATGGTCATCGACGTGGGACCGGCTCTCGATCGACCTCCCGGCGCGGTCACGCTCGACGTGACGGACCTCGTCGTCGCGCCTGGCTTCATCGACCTGCACACGCATTGCGACTTCACGCTGCCGCTCTATCCGCGCGCGGAGTCGATGGTCCGCCAAGGCGTCACCACAATCGTGACGGGGAATTGCGGCAGCACTCCGTACCCTATCGCGCCAGACCGGGCAGGCCTCCTTCGCGACTCCACGGCACACCTCGGCGCCTCGCTTGAATGGAACTGGCACGATGCCGCCGGCTATGCGGACATGCTCGACCATGCACCGCTGGCGCTCAACGTGGTGATGCTCGTGGGTCACACATCGGTCCGCATCGCGGCGATGGGATTCGAGCGCCGACTGCCGACCGAGCGAGAGCTCGGAGTCATGCGCGGACTCGTCGCCGGCGCCATGGACGACGGGTGCGCCGGCCTGTCGTCCGGCCTCATCTATTCACCAGGGAGCTATGCGGAGCGTGCGGAGCTGGTGGCTCTCGCGTCCGTTGCAGCCGAATACGGTGGCTTTTATGCGACGCACATGCGCAACGAGGGCCCGGCGTTGCTTGCGGCTGTCGAGGAAGCTCTCACCATCGCGTCCTCGTCAGGGGCGGGACTGCAGCTCAGCCATCACAAGGTGCTGGGGCGAAGCAACTGGGGACTCACCGAGCGATCGCTGGCCCGTATCGCCGAGGCGCAAGCCGCCGGCATGGATGTCGTGCTCGATCAGTACCCTTACAACGCAACATCGACAACCCTCACGGCGCTCTTGCCCACCTGGATGCTCGAGGGCGGCGTCGCCTCGATGCAGGAACGGTTGCGCGATGATCGGACCCGGGCGGCGGCACGTGCAGAGACGCTCTCCGGACCGACTGACGGTCGCCCCAAACGCGACTTCGAGCCGGACACGGTCACCATCGCTTCCGTCCACAGTGGCCGCCGCAACAACGTCGAGGGCCACACCCTCGCCGATCTGGCGCGTGCGGCAGATCGCGAACCGGTCGATTACTTCCTCGACTTGCTCCGGGATGAAGGAGGCGGCATCGAGGTGGTGATCGCGGCAATTGGTGAGGACGACATTCGCAGGGTGATGCGCAATCCGACCGTGGCGGTTGCCAGCGACGGTTGGACTCTGAGCCCTGACGCCGGCGGCACCCCGCATCCTCGGAGTTATGGCACCTTCGCTCGTGTCCTCGGTCACTATTCCCGCGACGAAGGTGTGATCCCGCTCGAAGAGGCGGTGCGCAAGATGACGTCGCTGCCGGCACAGCGCCTGGCGATGACGGATCGTGGCTCGGTGCGTCCAGGCGCCAGAGGAGACCTGGTGGTATTCGACCCCTCCACAGTGATCGATCGCGCAACCTACGAACAACCGCATCAGTTCTGTGCGGGCGTCCACCACGTATTCGTTGACGGAACAGCAGTGATCCGCGAGGGCGCCGACACGGGAGCTGTGACGGGAACGGTGCTGCGCCGGCAGCGCAATGGATTCGCCCAACGCGAAAGGTGACGACCGCAGAAGACTCGATCCCGGTGCCGCCCGATCAGCCGGGCGACGCCCTGGTGGCACGACCGCGTCTCCCCGCTGCTGTGCTCGGGCCTGCGATTTTCGTCCTCGCCCTCAACCTGCGCATGGGCATCTCGTCGGTAGGTCCGGTGCTCCCGCAGGTGGTACACGACCTCGACGTTACGCTCGTGTACGCGTCGCTGCTCACGACCGTCCCGGTGGTGATGATGGGGGTCGCGTCGCCCGTCAGTGCTCGACTCGGCGCGAAGTTCGGCCTGGAGCGCACCGTCATCGGAGCGATCGCCATCGTGGGGATCGCGACGGCAGTGCGGTACTGGGCGACCTCGCCGATCACGCTCGTGGCCAGCGCAGTGGTCCTCGGATGCGGCATCGCCGCGGGTAACACGATGCTTCCCGCAGTGGTGCGCCGGTATTTCCCCGCGCACGGTGCGCTCATGACGGGCATGTACGCCGTCGGCATCAACATTGGCGCCGGGGTTGCGGCGTTCGGGACGCCGCGTCTCGCCGAGACCCTCTCGTCCACCTGGCGAGGTGCCCTGGCCATCTGGGCGGCGGTGGCAGTGGTCGCCCTGCTGCTCTGGCTACTGGTCGCGGCCCGAGCGCCTCGACAGCCGCTTGCAATCAACGCGACAATGCCCCGGAGGACGCGTCAGGCCTGGACGGCCGCCTGCCTGTTCGGTCTTCAGTCGATGGTGTACTACGGCATCCTTGCATGGCTGGCGCCGCTATACGAGGAGAGCGGATGGTCGAAGGTTCAAGCCGGGCTTCTCCTCTCCTTCTTCACGGCGATGCAGGTGGTGGGGGCGCTAACGGCTTCGCTGCTCGTGCAACGCAGCGGCCGGCTCGTCGAAGGACTGCGCCTGACCGCAGCGGTGTCCGCACTGAGCCTTGTTCTTGTCGCGCTGAGCCCACTCTCATTGCCCTGGCTGTGGATCGCTCTTTTGGGAGTGGGCGCCGGCGGCATCTTCCCGCTGACGCTCACCGTGCCCTTGGCGACGACGTCCAGCGTGGACGAAGCACGCAGCCTCACGGCGTCAATGCTCTTCTACGGGTATCTGCTTGGGGCGACAGGCCCTTTCACGGTGAGTCTGCTTCGCAGTGTCTCAGGCGGATTTGAGCTTCCCTTTGTGGTGCTCGCGATTCTCGCGCTCGCAGCCTTGGCCGTCGCCGCGCCGGCGGCACACAGGCCGAGCTTCCGATCGACTGGACAAAGCCGAGCATGACGGGAACCTCGGGGATGCCCATAGCCACGCCCAGGGATCCCCTCGCTCCTCCGATAGCCCGGGCCTCATGGGGCCCTCGATGCGGAGGCCGACCAACGACACGAGTGATCCTGTCCCTCAACCAGTCGGGTGCGCGAAGCGGCGGTATCTTGCCGATCCACCGCGAAACGCGGCCGCTTGAATGCGCGTTCCTCATGAGACGGATGCCGCTTTGCCGTGCATCGATCCAGGGTCATATGACTACCTCGATACCCCCCAAACCCCCGGCCGCCTCACTCGATGCGCCACTTCGTGGCAGTGCCGCTCACGTGGACGGGGGCGCACCAACCCGATGGCAGCGCGGCCGAGTTCGACGGCTGCGCCTGCTGGCTCGAGTGATGTTGGTGGGCCTCATCGCAGCCGCGATTGCCTTTGAAGTCAACGTGGCTACGGATCCAAGCGTGACAGGTGCCCCCGCGGCTGTGGTCGCGATCGACCGCGCGCATGCCACCTCGCCTGAGATGATCGGCGCGTCGGAACACATCGCCCAGGCGCTCGTCGCATCCGAGGACGCCACCTTTTACGCCAATCACGGTGTCGACGTCGTCGCCATGTTGCGCGCTTTCTGGGGCTACATGACCGGCCAGGATCTCGGCGGGAGCACGATCGAGATCCAGCTCGCACACATGCTGTATCCATCGGTGACCGAGGGCTTTTGGGGGCGCGTCCGGCGCGTTTCCCTCGCACTCCAGTTCGACACGCATTACACCAAGACAGCGATCCTCTCGATGTACCTCTCCGCGGCGTACTTCGGGCATGGCTACTACGGGATTCGAGCCGCCAGTCGCGGATATTTCGGCGTGGCGCCTTCTGCGCTTGACTGGGCACAGGCGGCGCTGCTTGCGGGGATTCTTCAGGCACCGAGTGCCCTCGACCCGCTTCGGCACCTATCCGCTGCGAAAGCTCGGATGGCGTATGTGCTTCAGCGCCTTGTCAATGATGGACAGCTCACGGCATCAGAAGCCAACCACGTGCAGCAGGGTCCCCTTGGGCTGGCGAACGCAGCACCGGCGTTGCCCTGATCCTCGCAGGTCAGCGCAGGGTAGTGACGCCACCCCGGTATCCGCCCTTGGGTATCGGAGCGATGGTCAACATCACGACGTAGATAACCAGTGCAACCGCTACGTGCATGGCCATCAACACGGCAACCGCGTTCAAAGGTTGCCCGCGTAGCAACAACCATGCGTCAGGCGCGAACAGCACCAGCGTGGCCAGAACCGTGAGCCATCCATACAGCCAGCGCGGCGTCGACGAAATTCGTGTCACCACGGGCCAGCCGATGCAGCCAGTCAATACCCCGATGATCGTGAGTTTGGCATAGTCGTTGAATCGGAAGTGGCCGTATCCCACGGTCGATGGAAACACATGAGTGCCCACGGCGACGATGAGCGCATCCGCTGCCAGCGCCACGACGACGGCGATGCAGGTTGCGATCACAACGCGCGGAACGGACGGCTGCCGATGCCGCGGTGTCGAGTCCACACGGGCAAGCGCCAACACCCAGTCGAGTGTTGGTGGGATTTCGATCCCGGCAACCTGGGTGACCCTGCGTCGTTCAGGTTCGACCTCGTTCGGCGCTCGTTTGCCGGACACGTCCTGTTGCGTCATCCGGATCAAGGTAGAGGAGCACCCTGACAGGACGCTGACACGCATTTCGTCGTACACCTTTTGAGATGCTCACACGCTCCCTGTCAGCGAGTCGTCAGGCGCGACGTCCAGATACGGTGTGTGCGACCAGTCTTGGCGACACTCACGCGACTCCGACTCGCGGTCGTCTGGCTGATGGCCTTGTTGCTGTGCACCGTCGCTGGTTGCGCCCCATCTGCCGCCGGCCGCGCCTCGCCGACGGTCACTCCGATAGCCGGTGGCTCGTCGACCGCAACGTCAACTCCTCACGCCACTTCCCCCGCGCTCCTACAAGCAAGTCAACTGCCGCCTCGTGCACCTCAGCGCGGCGGGTCGCTGGTTGGGCACGATGGGCAACCGCGCGTGCCGTCATAACCCGCCGGTGAGTTTCGCGGACCCCAACGGCGCATTCCCCACGTTTGGCGGTTCGTTGATCGTTACTGAGATCGGCGGCAGCTGGGTGTCATCGCTCGTCCCTGGAGGCGCCGTGGTCTGGTCGGTGCGAGCGCCCGTCAGATACCCATCGGACGCCATGCAACTGCCTGGCGGCTCGGTGCTGCTGACCGACTACTCGCTCCCGGGCGCAGTCGTCCGCCTCAGCAGCACCGGGAGGACGCTCTGGTACTACCGACCTTCAGGGGTCGCCGAACTGAACCACACGTCGATCGCCATACCTCTGGCCAGCAATCGCGTGGCGATTTGCGACGACTTTCACAGCCGGATCGTGGTCGTGGATCCTGCGACTGACCAGGTGATCTGGAGCTTCACGGGAACCGGCTCATCGCGTCTCTTCTACCCCGACGGCATCGACTACGAACCGCCCGCGTGAGCAGTGTCGACGCCGCTTCATCGCGGACCCGGAGGGATGGCCTCGGCTGCCTCGGGGGCCGTCGAGCGCAGGTGCTTTGAGCCGAGATCGCCCGTGCGGGATCGGGCGCCGCGCGCCAGCGGCCAGACCACGCCGAACTGCGCTCCTTCGGACGGCGAGCTTGTTATCTCCCAGCGACCATGGGACGCGGTGACCACCGAGTCGGCGATCGCCAGGCCGAGGCCGGCTCCTTCCCCCGACGTCGTGCCTCGATGAAAGCGCTCGAACAGCCGGGAGATCTCTGTCACTGGAACGCCCTCGCCGTCGTCGGCGACGATGAGCTTGACCGAGCGGCCGGCCGGGATTCGAAGGCGTATCGTCACCTGCTGCCTTGCGTGCCGGCACGCGTTGTCGAGCAGCACGCCGAGGAGCCGATCGAGCCACTCGGCTGGGATCGCGACAATCGCATGCTCGTCAGGCAGGTCCGCCGCGATCACCACGCCCCGCGCCGCACCCACGGCGCCAAAGCGCTGAGCGGCGACGCTGATCGCGACTCCCAGGTCGACCGCCACCGGAACCGGCGGATCGGGTTCGGAGTCGAATCGGGCGAGCCAGAGCAGGTCCTCGATGATGTGCCGCATCCGTCCGCTTTCCCGGTCGATCCGGCCCACGGCCGATCGCAAATCGTCGTCGTCACCTGCAAGGGCCAGGCTCGTCTCCGCCTGGATCACGGTGAGAGGTGTCCGGAGCTCGTGCGACGCATCTGCGGTGAAGGCCAATTGCCGCTGACGCATCCGCTCGACGGGGCCGCCGACCCGGCTGCCAATCACCAGTGCCCCGAGGAAGACGAAGACGACCAGAAACGGTCCTACGATGAGTTCGGCAAGGATCAACGTGCCGATCTGATGGGCTGACGGGGCCATGCTCGCCGCCACAACCACGTGTTCGCTCGGGGAGACCTGAGCGCCGCCGAGGCGGAAGGGCGTCCCGGCGATGCTGGCGCTCACGGGAGCGTTGACCGAGCAGAGGTTCGATGCGAGGGCCGGCGCGGCTCCGATTGGATGACACGTCCCTTCAGTCGGTGCCACCCATGTGAGCAAGGGCTCGTCGAAGTCGTTATCCGGAGCGGCCTCTACGATGACCGGCGGTGGATTGCGGGTGAGGTCGGCGATGCGCTGCTCCAACCGCTGGTCCACGGCCGCGGTCAGATTGTGCGCGACCAGAAGGTCTGTTGCGGTGAGAAACACAGCGAGCCCGGTACCCACGATCGCGGCCGCGATCGCCGCTGTGCGCCAGGTGTGGCGTCGAAGACTGCGCGCGGGGCGGCTCACGTCTCGACCAGCCGGTAACCAGTCCCTCGGATAGCGACGATCGCCACACGAGCATCGCCGCCGATCTTGGCTCGAAGGCGGGCCATGTGTGCCTCAATGGCGTTCCAGGTCGCTTCGCCATCCGGCCAGACCTGCTCGGCAAGGTTGTGGCGCGTGACCACCTTCCCGGCCCTGCGCATCAGCACCTCGAGAATCGCGTACTCGCGAGGGGTGACTTGGACCAGCTCGCCCGCGCTTCGCACTTCGTGTGTTGCCGGGTCGAGCTCCAGTCCTGCGACGCGCATCAAGGGCGCTCCGTCTCCTCCTGCTCGGCGCAGCATCGCCCGAAGGCGCGCGAGGAGTTCGCCGAAATCGAACGGTTTGACAATGTAATCGTCG
This sequence comes from Candidatus Acidiferrales bacterium, assembly GCA_035534435.1. GTDB lineage: Bacteria > Chloroflexota > Dormibacteria > Aeolococcales > Aeolococcaceae > Palsa-851. The sequence goes on from DATLRX010000105.1 coordinate 8,082, forward strand.
GCACCCGAGTCCAGACCGGTGATGCGGTCCGCAGGCGTGTCGCGGGCAGTGAGCAGCAGGACCGGAATGGTTTGGTGCTGGCGCCGGATCGACACGATCACTTCCACGCCATCGAGCCCCGGCATGCGCCAGTCGAGTATCGCGGCGGCATACTCGCCCGTGTCGAGGAGATCAAGGGCGTCATCCCCCCGGGCCGCTGTATCGACGACGTAGCCGTGCTGGCGAAGGCCTCTGGCCAGCACCGCGAGCAGTGCGGGGTCGTCCTCGGCCACGAGCAGGCGCATGTGCGAACACTAGCCCCGCGACTGCCGCACGGCGCGGTCACGGTCAGGGGCATACCCTCGTGTGGAGATGGAGCTGGCGCATGCAGCCCCATGCTCGTCGCACCCCCTGACGACACCCTGACGACGGTTGTGGACTGGGTCACATCGTGAGAAACCGCAAGCCTTCCGTCAGATGCCCGCCCTAAGCTCGAGATGTGGCAAGGCGTCGTGAACGTAAGACTGATCGCCGCCGGCAGCCGGTCGTCACTCGCTCCGCGCCCGGCGGCACTCCTGCGATTCGCCACGGTGAGCCGGCCGCGTCGGGGCAGACGGGGGCAAGCGCCGGGGTCGCCGCGGGCCCCCGCGATGGGCAGCTCCATATCGTGGGCAGCGCGCCGGCGTTCGCCGCGCGTAGCTCGGTGAAGTTGCGCCGCTCTTTAGCCGCCCCCCGCTCATGGGGGCTTCGATCGACTGATCTCTGCCTCATCGTATTTGCAGGTGCCCTGCTTGTCGTCGGGATGTGGGTGCGGCACGGTCAGCTCGCCAATCTCACCAATGCGGGCGCTGCCTTATCTGCAGCCGGGCAGCTGACAGCACTGCTTGGAACGTACTCAGCGCTCGTGCAAGTGGTGCTCATGTCGCGCAGTCCGTGGGTGGATCAGCTCTACGGCATCGACCGCATCGCCGGCTGGCATCGCTGGTTGGGATTCGCGACCGTCTACATGATCTGCGCGCATGTGGTCTTCACGACCGCGGGGTATGCCGTCAGCAACGGCCAATCCTTCGTGTCCGAGACGACAACGTTTCTCCGCACCTATCCCTTCGTGCTCATGGCGTACGTCGCCACCGCCATCTTCGTTCTCGTCGCGGTGGTCTCGGTGCGGGCAGCCCGGCGCCGTCTCTCCCATGGGACCTGGCACTTCATCCACCTGTACATCTACCTGGCCATCGTGCTCAGCTTTCCGCATCAGCTCGCAGTCGGAACAGACTTTGAACGCGATCCGGTCGCAGTCGGCTTCTGGGTGGCGCTGTACGTGGTCGCCGCCTTGCTGGTACTGAGCTTTCGCGTGGTCATTCCAGCGCGCATGGCGAGACGTCACAGATTGCGCATCAGCGCGATCACTGAGGAAGCCCCCGGCGTGCTGTCCGTGTACATCACCGGACGTGAGCTGAATGCGCTCCCGATGCGTGCCGGACAGTTCTTCAAATTCCGGTTCCTTGCGCGCGGCTTCTGGTGGCGAGTCCATCCCTTCTCGCTCTCAGCGGCGCCCAACGGTGAGTACATTCGGATAACGGTCAAAGCGGTTGGTGACTTCACCTCGGCGATCCGTCAGCTCGTGCCGGGAACCCGCGTGATCGTGGAGGGTCCGTACGGGATCTTCACCGCGATTCGACGGCGGCTCCCGCGAGTCGTGCTCATCGCTGGAGGCATTGGCATCACGCCACTCCGTGCGCTTCTGGAGGAGTTGCCGCTGCAACGAAACGCCATCGTCCTCATCTATCGCGCTCGTGCCTGGGAAGACGTCGTCTTTCAGGCGGAACTGGACCAACTGATGCGAGAGCGCGGTGGTGTGATTCATTACGTCGTGGGTCGGCGCGGGCACGAGGTTCCGCTCGAGCCGCTGGCTCCTCGCGTCCTTCGGGTCCTGGTCCCCGACATTCTCGATCGTGATGTCTTCATCTGCGGACCACCCGAGATGCTCCTCGGGGTGGGTGAGAGCCTCGATGCCATCGGCGTCCCCGCACGTCAAATTCATCGCGAGCGATTCGCATTCCTGTGAGCCGAGGTTTCAGCATGCCCATCCGCGCCGTCGTCACACTGATTGCCACTGTCGTTGTGCTGGTGCTTCTGGTGAGCTTCCGGACGCCGCCGTCCAACAGTCTCGGCATCCTGCCGCCGTTGAGGCCGTCCGCATCCCCCACGGCTGCAGCAACGCCAACCGCGTCGGGCAGTCCTCCTCCAGGGGGTGGATCGCCCACGCCCACGCCCACCTCGACTGCGAGCGGACTCAAGAACGGCAGCTACACCGGTCAGGACTTTCCCAACTTCTACGGCGACGTGCAAGTCAAGGTCGTCGTTTCCGGCGGCAAGGTCACTGACGTCGTCGCGGTGCAATATCCGACAGATCGGCCGCAATCGGCGTATATCAGTTCGGTAGCGGTTCCCTTGCTCCGGACTGAAGTTCTGCAGGCACAAAGCGCCCAGATCGACGTAATCAGCGGCGCCACATTCACCAGTGAAAGCTATGCGCAGTCGGCGCAGTCGGCGCTGGATCTGGCCCGTGCGTAACGCCGCAACACGGAATCCCGAAGAAGTGGTGCCCCGAAGAGTCCGCGCGGAGCCGCTTATGGGCACCGTCATCGCTGTCGATATCCGGGATCGAGGCATCCCCGAGGAAGTCCTCGACAGCATCTTTGCGTGGTTTCACCAGGTCGACGCGATCTTCAGCACCTTCCGCTCGGATAGCGAGATCAGCCGACTCGGCAGGGGTGAGTTGCGCGTCAGCGACTGTACCCCCGACGTCCGCGAAGTCCTCTCCCTTTGCGAGGAGGTGCGCCGAGACAGTGGTGGCTGCTTTGACATCTGGCAGGGCTGTCGCTGTGATCCGTCTGCCCTGGTGAAAGGGTGGTCGGTCGAACGTGCTTCGCTCATGCTCACGGCTGCCGGCGCCCGCAACTATTTCATCAACGCAGGCGGCGACATCGTCGCGTCCGGCCGGCCGGCGCCGGAGCGAAACTGGCGCGTGGGCATCCGGCATCCCGAACAGACCGATCGCCTCGCCGCGGTCTTGTCCGTCACGGACCTCGCTATCGCGACCAGCGGCACCTACGAGCGAGGTGAGCACATCATCGACCCTCGGTGCGGGGAGCCGCCCACGGGACTCCTGAGCATGACGGTGATCGGGCCGAGCCTTGCCTACGCCGACGCTTACTCGACTGCCGCCTTTGTCATGGGCCGAGACGGTGCGGGCTGGGTGGCTGCCATCGAGGGGTACGAGGCGCTCGCGATCACCGATGAGCGCCAGGCGGCATGGACGCCGGGCGTGGACTCCCTGCTTGTCCGCGCCGGCACCACGAGCGTTGAGTGACCTGGCGATCCTGCGCTGATGGGACAGACCTCCCGCGCAAAGCTCGTGCCGTTGTGGCCGGGTTCATCGTGGCGACGATCGCCGGCTGCTCGAGCGACGGGACACGTTTGCAGCCAACGCCCAGCCCCGTGCGGGCGTCTGCAACGGCCTCGCCGATTCCCAGTCCCAGCCGGACGATCAGCCTTGCCTCGTGCTCCCCGCCGGTCGCGCGCGCTGCATTGCACGTGGTGCACCGCTTCAGCGTCTCGCCGGACGACATTGCGGTCGACGCTTCGGGCCGTCTCTGGATCAGCGCGCGAACGGCCAACCAGCTCTTCACGCTGAGCCCTGCCGGCGGAACGGTGAGCATCACGAAGGTAACGGGCGGACCCGAAGGGATTGCCAGCGCACCATCAGGCATCTACGTCGCGCAGCAGAATCTCAACGCGATCGAAGAGGTCGCCCCTCAACACCGCACGGTGGTCGCCTTTCCCAATCACACGACCAACGCCGGCATCGACGGTATCTCTGTCGGTCCGACAAGCGACATGTTGCTGGTCCCGGACAGCCCTGCCGGAAGCCTGATCGAGGTGTCGCTGATCGGATCGTCCGCCCCAAAGGTCATCGCCACCGGCCTTGGGCGGCCGGTCTCGGCCACGGTGAGCGCGTCAGGCGACATCTTCGTTGCCGGCGAATCAACACCGGGGCTGGTCGTGATCGCTCCGGACGGCGCGGTGAAAAGGATCGGAGGCTTCACCGATCTCGATGAGGTCGTGTCCTACGGCGGTCTCCTCTACGTGACCGAACTGAATCGCCATGACGTGGTCGCCGTTGACCCGGCGTCGGGAGCGTCCGCTGTCCTCGCAATCGACCTTCCGGCGCCGCAAGGCCTTGCCGTCACCGCGGATGGAGTCCTGGAGGTCGTTGACGCGACGACCGACACGCTCTATTCCCTGCGCACCTGCGGCGGCGGATGAAGCGTAGCGATGATCGAGCGATGAGCTCCTCGAGTCCACCTGACCCTACCTCGGCCGACCCTCGAGATCGCGGATCACACCCGTGATCCGGTCGACGATTCTCGCGCCGCGGCCTTCGAAGCGCTGGAGGAAGGCGTCCGCGCTGCCTAGTTCGCAGACCCAACGCAGCCTCAGCGCGTGTGCCCAAGCGTGCCTTGAGGTGCCCTCACCACGGCGAACCTGAATACCTGGTGCCCGCCGATACCCTACTGCGCCCTTGGCTCCCGAGACTTGGAAATTCGTATAGCGGCGGATCTAAACGTTAGAGTTGCCCGGCGAAGTAAGGCCCTGCAATGGCTCGAAGGAGGGCGGATGGTTGCGCCTCAGATCGTCGCGGTACGCGAGAGTGAACGTCACAGGGCTCTGGATACGCTCGTCGTGGCATTTGCAGGCGACCCCGTGGAGCGCTGGCTGTATCCGGAGGCGCACCAGTATTTGACGCATTTCCCGGCATTCCTCTCGGCGTTCGGCGGCCATGCGTTCGCCCAGCAAACCGTGTGGCGGCTCGGCGCGTTTGCTGGCGTAGCCCTCTGGTTGCCCCCGCACCTCGACCTGGACGGAGCCGCTATCGCGGCTGTCCTGACCGAAACGGTGTCACCAGAAAAGCTTGAGGACACGTTTGCAGTACTGGGCCAGATGGATGATGCTCACCCCAAATTCCCGCACTGGTACCTCCCGTGGTTTGGAGTTGACGCGGCAGTACAGGGAAGAGGCCTCGGCGGGGAGTTAATGAAACACTGCCTCAGGATCGTCGATAAAGATCATCTGCCGGCGTATCTCGAGTCCCCCAACCCCCGGAACGTGTCGTTCTATGAGCGCCACGGGTTCGTAATCACGGGCGAGGCCCAAGCTGGAACTTGCCCGCCGATCGTCTCCATGCTGAGGGCCGCGCGGTAACGCATACCGATGTAGTACCTGCCGATGCCGATGTGGCGGAGGCGGCTCAGGTAGCAAAGGGTCACCCGTCCTGCTTTGTCCACGGTGTCGTGGCGGACGCGAAGGTGAGGAGCCACATGGGGTTCCTCGGGGTGCGCCTTGAGGCGCGCGTTGGAGGCCATCAGCGGCGTCTGGCCGTTGAGCGCACGGTGCGGTCGCTGCTGGTTGTAGTAGGTGCGGAAGGTGTCGAGCTGGAGCTGGAGTGCGGCCAGTGATGCGGCGGGCGGTTGTTTGCCGAGGTAGCGCTTGAGGGTTTGGTGGAAGCGCTCGACCTTGCCGCAGGTCTGTGGGTGATAGGGGCGGGAGTCCTTGTAGACGATGCCGAGACGTTCGAGCTCGGACTCGAGCAGCACCTTGCCCTTGCGTGTCCTGCCCGTGTAGACGGCGCCGTTGTCGGTGAGGAGCGAGGCTGGAAAGCCGTTGCTGTGGGCCGCGATGTGAAAGGTGTTGACGACGTCGAGTCCCTTGACCGTGAAGAAGGCGTCGCAGGCGAGGGCGAAGCGCGAGTGGTCGTCGAGGTAGTTGAGGATCTCGACGCCGGTGTCGTCGGCGAGTTGCCAGTGGGTGAAGTCGCTTTGCCACATCTCGTTGGGCAGCTCGGCCTGGAGGCGAATGAACGAGCTCTTGGGCCGCTTCTGCGGTAGCGGCGTGACCGCTCCGTGGCGTTTGAGGATGCGCCAGATGGTGGCGACGGACGGAGCGTCAGCGCGTGTCAGCGAGAGGTGGTGGCGAATGGTGTGCGGGCCGGCGTCGTGGCCGGCTGCGTCGAGCTCACGGCGCAGGGCGAGGACGGCGTCCTGGAGCTCGGGAGCGGTGGCATGCGCGCAGGATTTGGGACGGCGACATCTCGAGGGCGAGTTCCCCGTCGGCGCGGTAGCGCGCCACGAGCTTGGTCACCCAGGCTTTGGAGACCCCCGCGGCGGCGGCCACATCTCGATGGGAGCGGCCTTCGCGAAAGATTGCCTCGATGACGTAGCGCTCCCGGTCCATGGTGCCTTCCACGTGAATGTGGTGCGCACTATGTCTTGAGACATCCCAGATCGTTGCCGGGCACTATGTGGTGAAACCACACACCGTGTATTCCTCGACCACCTTGCCGAGGAGGTCGACGGCGCTTGGCTGCGACGGGACCGGCGGAGGCGGGCCGCGCCGCTGGCCGGGGTCATCTAGACGGCTGCTATTTTGACCTGCAATCTCTTGGTGACGATTCCCTAGAGATCGCGGGGCTCTTGACCACACGGAATGTGACCTCCGGCCCTATTCGGCAGTATGGGCGAGGCGTAGCTTGGGATGAGGAGGTTCATGAGCCATGACAATCTCGACCAAGCGTCATGACCGGGTTCTCGATGAGCCCATCGACTGGAGAGTGCAAACACCGACAAAGGCCGGGCAGTACCAAGACACCAAGATCGACGTGAAGCTCGTGCTCTCCGCGCTGTGGATCGCGACGCTGATCGTGTTCGCCTACGTCGACATCTTCGGGTTCCTCCGCGCCGATATCCTCCGCGGCGCGCTCGACGGCAAGATGGCGGGAGGAATCACGGTCGACCAGATGTTCCTGGTCTTCACCACTGTTTACATCCTCATCCCGACGCTGATGGTGTTCCTGGCGCTCGTTCTCCGGCCACGAGTCAACCGGATCGTCAACATCGTCGTCGCTCTGTTCTATGCGGTCAGCATCATCGCGTTGTGCATCGGCGAGGGGTGGGCCTACTACCTCCTCGGGAGCGCTGTTGAGGTCGTGCTCCTCGTCGCGATCGTCCGCACGGCGTGGACGTGGCCGCGGACTCAGCTCGTACCGTCGCGATGATCGCGACCACGCCCTCAGCCTCAGATGGCGGAGCGGGGATGGTGGATACAGCGCGAGGAGAGATCGGTTCAGGCAATCTTCCAGGAACGGTACCGCGGCTTTGCGAACGCCAAAGCGCAGCCGGGAGTGCCCTCTATTTGAGGCATCTCGGATGCGAGTCCACCGGCGGTGGAAATGCCAACCCGATGAGTAATCGTAGAGAGCCGAGATGACCCGCGCGCTGAAGGTTGAACTCCTTCGCCTGCCGGACTGCCCGCATGTCGAGCGGGCCCGCGAGCTCCTTCGCTCTTGCCTCGGCGAGCTAGGATTGACGACCATCCGAGTCGAGGTCCGATCAGGCAGTTATCCGTCGCCGTCGATCATTGTGAACGGGACTGACGTAATGGGCGCACCGCCGTACGAGGCCGCGTCGTGCCGTCTCGACGTGCCGAGTCGCGAGCGCGTAAATGAGCGCGCTCAACGCGTACAGACAATGATCCTGAACGCGCGTCTCCAGTCGTACCTACCCTCATTGGGTCTGTGGCGCAACCCCGTGAACGTTCGAACAACCAGGTCCGGAGCGGGAGACGAGACTCGTAGAAGTGACAACTTGCTGAACACGTAGACCGCCGAAGCCGGAAGATGACTATGCGAGCACGGATCCGCCGATCTCGCGGACGCCTCTCAACCACCGAGACCATCAGCGAATTTAAGGCGAGTTCGCCGCGGCCGGTCGGCGCGCGCGACTATGAGGAGGCGGCCGCTCCCGGGTTCAGCAACGGGGAGCGTCCACTCGTAGATGCGACGAAAGTGCCGAGGACGAGGGTTCAGGGATTTACGACCTTGCTGCTGCACGACCAGCTCAGCGTTCGCTTCACTGCGCTGTTCGCGCTCGCAGCCGCTGGGTTCCTCATCGGCCAGACCGTCGCATACCTGTGGCTACCAGAGGGTCTGCTTCGCGGAGCGAGCATCGGAGCCGCGGTTGCGACCGGCCAGGCCGCGAGCAGTTTCACCGTCGAGTGGGCGCGTATCGTCGCATGGAATCTGCCGATCATGGGGCTGTTCTTCGCGGCGCCGAACATCATCCGTTTCGTGAGCGGAATCCCATTCGGCTACGTGCCTGCCATCACAATGCCGGCGTACTTCGGCATCATCACGGGAACGAACTCCTTCACCATGGCCGCAGAGGTTGGCAAAATTGCCCCGTCGCTCGAGTGGGTTACCAACCCGGGTTTCTTCGAGATCTTCGCCTACGTGCTCGCCGCCGCCGCTACCTACGAAATCACTCGGTGGCAGATCATCAAGACTGACGGAAAGGAGTCGACCGTAAGGTTCTGTCCACGGCACGGTGGATGGCGCAATCGCCAGATGTGGTTCGGTCTCTTACTGGCGGTCGTTGTGCTGCTTGGCGCGGACGCCTGGGAGGCGCAACTCATTCTTCAGCTGTAGCGAACATATGGGATTGCTGGCGACAGGTCGGGTCGCCGAAAACCGTTGTCCTCGTCATCGAAGAATCTCGTCGAACCGATACTGAGCAGGTACCTCACTACGTAGGGTAAGCACCCAGCGCTTGTGATATCTGTCTCCGGCTCACCCTGACGGCGAGCCGATGTCCAGCGGCAGGACTGCGTAGATGAGTCAGCGCGACACCCGAACAGCGTGTCGATCGCCGACAGTGCTGGCGCACAACCGGCGGACGTGCGGCGATCGCTTATAGCGCTCAGGCTGAACCAGCCGGCTCAACCTCGTCACGCGCCGTTTTGCAGTGCTGCGCCGACGACGATCCCCATCGCCACACCGATGCCGATGCCCATGGCCATGTTGCCGACCATCATTCCCAAGATCATCCCCATGCCGGCGCCGATCGCGATTCCCATGCCGATCCAATAGTCCTTTGCCCTTCCGCTGGGAGATCCCATCATGTATTTCTCCAACGCGGCGCTATTGGTGCCGCTCTCGGCTTCTCATCTTGGTCCCGCTCCATGCGGAACGACAGAGCCGAAGGTCACGAGCAGCGTGTTGCCTACCCGCACGCGGCCAGGGCGGATGCGCCATTGTTCCCAGCCATGAGTCACGAATCCCCGCCACCGGGGTGGCTGACGCGCAACGTCGTCGTGCTCTCTGGCGTCAGCTTCCTTCAGGATGCGGCCAGCGAACTGCTCTACCCGATCCTGCCAATCTTCTTGACCGTCCAACTCGGGGCCCCCGTTGCGGTCGTCGGCATCATCGAGGGAGTCGCTGAAGGCGCCGC
>DATLRX010000106.1:0-17750 GCA_035534435.1 Candidatus Acidiferrales bacterium
GTGGGAATTCGGATCTGGTCGTTGACCCTCAACTCTCGGAATGCGATCGGCGCGGCCTCCTTGTGGACAAAAAAACTGGACAGCGGTTCCGCTATCCAGGGATCGGGTGCTGGACCTTCAAGGCGAACCCGGAAGGTGAGGGCCGTCGTTGACGGACCTGCTTTGCGGCGCCTGTTCTCGGCGTCGGGCGCTGAATATAGCACGCGCGCTCGAGCGCCAAACGTGGAGACGGCACGGTGCGCACCCTCCGATCCGGGCTCGTCACCCGGGCATGCGTGCATGGAGCAGCGCCTCCACCGCGCCCCGGGCGCCGAGCACGGGCGACGGCATCGTGCCGACGACCCGCCACCCCGTCGCCTCGATTCCCTCGGTCGCCTGCTGTGTCGCGATGTCGACGATGGCCGGATCGGTCGGCGCAGTCGCGAGGCGGAGCTCGAACATCGGCTTCACCAGCCCGACCAGATCCGCGTGCGCGGCGATGGCGATGCCATCGAGCTGGGCGACGGCGGCCGCGAGCGCAAGGTACGAAACATCGATGGTGACCACCTCGACCGGCTCGGGAATCAGCCGCGTGTCGAGCCTCGACACGTTCGTCGCCTCGAGGTTCAGGACGCGAGGGTCCTGCCGCAACGAGCCGAGCAGCTGTCCGAAACCGGCATCGACGGCGTACACACGCAGCGCTCCGGCGTCGAGAAGCACTCTGGTGAAGCCGCCCGCCGCCGCGCCGAGGTCGAGGCACACGCGGCCGCGCACGTCGATGCCGAACGTGCTCAGCGCTGCCTGCAACTTCGCCTCGCCACGGAGCGGCGCTCGCGCCGGCGTTTCGTTCGACGCCGGTTGACGCCGGCCCCGCTTTACTCGGGCCGCCGCTCGCTCACTTCGGCGGCCAGCCGGTCGATGAGCGCGCCAGTCGCGACGTCGTCCTGGGTGTTGCGGCGCACATCGCGCACGCGCACCACTCCATCGCCCCGCTCGACGTCGCGCTTGCCGATCACCACGACGTATGGCACCTTCTTCAGCTCGGCGTCACGAACGCGCGCCTGCATGCGTTCGCCGTGGCGATCGTCGAGTGACACCCGCAGGCCACGAGCGCGCATGTCCGCCGCCAGCGCGCGGATGGACGACATCACCTCCTCGCTGTCGTCCTGCACCGGGACCAGCTGGACCTGCACCGGTGCGAGCCAGAGAGGGAAATGGCCCGCGTAATGCTCCAGGAGAATCCCGAAGAAGCGCTCGATGGAGCCGAAGAGCGCGCGGTGAATCATGATCGGCCGCTGCTCGACACCCGAGTCGTCGACATAGTGCAGATCGAAGCGCTGCGGGAACTGGAAGTCGACCTGGATCGTCGACATCTGCCACGCGCGTCCGATGGCGTCCCGCGCCTGCACCGAGATCTTGGGGCCGTAGAACGCTCCCCCGCCCTCGTCGAGGACGAGCTCCAGGTTGCGTCCCTCGGCTGCGAGGCGGAGCGCCTGCGTGGCTTCCTCCCACTCGTCGAGGGTGCCGACGGCCTTCGCCTCGGGACGTGTGGACAGCTCCAGGTAGAAGTCCGTGAGTCCGAAGTCACGGAGCAGACCAAGCGTGAAGTCGAGCAGGGAGACGAGCTCATCCATCATCTGCTCGCGCGTGCAGAAGATGTGCGCGTCGTCCATCGTCAGCCCGCGCACTCGGGTGAGCCCGTGCACAACGCCGGACTTCTCATACCGGTACACGCTGCCGAACTCGAAGAGGCGCAGTGGCAGCTCCCGGTACGAGCGCATCCTGCTGCGATAGATGAGGATGTGCATCGGGCAGTTCATGGGCTTGAGGTAATACTTCGTTCCCTCGTCGAGCTCCATGGGAGGGAACATCCCCTCGGCGAACCACTCGAGGTGACCCGACGTCTTGAAGAGGTCCTCTTTGGTGATGTGCGGTGTGTTGACGAACGAGTAGCCTGCTTCCGCGTGGCGCTTGCGCGAGTACTCCTCCATGAGCGAGCGCACGAGCCCGCCGTTCGGATGGAACACGGGAAGCCCTGAGCCGATCTCGTCCGGAAACGAGAACAGATCCAGCTCGGCGCCGAGGCGGCGATGATCCCGCTTGCGCGCCTCTTCGAGCCGCAGCAGGTACGCGTCGAGCTCGTCCTTGGTGAACCATGCGGTGCCGTACAGCCGTTGCAGCTGCTCGTTGCGCGCGTCGCCACGCCAGTACACGCCTGCCGTGCGGAGGACGCGGACCGCCTGGAGCCAGCCGCTGTCCGGTACGTGCGGCCCGCGGCAGAGGTCGACGAACGTCCCGGTGCGGTAGACACTCACCTCGGACACATCGTTCGGAAGGCGGTTGATGATGTCGACCTTGAACGGCTGATGCAGCTCCGTGAACAACGCGACCGCCTGCTCGCGGGGCATCGCGCTCGGCTCGAACGCGATCTTCTGAGCGGCGAGCTCCCCCATGCGGGTCTCGATGCGCGGCAGGTCGTCGTCGGTGAAGTGCGCGCCGTCCGGAAGCCGGAAGTTGTAGAAGAACCCGTCGTCGATGGCCGGTCCGACGTCGTACTGCGCGCCGGGGAACAGGTCGACCACCGCCGCCGCCATGAGGTGCGAGGCACTGTGGCGAAGGATGTCCAGCGTTGGCGAGGCCGGTGCTGGGAGCGGTGCGCCCGCTTCCGCGGCGTCGTCGACGATCTCGTCAGGCATTGGATGCCGATTCTACGCAGTCAGCGTGTCCCGGCCCGACGGCCGCGCGACTGGCGTCAGCCGGTGAGGCGGGACATCCCCGCGGGAACGTCCTCGCGCGCCTGGCACAGCTGTGTCAGCTGTGCCTCCGGGTCGAAGCCCGTCGCGGGAAAGTCGAAGCGCAATTGGCGCAGCATCGGTATCGGACGTGCCGCTGCTCTGCGCGCCTGATTGCGCAAACGCTCGTGTCGCGCAGGATCAATCGAACAACACTTGATGCTGCAGTACTTCGCAGTCGGCTTGTGTACCAGCTCACCGCATCCGACGCGTGCGCAGATTCTGCGGGGCATGGATGATTTGCCTGAATGCTTCGACATGCCCGCCTCCGATGCCACCGCGAGAGTGTACGCCGCGGCACTGACCCCCTGTCAACCATCGGAATGTGTTCATTGCCACGCTCTGTCGCGACGCGTTTGACACGGCATGGGCTGTTGACAATGTGGACAACTGCGCACTTTGTTTGTGCTGTATGGCACATGCCTGTGCGCAACCCGGTGCGTCCGTCTGGCGCACATCGAATGTCTGATCTCGTGCGCATTCCGCGCTGCTCACATGCGAGCCTGTAACAGTCGCGTCACTCCCCGGCCCTGATCTCGTCTGTCGCGCGCGGAGCGTGTCCGGCTGCGAAGGAGGCGCCGCACGCGGACGCACGCTCACCAACGTGCGCCCGCGCGTTGACGCAATGTGCGCTAGCGAACAGCCTCCGTGGCGGCCGTCGAGCCCGTGAGCTCGAGGTCGCCGGCAGTCACCTCGTTCAACTTGCCCGTGGCGACGTCGTAGACGAATCCGCGAACGCTGTCGCGATGCGGAATGAACGGACTCGACTTGATGCGCGCGATGGACTGACGCACATCATCAGCCGAGTCCGGGAACGCCTCGAGGGCGAACGGCGGCCTGATGCCGGTCTCGTCCTTGATCTGTGCCTTCACGGCGTCATCGCTGAACGTGACCATCCCACAGTCGCTGTGATGGATGAGGATGATCTCCTTGGTTCCGAGGAGGCGCTGGGAGATGACGAGCGAACGGATGGCGTCGTCGGTGACGACGCCGCCGGCGTTGCGGATGATGTGTGCGTCGCCGACCTCGAGCCCCAGGATGGCGCTGACGTGCAGGCGCGCATCCATGCACGCGACGACTGCGACGCCCCGCGCCGGAGGTAGCGGCGTGTTGCCGTTGACGAAGCTCGCTGCGTAGCGCTCATTGTTCTTGAGCAACGCATCTGTGGCAGACATGACAGACCCTCATTGAGACGTTGTTGATACCGGCGTTGGTGCGTGATGCACGTGCGATGCCGCCCGTGCGCACGCGGGCGCGATCAGGCGCGCGCGGTCAGTGACAACAGATGGCGGAGCCGCAGCAGCCGTGGTCGAGCCAGCGGCGGCGGGTCAAGCCGAAGCACCCGTTTCCCATCTCGACGGTGACGGTATCAAAACCTGACTTGGATGATCAAGTTTCTCGACGGCTCCGATGATCGCAGCCTCCATTCGGGCCGTCGTCGCCGGATCAATCGGTGTCCGAGATCGTCCACGGCGCGAATCTCGAGTCACTGCCGCGGACATGGCACGCGTCAGAGCAACCGCCGCCTCACGGCTCACAGGCGCAGGTGGACCCCGAAGTACCCGACGTCTCCGTGCTCGCGCTCCCACCCGCCCACGATGGTTGCGGCACAGGTGGCGTCTCCGCTGCGTTGAATCGTCTCGCTGATCACCGCGCGCCGGCGGCTCGCCTGGTCGCGTGGCAGGTAGCCCACGCGGCGCCCGGCGATGACAACGGCCACCGCGTCAGGGTCCGCCGCGTTCGCATGCTCGGGCACGAGGCTGGCCACAGCTGCGATGCGCACACCGGCGTAATGCCTGCGACCGCCGGTGAGCTCGAGCAGGGCGTCCTGGTACCGGGACTCGCCGACCACGTCGATGTCGGTCGACCCCGGCATGGTCACGTCGCCGCAGGGAGTCGATACGGCAGGTGGAACGGACCCGCCGGGGCGGATTGGGGTGCGCGGGATTCCCGCATCCCGGCCGACGAGCCGGCGCAGGCGCCCGATGCTGCCACCGCGGGCGCATCCGAAGCAGTAGAAGCGGCATTGCTCAGAGTCGACATGCAGGGAGGGATGGTGGTCGTCGTGGAAAGGACAGAGGTAGTAGCGGTCCCCGGGCTGGAGCATGACGCCGACCTCGGCCCACAACGCCTCGAAGTCCGCGCGTTCGGCACGGGTTCGTGGCGCGGCATCGCGCGTGGCCGCGTGTCCGTCGGCGGTTGCGGGTGGATCGAGTGCGATACGGAGCAGCCACGACGGCATCTCCGCGACGCCGATGTCTTCGGGGGCACACCCCGTCTCCCAGACGTAGAGGCGGCCGGTCACGTGCAGGCTGGGAGGAGCGACGACGATTCCACCGTCCCCCTTGACGTCCAGCCCGGGCGCTGCCGGCTTGCTCGGAACTCGGCCGCCTGGATGCTGGAAGTAGAGATGCTGGCCGCCGCCTCCGGTGAGGGACTCCGCCGTGCGAGGGAGTGGTTCGTTGAACGCCTCCATCTCCGCGAGAGCGTCACCACCTCCGTGGCGCGGATCGACGTCGAGCACGACCAACCCGGACGCCGCCCCGGTGACGACCCCAAGATTCGCCTGGGGCCAGCGCCTCCACCAGGCCTCGATCGCCTGCGCATCGGCGCGAGCGTGCGTGTATTCCTCCCACGCGATACGCGGATGTTTGCCGGGGGAAGGGCAGGACCGGTTCCCACACGTGCAACAGCTCGCGACAATCGTGTGCATCGGGACCACCGACCATCCACGCGCACCCGCTGCGAGCGCTGCGCTCGCCAGACTCGCCGTCACGCGATGACTCCGCCAACGTGACCGCGTGCACCGGGCCCGGCCGGCACCGCCCGCCGGAACAGCCGCAGATACGATCCGGCCATCACCTGCGGGTTGAATCGATCACGCGCCACACGTGCGCAACGGAATGGATCGACGTCGCGCGCGCACGCCACCGCATCGACCATCTCTTCGAGATCATCCACCACGAACCCGGTGATACCGGGCTCGATCAGTTCAGGCGCAGACCCTTGGCGAAACGACACCGCGGGCGTGCCGCTGACCATGGCCTCGACGATGGAAAGCCCGAAGGGCTCCGGCCAGCAGATCGGCGCAAGCATTGCCGTGGCTCCGGCGATCAAGCGCGCCTTGACCGCCCCAGTGACGCTGGGCAGGTATCGCACGTGCGTCCCGTCGACGTACGGCTCGACGCGCCGGCGAAAGAACGCGCGTGATGCCGGCGTCTGCTCGATCTTGCCCGCGAGGATGAGGTGCATGCCGCAGCGGCGTGCCACGTCAATGGCGACGTCCTGTCCTTTCTCCTCACAGACGCGTGCCAGGCACATCAGGTATGGCGGATCGCGATCCGCCGCCGCGACGTACAGGCTCTTGACGTCGACGGCATTGTGCGCGACCCCTGCCCATTGCAGATGCGGCGCCGAGCGCCGCTGGCTATCGCTGATGGCGATGAACCCACCATTCATGCGCAGCGACGTCAGGAACTCGAGTTCGCTCGCGCCGATCCGTCCATGAATCGTGTGGAGCACCGGCGTCGATGCGGCCAGCAAGCTTGTGATGAGCGCCCCCCCGAAACCCGAGTGGTCGCTGATCACGTCGAACGGGCCGAGCTCGCGCATCATCTTCTCGACCCGCGACAAATAGGTCATCTCATGGAGCACCTGCGCGTCCTGTCCAAGGTGGACGTCCAGGCCTGCGGGCGCGCAGATGATGGTGCCGCTCTCGGACCCATCCGCCCCGAAGAGAGTCACGGCCTGGTCCTGGCGGCGCAGCTCCCGGGCGAGCAACGTCACCACCAGTTCGCTACCACCGTATCCACGCGGTGGCAGCGGATACCAGGGCGGGGCGATGAGCGCGATCCGTAGCCGTCGACGGCCGATGAAGGTGGGCTCCATGAGGCCCACGCTGGGGCCGGCCACGTGTCGGCACAAGAGGCCTAGGTCTGACAATGGCAATGACCATGGTCACTGCATCCGCGTGCCGGCTCAGCGTCGCACTTTCGCGACGTTGTTCCCAAGGCGCCCGGTTGCGTCTCACGATTGGTGTGTATGGCGACCTTTGAGCGTGCCCCGCTCGACGCTGCCGTTGCGGACTCATGGCCGGATGCGGTGCGGCGGCGCTTCGAGGCCATCGCGTTTGACTGGGACGGCACCGCGGTCTCGGACCGCCGCGCCGATGCGTCGGCCGTCCGCCGGCAGATCGAACAGCTCACCAGCCTCGGTGTGGAGGTCGGTGTCATCAGCGGCACCCACGTCGAGAACATTGACGGCCAGCTGCGGGCACGACCGGCGGGACCGGGACACCTCTACCTCTGCGTCAATCGCGGCTCCGAGATCTACGAAGCCGATTCGACCGGCGTCCATCTCATCGACCGGCGGATCGCCTCCGCGGACGAGGAGGTCGCGCTCGATCGCGCGGCAGAGCGCACCGCCGGCGCATTGCTGGCGCGCGGACTGACCCCGATGCCGATCACCCGGCGGTTCAATCGCCGCAAGCTCGATCTGATCTCCACTTCCGGCTGGGACGATCCACCGAAAGCGCGGATCGCCGAGCTCGTCGATGCCGTCAGTGCGCGCATTCGTGCCAGCGGCCTTGGATCGCTCGCGGCGGTGGTCGAACTCGCGACACGGGCAGCGCGCGCCGCCGGCCTCGAGGATCCGCGGGTCACGACGGACGGCAAGTTCGTGGAGATCGGCCTGACGGACAAATCCGAGTCGCTTCGCTGGCTGTTGGCCAGGTGGTGGGATGCCGGCATCGGCCCGGGACTCGCCGTCATCGCCGGGGACGAGATGGGACCGCTTGGCGGGGTTCGAGGGAGTGATCACCACATGGTCGTTCCCGAGGCGCAGCGAGCATCCGTGCTGTCAGTCGGTGTCGAACCCGAGGGTGTTCCACAGGAGGTGGCGCATATCGGGGGCGGACCCGGCGCATTCCTCACGTTCCTCGAGGGGCAAACCGTCCGACATCAGACGCATGAGCTGCCGGGAATCGACATCGATCCGCTCTGGTCCATAACCGTCGTGGGCGCCGATCACGAACTCGAAAGCGTGCGGCAGGTGCTGCTGACTCTCGCGTCGGGGACGATCGGAAGCGGGGGAGCGACATGCCTGCGGCATCCCACGGTCACCCCCACCGTGTTCGTCGCCGGAGCTTTCGAAGGGGCGGGTGAGGAGTCCCGTCTGCTTCGCCTTCCCATCTGGCAGGAGAGTTCGGCGCCACTGCCGAGCGACGCCGAGGTGCGCCGCGTGCTCGATCTGCGTACGGGACTCCTCTGGCAGGACGTGTCCGGCACGATCCGCCGGGTCAGAGCCTTGGGGTTGACCGCCGTGCACCGCGCCGGCGTGGCGGCACTGGCAGTCGAGGGGCTCGATGCTGACGATCGTCCAAGGCTCGTCTCCTATCGACATCCGACGAAGGCCGACGCTCGCACCCGCGTGGCCGATCATTCGAGCGACCAGCAGGTCGATTGCGAGGGCGGCGCGGTGACGGTGTCGGCGACGACGCATCTTTTCGCCTCAGCGTCCGGACCACGTGCCGACCTCGTCGCCCAGTACCGACGACACGCGGCAGGGGCCGAGCCCGTCATCCCCGACGTTCCTGACGTCGATACCCTGGTTCGCGAGCATCGCAATGCCTGGGCTGCGCGGTGGCGTCAGGCGGACGTCGTCATTCGAGGCGACGACGAACTGCAGCGCGCTGTCCGCTTCGCGCTCTTTCATCTGATGAGTCAGGCGCCTGATGACGCCGAGGCCTTCGTGGGCGCTCGAGGTCTGACGGGCGAGGCGTATCGCGGCCATATCTTCTGGGACGCCGACGTGTTCGTCCTGCCCTTTCTCGCACTCACCAACCCGCCTGCCGCTCGGGCGATGCTCGAGTATCGAATCCGGCGCCTCCCAGAAGCTCGTGCCCGTGCCGTCTCGTTCGGCCAGGCGGGGGCGCGATTCCCCTGGGAGTCCGCCGCAACCGGTGAGGATGTCACCCCGGCGAGAATGCGTGACCAGACAGGACGCGAGGTCATCATTCGGACGGGAGCCTACGAGGAGCACATCGTGGCCGACGTGGCCTGGGCGGCCTGCGTCTATGCCGACTGGACTGGGGACACCCGATTCATGGGCGGTCCGGGAGGTGAGCTCATGGTCGAAACAGCGCGATACTGGGCCTCGCGCTGCCGCCGCGACGACGCCGGCCGGATGCACATCAACGCGGTGATCGGACCGGACGAATACCACGAGATCGTCAACGACAACGCGTTCACCAACGTGATGGCACGTTGGAATCTCCGCCGCGCACTTCGGTTGCACGACCAAGGGCTGGTCCATGTCGACGCCCACGAACTCGAAGTCTGGCGCGACGCGGCGGCGAATCTCGTCGATGGCTACGACCCGGACACGCAACTGTACGAACAGTTCGCCGGCTTCTATGCGCTCGCGCCGTTCGACCTCGCGCAGGCGGTCCCACATCGACCGGTGGCAGCGGACCTGCTCGTTGGTCATGACGTCGTGAGCCGATCGCAAATCGTCAAGCAGGCCGACGTCCTGATGCTGCACCACATGGTTCCGGAAGAGGTTGCCGCGGGCTCTCTGGCAGCCAACTTCGCGTACTACGAACCACGGACGGCCCATGGCAGCTCGCTCTCGCCCGGAGTCCATGCGGGGTTGCTCGCTCGCCTCGGCCGGACGGATGAGGCTGTGGAACTCCTGCGGCTCGTCGCTCGCCTCGACCTCGACGACATCACAGGAACCACTGCGGGTGGACTGCATCTCGCCGCGATGGGGAGCCTGTGGCAAGCGCTGGCTTTCGGTTTCGCGGGATTGCAGTTGACCGCAGACGGTATCGCGCTGGACCCGCACGTGCCAGCCGGCTGGACAACGTTTGTATTGCCGGTACAGGTGCGCGGCAACGCAGTGCGCATCACCGTCAACGGCAACCAGCTCGAGGTTCACGCTGCCACCCCGATAACCATCGCCCTTCCGGCGGGGGTCACGGTGCAGGCTTCACCGGGCCAACCGGCGGTCGCCGAGCTCGCGGGCGACGGAACATGGCGCGACCGTCTTCAGCTTTCGCCTTGACGCAACGCATCCGGCTCTCCGGCCGTCCGGGGCCAGGCATATCCTTCAGGCGGTTGCCTTCACGGCTTCGAGACGGGGGTGCCCACGAAGCTCGACGCCACCGACCGTAGCGGTCCGGTCCCGGTCTGGTAGGAGCAGGACGGGCAGTCTGCATTCGCGCAAGGCACGCTCAACGACCCGTGCGCGGCCGGGTGACAGGTTCTGGCTCCAGGCGAGCACCAGCAGATCCGCGCCGGTCTCGTCGACAGCTCGCACGATCTCGCTCGCCGGCACCCCGACTCGATGCTGCAATGTCGGGTATGGTGCCGATCCGGGCCAGTAGCGCCGCAGAAATTCCGACGACCATGCCGGAACCTCATGCTGCGGCTGGTCATTGAACATCGGCATCGCGTGATACGCGTGGACGTGCAATGCGACGAGATCGACGTCGGCGGCGGTCGCGAGTTCAACCGCCTCTTGCAATGCGGCCGCAGTCATCGATGAGGCGTCGAGCGGTATCAGCATGCGATGCACGGCGCTGTGAACCTCTGCCCCTGAGGGCACGATGATCATCGGTCGGCATGCCGCCACGATGAGGGCGCGTGCGTGGCGACCGAGCGCCTGATCAGTGGGTGATCCCATCGAGGAACCGGCGATGATGAGCGCCACATCAGGTTGTGTCGCGCGAGCGAGCAGGGTCTCCAACACTCGCCCCGTGAGCAGGTGGAGCGGAATCCCCGCCTCGGCAGCCGATTGACGGGCGCGAGCAGCGCCTCGATCCGTCTCCAGCACGTGCACGGCTTCGATGCTCGCGCCGAAGACCGGCGCCATGGCGACGGCGGTCGCGAGGATCCGGGAGGACAGGTCACCTCCGTCGATCGCGGCGACGATCACCTTCGGACCGCTGACGCCGGCCTTGAGGCGCCGCCCGCGTACGGAGCGCTTCGCGTTCATCTTCATCACCACCCCTGGATGATCACCCCTGCCATGGGACCAAACAAGGGGACGAAGTCCTCACGGCGTGGTGCCCTATGACCTTCGGGCAGCGGGCGGCGGCCGGTCACCGGATCCTGCCCCACACCGCTGATCTGATCCTCGAGGCGTGGGCCTCAGATCGCAACAGCTGCATCGAGCAGGCGGTGCTCGCTCTCGTCGAGGCGTTCATCGACTCGCATGGCGTGGCGCCGTCGGCCTCGTCCACCCGGCGCCTGCCCGCCGCCGTCGATGCTGAGCACCTGGTCGCCGTGCTCGAAGAGGCGATCTACATTGTCGACACACAGGGTGCGGTGCCGGTGAGGGTCACGGTCACCGACGAGCCCGATGGCGGGCTGCGTGCGCTGTTCGAGCTGGTCCCCCTCGGGCAGGCAGAGGTCATCGGTCCTGCCCCGAAGGGCATCGCACGTCATGGCCTCGTCTGCAGCCGGGTCGGAGGTGGATGGCGCTGTCACGTCGTCGTCGACGTGTAGCCGTCGCCGCGCTTCCGGCCGCGCCTATCCCTTGACCACGCCGATGGGCACGAGCCGAGCCACACGTTTGGCCAGGCCGGCGCGCTCGCACGTGCGCACCACCTCGTCGACGTCCTTGTACGCGAAGGGCGCCTCCTCCGCAAGCCCGCGCATCGAGCCGGCCCTGACTTCGATCCCTGCTGCTTCGAGCTCGTTCCGCAGCGCAGCCCCGCTGGTGCGACGCATGGCTGCGTGGCGGCTCAAGGCACGGCCGGCCCCGTGACAGGCGGAGTGAAACGCGCCGCCACCGGTCACGCCGCGCAACACATACGAGGCCGTGCCCATCGATCCCGGCACCATCACCGGCTGGCCGGTCTCGCGCAGATCATCGGGCAGGGCGCGATCTCCGGGCGGCAGCGCCAGGGTTGCCCCCTTCCGATGCACGCAGAGAACGCGCTCGGAGCCGGCGATGGTGTGGCGTTCCAACTTGGCGAGGTTGTGCGACACGTCGTAGAGAAGATCGACGTCGATCGTGCCGAGCACACGCTCGAACGTGCGGCGAACGGCGTGACTCAACAGCTGACGGTTGGCTCTCCCGAAGTTGGCCGACGCCGCCATGGCACCGAGGTACGCCTCCCCCTCGGGGGAGCGCACGGGAACGCACGCGAGCTGGGCGTCCGGCACGTTGATGCCGTATCGGTGCATCGCAGCCGTCATGCCGCGCACGTGGTCGCTGCAGACCTGATGCCCGAGGCCGCGCGAACCGCAATGGATCATGACGCACACCTGCCCGCGTTGCAGGCCGAACCCCGCGGCGGCGTTCGCGTCGTAGACATCGTCCACCACCTGGACCTCGAGGAAGTGATTCCCTGATCCCAGGCTTCCGACCTGTCCTGCGCCCCGCTCCTGGGCACGCGCGCTGACGCTGTCCGGGTCCGCGCCCTCGAGCACGCCATGGTCCTCGCATCGCTCGAGGTCGCGTGCGACGCCGAAGCCCCGCTCCACCGCGTAGCGAGCGCCTGTCCTGAGGATGGCGTCGAGCTCTCGTTGACCCTTCAGGTGCCACACGCCACCAGGTCCGGCGCCGTTCGGCGTGGCACGCATCAGCTGGTCCATCAGCCGCGGCAACGCGCTGGACACTGCATCGCGCTGCACGGATGTGACCAGCAGGCGCACCCCGCAGGAGATGTCGAAACCGACACCGCCCGGGGAGATCACGCCGCCGTCCGCCACATCGGTGGCGGCGACCCCGCCGATGGGAAAGCCGTATCCCCAGTGGACGTCCGGCATCGCGTAACTCGCCTCGACGATGCCCGGCAGGGTCGCGACATTGGCGACCTGCTGCAGGCTCTGGTCGCGCTCGAGGTCGGGCAGCAAGGCGCGCGACGCGTACACGATGCCGGGCACGCGCATGCCTGCGACGGGCTCGAGGCGCCAGCGCTCCTGTGTCTCCTGGACAAGTGTGAGGCCCGGGACCGGGACCGCCATCGCTACCTCCGGACCGCTCGCCTGCGCGGTGATTTCTTCAGGAAGCGATCGGCGAGCTCCTGGAGTGCCGCAGCAATCACGTCGTTGGATCGTGCCATCACGCGGCGCTCACGACCGCCTCGCTCTGGGAGCGGAGCCGCGCTTCCTCGTAGACCTCGAGGATCTCGGCAGCCACCTGCTTCCAGTCGTAGCGCCGAGCCCGGATCGCGCCCGCAGCACCGAGGCGACGCCGCCCGGCGGGATCGTCCAGCAGCGCGGCCAGTGCGCGCGACCACGCAGCTGCATCGCCCGGCGGCAGGAGCAGACCCTCGCGCTCGTGTCCGACGATCTCGGAGTAGCCGGCGATGGCCGATGCGAGCACCGGCACTCCGCTGGCCATCGCCTCCAACAGGACGATGCCGAAGCTCTCCTGTCCCGTCGCGGGAGCGCAGAAGACGTCCGCGCCTGCGTAGTAGCCGGGCAGCGCCGCCGCGTCGACGAAGCCGCAGAACTCCACGTCGGGGATGCGCTGCCGGACGACATGCCGCTCGCATGCGGCGCGTGTGGGGCCATCACCGACGATCACGAGACACACGTCGGTGCGTGCCTCGCGCAGCATGGCGAACGCGTCGATGAGCGAGTGCACGCCCTTCCGCTTGTCGAGGCGACCGACGTACAGCAGCGTGTGCATTCCGTCTCGCCGCATCCCCGGCACAGCCGGCTGTGACGGAGTGAAGCGGGTCGTGTCGACGCCGTTGGGGATGACGTGGTACTCGCCCGGGAAGTACCGTCGCACCAGGTCGCGCGCCGACAGGCTCACCGCGATGCGGGAGTGCAGACGACGGAAGTACGGCGCCAGCCACGTCCTCCCCAGCTGGTAGGCGCGGCTGTGCGGTGCGTACGCATGGAACGTCCCGACGTTGGCCCCGCGGTATCGCCGCAACACCGTCGTCGACACCGTCGGTAGGAGCGGCTCGTGGTAGTGGACGACATCGAATCGGTTGACCTCCAGGATGCGCTGGACACGTGGGCCCAGGCTCATCGAGAGTCCGATCCGGGCCAACGAGCCGTTACCCGGCACCGGCAGGCTGCGGCCCATGCGCACGAACCGGTGCGCCTCCTGGTCCGGCAGCGGTTCGCGGCTGGGCGCGAGCACCGTCACCTCGTGTCCCATCGCCCGCAGCGTCGCCGAGAGGCAGCGTACGTGCTCGCTGACGCCGCCGGGATACAGGAAGTCGTACGGGGAGACCACGCCGATTCTCATGGCGCAGTCATCGGGATCGCGGCGAAGCCGGTCATGCCGGGTCCCGTGTGCGCGCCGAGAGCGGGCGTCAGGGGGATCACCTCCTCGCGCGCGATCGTTCGCACCGAGCGAACCGCCTCGAGGACCTCACGGGCGCCGCCTTCATCACCGGAATGGAAGGCCAGCACCCAAAGCCGCGCTTCGGCAGCGAACTCCTTCTCCGCAATCTCGCGCAGCATGGCGAGCGCGTGCGACCCGGTGCGCACCACGGCATAACGGTGCACCTCGCCCCCTCGCAGCTCGAGAACGGGTCGGATGTCGAGCATGGAAGACACGCCCGCTGCGATGGAGGGCACGCGACCTCCACGCGCCAGGTACGTGAGCGTGCGCAGCGTGCCGAACATGCGCACGTCGCCGCAGGCTTCCATGACACGGCTTCGCACGCTCAGGGCCGGCGCCTCGTCGGCGCACAGCTCCGCGGCGACACGCGCAATCAACCCCAGTCCGGCCGCGGCACTGCCCGTGTCGATCACAGTGACTCGTCGCGTGTCACCGGACTCGCGGACCATCTGGGCTGCCATGTTCGCCGTGGCATACATGGCGCTCAGCTGTTTGGGCAGCGTGAGACAGATCACGTCGTCGCCATCGGCGTTCGTGAACGCCTCGAGGTATTCTCCGGCGCTCGCGGTGGACGTTGTCGCGCGCTCGCCGCCTTCGAGGCGCCGGTAGAAGTCATCGGGGCTGATGTCGATGCCGTCGCGCAACACCTCGTCACCGAAGGCGATGCGCAGCGGGATCACCGTGGTGCCGGGCAGCAACGGCAACGGCAGCACTGCGCCGCTGTCGACCACGAGCGCGCACGGGCGGGGTGTCAAACGGACGCCTCCGCGGCGACCGCCGCTTCCGATGGTCGCCAACGGTCCGGGGAGAGGTGACGAGCGGCCGCAGCCATCGTCCGCACGCGACTACGCCGTCGCCCGGGACGCGCCGCTGAGGTGCTCGCTGAACCAGTCCCGGGCGAGACGGGCGACCTCTTCCAGCGCGCCCGGCTCCTCGAAAAGGTGGGTGGCGCCGGGGACCACGCTGATTCGGGTCTCGCAGTGCAGGCGCGCCCGGGCCTCACGGTTGAGATCCAACACGATCTGGTCGTGGCCACCCACGATGAGCAGGGTGGGGGCATCGACCAGGGCGAGGCGCGAACCCGCCAGGTCCGGACGGCCGCCCCGGGAGACGACCGCGGCCACGTTGGCGCCCGGCTCGGACGCCGCCCACAATGCGGCGGCAGCGCCCGTGCTGGCGCCGAAGTACGCGATGGCCAGGTCCCGCGTGGCCGGTTGCTTCCTCAGCCACTCTGTCACCGCCTGCAGGCGGCTGCCCAGCAACTCGACGTCGAAGACGTTGGACCGGCTCAGCTCCTCATCGGGCGTGAGCAGGTCAAAGAGCAGCGTTCCGAGTCCGGCGTCCTGCAGCATCGACGCGACGAAGCGGTTGCGCGGGCTGTGACGGCTGCTGCCGCTGCCGTGCGCGAAGACGACGACGCCGACCGGTTGCTCGGGCAACGCCAGGGTCCCCTGCAGCTCGACCTCACCGACCGGCACGGTCACCTCCTCGCGGTGCACAGGTGGATCCGCCACGGCACCAGCTCCGCCGGGATCAAGCGCGGCCTCGTGCGTCGTAGCCTTGTCCAGCAGAGCGACCACGTCCTCGTCAGTGAGCTGGGCGAAGTCCTTGTAGTACTGGCCGATGGCGAAGAACAGGGCCGGTGTCTCCAAGCAGACGACGACATCGGCGACGCCGTGAAGGCGCGCGATCGACTCCCGCGGCCCGACAGGAACGGCAAGGATCACCCGCGCCGCCCCCAGGGCTCGGACCACCCGGCAGGCCGCTTCGGCGGTCGACCCGGTCGCGATCCCGTCGTCGACCACGATCGCCGTGCGCCCGTGCAGGTCGACCCGTGAGCGCCCGCCACGATACCGCCGGGTCCGGCGCTCGAGCTCGGCTCGCTCAACCGCTTCGACGGCAGCAATCTCGGCGTCGCTCACTCCGGCCTCGAGGACCACACGGGGATTGACGACCCGCGCACCGCCCTCGCCGAGGGCGCCCATCGCCAGCTCGGGCTGGAACGGCACGCCGAGCTTCCGGACCACCACCACGTCGAGGGGAGCGTGGAGTGCACGCGCCACCTCGAAGGCGACAGCGACGCCGCCTCGCGGCAGGCCCAGCACCACCGCATCGATGAGCCTCATCTGCTCCAAGCGCTCGCCGAGGCGGCGCCCGGCGTGAGCGCGATCCTCGAACCTACGTTCCCGTTCGTCGGAAAGCCACCGCATGGTCCACCTCCTCGGTGCAGAACGACCGGCTCGATCGTTCCACCCCGCCACCGGGCGCACCAGGGCCGGAAGTCGCAAACCCGCGATGACCTTCGCCTCCGGACTCTGAGGAGCGCTTCTCGGGATCTCCAGGCAGCCTGCGACAAACCCGGCCCTGGCAAGCCCGCTTCGAGGCGATGTTCGCGCAGCTGGTCGCTGCGCGGAGCATGCTCAACGCGTACTCCTCACCCGCGAGCGCGCGCTCCGCTGGATCCGCCGGCGCGCGAGAGGCGAATGGTGGGCGCAAGAGGGATCGAGCCTCTGACCTCTGCGATGTCAGTGTGCGGCTAGCGCCCTTGACAGTAGCCTGAGATCCAGGGCCAAGTCGACTGCCTCCATGCTTCCCCAACAGCAGCTCCTTCAGCTCCGTGAAGGTCGTTGTGGACCGCTGGAAACCCGGCTCAACTGGATCGCGCGGCGTCGCGCGGGCGCGTGCTGCTCGCGTCTTGTTTCGTTCCCATGATGCACCGCGCCACGCCCGGAACCCGGACCTTTCCGTCCTTCTCGAACGCGCTCACCTTCGCAATGGCGTTTGCCCGAATCCGCTCCCGCGCCGGGTCGTCGACCTGCTGGAGCGCCGCAACCGCGAGTGAGACGTGCTCGCTGATCATCTCCCAATACTGCTCCGGCGATCGCGTCACGAGTTCGACGTCGACGTCCCACTCGACAACGTCGCGCAGCCCTGCGCCCTCGTACAGGGCACCGACATATCCCGGGGCAGCGCACCGAAACATATTCGGACCGTCCCGATCGGGTCGCGCCACCACCGCCTCGGTCGCGATTGCCTGCATGGCGATCGTCGTCCACGGGTTTTCGTCGGGCTTGACCCATACCGACGAGCAGAGACGTCCGCCCGGCTTGAGCACGCGCGCGAACTCGGCCGTCGCCTTCGCCAGGTCGGGGAAGAACATGTACCCAAAACGCACGGAGACGCTATCGAATGTGGCGTCGTTGAACGGCAGATCATCGGCGCTGCACACCTTCGTCTCGATATTGGCGATCCCTTGCGCCGTGGCGCGTCGCGCGGCTATGTCCAGCATCTCCGCTACAAGGTCAGTCAGCACGACGCGTCCCTTCGGCGACCGTCTCGCGATGCTCAAACCCGGCTCACCTGTGCCTGCGGCAATGTCGAGATGCTGATGATCTTCAGCGATGTCGAGACGCTCGATAATCGCCGCGCTGACCGGGCCGAGCTGATCCATGATGACCGAGTCCCACTTCTCCCAGCCCGCAGAGAGCCCAGCCCACGTGGCCCTCTGAACGTCTCGGATCTCATCGGCGCTCGGCATCGGCCCTCCCGCTATCGATACATCCACCGAATACGAAGGCACTCCGTGGCGGGAGTGCAGAATACCCGCTCCCCGCCCGTGCGCAGCACTTTTACGAGCACATCACGATGGCGGAAGATGTCCCC
>DATLRX010000107.1:0-19177 GCA_035534435.1 Candidatus Acidiferrales bacterium
CAGGTCCAGGTCCACCTGGTACAGCGCCTGGACCGCGCCGAAGTGCTTGTCGATGCCCCGCAACTTCAGGAGCGGCTCCACCGCTGCCGACGTCCCGCCCGCCGCTCCGCCGGGGTCGTGTGTCATCTCTGTCGCCTCAGATCAAAGAAGTCCTCGGAGGCTCGTACGCCGACGGGCCTTTCCTCCCACGTCGCTCCGGCATCCCACGCGCAGCCTCCCGTCGCACACCTCGAGCCACGTGCGTTGGGATGAGAGGCCGGGCCGCCCCGAGGGACGGCCCGGCTGCCTCATTTCGCGGGCATTCGCCGGGGAATGCCCGTCACTCGACTACGAGATGCTGGCCGCGGTGCACGCCGCCGCGCCGGCGATGGCGCAGATGGCCGATGCGGGATCGAAGCCGTCCTTGACCACTGTTGCCTCCATGTTGGTCGCATCGACCCAGACCGGCACGAGGAGCGACGCCGGATTGCTGATGCTGGAGTCAGCGGGGGAAACGGTCGTGCCGTTGAGCAGCCCCGGGGGGACGGTGTTGCCGGAGAGCAGGATGGTGGCCATGGCGACCGCGTCCTGGGCCTCCTTGTACACCGCCTTGTAGACCGAACCGCACTGGTAGCCCTCGAGCACCCAGGCCATTCCCTGAGCAGTCGCGTCCTGTCCGGTGGTGGGGATCTTCTTGGCGGGCACATTGGCGCTCTTGAGGACGTTGATGACCGCGTTGGCGAGCCCGTCGTTGGCCTCGATGGTCGCGTTGATCGAGGGATGCGCCGTGAACTCCTGCTGGAAGATCGTGCCACCCTGGGTGTTGGACCAGCCGGGTGCGAAGTTCTCACCAACGAGCGTCATGCCCTGGCTGTTGGTGGCGCCGGCGGCGACGGTCTTGGCCGGCTGGTTCCAGACGACCTTGTTGTAGCCGGTGGCGAACGAGATGGCGTTCGGGTCGGTGTCCTCGCCGCCGTTCAGCACGAAGACCTGCGGGCTCTTGACACCCCACGAGGTGACGCAGGTGAGGAAGCCATTACCGATCAGCTCCCCGACCTTCTCGTTGTCGAAGCTGACGTAGTAGTTCTTCAAGCCCTTGACGAACGTGGCACGGTCGTAGCTGATCATCGTGACGTGCTTGGCCGCGGCCAGCTGCGCGATGGCCGCGCCGGTTGGTCCGTCAAGCGGGCACATGATCAGAACCTTGGCGCCCAGGTTGATGTCAGCGGTTGCGTCGTTGAGCTCGGTCTGATCGCTGCCCTGCGCGTTGTCGATCCGGAACTGCTGCTGGTTGAATCCCGCGTCCGCCAGCGCGGCGGTCAGGTACGGTGCGTCGAAGTTGACCCACCGGGTCGACGACGTGGTGTCGGGGAGGATGACGCCGATCAGGAGCGAGTTCGCACCCTTGGTCGCATAGGCGGTCAGGGACTTGAACTGGCTCATCGTCGCGTTGATGTCAGTGCCGAACGAGGTGACGGTGATCCCCGATGGGACGCCGGGGTTCGAGGGCCCGGATCCTCCCGAGGTGCTGGGCGAGCTGCTCCCGCAAGCGGCGGCCACGAGGCCGGCGGTTGCCACCAGGGTTACCTTGCTCATCTTGGACAAGCGGGACCCCCGGCCCCTGATACCAGTTTGCAAGCGCATCAGACCTGTGCCCTCCGAACCGGACCCACCGTTGAGCGACGCCACCCGTTCCGGTAGCGACAAGCGCCGCGCACACCTCAACCCACGGAACCTCGTGAGATGGCGTCGGGATTGTCTGAACAACCGATAGGGGTTTGTCAACTTGTCGAACGAAAAATCACCCTAACGGGTGATTTACTGGGCGCGACGCCCAAGAATCCAGACCGACAGACACCGCTCTGCAAGTTCAAATCGCGTCGTTCGCCCGGATCAAGCCGGCACGCGGCATTCGTCGCAGCCGGATCGAAACCGGTGACTCCCAGAGCGGCGAGCATCGACGGCCAGCCTGGGCTCGGCGGTGCCGACGTGCACAATGAAACGCGATGCCCACGTGGAGTGCACACGCAGCGGCGCCGACCATCCGTTTCGACGCCACGCTCTTCACGCTCGGCACGTCCACGCTCCTCCGCCTGCCCGAGAAGGCGAGCAGGATGCTGCCGTCGCGCGGTCAGGTGGCGGTGGAAGGAACGATCAACGGCCACGAATTCCAGACAGTGCTGGAACCGGATGGGACGTTCGGCCACTGGATGAGAGTCGACCAGAGACTGCAACGCGGTGCCGGCGTCAGCGCCGGTGAGACGGCCTCGCTCGAAATCGCGCCGCGCGACGAGTGGCCGGAGCCGCTCGTGCCGCAGGATCTTGCGAGCGCGCTGGGCGCGGCGCCGAAGAAGATCCAGGAGATCTGGGATGCCATCACGCCGATGGCACGCTGGGAATGGGTTCGATGGGTCAACGCAACCCAGAACCCCGAGACGCGCAAACGACGTGTCGAGGTGAGCATCTCGAAGATGCAGCACGGAAAGCGGAGGCCCTGCTGTTTCGATCGTGCGTCATGCACCGACCCAAGCCTGTCACGCGGCGGCAAGCTCATGGAGCACGCGTGACGCGCGCCAGCTCGGGGATGCTCATCCAGGCCTCGTAGGGCCACGCTCGCTCCCTGGCGTGGCGTGCACCGCGCCATCCGTCGGGGTGATAGATCGCGAGCAGGCCGACCAGATAGAACCGGAGCACGCGCGACCGCGCCGACTGGTCGAGGGGCACGATCGTGAATCCGAGGCGACCGAGCGCCGGCGCAATCAGCGAAACGGCGTGCAACGCGCGAACCGGCCCGAGACTGCCGCGCTGCACGAGCCGCTCCACGAGCGCGAGGTCCGCGCGCGTCTTCCTCAGGGTTTGAAATGGGGTCCAGGCTTCGCCGGTCGCGTCGCCGGCGACACCCCGGTTCGCGAGGTGCAGCTCGACGACGCGATCGCCCGATCGCACCTCGGTCCCGTCGCGCAACGTCACCGGCCTGCCGTGATAGTCGCGCGTCTCGATCATGACCGCCGACTGTTCGGTCAACCGCCGGACGCGGTGACGTCGCAGATAGCGACGCTCCCACCAGAGCCAGACCTTGAGCGCACCGTACGCACGACCGTGGCCGCTGTCGCCGCGCGTGATCAGCCACCAGAAAGGGGACGAGAGCAGCGAAGTCCGGCGCCGGCTCCGTGGTGGAGCGCTCAGGAGACGACCTTCTCGGGGGCCGACCGGAACGCTCGCAGGTATTCGCGGTCAAAGGCAAAGGCGATCGCCAGACCGAGCAGTGCCATCAGCACGTCGTTGGCGACCCGATACAGCAACGCACCTCCCGCAGCCGCAGCCGGCGAGACACCCTGCAGCGCCATGGCGCCGGTCATCATGCCCTCGTACGCCCCGAGCGCCCCTGGGAGCACCGTCAGGTTGGTGACCACCTGGCTCGCCGCGTACGTGTACGCGATGTGCGGAACGTCCGTCCCGGTGCCGTGCACCGCCGCAAGACCGAGGGCGAACAGCGCGATTGAGAGCACGACGGCGATGACGTCGACGGCGACCACCGGGAGCAGCACGCGGCTGCGGACGAGCGCTCGAAACGTGGGACCGAGTGCGTCGAGCTCGATCTGGAAGCGGTGGAAGAGTCGCATGCGGCCGACGCGACTCGCCAGCCAGTGATAGACGCGCGGCGACAGCAGGATCGCGAAGATCGCCAGCTGCGGCACCAATGCGACGGCGAGCGGGATCGCGAGGACCGGAGATCGCACCACAACCGGGACCATGGCGAACGTGAGCACGAACAGGTAGATCAGATCGTCGAACACGACCGTCGCCGTCATGATCCCCGCGTTCGTCGGCAGGCCGCTGCCGGTCTTGACGATCGGCACGCGCCACAGGTCGCCACCGGGAAGGAACACAAACGCCTGACTGATGAAGGTCACGCGGATCGCCTGCTCCAGCCCGACGTCCTGGCTCGCCCCGCGAAGGACGATCGACCACGAGACGCCGCGCATGACGTAGAGCAGCAGCACCACGGGGAGCATCCAGGCGAGCAGACCGGTGTCGGCGCCCGTCAGGTCATGCGCGACCTTCCCGGGGTTGACGGCGATGATCAGCCCAACGACGGCCACCAACCCGGCGAGTGTGATCCAGTGCGCTCTGAGGCGCACCCAGACCCGCCGCAGGACGGCGAACATCGGGCCGCGCGACAGCGCCGGTTCGCCACCCTCAGGCATGGCACGAGCATACCCAAGGGAGTGTTCGCCGGACAGAGTTTGGACAGAGCGTGTACATCGGGTGTACAACGTCATCGTCCAGAAAGTGAGTCTCCCCGTCCGGGAGCAGACGAGGCTGCACGCCCATGCTATGGCGTCTTTGGCAACAACACCGCGCTGACCGCGCCGAGGCGAGACGACTCCGGCGCTACCTCGAACGTCACGTCGCACATCGCGCGCTGTGCGAGGTCATCGTCGATGCCCGGCATCGTGCTGACAGCCGGTTGCGCCTCGACGCCGCCCTGGCTCATCAGCGCGGCGGGACGTTGCCGCACGGAGCCGGCGTCTCAGCCCAGCGTCAGCGGTAGCAGTCGGAGTCGGACGAGGCGTCGCCTCCCTGCAGGCGCACCTGCCCTTGAACTCGTCGCCGTGCGGGTAACCACAAGCGCTTCTCCTCGCTTCGACGGCCGTCCCGCGTGGAACAACATATCGTGTGACCCGGCCCGCGCATGTCGTGATCGTCGGCGCCGGCTTCGGCGGCCTTGCGGCAGCTCGCGCCTTGCGTCACGTCGACGTCGACGTGACCATCGTCGACCGCAACAACTACCACCTCTTCCAGCCGCTCCTGTACCAGGTGGCGTCCGGCCTTCTTGACCCCTCGGCAATCGCAAGCCCGGTCCGAACCATCGTCCGGCGCAGCCGCAACATCGACGTCCTTCGCGCCGAGGTCAGCGCGGTGGACCTGGGCCGGCGGCGCGTGATCACTTCCGCCGCGACGCTTGACTACGACTACCTGGTCGTCGCCACCGGCAGTGTGACGGACTACTTCAACAACGATGATGCGCGCCGGCACAGCACCGGACTGAAGGATCTGAGCGAGGCGATCGCGCTGCGCTCACACCTCCTCAACTGCTTCGAGCGCGCGTCGCTCGTCGCCGACGCGGAAGCACGAGAGCGGCTTCTGACGTTCGCCGTCGTCGGAGCGGGACCCACCGGTGTGGAGTACTCCGGTGCTCTGGCTGAGTTGATCAAGCATGTCCTGCCGAAGGACTACCGGCGTGTCGACTTCGGCGACGTGTCGGTAGTGCTCATTGAAGCCGGCGACCGCATTCTTGCGACCTTCGCCCCGCGTCTCAGCCGCCTCGCCGCGCGGTCGTTGCGTCAGAAAGGTGTGCGCATCATTCTCGGCACATCGGTGCGTGGCATCGATGATCACGGCATCACACTCGACAACGGCGATCGCGTCGAAGCGGAAACCGTTGTCTGGACGGCGGGCGTCCGCGCGACGACTCCGCTCGACGTGCAGGGTGATGCGCTGGCCCGAGCCGGCCGCGTCAAGGTCACGCCGGAGCTGACGCTCGCCGGCCATCCCGAGGTGTTCGTCATCGGTGATGCAGCCGCGTCCGAGCAGGCGGGCGCCGTGCTGCCCATGCTGGCCCCCGTCGCGATACAGGGCGGCAGGTACGCCGGCAAGGTGATCGCCGCACGCCTCAAGGGGGCCGGCAGCGCACCGTTTCACTACCACGACAAGGGAACCATGGCGACGATCGGTCGCGGCGCCGCGGTCGCGCAGATCGGGCCCTTGAAGATCAACGGATTGATCGGCTGGTTCATCTGGATCTTCATCCACCTGCTCTACCTGGTCGGTTTCCGCAACCGCGCTCTGGCGATCTGGTCGTGGGCCTGGAACTACTTCTTCTGGGATCGACCGGTGCGGCTCATCGTCGCCGCCTCGGCGGACATAGCCTCGAACGCTCGAGAAGACCCCCGGGCTGCCCGGCGATAGCGGCTGGTCGACCGGCACGCTACCTGGAAACGAGAGGTGCCGCCGCCCGAGCCGCTTGTCTGCGGTTGCTCACACCGAGCTTCGCGAGGATCGCGGCCACATGATGGTCCACCGTCTTCTCTGAAAGGTGCAGGCGGCGGGCGATATCCCGATTGCTCATCTCCTCACTGAGCATGCCGAGCACTTCGAGCTCGCGCGTTGTGAGTCCGCCTGCGTTCTGCTTCGTCGACGGACGCGGCCCCCGTGGCACGCTCAGCGCACCACCCTCACGGAGGAGGCGTGCGGCAATGGCCGCCGCCGGTCTCGCGTCCAGTGCCTGGAAGATCGCGATCGCGCGACGATGGTGCTCGTCGGAGCCTCCCACGCAGAGCGTGACGGCCGCCTCGTAGCGGCAGCCGAGCTCCGTCCAGGCCGCCGCTGCCCCGGCCGTGTCGCCGGCGAGCTCCAAGGCATACGGACCAACGACTTCGGCGGGTCCCGCCTCGCGAATACCACAGCGTCGTCGCCACGCCGCGAGCTCGCTGACGGCCGCGGCCGCCTTGAAGCGCATCGCCAATTCCATTGCATCGTCGGTCGCGGCGCGGGCCGCATCGGCGGCTTTCCCACCCCCTTCGAGCCACGCGACCTCGGCGGACGCGGTGGCGACCGGGAGGAGATGCTGGAGCTCTCCGGTTGGTGCGGCGTTGGCCTGCGCTTCCGCGAGCGGTCCGCGATGATCGGGATCCCCGCGACGCGCCCTCAGGACCGCGACGATGCAGAGCACCAGCGTCTGAGCGACCGCGTTGGCGGTGCCGGATCGGAGCACCGTTGACGTCGCCTCGGTGGCCTGCTCCCAGCGGCCCTGGTCGACGAGCCGACGGGCTTGGTGTGCGAGGATCTCGAATCGCCATGCGTCGAGCCCGCGCTCGAGGCAGTACTCGAGACCTTCACGTTGATGGATCTCGGCACGCGCGTAGTCGTGGACGCGGACCCCCGCCCAGGCGAGGTGGATGTATGCGCGACCAGCCTGCTCGGCGAATCCCCATTCCCTGCAAAGCTGCAGGCTGCGTTCGAGCGCCCGCCGTCCATCATCGTCACCGAGTAGGTAGCCCGCCGTGCCGATGGAATTCATGGCATGCACCAGCGTCTCGCGGTCGTCGAGGCGCTCGGCAAGCTCCAGCGCCTTGCCGCCCCAGAAGCGGGTCGCCGCCGTGTCCTCGATGTTGAGCGCCAGCATGGCGCGGTTCGCGTATGCCAGCGCCAGCTCGTGGCCTGCGGGCAACTGCTCAAGAACAGCAACCGCTGCGACCCCCGCCTCGGACGCTTCCGCGACCTGCCCGAAACAGCGGAGATTCGACGACATTGCCCGCAGCGCATCACCTTCACGCAGCGTGTCGCCGAGCAACCGGTACGTTGCCAGCGCCTTCTTGCGCGCTTCGATTGCGTCCGCGTAATGGCCGACGAGAAAACACTCCCACGACCGCTGCGAGAGCAGCTCAGCGCGTCGCTCGTCGGTCAGAGCCCACCCGAAGCGCAGTGCGCGGGCGTATTGCGCGGCTGCTTCACGATGTGCCTGCGCCTGCGCGGCGACCTCTGCCGCCTCGGGCGCGAAGCGGAGCACAGCGTCGACGTCACCCGCACCCTCCGCATGGTGTGACAGCGATGTCGGATCGATGGGTCCACGCGTCGGATCGGACAGCGCCGCGAGCGCGGCGCGGTGGAGGGAGACTCGGCGCGGCGGTGACAGCGAGAGCTCGACTGCCAGACGTGCAAGCTCGTGGCGGAATGCCACACCGCCTGAGATGGCGGCGAGCACGCCTGCGGCAAGGCATTCATCAACGCCGCCCACGGCTTCTGCATCCATGGCCTCCACAACACCGATGTCGACATCCGCGGGAATGACGGCGACCGTCTCGACCAGCCGCTGCGCGACCGGTCCCAATCGCGCCACCCTCGCGAGGACAGCGTCCTGGACCGTTGCTGGAAGTGTGTCGCCCCCGGCGGCGAGGACCTCCGTTACGAAGAAGGGATTCCCTCCGGTGTTGCGGTACAGCTCCGCAGCGTCGAGTCCGTACGGCGATGCCAATTCCGCGACTGCCGATTTCGACAACGGGCTGAGGGAGAGGCGCGCGACCGCCGGGCTCGTCGCGATGTCGCCGATGAGCATTCGCAGCGGATGGCCGCGGTCGATCTGGTCGTCCCGGTATGTGCCGATCATCAGCACCGGTGCCGACTCCACCTTGCGCGCGAGGAGCCTGAGGACGTCGAGCGTGGCGTCGTCAGCCCAGTGAAGATCTTCCAACACCACGACGTGCGGCGGCCCTGAACTCAACTGATCGAGCAGGGCTCCGGCGACTTCATGTGGCCGAGCGCCACGAATGATCAACGCCTCGAGGTCTCCAGCGGACCTGTGAGCGATGTCGAGGAGCGGGCCGAGCGGGTGCGGGGTGGCGAGCGCGTCGCATGCGCCGGAGAGGACTCGCACCGACTGGTTGGCGCAGAAACGCCGCACGAGCGACGTCTTGCCGACGCCCGCCTCACCACCGATGAAGACAAGACGCCCGGCCGCCGAGGTTGTGACCGCGGCGAGATGGCGCTCGAGTGCGGCAAGAGCTTCCGCCCGCTCGAGCAGATCCCCAGCTCCTGCAACGGCTAGCGACATCGTCAGAGTCCCCTGTCTCCCGTGTACCGGACGGATTGTACGTACAGCGGCGTCGACGCGCCCTTCGTGCTCCCAAGATGGGTAATGGCGCGCGCCAATCTGGGTACTCCTCCCGATGTGCGCTCGGCCGAGCCGTATCTAGTGTCGCTGCAGGTGGTCGCACTCGCGAGCACAGCACACGGAGGAACGCAGATGCCGAGATACGTCGTGGAGCGCACCTTTCCGGACGGGCTCCACATCCCTGTGGATGCACAGGGGGCGTCGACCTGCCTGGCAGTGGTGAACAGCAACGCTGATGACGGCGTCACCTGGGTCCACTCGTATGTCAGCGAGGACAAGCGGAAGACATACTGCGTCTACGACGCGCCGAGTCCGGAGGCGATCCGCAAGACAGCCGACCGGAACTCGCTGCCCGTCGACCAGATCACGCAGGTGAGCGTCCTCGACCCGTACTTCTACCGCTGATCGGACGGTAGCGGATTCGACGTCGTCGCACCACGTCAGCGACCGACGTCGTCACCAAGAGAATCGCCAACCACAAGGAACGAGATACATGAAACGCCCGTATACAGGAGTGCGCTTTTCACGGGTTATTGCCCGCCCGGCCGGCGCCGCCATCCTCACCCTGGGCATGCTTACCGTGTCCCCTCAATTCGGCGCAGCCGCGAGCGCAAAGGCCACCGCTGCTGATTGCACCACCCCGATCACGAGTTCCCCCACCGGACGCACGACCGTTTCGACGAAGTCGACGGCCTTCGGCACGGTGCTCAGCATCGGTTCGGGCACCTTTGCGGGTTGCTCCCTGTATGTCCTCACGTCCGATGAGCTGCATTCGCTGACGTTCGGTCTCGCGGCCTTCGCCTGCAGCGACGGGGCAAACCCCATCGGCCAGCCGTGCGACAGCGTCCTCTGGCCGGCGCTCCTGACCAATGGCGCACCCATCGCCGGGCCCGGCGTCAAGCGCAGCCTGCTCGGGACGGTGACCCGAACCGACGTGCTCGCCGGCGTGAGCGTGCAGCAGGTGACCTACGCCGGTCAGCCGCTCTATCGGTTCTTCCAGGACGAGACGCCCGCGCAAACCGATGGCGCGAACCTGTTCGACCCGGTGACCAGCCCCGCCGGCACCTGGTACCTGGTGGACCCTGGTCGGGGCAACGCCGCGCCCGGCCGGCTGCAAATGCAGAGCGAGACGGTGGGGGGCAGTACGGTGCTCGCCGCAACCATGGACAACGACTTCTCCCTCCTGCCGCTGGGGACCTTCCCGGTCTACACCTTGACCAACAAGCACGGTCAGGGATGCCGGAGCTACTGTGCCCTGCTCTGGTCGCCGGTCCTCACCGCCGGGCAGCCTGAGGCCGGCGACGGCGTCGACCAGCACGCGCTCGGAGTCGTCGCACGGCCGGATGGCACCCGCCAGGTGACGTACCACGGCAAGCCCCTGTACCTCTTCACCGGCGATGCCTACATCCCGGGCGTGACCGGGACTCAGAGCATCAACGGCGCGGGTGCTGTCACCCCGTGGGGCACGTTCAACACCATCCCGCTGTCCTAATCCGGGAGGCGAACCCGGGTCGTCAGGCGGAAGGTACGCGCCGCCGATGACCGTTACGGGCTGCCCACGTCTCCCAGCATCACTGAAAGCCTCAGCCGAGCGGTCGGCTGGGGCTTTCTCGCTGTGGACCTCGGGACTCTGGCAGCGATTGACGCGCGCCGGTCGACGGCATCACCCGTTGACGCGGCGTGACGTGATCAATGGAACCGCGTGTCATTTCGTCATGCCGATCGTGGGGCCTTGATACAGCTCGATCACGACGTCACGGGCCCCGCAGCCAGAGTGGGGCATGTGGATACACAGCGGTACCGCCGCGGCATCCGAATGGGGGCAATCGGCGTCGCAGTCGCGATCAACGTGTCCTTCGCGATCCTCATCGCTCGCCAGCCGACAGGCGCGCTGACCAACTGGATCGACAACTGGGGCGTGACCATGCTGGCGGCGCTGACGGCTGTTCCCGCCGCACTCGCGGGAAGGTGCACGCGTGGCCGCCGTCGCTGGGGGTGGTGGCTGATCGGGCTGGCTGGGGTGAGCTGGGCCGTCGGCAATGTCCTGTACTCCTCAGAGCTCAATTCGGTCTCGCCTGCCTTGAACGATCTCTTCTATCTCGGTGAGATCCCGCTGGCCGGCGCAGGACTCGTGCTGGTTGCATCCCAGCACGCGACCCGCGCAGGGTTGACCCGGCTCGTGCTCGATGCCCTCACGGTGGTGCCCGCCACCCTCTTCATCAGCTGGGCACTCGTCCTCCACTCCATCTGGCTGACGGACACCGACCCCGCTCAGGGGAACTCGGTAGCCGCGACCATCACGTACCTCGCCTATCCGTTGACCGACATCCTCCTGGTCGCGTTGGCGCTTCTGGTCATCGCCCAGCAGACGGGACGGCTGCGACTCCCCATCGGGCTCATCGCACTCGGATACCTCAGCCTCGCCGTGGCCGACTCCGGCTACAACTACTACACGAGCATCGGCACGTACGTGAGCAACATCGTCTTCACAACCGAGTTCGGCTACACGCTCGGCTTCAGCCTCCTCGCCCTCGGCTTGCTCGAGGTCTGGTTGCGCACACAATCGGACCAGATGCAGACGGACGCAGGTCCGGGAACCCGCGATTCGTCGCTCTTGTGCTACCTCCCTGTGGCAGGCGCCGGTGTCATTGCGATGCGACAGGAGCTGATCCACGCGCCCGGCGACGGAGTGCTGTTCTGGTCGGGCCTCCTCGTCCTGGGCATGGTCCTCCTCCGTCAGATGCTGGCGTTGCTGGAGAACCACGCCTTACGCCGGAACGTTGAGCGACGGATGACCGAGTTGATCGACGAACGTGGCAAGTTGCAGAGAAATGAGGAGCGTTTCCGGTCCCTGATCGAGAACTCCTCCGACGTCATCGTCATTCTCGATTCGGATATGCGCGTGACGTGGGTGAGCGATTCACTTCGAAAGGTGTTCGGTCCGGTGCCGGCAATCGCGTCCGGCTCACCCGTTGAGGCGTTGATTCACCGGGATGATCGAGCCCGAGCCATGCATGCCCTCCGCGACCGCCTGCACGATAGCGGCCGATCTTCCGCACTCGAGTGCAGGGTTCTGGATTCGGAGGGAAGCGTCCGCTGCGTGGACGTGCATGTCGCTCAACTCCTGCAGGATCCGGCGGTGCGGGGCATCGTCCTCAATATCAGGGATGTCACGGAGCGACGCGAACTGCAGGAGCAGTTGCTCCACCAGGCACTGCACGACCCGCTCACGAATCTGCCGAACCGAGTGCTCCTCATGGACCGCCTGGAACACGAGTTGAGCCGGAGACGAGGACCCGATCAGGGTGGACCGTCCGTGTTGTTCATGGACATCGACGGGTTCAAGACGGTCAACGACACCCAGGGTCATCAAGCGGGTGACGTGCTGCTACGCCAGATCGGAGAGCGTCTGCGGTCAGCGATGCGACCCGGGGACACGGTCGCGCGGATGGGAGGCGACGAGTTCGCGGTGATCGTCGTCAACACCCTCGGAACAGCCGAGGTTGACCGCGTCGCGGCTCGGTTGGTGAGTGCGATTGCGGCTCCCTTCGGCGTCGAGCAACAGGACCTCCTCGTCTCGTCAAGCGTCGGCGTGTCGATGCCGTCGACCGGCGGTGAGACGGCCGCAGATCTCGTGCAGCAGGCGGATCTCGCGATGTACCGGGCGAAGGAGCTGGGAGGCAATCGCTCCGAGCGGTTCGCCCCCGAGCTCAAGGTGTCGGTGCAGCGGCGCCTCGATACCGAGAGCGCGCTCCGTTCCGCACTCGCCAATGGGGAATTCCTCCTCCACTACCAGCCGATCCTCGAATTGGCGACCCTGCGCGTGCTCGGAACCGAGGCGTTGATCCGCTGGCGCATGCCGGACGGCACGATGGTGCAGCCTCTCGATTTCATCTCGCTTGCTGAGGGGTGCGGGTTGATCGTCGAGATCGGGCGCTGGGTGTTGCGCAAGGCCTGCCAGCAGACGAGGCGGTGGCAGCGCGAGCTGGACGGCGCCGAGCACCTGTCGGTGAGCGTCAACCTGTCGGCCCGGCAGCTGCGCGAACCCGACTTCGTCGAAGACGTGTTCCGCGCGCTCCGCGACAGCGACCTCGCTCCGACCAGCCTGGTTCTCGAAGTCACCGAGAGCGTGATCGTCGAGGACATCGATGCGGCCTCCGCAACGCTCACGAGGCTCCGAGGGGCGGGGATTCGTATCGCTCTCGACGACTTCGGGACGGGGTACTCATCGCTGAGTTATCTGCGAACGCTGCCCGTCGACGTCATCAAGCTCGATCGCTCATTCGTGACGGGGATCTCCACGAGCGCGGTGACGTCGGCGGTCGCGGGTTCGGTGGTGAGCCTGGCCGATGCCCTGGGCCTGGTCGTCGTCGCCGAAGGCATCGAGAGCCCGACGCAGCGGGACGAACTCGTGCGGCTCGGCTGCGGGCTCGGTCAGGGCTTCCTGTTCTCACGCCCGGTCGCCGAGGCCGAGCTCGAGGCCATCGTCGGGGCCGGGGTTCAACCAGCCATGGTCGACGCGCTGCGGATCGCCCACTCGCGGGCGGTTGCCTCTCTTCGGGATCCGCCGAGCGGCGCCCGAGCCTAGCCGACGGCGCGTTCAAGACGCAGCAGCAATCTCGCCCCGCTGTCAACACACTGTCCAGGCGGCGCGGAGTGGCCGGGATCGGCGTCCACGGTCTACCATCGTGGTGACAGGGGGGCCGCTCAGCCACAACGCCGATCGTTTTCGGCATCCGTCACACGGATGCAATATCAGCGGGAACGTTGAGTTGTAGCGTGTCGGCACCCACAGCGTGTCAGCACAAGGGGTGGATCATGGCCGATGGCGAAATCCGTGAATGCCCGGAATGCAGGTCAACTGAGGTGGTCAAGCACAATCCCAGTGCGCCAGCTCTTGGCACCGCAAGCCGGACCGTGGTCTCCGGATACGAGTGTGTCGAGTGCGGTTGCCGTTGGGCTCCGCACGTGGAGCTGACGGGGCAGGCGGTGCAACCAATCACGCGCTAGACCTTTCACCTCCTGCAGGAGTTCCGCGCGCCTTCGCGGGATCGATGCTGAAGGTCGTCGTGCCCGCTTGCGCCGCCGGCGGCGCGCTGCTGAGCCGTCGTTGCCGCTTCGCCACGGGTGCACTTCTGGAAGACTCTCCTCATGGCAGGCGAAGAACGCCGGATCGAAATAACGGGAGATGACGCGGCACCCTCGACGGCGCTCCGGGACGGCCGTGTCGTGTTGCGTGAGGCGCGGCCATGGAGCAGGTCGGTGATTGCGTTGTTGCAGCACCTGGAACGGGTTGGGTTCGAAGGCGCCCCGCGCGCCGTGGGCGATGGTTTCACATCCGATGGACGAGAAGCCGTCACCTACATTCCCGGGTCTTCACCCCATCCCAGAGCATGGGACGACCCCGCGCTCGTGGCGCTCGGCACACTGCTTCGCGG
This sequence comes from Candidatus Acidiferrales bacterium, assembly GCA_035534435.1. GTDB lineage: Bacteria > Chloroflexota > Dormibacteria > Aeolococcales > Aeolococcaceae > Palsa-851. The sequence goes on from DATLRX010000107.1 coordinate 14,092, forward strand.
ACTGCACGACGCCGCCGCATCGTTCGACGTCCCGGACAACGCGTGCTGGCAGCCATGGTTCATTCGTGACCTCGCCGGGCAGCACCCGGTCATCGGGCACGGCGACACGGGACCGTGGAATGTCGTGGCGCGAGACAGCATCCCGGTGGCGCTCATCGATTGGGAGTTCGCGGGCCCTGTCGACGCTGTATGGGCCCTCGCTGAGACGGCATGGCTCAATGCTCAACTCCACGACGACGACGTTACGGAGCGATTTGATCTCCCGAGCCCTGAGCACCGCGCCCACCAGGTTCGGCTCCTCCTCGACGGATACGGGCTTGCCAGGCCGGATCGAGTGGATTTCGTGGACAAGATGGTTGAGATCGCGGTGCACAGCGCCCGCGCCGAGGCGGTGCAATACGGGGTCACTCCCGACACAGCCGCCGCGATCGCGGCGTCCGGGTACGCCGTCATGTGGGCGATCACGTGGCGAGCGCGGAGCGCATCGTGGATGATGCGCCACCGCAGGATTCTCGAGCGCGCGCTGGCCTGACGGTATCCGCTGTTCGACCTCCATCCTGTCGAACGTCGTGTGCGTACAACCGCTGACGCGCGTACGCTGCCTACGGCGACAACGGCACGCGCCTTCGGGCCCCGGACCGCGGAGCGAACACGTGCCTCAGTGTCGATCCAGCCCACAACACCACGAACAGCGCCATGAACGCGGCGAGGACCCCAAGGCTGTTGGTGATCACGGTGACGATGCCGACAGTCACCAGGGCCGTCACCAGGAACCCGGCGATCGTCCGCCACGGTCCGGGCTTCGACACGGTCACGGACTCACCCGCGACAGCGCACGCAACCAGTCCGAGCACCAGTCCGGTCGCGGCCACCCCGCGGGCATCAGCGATGAACGCCACCGTTGCGCCACCGGCGATATTCACATACAGGACGGCCATCGTCGCCATGATCAGCGTTGCGATGACATCTCGTACGACCCTCATCGTCGCACCTCCTTTGGACCAAGCTGAGCCGTCATTCACGTATTGATCGTTGCTCGGGGGATGCCACTCGTGCCAGGGCCGAATGTCATCTCAGGATGGGTCGAGTAGCTCTGGTCGGGCGCGCGTGCAGAACGTGCGCCACGGCCACCTGATAGGCTTCCGCGCAGTTCGTAACCGCGAACATTCCGAGGAGCCTTCACATGACGACGCTGAAGCGGCATCACGCCGCTGGGATGCCTCCTGAGGCATACGACCACGTGGTTGGGGTCGTCGCTGACTCGCAGCTGGCCGCCGACGGCTTCGTCGCTCATTACGGTGTCGTTGACGGCGATGGCATCACCGTCATTGAGATCTGGGATTCGAAAGCGCAACACGACACGTGGTTCGACGCGAACGTCAAGCCGCTTCTGCCCCCGGGCACTCCCGATCCGGAGTTCTGGGAGATCCGAGGAAGCCGCACGAAGTAGCTCCGGCCAGCCTGACGGTTCGCGCCCGAGGGTTACGACGGTCGACGGTCCGTCACAACAAAGTGCTTCATCTCGCGACCGGCATCCGCCTTGTCATCGCCCCGTCACAGCGCTCGAAGTTGGTCGCCGCCATCCATGGTCGGAGGCACCCCGGCGAGCGCGTCGTCCACTCACGCTGAGACGGGCGCGACAGTGTCGCAGCACAGCACGCGAAGGGCGGCAGGCACGCAGCGCACGGTGATATCGGACCCCGGCGGGATGTCGATCGTCTCGCCATCCAATTGCGCGGGGCCGCCGGCCTCCCAATGGACGGTCATGCTCGCACGCTGCGTCTGCTCACCCAGTCCCACAAGCGCCCGCAGGCCGAGCCAGGTCATCCGTAGCCATGCGACCCCTCGGCGGTGGGGCACTGCGACGACCTCCATCAGCCCGTCGGCGCGTCGCGAGTTCGAACTCACGCGGAGGACCTTTGCCATCGTCGGGATGATGTGCCAGCTGAGGCTGTCGAGACAAGCCTCCTCGCCATCGACGACGACCGTGATCGGACGGATCCGGAATACTGTCAGCGGGACAAGGGTCAGGTTGGTGAGCATCCGGCGCCGGCGATGATTGACAGCCGAAGCACCCGTGGCCAGCGCGCCGATCGCAGCGTATGAGAGTGCGTATTGCGTGGCTTCCATACCACCACCGGTCCGATATGAGACCTCGAGGATGTCGACGCGAACGGGCGGCGTTGACAACGCGTTCTCGAGCCGGATCCTTCGGGAACGCGGCCAGCTCCGGTGCTGGTCATTGGCATTACCGGCGGGGCATATGACGAGCACCGCCCGGCTACCGCTTGAGGCGGTCGCGGCCAGGATGCCATTGGCGATTTCGTTGAGGGTTCCGTCTCCGCCGATTCCGATGATCGTCGCGTCGAGGTGCTCGGTCGCCCATGTTTCCGCGATCGCGCGAGCGTGGCCCACATGCTCACTCTTCACGAGGTCCACCTGGCGTCCTGCCGGCGGCGCCAGCCGCTGACGCGCGGCTTGCGCAATGCCGTCGGCTCGCCGGGAGAGCGGATTCCCGTTCGCAATGATCACGACGGCTTCACTCGGCCGCAGCGGCTCCCGAGACCGACCAGCGGCGGTCACGTAGGTTGGAACCCGGGTCCGTCACGCCACGATGTTCGGTCCACTCAGCAGTTATAGCCCGGGTGTCGGGGATCGCGCGCGCCGCTCCGTCCGGGGCACTGAGGCGCCGCGTCTGAGCCTTCGAACGCGCGCAGCTCGAACCGAATCGCTGTCGGCATCCTCGCCGTCCGCGTCGCCCTCTGGCGCGCGTGCATGGGCTACTCTCCACCCACCCGAGTGCACAAGGAGGTTCGATGGCCAGCGTCCTGAACGAAATCGTCGTCGACTGCCGCGATGCCGAGAGCCAGGCGGCGTGGTGGTCACGCGTCCTCGGCTGGCCCGCCGTCTACGAGGAAAGCGGCTACTGGTGGATCTCGTCTGACGGTACCGAAGACGCCGCGCCGGCGCTGACCTTCATCCCTGTGCCCGAGGGCAAGACGGTGAAGAACCGCATCCACATCGACCTCAATCCCTCGGGATGCGAGCAGGCCGAGGAACTGGAACGGCTGCTGTCACTCGGTGCGCGCCATCGGGACATCGGTCAGGGTCCGGACGTCTCGTGGGTCGTGTTGGAGGACCCGGAGGGCAACGAGTTCTGCCTGCTGCGCACCAGGAAATCATGAGTGCAAGTAGCGAGAATGTCGCCCCGTGACAATCCCGACCAATCGCATCTGACCATGCCGCGATCCCACGACGCACGCCATCGATGAAGGTACTCGCAGTCTGTGTTCCCGCTGCCGGGCACATCAATCCACTGCTACCGCTGATCGAAGCTTTCGCTCACCAGGGAGACCGGATCGTGGTAGCCAGCGGCACCGAGATCGGTGCTTCCGTGGAGCGTGCGGGGGCCGAGCTCTGCCCCGCCGGACGGGGCGAGCAGGCGTGGTTCGAGGTACTCCGCGCGCGCGTCCGCGGCTTCCCCGGAGACGGGCTGCCACCGGAGCGGATCAATCACTACTTCATCCCTCGCCTGTTCGCGGAGGTGGCGACCGCCGACATGATCGACGACGTGCTCGCGTGCGGTCGAACACTGGATCCCGATCTTGTCCTGTTCGAGACGTATGCGTTCGCCGGTCCGCTCGTCGCCGAGCTGCTCGGTGTGCCGGCAGTGCACCACGCCATCGGGGCGATGCTGGAGCGTGAGGTGCTCGAGCTGGCCAACGACGCGGTCTCGCCGTTGTGGCGATCATTCGGCATCAGCACACCGGGGTTCGCGGGCGTGTATCGCGGGATAACTGTCGCCATCTGCCCCTCATCGCTGGACGTGCTCGACGTCGCCGAGGGCGAGCGGCTCCCGCTACGTCCCGCACCGCCGCCTCAAACGCCACCGGCCCTCACCGGGCGTCCGCTCGTGTACGTCACGCTGGGCACATTCTTCAACGCCAATCTCGACATCTTCAGAGCCGTGATCAACGGACTCGCCGATGAGCCGGTCGACGTCCTGGCGACCGTCGGTGCCAACCAGGATCCGGCTGCGCTGGGGCCGCTGCCCGCAAACGCGCACGCCGAGCGGTTCGTTCCCCAGGCCACGCTGCTGCCGCGGTGTGCCGCGGTGGTGCATCACGCGGGCTCGGGGACGATGCTGGGGGCGCTGGCGCACGGGCTGCCGCAGGTGGTGATCCCGCAGGGTGCCGACAACTTCGTCAACGCATCGCTGCTCGAACGCGCCGGGATCGGATCTTCCCTGCGACCCGGCGCGGTGAGCCCCGAGAACGTTCGCGCGGCGGTGCGCCGGGTCCTGGACGAGCCGAGCCATCGTGTGGCGGCCCGCCGAGCCGCAGCCGAGATCGCTGCGATGCCGAGCGCGGACGACGTGGCCGCAACGCTCCGTCAGCGTTTCGGCCACGGCAGCGGTGTCGCCGGCGACCCCGGAGGTGCAGGCTGACCCATGACCGAGGTTGACCTACCACAGGGCGCGCGCGACCTCGCCCGCGCCACGCGTGCACGCGAGTTCGACGCAGAATACGCGTCGACGCCGCCGTGGGACATCGGCCGACCACAGCAGGCCTTCCAGCGGTTGGCCGACACCGGACAGCTGCGCGGCCGCGTCCTCGACGTCGGGTGCGGTACCGGCGAGCACGCGCTCATGGCGGCCCGTCTCGGCCTGGAAACGACGGGGATCGACACCGCGCCGACCGCGATCTCCATCGCCAGGCGAAAAACGCAGGAGCGTGGCCTGACCGTTGCCTTCTTGGTGGCCGACGCGCTCGAGCTGGCAGCCCTTGGCACCGCATTCGAGACCGTGCTCGACTGCGGCCTCTTCCACATCTTCGACGACGACGATCGCCCACGCTACGTCGACAGCCTGCGAGCGGCGATTCGCCCGGGCGGCCGCTTCCACATGCTCTGCTTCAGTGATCGCGAGCCAGGCGACTGGGGGCCGCGACGGGTCCATCCTGAGGAGATCGAAGCCGCGTTCTCTGACGGATGGCTCGTCGACTCGATCGAGGCCGACACCCTCGAGGTGACCATCACCGACGCCGGCGTGGCTGCGTGGCTGGCGTCGATCACCCGAGCGTGAACC
>DATLRX010000108.1:0-16652 GCA_035534435.1 Candidatus Acidiferrales bacterium
GGCGGCTGCGCCGTCGCCCCGGTCGACCGGAGGCCTCGGGCCGCGATCAGACATGCGTACGGGCTCGACCATCGCCAGCCGCAGCTCAGCGGCGCGTTCGGGCGTTTCGGCCGTCTCCAGGCACGTGAACGCCACGACCTCCTTGAAGTCCGGATGCTGCTCGAAACGAATGATCGCCGTCTGGCTGAGTACCGTCTCGACGACGCCCCGAGCTCCGACCGCGTAGTCACCGATGGGGGCACCGGTCCGAGGCCGGGTGTTCGAGATCAGGATGATCCGCTCGCCGACGCCGAACGGTGGGGGCGGCTCCTCACGAGCGCCCGGGGGCCGCCCGGGTGTCGGCGAGGGACGAGGCGCGGCCGCAACCACGACCGGAACCACGGCGGGAGCGACCTCGTCCTCCTCATCCTCATCGTCCTCGTCGTCATCGACGACGGCAACGACTCCAATCTCGATATCGATCTCCTCGGCGTCGTCCAGTTCGACGGCATCACCCTCGAGGACCTCCGCAGGGGGCGCTTCGGGCTCGTCCGTTTCGGCGTCGACGGGGGGATCGATAGGTTCTGTAGGCATTCAGGCTCGTATGTGACGGATGGGTAGACTGCGGTGCAGATGATCGCGCGATCCTCGGCGATCCCGCTGTCGCAACATACCCAACAGCGGCTCCTTGAAATCCTCCCCGGCGCACTCACGTGGTTCGCCCTGCTCGTGCCGGTGGTCGTCGCCTTCACGATCAGGCTCAACGACCCCGGGATGCTCTGGATCCTCGGGGTGGGCGCCGTGCTGCTTGACACCTACTGGCTGATCCGGACGACGGTGACCGTCCGCTGCGTCCGGCGCACCATGGGCGCCCTCCAGGCGAACGACGATGTCGACTGGTGGGAGCGCTGCGTGGCGTTCGAGGCATCGCGTCCCGCGGGAGCTCCGGCGCCGTCCGAGATCGTCCAGTGCGTGCTCATCCCGACGTACACGGAGTCGTACCCCGTGCTCCGAGCGACCGTGGCCGCCCTCGCCGCTCAGAACTACCCCGAGCAGTTGCGCGTCTGCGCGATCATCACGCGTGAGACCGATGCGGGCGGCATCGTCAACGTGGGTCGCCTGCGCGAGGAGTTCGCCGCGAACTTCCTGGCGTTCATCCACATCAAGGACCCGTTGCTTCCGGGCATCGTCGTCGGCAAGTCCGCCGCGATGGCGTACGGAGGCCCGGTCCTCAAGGCGGCGTGCGACGGCCTCGGGCTCGACCCGAAACGCACGCTGGTCACCGACCTCGACTCGGACTTCCGGCTGCATCCACAGTATTTCGCGTATGTCTCGCTGCAGTTCTGCACGGCAGAGGATCGCCTGCTCTCCATCTGGCAACCCGTGCCGGTGTTCCTCAACAACCTCTGGCGTGTGCCGACTGCCGTCCGCGTCATGGCGACCGCCGCCACGCAGTGGCAGATGTTCCTGCACCAGAACCCGAAGCGATTGATCATGTTCTCGTCGTACACGCTCTCGATGCACCTCCTCGACGACGTCGGGTACTGGGACTCCGATGTGATCCCGGAGGACTCTCGGTTCTTCTGGAAGGCCTTCTTCCACTGCGGTGGGAAGCTCAATCTGCGCCCGGCGTTCCTCACGGTCAACGGTGACGCGCCACGTGCCCGCAGCTACGCGGCCACACACGCGTCGCAGTACAACCAGATCAAGCGATGGGCGTGGGGTGCGACCGATATCCCTTATGTCACCTCACGAATGCTGGCCCACCCGGAGATCCCCCTGCGGCTTCGGGCGCGCCGTTACTCGAGCCTGATCTTCAACCACCTCACCTGGGCGACACTGCCGCTGCTGCTCTTCTTCGGCGGCGCCCTCCCCGCGTTCATCGACCTCGACTACAGCCTGTCGTCGACCGCCACGCTGCTGGGAACAGCAAGCGCCAGCATCCTGACGATCACGCTGCTGAACACGCTCCTGCTCGTGCAGGTGGACCATCGCATCTGTCCGAAGCCGACCGCCTGGCCGTGGTGGCGCAGACGCTGGGCCGACCTGCAGCTGTTCACGTATCCGGTCGTGGGGCTCGCCCTCAGCGTCATCCCCGCACTCGAGGCTCAGACACGGTTGATGTTCGGTGCATATCTCGAGTACCGCGTCACCGAGAAGGAATAGCCGGACGGCGATCAGCGCTCGAGCACCGATCGATAGACGTCGACGGTCCTCTCCGCGGCGCGACGCCACGTGAAGGTCGACGCCCACGAGCGTCCCTGCTCGCGCCGGCGTTCGAGCTCGGCGGAGTCGCCGAGCAGACGGCTCACGGCCCCTGCCATCCGCGAGGCGTCGCCGTCCGGCACCACGATTGCGGCAGCGCCGCTCACCTCGGGGAGCGACGAGTTGTCGAACACGACGGCCGGCGTACCGCAGGCCATCGCCTCGAGCGGTGGCAGCCCGAATCCCTCGTATGCCGAGGTGAAGACGAGACACGACGCTCCGCTGTACAGGGTCACGAGATCGTCGTTCGTCACGTGGCCGATGACACGGCTGGACTCGGCGATGCCGGCCCGCGCGAGCGTGGCCATGACCTCGGCGGCGAACGTCCCCTGATCGCCCGCGATCACGAGCGCCACATCGTGATCGTCGCGAACCCTGCGCACGACATCGGCGAGCACCGCGATTCGCTTGCGGGGATCGAAGGTGCCCACCGCAAGCAGGAATGGGCGGTCGAGGCCGAGCCGCGCTCGAAGGGTCGCGACGGTCTCCGGGGTGGCCGCATGGAACAGCGGCGCGATCCCTTCGGGAATCACCCGGATCCGCTTGGGATCCGTGCCGGTGAGACGCAGCACATCGCGGCGCGTCGCCTCGGAGACCGAGATCACCGCGTCGGCCCGGCGGAGCAGGCGCAATCCGAGGATGCGCGCTCGCCGGACCCATGGATAGTCCTGCGGCATGATGAACGGGATCAGGTCGTGCACGGTCACCACCACGGGAAGGCGCGTCCACAGCGGCTGGCCGAACTCAATCGCGTGATACAGGTCCGTGTGCGCGTCGCGCAGCGCTCGCGAAACGAAGACCGTGTCGGCGACGGGCTGGAGCGTTGGATGCACGACTCTGATGCGACGCCTGCCGGGACGGGTGCGAGGCCCCACCTCGGGTGGCAGGTCGCGCCCCCGGGAGAGCAGCAGGCTCACCTCGGGTGGCTCCACAAGCTCGGCGAAACCCGCGATGAGGCCCCGCGCATAGCTGCCGATTCCTCGCACTGACGATGCCCCCTGCAGCGGCCTGCCGTCGATGAGCACCCTCATGTCATGGGGCTCGATGGGGAGGGCACGGCCACAGAGTCTGTCGGATAGACTGGCTCCGGTGACGATTCACGAGCAGGACGTGGCCGAACGGCTGCGCGCTCTCATTCGAGATGTTCCGGACTTTCCGCGTCCGGGCATCGTCTTCAGAGACATCACAGTGCTGCTCGGCGACGGACCCGCGTTCGGCGCAGCCATCTCGGCGCTCGCGGCACCGTACAGCGACGCCGGCATCGCCTTGGTGGCGGGCATCGAGTCCCGCGGCTTCATCCTCGGGGGCGCCGTCGCCGATCGCCTCGGCTCCGGATTCGTTCCGATCCGCAAGGAGGGACGGCTGCCGGCGGAGCGGATCTCGCAGGCATACAGCCTTGAATACGGCGAAGCGATCGTCGAGATCCATGCCGACGCGATCACGGCGGGGCAGCGCGTGCTCATCGTCGATGATCTGCTCGCGACCGGCGGCACCGCCGCGGCGACCGCGGCGCTCGTCGATCAGCTCGGTGGCGCGATCGCCGGGTTCGCGTTCCTTGTTGAGTTGAGTGACCTGGGGGGATCGGCCGCGCTCCGCGGGCGCCCGTACACGGCGCTGTTGCGCATGAACAGCAATGGAGGAATCGAGTGACCAACGTACTGAAGCCCGCGGAGTCCGATGTCGCGGATCCAGCTCTCTCCGGAGACGGGCAGCGCCTGATCGAGTGGGCAGCCCGCGAGATGCCGGTGCTGCGCATCATTCGCGAGCGCTTCGCCACCGAGCGACCGCTCGAGGGACTCCGGATCGGCGCCTGCCTGCACGTCACCAGCGAGACGGCGAACCTGGCGATCACGCTGAAAGCCGGAGGGGCGCATGTCGTGCTGTGCGCGAGCAACCCGCTCTCCACCCAGGACTCGGTTGCCGCGGCGCTTGCGCGCCATCACGGCATCCCGACGTTCGCGGTGAAGGGCGAGGACTCGGCGAGCTACTACTCGCACATCCAGTCGGTGCTCGACACCCGTCCGCAGGTGACGATGGACGACGGCGCGGACCTGGTCGCGGAGTTGCACAAGGGACGTCGCGAGCTGCTCGAGCACGTCATCGCCGGTACCGAGGAGACCACCACCGGTGTGATCCGCCTCCGCGCGATGGCGAACGACGGTGCGTTGCGGTTCCCGATCATCGCCGTCAACGAGGCACTCACCAAGCATCTCTTCGACAATCGGTACGGCACAGGGCAGAGCACCATCGACGGGCTCATCCGCGCCACCAACGTCCTGCTCGCCGGCAAGACGATGGTCGTCTGCGGGTACGGATGGTGCGGTCGCGGGCTCGCCAGCCGTGCCGCCGGGCTCGGCGCGCATGTCATCGTCACCGAGGTCGACCCGACACGCGCGCTCGAAGCCGTGATGGACGGCTACCGCGTCATGACTCTCGCGGAGGCCGCGCCGCAGGCCGACATCGTGATCACGGTCACCGGCGACATCAACGTCATCGACCGCGGGCACGTGGAGCGCTTCAAGGACGGCGCGATCCTTGCGAACAGCGGGCACTTCAACGACGAGATCAACCTCGCCGCGATCGACGACCTGTCCGCGGAGGTCACCACCCCGCGCACCTTCGTACAGTCGCACCGTCTCACCAACGGGCGCACGGTGCATGTGCTCGCCGAGGGACGCCTGCTCAACCTCGCCGCCGCCGAGGGTCACCCCGCGGCGGTCATGGACATGAGCTTCGCCAACCAGGCACTCTGCGCGGAGCACATCGCCAGGAACCACAAGGACCTCGCGCTTGCGGTGCACGACGTGCCGCAGCACATCGACCGCGAGGTGGCGCGCCTCAAGCTGCGGGCGATGGGCGTCGACATCGACGTGCTCACCGACGAGCAGCAGAAGTACCTGGCCTCCTGGGAATCGGGGACTTCCTGACGATGGCTGCAGCAACACCGCTCTACAAGCCGGAGCTCACCGTTCTCGACAATGGCGTCAGCCTGCTCAACGCACCGTCGGCAAGCCGGAACTCCGGCGTGTTCCTCATCGTTCGAGCGGGCTCACGCGACGAGACGCCGGAGACCTCCGGCCTCGCGCACTACCTCGAGCACATGTTCTTCAAGGGGACCGAGCGCCGTCCGACGACGAAGATCATCTCGCGCGAGATCGACCGGCTCGGGGCGAACACCAACGCGTACACGGACACCGAGGAGGTCGCCTACTTCGCCGAGGGTCCGGCCATGGCGATGCACCAGCTCGCCGACATCATCTGCGACATGCTCAGCCGGCCGCTCTTCGCGGCGGAAGAGGTGGAGCGCGAGCGCAATGTCGTCCTGCAGGAGCTCTCGATGCGCCTCGCGGACCCGGACGGATGGATCTGGGATCGGCTCGGGACCGTGGCGTTCGGCGGTGATCAGCCGATGTCATGGTCGGCGGCCGGATTCCCGGCCGTCATCGAGAAGGCGACCCGCGAACAGCTGACCGAGTACCACCGCAGGTTCTACGCGCCGGCGTCGATGTGCCTCGTCATCGCCGGTGGCGCGACCATGGCTCCGGAGGAGGCGATGGGCTTCCTCTCCGACATCCCTCGCGCGACGCCGAAGCCGCGCAGCAAGGCGAGGTGGGGTCTCGGCGAACGCTACACCGCCAACGTGCGCCCGGTGACGGCGGCGGAGGAACCGCAGGTGCACATGGTGTTCGCCGTGCCCGGCATGCCGGCGAGCGATCCGCAGCGCACGGCCCTCTCCGTGATGACGCACGTGCTCGGCGGTGGCATGTCGTCGCGGTTGTTCCAGACGGTGCGCGAGCGCAACGGGCTCTGCTACAGCATCTACTCGCACCACGCGGGCTTCGACGACGCCGGCCTCTTCGCGATCGCAACGGCGACGCGTCCCAAGGACGCCGGCAAAGCCACGAGCCTTGCGTTCAAGGAGTTCCGCAAGATCGCCGCGAAGCGTGTCGCCGCGGATGAGCTGGCGGCCGCGAAGTCGGCCATGGTCGGGAGGCTGCTCCGCTCAACCGAGACGGCGATGGCGAGCGCGCGCTTCTACGGCAGCCGCTGGCGTGCTCGGCTCCCGCTCGAGACCCCGGACGATCGAGCCGACGCGATCATGAAGATCACCGCCGGCGAGGTGCAGGCCGTGGCGGAGCGCATCGCCGCGGGCATCGGCGACGTGCGCATGGCGCTGGTCGGTCCGTCGGACCAGGGCGACGAGCTGCTGTCCGCGATCGAGTCGACAGCAGGGCGCTGAACCGCGGCGTCAGGCGGCGGCAACGGCGGCGACGAGCGTCTCCGCGACACGCTCGAGGTCGGCTCGGCTGAGCCCCGGGTGCACCGGGAGCGAGAGGCATCGCGAAGCGATGCCGAGCGCCCGCGGGGTGTCGTCGCGGTGCACGTTCGGGTGGTGCCGGTACGCGTCGTGGTCCCAGACGAGGCCCGGGTAGTACACGCCCGCATCCACCCCGTTCGCCGACATGTGGGCAACCACGCGGTCGCGGTCCATGCCTGCGTCGAGGAGCACGGTGTACTGGTGCCACACGTGGCTCCGCCCTGCGGGGACCGACGGCGTGGTCACCGCATCCGTTGCCGCGAGGAGGCCGGTCAGCGTCGCCGCGTTGCCGCGGCGCGCCGCGTTGATCGCCTCGAGACGCTCCATCTGCGGTATGGCGATCGCAGCGGCGACATCGGTCATCCGCCAGTTTTGGCCGATTATGGCGTAATCATACCGGCCGCGCATTCCCTGGTTGCGCGCGACACGCAGGCGCTGGGCGAGCATCGAGTCGTCGGTGGTCACGCATCCGCCCTCGCCACTCGTGACGTTCTTGGTGGCATAGAACGAGAAGCAGCCCACTCCGAAACTACCCGCGCGACGTCCGGCCACCTCGGCGCCATGCGCCTGAGCGGCATCCTCGACGATCGCGAGCCGGTTCGCGGCCGCGAGTGAGACGAGCGCCGGCATGTCAGCGGGCAGGCCATAGAGGTGCACCGGCACCAGCGCCGTCGTGGCCGGTCCGATGAGCGCCGCGACGGAGACCGGGTCGATGGTGAAGTCATCGCGGATATCGGCAAAGCGCACGGACGCGCCGCTACGAAGGATGGCGTTGATGGTCGCGGCGAACGTGAAGGGGGAGGTGATCACCTCGTGACCCGGTCCGATGTCGAGCACGTGCAGCGCCGCGTCGAGCGCCACCGTTCCGTTGCTCACAGCGATCGCGTGCGCGGTGCCCGCCATCGTTGTGCAGAGCGCCTCGAACCGCTCGACCATCGGCCCCTGCGCGAGGTGCCCGCTGCGCAGCACCGCAAGGACGAGATCCTCGACCTCCGAACCGAGGTGCGGCGCGGAGATGCGGATGCGTTCCAGCAGTGGGGCTTGCGCAGCGCTCATGACGTCACCACCTCGCGAGCGCCCTGCATCGGGCGCCCGTCGTCGGCAAGACGGCGGCGCAGTGCGAACAGCCCCGCAGCCATGTGCGTCGAATCGCGCAGCGGCGAGACTGTCGATCGGCCGGATGCCGTGTAGACGACGGGGATCTCCACCGGCGCGACACCTTCTCGGATCGCCCAGCAGTTGATCTCGGCCCCGATCAGGAAGTCGCCGCTGGTCAAGCGTGGGAGCAGCGCGCCGGCGAGGCTGCGCTGCATGAGCACGGTGCCCTGCGTGTCCACGTTGACGCCGACGAGGGCGGCTCGCAGCAGGCCGAACCCGGCCGACAGGGCGCGCCGCGTCAGCGACGTCTCCACCTGCGACTCGGGGTGCGATTTCGACCCCATGACGAGGAGCGGCCTCGGGCTCATGCCGAGGTAGCCGTCGAGGTCGGTGAATCCGAAGGGCAGATCGGCGGCCGTGAGGACGATGAGCTCGCATCGCGCCATCGCCATACCGCGCCGCCACGCGAAGCCCAGACCCTTGGCGGACGTCGTGACCCGCACCGCGACGTCCTCGCCGTCATGCTGCGCCGCGAGCGCGAGGCAGAGGGGGCCGGAGCCGTCGGTCGAGCCGTTCTCGACGAGGAGGACCTCGGAGCCCGGGAGATGCCCGAGGCGCTCGACGAGCAATCGCACGGTGCGACGCAGGTCGGCGATCTGGTTGTGGACGGGGATGACGTAGCTGACGGTCGGTTCGCTCATGCGCACTCCTCGATGGCGGCCGCGATCTCGTGGGCGGGGAGGATCGAATTGCGTTCGCGGCAGGCATCGGCCCTGCCGTCGATCACGTCGAGGAAGTGCCGGAACTGGAGCGCGAGCGGTTCGCCGGTGTGCCGGACAAAGGGGATGTCCACAACGGTTTCCGCGCGGTATCCGGCGGCCTGCCCGACCCCGACGCCCTGCGCGTGCGCCCGGTGGCGGTACACGGTGAGGTCCTGGCGAAGCAGGTCGACGTCGTAGAGGGCGGTGGGGGTCGAGATCAGCTGGGAGCGGACCTTGCGCTGGCTGGCGCGGCTCGCGGAGAGCGTCGCGATCGCGCCCGACGAGAACTGGAGCAGGCAATCGGCCACTTCCACGACGGGGTCCCGTCCGGCCGTGCCCGTCGCTCCGCAGACCTTGGTCGGCGTGACGCCGCCCATGTACGCGAGCGCCAGGTCGATCTCGTGGATGAGCAGATCGAAGACGACGCTCAGCGTGCTCCGAGGGGTCTCGGGCGAATGGCGCAGGCCGACGATATGTATCGGCGCCTCGTCGAGGAGGCCCCGCATCGTCGCGACCACCGGGTTGTAGCGCTCGACGAATCCGCACATCAGGGGCACGCCGCGACGTTCCGCGCAGGCCACGAGCGCACGGCTCGTCTCGATATCCGGGGTCACCGGCTTCTCGACGAGAATCGGCTTGCCGAGCTCCAGGAGCGCCCTCGCGGCGCCTTCGTGGAACGCCGTCGGCGTCGCGATGATCGCCGCGTCGCATCCCGCGGCGGCGTCGAGATCCTCCGAGAACGCGCACCCGAGCCGTTCCGCGAGCGGGCGTACCCGCGCTCGATCGGTGTCGATGATCACCGCCAGATCGGCGCTGTCCGACTCGGAGATGACGCGCGCGTGATTGGCCCCCATGGCACCGGCGCCGACCAGCGCTATCCGGGCACGAGCTCCCATCGCCCGAGTGTCAGGCGGGATTCACCGTGGCCCCGTCCTTTCGCGGTTCTGTGTCGAGGTTGTCTCTCGCTCTCAACAGGGAGAGGAGGAGCACCGCCATCACCGCCGACGACGACAGCGCCCCGCACAGCAATCCGAGCTCGACGCGCAGGAAGAGCTGGGAGCCGGCCGCCGCGACCCCGATGAACACGGCGCCGCCGACGAACCATCCGATGGCGACGCGGCGGTAGCCGGCGATCGAGATCAGGCCGTAGCCGAACACCTGGGTGACGATGAATCCGATGCAGCTCGCCGAGAGCAGTGCGAAGTCGAGGCTGCTCAACTCGAACCCATGGCCGAAGAACAGCCTCGTGATCGTGGGGCCGAGAACGGTGAGCACGGCGATCGCGAGCGCGCCCACGGCGCCGACGAGCGCCAGCAGCCGGAAGAGCAGGCTGCGGAACTCGCGATGCCGCCCGCCCGCTGCCAGAGCGGAGAGCCGAGGGAGCAGCGCCGACTGGACGGCCTGGAACACGTAGACGGGAACGTAGGCGACGATCCGGCTCAGCTGGAAGCGCCCGGCGGCGCTCTCCTGCTGGGGGGTGGCCAGCAGCTGCACGGCGACTGCGCCGACGCTCAGCAGCAGCTGGGTGAACACCGACGCGATGAGGAGGAAGCCAAGCGCGTGGGTGATCTCGGACCACGGGGCGGGAGGCCCCGGGCGGAGCAGGCCGCGCCGCCCGATCGTCGAGACGGCGATCGCGAAGAACGACGCGACGATCATCGCCACCCCGTAGGGCCCGGCCACCTTCACGCCGATCACCGCCAGGAAGGCCGCGAAGATCACCCGCAGGAGACCCTCGCCACCGATGAGGAGGCCGTACGACCCAAAACGCCCGTTGCCTGCGAGCACGCCTCGCGCGAGGAACTCGAGCATGTACGCGGCGAATCCGCCGATCAGCCCCGCGAGCAGTGCCGGGTCGCCGTCGAACACGCGCCGGTCGATCGGGCTGGCGAGCGCCAGGGTGACGACGATGAGGACGACCCCGAGCGTGGCGCCGATGATGGTGGCGCGCTCCACGACGGGCCGACCTCCTTCGCCGCGGACCCGGCGGGCGGCGATCGCGCGCCCGGTCTCCTGCTCGAGCGGCAGGAAGAAGCCCGGTCCGCACACGAAGAGCAACGCCCAGAACACCGAGAGTGGTGCGAACTTCGCCTGCCCGAGCGCGCGTGCCGCGACCACCAGGAACCCGTACTGCATGAGCCCGGCGAGGCCGAGGCCGACGGCGACCGGGATGGTCCCGACCGGCAACGGCAACCTGCGCAGCCGGTCCAGAAGCGTCATGGATCGAGACCCGGCGCCGGGAGGCGCCCCTATGGGTAGATGCCTCGTACCGCCGTTGCGTCGGCGACTCGCTTGACCGCGACGAGGTAGGCGCCGAGGCGCAGCGAGACGTGGTGCAGATCGGCCTGCTCGCACATCTGCCGGAACGCCTTCTGCAGGATCTTCTTGAGGCGGGTGTTGATCTCGTCCTCCTCCCAGAAGAGCGACTGAAGGTCCTGGACCCACTCGAAGTACGAGACGGTCACGCCGCCGGAGTTGGCGAGGATGTCTGGCACGACCGTGATTCCCCTGCGCTCGAGGATGCTGTCCGCGTCCGGGGTGGTCGGACCGTTGGCGCCCTCCACGATCAGGCGCGCCTGGATCCGTCCGGCGTTGCGCGCGGTGATCTGGTTCTCCATCGCCGCCGGGACGAGCACGTCGACCTCGAGCTCGAGCAGCTCGCTGTTCGTCACAGGCGTCGTCCCGGGGAAGTCCCGCACGCTGCCCGTCTTCTGGCGGTGCGCGATCAGCGCCGGGATGTCGAGGCCCTCCCGCGAGTAGATACCGCCATATACGTCGGAAACAGCGGAGATGGTGAATCCCGACTCGTGCATGAGCTGGCTCGCCCAGCTGCCGACGTTGCCGAATCCCTGCACCGCCACGGTCGTTTCCGCCGGCTCGCGGCCGAGGCGTCTGCACGCCTCGATGGCGATGATGTTGACGCCGCGCCCCGTCGCGCTCGGACGGCCTTCGCTGCCGCCGATCTCGAGGGGCTTGCCCGTGACGGACGCGGGCACCGAGTAGCCGGCCTGCATCGAGAGGGTGTCCATGATCCACGCCATGATCTCGGCGTTGGTGTTGACGTCGGGCGCCGGGATGTCGGACTCCGGGCCGACCAGCACGCTGATCTCGGCGGCGAACCGGCGCGTCAGGCGCTCGAGCTCGCGGTGGCTCAGCGTGGCGGGGTCGACCGCGACACCGCCCTTCGCGCCGCCGTACGGCAGGTTGGTCAGCGCGCACTTCCACGTCATCCACATCGCGAGTGCCTTGACCTCGTCGATGTCGGTGGCCGGGTGGAAACGGAGACCACCCTTGGCGGGACCGCGTGTGACGTTGTGCTGGACGCGGTAGCCCTCGAACATGCGGACGCTGCCGTTGTCCATCTTCACCGGGAAGCGGACGACCAGCTCGCGCCGGACCTCACGGAGGACTGCGCGCAGCCCGGGGGAGAGGTGGAGGATCTCCGCGGCGTTGTCGAATTGACGCTGTGCGTTCAGCCACGGAGAGTCAACCGCCGCCGGTGCGGCAACCGTGCTCACGGGCACGAGCCTAGCAGGGTGAACGGCGCTTGGACGCGCCGTGGCTGAGCCGGCGCCGCGTCTATACTGCCGCGGATGTCGGATACCCCGGAGGTCAGCCCCACAGCAGCTCATGCCGCGCTGCAGAAGGGTGGCGCCGTGCTCATCGATGTCCGTGAGCGTTCGGAGTACGAGCAGGTGCGGATCCCCGGCTCGATCCTCATCCCGCTTGCCGAGCTGCCGGGACGGATGAGCGAGATTCCGGCCGACCAGGACGTGTACGTGCACTGCCGCGTGGGTGGACGAAGCGCGCGAGCGGTCGACTACCTGCGCACCTTCGGAAGACCCAACTCGTACAACGTCAGCGGCGGCATCGATGCCTGGCAGGACTCGGGGTTGCCCGTCGCTCCCTGACGGGATGGGTCAGCGGACCTCGAACGCGGTGGTGCCGAGCGTCGTGTTGTCGCTGCTCTCGCTGATCGTCACGGCATAGTCGCCGGGGGGGAACGCGCCGTTTGGTGGGGTGAGGGGAATCAGGGTGGCGCCGGATGAGTTGAGGATGTAGTTGTTGTCGATGATGGTCGCGGCGGGCTGCCCGACGCTCACCACGATCTCGACGGGCGCCTGCCGTGCTGTCGCCGCGGCGTCGACCTCGATCGAGACCGTCGACGTTCCCGCCGGGAACGACACCTGGGTCACGGGGATCGACCCGCCCGCCCGGGCTGGGGCGGCGACGGGTCTGACGGCCGTGAGCGTGACCGGGCTCGTGGCCTGGGGCGGCGCCGGGTGCGAGGGGGAGGGGAGCAGGTGGACGCCGACCAGCCCTGCGACGACGAGGCCCGCGAGCCCGGACCCGATGATGGCGGCAGGGAACCGGTGATGCGATGGCGGGCTGAGCGGGCGCGTCACATCCGCCGGCGGCCCTGCGCGCGGTGCGAATCCCGGTGCCGGTGTGCTCTCGACCGGCAGCGCGACAATCGGTTCCATCGCGAGGGCGAGCGTCCACGCACGTTCCGGCGGTGCCGGTGGCGGAGGGGGCGCGGCCGGCCGAGCCGAAGGTGGGGTGAGCTGCGCGGCGACGTCTGCCACCCCATCGATCACGGAGGCCAGGCGGCCGAGCAGGAGCGAGCGCTGATCAGGCACGGCCCCAACCTAGCAGAGCGAAATTGGATTCGAACCGCGTGTGCGAAACCGTCACCCGCCGTCCATCCGGCTGTGCGACCGGTGCTAGCATGCCCCGGGAGTGGAGATCGCAGCGAACACGGCTGGCGGTGCCGACGCAACGGAGGGCGCAGCCGCCCGCGAGCGCGCGGTTGCCGCGGACTACGGCGAGGGGTACTACGCCAACTACGCTGCGGGCGACGTCGTCTACGAGCGCAACGCGCACTGGCAGGGTTTCTTCGGATCAATCGCCGACCGCCTGATCGCGGACTTCGCTCCGAAGACGGCACTCGACGCCGGCTGCGCGATCGGGCTCCTCGTCGAGGCGTTGCGCGATCGTGGCGTCGACGCTGAAGGTATCGACTTCAGCGAGTTCGCGATCGCTCGCGCGCGGGTCGACATCCGCCCCCACCTCACCATCGGGTCGATCACCGACGCCTTCCAGCGCCGCTACGACCTCATCACCTGCTTCGAGGTGCTCGAGCACCTCTCCATGCCGGACGCCGACAAGGCGATCGCCAATCTCTGCGCCTTCACCGACGACCTCATCGTGTCGTCGACCCCGATGCATTACCGCGATCCCACGCACACCAACATCCACCCGCAGGAGTACTGGACAGAGCGTTTCGCGAGGCACGGTTTTCTGCGCGATGTCGACTACGACGCGAACTACATCGCGCCATGGGCGGCGCGATACCACCGGTCGTCGGCGCCGATCCACCGCGTGGTCGCCGAGTACGACCGGGCGTACGCGCGCATGCGCTTCGAGCTCCAGGAGCGCAATGCCGTGGTCATGGAGCAGATGCGCGAGATCGAGGCGTTGCGCGCTCGCCTCGACGATCTGGAAAGCAGGGCCGGCTGGAGCAAACGGCCGGTGGCACGCATCGCCAGGAGGGCGGATGACCTGGCGATCAGGGCCGCGCCACAGGGGACGATGCGACACGACCTGCTTCGGAGCGCGTATCACGGGCTGCAGCGCCTGCTCCGCCGCCGCACGCACGACTGACCGCGACCCTCACAACCGTAGGATCGAGCCGTGCCGGATCTCTCGTTGCCCGCGCTCGCGCCGATCGCAACGGTCGTCGTGGTGGCCGAGATCGCCGCCGGCACCACTGTCGCCGCCTATGTGGTGGACATTCTCGGCAAGGTGGGCCGTGGGTTCATCGGGACGACCGCAGCGATCTGCGCAGGCGTCATGGCGATCGCGGTGCTCATCGAGGCGCTGCTCCCGTCCGACAGCGCGCTGCTCGGCGCACCGCTGCCGCCCGGCGCGCAGGCGGACCTGCTGCACTGGTCGATCGCGTTCGCCGCCGCTCTGCTCGCCTATGCCTTCTTCTGCGCGGTCATGACCGACGTGGCGCGCCGCGTGGTGGGTGTGGTCACCATCGGGTTCGGAGCGATGGCGATCGCAAAGGCAGCCGCGGCATTCGGGCCGGCGCTCGGTGGTGTGGGCACCGCGCTGGTCGCGTTCGTTCCGGCCGCGCTCGTCTCCGGGAGCGCGCTCGCGGGGATGCTCCTCGGCCACTGGTACCTCGTCGCCCCGAATCTCTCGTTCCGGCCACTGCGTCGCGCGATCGACATCGTGTTCGCCGCCGTTGCGTTTCAGGCGCTGGCGATCGTGCTGGTGATCCTCGCTGCGGCGCCGGCGGTGCGACGCGAGCTGCTCTGGTCGGGTGACGCGATCCCGTTCTGGCTGCTCGTGGTCGGCTCTGGGATCGTCTTCACCACCGGCGTCGCCCTCCTCACGCGGCATTTCGCCAGGATCCGTGCCAACCAGCCGGCGACGGCGATGCTCTACGTCCTCAT
The DNA here is from genome assembly GCA_035534435.1 of Candidatus Acidiferrales bacterium. GTDB lineage: Bacteria > Chloroflexota > Dormibacteria > Aeolococcales > Aeolococcaceae > Palsa-851. Next base: position 14,886 of record DATLRX010000108.1, read on the forward strand.
CATCAGTGTCGTCATGGGCGTCGTCCCCGCCCATCTTCTGTTCTTCGTGACCGGCGCCCCGATCTGACTCAGGACGTGCGCGCCTCAGCGCCGCTGAAGACGTCGACCGGCTCGAGCGGCGCTGACAGGTTGGTGTACAGGACGAGCCCACCTCCCGTCGCCACCGTGTAGGCGATGGCGTGCGAACGGCAGGCTGCGAGGAAGTTGGCGATGTGCGGATCCCCGGCGACGAACACCCAGCTGGGATCGAGCGCTGTCTCGACCTGCTGCTGGCGCGCGAGGAACCCGACAGTGCCCCCGTACTCGGCGATCGGGAGCGTGTCGCCGCTGCGGAACGACAGCAGTCGTGACAGCGAGTACTCGGCCCAGACCGCCGCAGGGTGGTGCCGCTCGAGGAACACCACGCCGGGGCCGAGGTCGGCGGGGATCGGCGTGCCGCCGGTTGTCGACGTCACAGACCCGGGCAGCCCTCCGGCGGCGGCGACGACGCTCACCGCGAGCCAGACCGCGGCCGCCCCGAGCGCGACGGGCCGCCAGCGGGCACGCTCCACGAGGATCCCTGCAACGCCCAGCGCGAGCGGAAGGGCCATCGGCAGCAGGATCTGTGCGTCGCAAGGGTTCGCGTTGACACCGGTGAGCACCACCGCGACCAGCGTCACCGGGATGACGAGCAGGGCGAGGTCGAGATACGACAACCCGGTCCAGTGCCCGGCAACGAGGTATCGGAGCGTGAGCCGGCGGCTCCAGAGGAGCGCGAGCAGGAGCGCCACGAAGACGAGGTCCGTGACCACCGGAGGGAGCACGGGGTGACCGCAGCTGCTTGAGCCGCCGAACAGCACCGGGAGCTGGCCGTCGAGGAGGCTGCGAACGCCGTTCCCGATCCCGGTTCCGGTTCTCGGGATGGCGTGCAGGCTCGGGAAACCGTTCGGGACGTTGTAGACAAGCCAGGGCAGGAAGCCGATCACCGCTGCGATCAGCGCCGCGGATGCGCCACGGGTCACGTTCGGCCAGCCGATGCGCGGGGCGCGAAGGAGCAGCCCCACGGCGATCGCGACCACCGCGCAGACGAAGACCGGATCCGACCAGACGGCGATTCCCGCCACAAAGCCGAGCAGCGCCCACCAACGCAGCCGGTGCCCCCGTCCCCACCCGACGACTGCCGCAATCGCCAGACACAGGGCTTCGAGGAGCATGAGGTCGGCCGCGCCGGGATGCAGCCGCGTCGACCAGTACACGGCGAACACCGGGAAGACCGCCACAACGCAGGCGGCGATGATTGCGTCGCTCGCGCGCCGCAAGGCGATGAGCCCGAACCAGTACGTGACGAGCGCCGTCAGCGCGCCGATGCACGCCAGCCCGATGCGAATCGCGGCGAGCCCGGTGCCGAGCAACGCGACGAACGGCGCGATCAAGTAGGCATCGAGAGCGCCGAGATACGGGCTGCCGGGGTCCATCAGCACCGGCTGGCCGTGGACGATATGCAGCGCACTGAGGCCGAGAGTCGCCTCCTCCGGATCGATCGGAGTGTGCAGACCGAGCACAAGGCGCACGACGAACGCGAGCGCCATCGCCCCCACGACTCCGAGGGCGGGCGAGATGCTGCGCCGGCGTACCCCCGCCGATCGGCCGGTGCCGATCAATGCTCCCTTAGCGCGCGGTATGGGCGGCGGTGCTGCCTGCGTGCACGTCAGCCCCGGGCTCGACGTGCCAGCGACCGTGCATCTCGAGCACGCCGACGTGACCCCCGGTGTTCTCGATGTGGAAGCT
>DATLRX010000109.1:0-23399 GCA_035534435.1 Candidatus Acidiferrales bacterium
AGTGCATAGCTGGTGGTCGTCTTTCCGACACCACCTTTTAGCGACGCTATCGTGATGACTTCTGCAGGCACGTCGGTAGAATATCCGCACATGGCCACCGCGGCGCCCCATGTCAAGCTACTGCGACAGCTTGCCAGCGCCAAAGATGATTATCTGAGTGGCGCGTTCGATATTTCCTGGGACGGCGCTAAAGCGACGCTCTACCTGGTGTTCGGACGGCCAAGCCACGCTGTCTTCGATACGGATCAAGCGCAGATCGAAGGGGAAGCAGCGATCGACGCGCTGCTCGCGGAGCTGCCGAGAACGTTCGTTGTCTCCGACTGGCGTCGCGCGATGTCACCGCACGAGACCCTTTCCATCAGCATCGATGAGCTTGCGGGTCCGTTCGTTCGCCTTGCGGGCTCGTACGCGGACGATCCGATCAGCGAAGAGAGTCCCGAGTGGTGGAGCGCCGATGACAGCTCTCCCGACCTCGCCTTCGGTCTCGGCGACTTCCCGCTGCTTCCCGGTGGACGGCCACTGTGGGCTGAGACATCACCCGAAAACGTCAACCTCGCCGAACGTCTCGCCGAGCTGCCGCCGTCGATCCTGATTCTCACCAGCGCGAAGTTGCGTGCCGCAGCAGTCGTCAGCGGTGGCGACCTGATCGACGCGGTCTGGATCGACGACGAGGATCACGCGCGAGGTGAGGCCGCCGGCATGGCGATTCTCGGCGCGACGAAGGGCTCGCTCGCCGGCTATGCGCTGGACGATCCACGAGTCGCTGACGCATTGACGATGCTGTGGCGTCTCCCGGTTGCGGTCAGCGGGATCGACATGTCGTGGCTCGACCCGGCCTCGATGCTCGCGGCGTTCCGCGCCGACGGCCTTGATCGCGTCCTCGTCATCGACGCACCGGTGCGAGGCATCGCGCTCTTCAGTCGCGGCGGCCTCGTGGCTGTGTACTCCGAGACGCAGCGATCCGCTGTCGCTTCCCCCGAGCGGCTCCGCTCGCTGCTCTCGCAGGCACGCGGCCGCCTGACGGTCATGGAGCGCAAGCCGCGTCAGGCCGGCGCTGCCGCTGCGCAGGCGGGCCCGAGCGCGACCGACTTCTTCGGGGTCGTCGCTCCCGAGGCGCCGGCGGATGTCGCGCCGGAGGCCGGTGCAGCCCCCGAAGTGGCTGCCGACGGTCAGGTCGACGAGGGCTTCGCCTCTCCGGGCGAACCCGCGGGAGCCGCCGGCGCGGAGGCGGCCACGGAGACCGAGGCTGAAACCGGCGTCGCCGAGGAGGATGAGCCCGACACGGCAACGGCGGCGGAGTCCGCAACAGCCGAGACGGTCGCCGCAGCAGCGCCCGAGGCACAGACCGAGGCCGGCTCGGCCGGTGATGAGCCGGTGGACGGCGATGCCGTCGCCGGCGAGCAGGGACAGCCACCAGCCGCCGAAGGCGAGGCGGACACCACGGCGGGCTACGAGTTCGAACCGGCAACCGCGCCTGCAGCGGACGAGCGGGATGAGGCCGCGGAGATTCCTCCCCCGCCGCCCGATGCCGAGCTCACAGCCCCGGCAACGGATACCGGCATCGCGGCGTCGACGGAGCACGCACCGCCCGCGTGGGAATCGGGCATCGCGGCCTCGGTCGAGCACTCGCCCCCGCCGCCCATGCCCGAGGCCGGCATCCAGTCCGAGCCCAAACCCAAGCGGCGCTGGTGGGCATTCGGTGGTTCCCGCAGGAACAAGAGCGGCGCGACCGCCGCCTCGACACCCGAGACGACCGCAGCGGAAGCCGCAACCGCGCACGGGGCCGCCGAGGCGGCGGAATTCGCAGGCTGGAGCGTCCGCCAGCCCGGTCCCGAGACGCAGCCGGTCTGGTATCGCTCGCGAGACCACGCCGAGGGTTCGGGCGGCTCCCTCACCGGTACGGAAGGTCCGCCCCCGGCCGCCGAAGCGGTCACCGATGCGCCCGCGCACGAGCACGAGCCCGAGGCGGCTGCCCATCCCCCGACCTGGTCGGTTGTGGAACCGGGCAGCCTCACTCCACGCGCAGCGTCATGGCCGTCCTCTCCCCCTGGGCCGCCCGCCGAAGAGACCGGCGAGCCGGAGGCGCCGGCTGACACGCAGCCCGACAACGCCACGACACCCGCCTGGTCGACCCGCGACGTCCCCGCAGACGCGGTTGGTTGGAATCACCCCGTCGAACCGCACCATCCGGAGAGTGCGGCAGCCGGCGCTGACGATGCGCCGGGCGCGGCCGCAGAGGGCGAAGGCGCGCACGACGATACGCGCGAGGATGCGCATGCGCAGACGCACGCGGCCACCGACGAGGCCACGCACCGAGAAACCGAAGACGCAACTCATGGAGACACGGACCAGGCAGTGCACGCGGACGCCGACGAGGCGGCGCACGCGGACGCAATCGAAGTCGCGCACGGTGAAAGCGGCGATGCCGCGCCCGCGGAGACGTTCGAAGCCGCGCACGCCGACACCGGCGAAGCGCCTACCGACGGCGACGGCGAGCACGTGGTCGCCGCCGAGGTCGACCAGTCGCTGGCGGTCTGGTTCCATCCCGTACAGGCGAACCCGGATTATCACGACGCTGCGGTCACGGACGCTCACGAGCCCGGCGACACAGGCGATGCGGAACCGGTCGCGGCGACGGGCGACGAGCATGCGGACGCAACCGAACATGATCCATCCGCCGCAGCCGAGCCGTCGCACGACTTCTGGGCCGAGTTCGCATCGCCCGATCCCGACGCCGAGGCAGCCGGCAGCGTTGCAGCCGAGCCTGAAGTGGCAGACGTGACGCATACCGAAGCGGATTCAGCGGACGAGCCCGCAGTAGCACCCGAGCCCGAGGCCGCAGACGAGCCCGCGGCTGCAAACGAGCCTGCGGCAGCCGACCATGCCGATGTGTTTCCGCGCCGTCCCTCGGAGCGTACGGTCGCTCCCTGGAGCTGGCCACTTGCCGAGTCCGAGCCCGTGGCGGCGCCTGCGGCGCATTCGGACGCCAGTGGTCATATCGACGAAACGCCCGAGCCCGCGGACGCGTTGGCGCACAACGACTCCGGCTCGGACGACTGGGCACCGGTCTTCGGAAGCGACCAAGCCGCCGGCGACCAGAGCTTCTTCCAGCGCGACGAACCTGTAGGCTCGCAGTTCGTCGATTTCGACGAGGTGCGAACCGAGCTCGTCCAGATCGGCATCGTATGGCTCGGCGAGGCCAACGCCGTACCCGTCACTGCGCTGCTGCGGGAGACGCGGTCGACCATCGACGACTTCGTCGCCACCATCGACACCATCCGCGGTCTGCACCTCGAAGGCCAGGATCCGGCATCGGTCCAGGCGATGGCGCGCGAGATGCATCAGCAGGCTGCCGAGCGGCTGTGCGGAGCGTGACCCGGTGAGCAACCAGCTGGTGAGCTGGATCCAGGATCACTCCGTGCTGATCCTGGCCGGGCTCGCCGTCGTCGAGGGCATCATCTGCCTCTCGCTGCTCCGGATGGCTCGACACGCTCGTCATGAGATGAAAGCGGCCCAGGCAGCCGCGATCGAGGCGGCGCGCTCAGCTGCCCTTGCAGCCCCCGGCGCGATCGACCCGGAGGCCGTGCTGGCGCTCCTGCGCCAGGGACATGCCCCGACGCTCGACAACGTCTACGCGATGATGCGGCGGCGCGAAGCGGAGTCGGCGCAGAGCGCCGGGGCACAGCCAGACAAGCCGGCACCGGCGCCGGTGGCGGCGGCGACGAGAGCCGGATCGTCGCGGAACGCGTCCCCGGAGAAGGTCGCGGAAGCAAGCCCTGTCGCCGCGCCGACCACCTCGCTCAGCGCCTCCGAGGTCGAAGAGCGCCTGCGCCGGTACGAGCGCTGAGTTCCGCTAGCGCTTGAACCTTCTGCGTTCGAGCGAGGAGGGACGGCCCCGGCCGCACGCCTCGGCGGCCGCGAGAAACGCCATGGCCACCGCGTCCTCGCGGAGATGGGCGATCGCATCCTCGGTCCGGTGCAGCACTGCGACGCTGTTTCGGATCGTCCAGCCGGAGCGACCTGAGACTGTCGGCGGAAGGAGCGCTTCGCCGGGCGTCCGCACCGACCAGCTGCGCGGGGAGGCGGTTCGCGCTGCGCTCTGCCGGAGCCCGTACGGCCGCGCTGCCTCGGCGACGGCACCAGGGCGCTGGACTTCGACGAACACGGTGTCCGTATCCGACCTCTCCGGGGTTGCCACCGGCCAGAGCACGTCAGGGGCCGGCGCATGCTCGGTGTATCTGGCGCCGGCGAGCGCAAAGAGGGCCGCAGCGAGGTCTTCGCCGGAGTCGAAGGCGCTCCCCTCTCCGAACCACTCCTCGTCCGGAACGTGGGCTCCTCCGTTGGATGCCACGGTCTCGGCGCTCATCACAGTGAGGTGATCGTACCCGTCCGAGTTAACGACTCGTGGATGTCTCGAACGCTCGTGGAATCGAACGTGTATCGAAGCGGTTGCTCTCGGATGATCGTCGCGCGTCAGCGGCCACAATCGCCGCGGAACCGCTATCTGACCGAAGTCTTCTGACTGATTCCAAGGAGCACCCTCACGTGAGCATGGCAGCCGTCCCGCACAAGCTCGACACCCGGTACCTCGAGGCCCTCGGCCCGCTGCGTCCGCTCGTCGATGACGACAGCCTGACCGAGATCATGGTCAACGGACCCGAGATGGTCTACGTCGAGCGCAAGGGCAAGATCCTCCTCACCGACATCAGGTTCGACGACGAGGCGCACCTGATGCGTGTGATCGACACGATCGGCGCGGCCGTCGGCCGGCGCATCGATTCGCGCACACCGCTCATGGACGCTCGCCTTCTTGATGGATCGCGTGTGAACGCGGCGATTCCGCCGGTTGCGCTCGACGGTCCGATCCTCACCATTCGTAAGTTCAGCAAGGATCCGTACCAGGTCTCCGACCTCATCGGGTTCGGCACCATGACCCAGGAGGCCGCGGCGTTCATCCAGGCGTGTGTGCTCGCTCGCGCGAACATCCTGGTCTCGGGCGGAACCGGTACCGGTAAGACGACGCTCCTCAACGTCTGCTCGGGATTCATCCCGATCGACGAGCGCATCGTCACCATCGAGGATGCCGCTGAGCTTCAGCTGCACCAGGAACACGTCTGCCGTCTCGAGGCTCGTCCCGCGGACGTCAACGGCGAGGGCCGTATCGCGATTCGTGAGCTCGTCATCAACTCCCTGCGCATGCGGCCGGACCGCATCGTCGTCGGAGAGTGCCGCGGTGGTGAGGCGCTGGACATGCTCCAGGCCATGAACACCGGACATGACGGCTCGCTGACCACCATCCACGCAAACAGCCCGCGCGAGACGCTCTCGAGGCTCGAAACCCTTGTCCTCATGGCCGGACTCGACCTACCGCTCAAGGCGATCCGGCAGCAGATCGCAGGCGCGATCAACCTGATCATCCAGCTCAACCGTCTCAAGGACGGCTCGCGCAAGGTCGTGTCCGTGACCGAGGTGATCGGCATGGAAGGCGAGATGATCACGGTGCAGGAGATCTTCAAGTTCGAGTCGCGCGGCGCCGATCCGTCGACCGGAAAGATCATCGGTGACTTCGAGCCGACCGGAATCCGTCCGCGGATCATCGACAGGCTGTTCGACATGGGCATCCCCCTGCCGCCACGTCTGGCGCAGATCTTCCCAGACCGTCGCCAGGTGGGCGTCGCACCCGAGAAGAACGGCCACCTCAGCGGCGTCGCGTAACCCTACCCCGGGGCGACCTTCAGCCGGCTGCAAGCCGAACAGGAGTTGTGGTGCGACCGAACACGTGGCGCGCGGTCATCCCGTGCGCGGCCTTGATCACCCTGCCGGTGCTCGCCTCGTGCGGCTCGCCGGCGACACCGCCGGCGGTCGCGAAGATCGCGTCGGCGCCGCAGACCGCTGCGCCCACCCCGGTGCCGACCGCCACACCGATCCCCGGCCCGCCGATCGGTGACGCGTGCGTCGTCGGGACCTGGAGGGTTGTCAAAGGCACGTTTGCCGTCGCGTTCAAGACGAAGACGGGCGCGACCGTCGACGTGTCGACGACCGGCGGCGCGGGCCTGGTCGAGCACCTCTTCAGCAACGGGACCGCGGTCGAAGACCTTGGCGGGACACCGTTCTCCGGCTCGAGCCAGGGGTATCGTGTCGAGGTTCGAACACGTGGCGAACTGCGCTCGCCAGTGGTGTTCCTCAACGGCTACGAGACCATCGAGCCGATCGACCTGTCGGGCGCACACGCGACCATATCGATCAACGGCGGTGCCACGCAGGCACTGCCGCTGGCGACGTACGGCGTGCTCGCGTACACCTGCAGCGCAACGTCACTCACCGAGAACGACGGCAACGGCACCGCATACACGTACTCCCGGACCTCCACCACACCGTAGCGCACGCTCTCTCTGAGCGCTGCCAGGGGGATCGCGCTTACGCGGACCCCACGCCGTCCATCACATGGATGGGCTGGAAGATCTCCTCGGAGAGCTCCTCACCGGACGTGGTGAGGTGCTCGAGGAACGTCGGCAGCACGCCGGTCGGCATGTACGAACCGACGACCTTGCCGTCCTCGTCGACACCGACCTGCTTGTACGTGAAGATGTCCTGCAACTGCACTTCGTTGTTGTTGCAGCCGAGCACCTCGGTGATGCTGACGACCTTGCGCGTTCCGTCGCGAAGCCGCGACTGCTGCACGACGACGTTCACCGCGGAGCCGATCTGCTCGCGAATCGCGCGCGACGGCAGCTCGGCGCCCGCCATGAGCACCAGCGTCTCGAGACGGCTGATGCAGTCGTGCGCGTTGTTTGCGTGCAGGGTCGTCAGCGAGCCATCGTGGCCGGTGTTCATGGCCTGGAGCATGTCCAGCGCCTCGCCACCACGGCACTCTCCGACGACGATCCGGTCAGGCCGCATACGCAACGAGTTGATGACCAGGTCACGAATCGTGACGCGGCCACGACCTTCAACGTTTGCCGGCCGCGTTTCGAGGGTCACGACATGATCCTGCCGGAGCTGCAACTCCGCGGCATCCTCGATGGTGACGATGCGCTCGTCCTCGGGGATGAAGCTGCTCAGGATGTTGAGCGTTGTCGTCTTTCCCGAGCCCGTGCCGCCACTGACCACGACGTTCAGCTTGCCGCGAACACAGGCGCGCAGGAACTGGACCATGTCGTTGGTGATCGACCCGTACTTGATCAGATCCTCGATGGTCAGCGCTTCCTTGGCGAACTTCCGAATCGTCATGGTCGGCCCGCGCAGCGCGAGCGGCGGGATGATCACGTTGACACGGGATCCGTCCTTGAGCCGAGCGTCCACCATCGGCGACGACTCATCGACGCGCCGGCCGATGCTGGTGACGATGCGGTCGATCACCTGCATCAGCTGCTGATCGCTCTCGAACGCGACGGGGCTGAGCGTCAGCTTGCCGTGCTGTTCGACGTAGATCTGCTTGTGGCTGTTGATCATGATCTCGGTCACCTCCTCGTTCGCGAGGAGTTCCTCGAGCGGACCGAGACCGAGCACGTCGTTGACGAGGATCTCGACGAGCCGCATCCGGTCCGGCCGGCTCATCGTCATGTTCTGCTCGGTGATGACGTCGTTGAGGATCTCCGCGATCCGCTGGCGAACGACCTCAGGGGGTACCGAGTTGTCCTGCGCAAGCTCTTCGACGAGGCGCTGATGAACCTTGCCCCGGAGCGCGACGTGCGTGTTGGTGTGTCCGCCCATCTTGCTCAGCCCCGGACGGCTCATCCCACCGCCGGTGCGGTTGAGCAGTGACGGCGCGCGCTGCGATTCGGCGGCCGGGGCCGGTCGCTCGGTCTCCGCGGGCCGCGCGGGCGCCTGCGGCGGCCGCATGGGGATCGGCGCTGGGGCGGCCTGCGGAGCCGGCGCTTGCGCGCCGCCGTTCTGGCGTGTCTGCCAGCCGGTGGGGGCATAGCGATCGTTCTCGACGTCAGGCGTGCGCTCCGGCGCGGGGGCCGATGCCGGCGTCGAGGGTGCGTTGGATGAGGAGGGCGCGGGAGTTCCCTCTGCCTTACGCTGAACTCGGTCGAGAAGCGACATGAGAGCCCAGTCCACCTCGTGTGATTGCGTTCGGATACCTGCCCGGGGCTGGATCAAGCATCCCCGGGATGCGCCGCGAGCGGTGCAACGATTCTGTCGAAGCACCGTCCCAGGGGCTCTTAGGGGGCTTAGATAGTGCCGGGCCGGAACCGATCGGCCGGGATTCGAGTGAAGGACTGTCATCTATGGAAGGTCGGCCGGTGCCGTCGGCGTGGGACGAGCTTCAGCGAACCGCTCAGGCGGTCCGCGCAGAGCCGGCGTTCAGCGTCGAGCCACACCCACACCCGCGCTGGGTCGGGGCTGTTCGGCCCGTGCTGATGACGGCCGGGGTCCTCGCCGCCTGCGGTCTCGCGGCACTCCACCTCGCCGGCGCGACGAACATCGCCAGCGCGAACGGCGGTGCGGACTCGACGCTCTTCTCGCTGACCAACAGCGATCGCACCAGCAACGGCGTGCACTCGCTCGTGGGGAGCGGCACGCTCCAGGCGATCGGCGAGAACGCGCGATACAACTGCAATGGGATCGGGGTCAACGGACGCTCCTACGACATGATTCAGCGCAACTACTTCGCGCATCCCATCCTCGGCTGCGGCCAGCTGGTGTTCTCGATGATGCAGGCATTCGGCGTGCATTACCGGTCCGCGGGCGAGAACATCGGATGGGTGTCGGGCGAAGGCAGCGCCACGTCGGCGGCGGTCTACATCAACGGCGCGTTCATGAGGAGCCCGGACCACCGGTCCAACATCCTCGACGGCAACTACACCGAGATGGGCGTGGGTTCCGATGAGAGCGCTCCGGGTGTGACGTGGACCGGCGTGTCGCCCGGCCAGCAGAACGTCTGGATGTTCAGCGAGGAGTTCGCCCAGGTCGGCTCCGCTCCTCCCCCGCCGCCGCGCAAGCCACCGAAACCAGGATCAGGTGGTAGGAACTCTCCGGCCCCTGCGGCCCCGGGCGTGGGGCCGGCGCGCACGGCAATTCCCGCCCCAGCCCCAACTGCGACTCCGTTCGCCGTCCCTGCCGGCAGCCTGCCGCAGGACCTTTCGGCGCCGCCGATCGCTCAGTACGAAGGCCTCCTTCCCAACAGCATCGAATCCGTCCTTGAAGCTTTCCTGACGCTTTAGTCCACTCTCCAGCACAGAGGGCCATGACCCTGACACAGCTCGGAACCGCCGATCCACCCTCGGGCGACGCAGCCGGCAGCAGCATCGTCGTCGCGGCGGGTCTGCACAAGATCTACCGGATCAGCCGGCCGCCGCGTGAGGCCGTCCGCGACGTGTCGTTGACCGTGATGGCCGGTGAGTTCATCGCCATCATGGGCCCGAGTGGGTGCGGCAAGAGCACGCTGCTGCACATGCTCGGCGGGCTCGAACCGCCTGACGCGGGAACGGTCGAGGTCCAGGGCGTCGACATGTACACCCTCGGCGACGAGGAGCGCTCGGCATTCCGCCGCGACCACGTCGGCGTGGTGTTCCAGTTCTTCAACCTCATGCCGACGCTCACGGCGGCCGAGAACGTCGCCCTCCCTCTGCGGCTCCGCAACGAGGCGCCGGCGAAACATCGCCAGAAGCTCTCCCGGCAGGCGATCGGCGAACGCGTCGACGCGCTCATGACCCAACTGAACCTCCACGGCCTCCAGGGTCACGGGCCGGAGGAGATCTCAGGCGGCGAGCAGCAGCGCGTGGCGCTGGCGCGCGCCCTGGCTGCATCGCCCTCTCTGCTGCTCGCCGACGAGCCGACGGGCAACCTGGACTGGACGAGCGGCCACGAGGTGATGGCACTGCTGACCCGGCTGTGCCGCCACGAACACCAGACCGCGGTCCTCGTGACCCACGACGCGAGCGTCGCGGCGTACGCCGACCGCGTCCTGATCATGCGCGACGGATCGGTCGTCGATGAGGTCTCGCTCAGCCACGCGGGCCAGCTCCCGGACGCGATCCCGGATCCCGGAGTCCTCGTCGCGAGGCTCGCCAAGCTCGACCTGTGAGCGGGATCTGGCTGCTGGCGGTGCGCGCTGTGCGCGCGCGCCCGCTTCGAAGCGCGCTCACCGCGATCGCGGTCGCGCTCGGCATCGCCGTGGTGCTCGCAGTGCAGATCGCCATCCAGGGCTTGAACACCCAGGCTGCTGAGGCACAGGCGCAGCAGGCGGGCGCATCGTCGCTCGACGTTCGTGTCGACGCCGGGTCCGGCCTGACCACCGCCCAGATCGCCACGCTCGGCAATCTCACCGGTGTTGTGCAGGCGGTGCCGCTCCACGAGAAGCAGGTCGCAGCCGGGCCGGCCGGCGGCAGCCTCATCGGCGACTCGGTGACCCTCGTCGGGCTCGAGAACGCGAGCGTCGCGCTCCGCACGGTGACGGTGGTCGCCGGACGCCTCCCGCTGCCGGGCAACACCGCCGAGGTCGCGATGGACCAGGGACTCAGCTCCGTGCTCACAGGCGGGGTCGGCACTCCGATCAGGATCGGTCAGACAATCCAGATGATCACCGCCACCGGCCCGGACACCTTCAGGGTGGTCGGCTTCACCGCCGGCACCAGCGGCGGACCGTCCTTCACCCACAACGCCGTCTTCGTCGACGACGCGGCCATGACCACCGCGTTCGGAGCAGGGCTGCGGACGCCACTCGCGGCGTTGCGGTTCGGCCCCGGCGCCACCGCGGCCGGTGTGGCTGCCGAGGTCCACAATCGGTTCGGCGCCAGCGTCACCACGTACGACCCGCGCGCCGGAGCGTCGGAGCCCCTCAAGGACCTCGAGCCCATGCTGCTCCTGGTCACCGTCCTGAGCCTCATCGTCGGCGCAGGCGTCACGGCGAACAGTGCCACCCTCGCCGCGTTCGAGCGCCGCCGTGAGATCGGTCTGCTGCGCGCGGCCGGAGCGTCGTCACGTCAGGTGTTCCGGCTCTTCGCCGCCGAGGTCGGTGTCGTCGCCATCGCCGGCGTCCCGCTCGGCGTTCTCGCAGGGATCCTGCTCGGGGCGGCGTTCGACGCGAGCATCGCGCCGAGCGACCTCGCATCACCGGCCCTGATGCTGAGCGCCCTGCAGGTCGTTGCCGCGATCATCGCCGGGCTTGGGTCGGCGCTGATCGGGGGGTTGCTCCCAGCCTTCGCCGCCGCCCGGTTGCCGATCCTCACCGCTTTGCGCCCCCATCCGGTCACCACGAGCCAGCGAACGAGCGTCATGGTCACCGCCGCAGCGCCTGCGCTCCTGGTCGTCGCCGCGCTCTGTTTCATCAGCACCAGCAGCGGCATCGTCGCCCTCGGTGTCGTGGCGTTCCTGCTCGGGATCGTCATGTCGCTGCCCGTCATCGCGCCCCTTCTCATTCGTGGGTTGGCGCGAGCGCTCTCGCCGTTCGCGGCCGGCGCGCTCCCCGGCGCGGCACGGCTGGCCCGGGCACGGAACCGGACGGCGATCACCGCCGCCGGTGTGGCCGTGAGCGTCGCCACCGCCGTGGGCGTGAGCGCATTGAGTGCGGGAGCGCTGAGCGCCAGCGACAGCTGGGTCTCGCATCTCTTCGCCGGCAACATGCTCGTGAGCAGCCCCGTCACGCAGGGGGATGCCGTGGCCTCAGCGATCGCGAGCAGCCCGGGGGTCAGCCGTGCGACACCGCTGCGGCTCCTTTCGGAGAACGTCTCCGGCGCATCGGAGGGTGTGGCGGCCATCGATCCCGGCGCGTTCGCCGCCTACGGTGGCCTCGACATCGTCTCCTCGAATCGCACGCAGGCGCTCGCCGAGCTGGAGGATGGACCGAGCTTTCTCGAGCCGGCGGGCCTGGCCGCAGCCACGGGCTGGACCGTCGGCACCCAGCTCCCCGTCCAGACGGCGCAGGGGACGGTGTACTTCACGATCGTCGGCGTCGTCAGCCACTCCTTCCCCGCCGGTGACGGGAGCGAGGGCCTCGTCATGGCCGACGACCTGGCGCGAACGTACTTCGGCCCGTCGGCTGCCGGGTTCGACGATCTCGTCCTCACCTCCGGGTCGGTGGCGACCGTCGAGGCGACGGCCGCGAGCTACGGCATGCACGCAGTGCCGGTCTCGGTCGTCGTCGCCGCCGCGCGCGAGGCCCTCGGACACTCGATCGGACTGGTGCTCGCCGTCGCGGTGATCGCAGTGCTCATCGCCATGCTCGCGGTGATCAACACACTCGTGGTCAACGTCCGCGAGGGCACGCGTGAGATTGCACTGCTCCGTGCCGTCGGCCTCGGCAGCCGTCAGGCGATGCGGCGCGTGCTCACCGAGTCCGGGCTGCTCGCCGGGGCGGCGACGCTCATCGGCATCGCCGCGGGCTGCATCATGGCGCTGCCCATGCTCCGAGCCACGTCCACCCCCGAGTTCGCACCGGAGTTCGGCTTTCCTCTCGAGACGATCACGGTGCTCATCGCGGTGGTCGTGCTCGGTGCCGTGGTCGCGACGATCGGCCCGGCGCGCAGAGCCGTGCGCACCTCCGTCCTCAGCGCGCTGCGGCACGAGTAGCGGCCGGTGCGCCGCCGTGGCGGGTGGGGGCTTGCCGTGCTCGCATTCGTCGTCGCGCTGTCCGGGTGCGGCAGCGCCGGGGCACCGCTCGCGGCGGGCAATCCGACGCGCTACCTGATCACCATCGATCAGCTCGTCGCTCCGGATTTCACCGTCTCCTCCGCAGCCACGCACGTCACCGCTGACACGCTGGCGGACGGCGACGCGGCGCTGGCTGCAGCGCTCCGCACCGACGGCCTGCAGACCGCAGCGCGCGTCGAGTACCAGCGTGCGGCGGATTTCACGACGGCCAACGGTCCGCTCGACGTGGTCGCAACCGCGATGCAGTTCGCGAGCGTTGCCGGTGCGACGAGCGCGTACACCAGCACAGTGCGAACGCTCGATGCACTCCCTGGCGCAACACCGACATCGACCGGCCCGCTCGGCGACGAGGCGCACGCCATCAGCGTCGTGAAGACGACCACGAGTGGACTGTCCGCAGTCGAGATCACGCTCGAGTGGCGCGTCGACAACATCGTCAACATCCTCATCACGCGCGGTCGTTACGGTGGGACACGACTCGACGATGCGCTCGTGCTCGCCGGCCTGCAGACGGCCAACGAGGCGCGGGCTGCCGGCTCATGACGCCGCCCGTGTTGCTCAGCCCTTGGTCGGCTCCCAGCGAAACCGCAGCACGCACGCCACGACAGCACCGGCTCCCCACGCGGCCATGATCAGCAGATCCGTGCCATTGAACCCGCTCGACGACTGACGCGCAGGGTCGAACGCCATGAACATCGCGTCGATGAAATGGCGTACCGGAAACACCTCGGCGATCTTCGCGAGGACCGACGTGTCGGGGACCGGGAAGAACGTCCCCGAGATGAAGACGATGGGCAGGAAGACGCCGTTGACGATGGCCGGCCCCGCATCGGCATTGGGGATGACGATGGTCATGGCGAGCCCGAGTGCGCAGAACACGAGACCGCCGACGGCGACGGTCACCACCGCGGCAAGGATGTGCTGCGGCGTATGGATACCGTACACGAGGATGCCGAACAGCGTGGTCAGCAGCGTGAGCACGATGCTGACGATGATCGACGAGCCCACGACACCCGCGATGAACGCCCACGAGGGCAACGGCGTGCCGCGCAGGCGCTTGAGGATCCCATTGTCACGGCGCAGCGAGATGCTCATCGCGATGTTCGTGAAGCACGCCCCCATCACGCCGAACGCGACGAGCGCCGGAATGTAGTAGTCGTCGTAGCTCACGGTCACCGGCCCGACCTGCGCACGCGAACCCTTGAACAGAGTCGCGAACACGACGAGGAAGATGATCGGGAACAGGAATGCGAAGAAGGCGGCTGCGGGGTTGCGCCAGAAGGACTTCTGCTCGAACTCGACCTGGTGGAGCGCGATCGTCGCGTTACTCATGGGCGCCGACTCCGGTCCGGTCACCCTGCGCGGCCACGTCGTGATCCGTCAGCTCCAGGTACACATCCTCGAGTGACGGACGGTTCACTTCGAGGTTGGGCAGCTCGATGCCCTGCGCAACCGCCCATGTCGTGAGATCGCACAAGCTGCGTGTCGGTGTGCTCGTCTCGATGAGCGCCATGCCGTTGCTCACGGTCAGCGGGATCGGCACCTTCGCGACGTCGACGCCCGCGGGGAGCTCGAAACGGATGTGGGTGCGCCGCTCAGTCCGCGCGCGCAACGTCTCGGGGGTCCCCTCGGCGACCACCTTGCCGGACGCGATGACGCAGATGCGATCCGCGAGGTACTGCGCCTCGTCCATGTAGTGGGTTGTCAGGACGATCGTCTTGCCGAGGGTGCGCATGTTGCGCACCACCTCCCAGGCCGCCCGGCGTGCCGAGGGATCGAATCCGGTGGTCGGCTCGTCGAGAAAGATCAGCTCGGGATCGCCGACGAGACCGAGCGCAACGTCGAGGCGGCGCTGCTGGCCCCCTGACAGCTTGCGAACCCGCTCTCCGGCCTTCTCGGTGAGCCCGACCAGCTCGATGATCTCGTCTGCGGGCCGAGGTGACGGGTAGAAGCCCCGGTAGAGCTCGACCAGCTCCTTGACCGAGAGCATGGGCGGCACGGCCGCCTCCTGGAGCACGAGCCCCACACGCTCGCGGAGCTTCCTCCCGCCCGACTGCGGATCGACTCCCAGAACGGTGACGCTCCCGGCGTCGCGATGCCGATATCCCTCGAGGATCTCGATCGTGGTGGTCTTGCCCGCGCCGTTCGGCCCGAGCAATCCAAAGACCTCCCCCTCCTCGACGGTGAAGCTCACGCCACGCACGGCCTCCACCGCGCCGTACGCCTTGCGCAGGCCGTCCACAACGATGGCTGTCACCCCGAGCTGTCTCCCCTATATGACGAGCGGTCACAGATTCGTTGCGCCATGGTGCCAGAGACAGGTGTCGAGGCCGACCACAATTGGCCGCAGCGCATGACCATGACTACAACCAACGTGGAGATCTTGCGCCAGGGTTGGCTCGATGCTGCCTCCGCCCTGGCGCCCGGCCTCGAAACGCTCCCCGAATTCCTCGAGAACGGTCTCGATGCTGCCGTGGTGGACGAACGCCTGGACGAGCAGTCGCTGCTCCGGGTGGTCACCGATGTCACCGGGGCCGCGGCTGAGTCACTGCCGGCCGAGGAGCTGTACTTCCTCACGCGGCGGCTTCAACGGGCGGTGTACGAGTATCTGCTGTCACTCGACGCCCTGCCGGAACCGCCGCAGCGTCGTGACGGTTCGAACGGCCACATGCCCTCCGACACGACTCTCATCGGCGCCGAGGAAGTCGCTGCTCTGACCCGCAACGGCGGCGTGGTCAAGGTCAAGGGCGACCCGGCGCACGCGCTCGAGACGATCGCGCGACCGATCGAGGAGCCGGAGCACGCAGAGCCGGAGTCTGCCGGGCCGGAGCCCGACGAGCCGGTGCACGCGGAGCCCGTCCACGCATCCATCGCCGAAAAGATCGAGGCCGGCCTTGCCGCGCTCGATGCGCAGCTCAGCCCCGAGGAAGACGAACCGCTCGCCGACGACGTGCCGGAGGCACCCGACGCAAACGCGGTGTCCGCGGAGTCTGACGCGGCCGCAGAGCCGGCGTCCGAGCATCCGACGCGTCCGGCGTTCACGCTGTTCCGCCGCACGGGTGCCAAGGCCTCCCAGCCGGCGGTCGAGGCCGACGGTCATGCGCAGAGCGAGGCAACCGAGCCAGACGCGGCGCCGGCGGAGCTTGCGGCAACGTCGAACGGCTCCACCGCGACCGAGCAGAACGGGTCCGCCACGCCTGCGCCGGACGGCGACGAGGCCTTCGTCAAGCCGAAGGACGGCTTCCACCTGAGCGATCTCGCGGACTTCGCCGTCGTCCGGCGCACCGCGCAGGCGGCAACCGAGGAAGCAGACGCGCCGTTCGCAGCCACCGCGGCTGAGACAACTCAGACGGATGCCACACCGACGGATTCCGCGGAGATCGCGTTCGACCCCATCACGGAAAGCGAGGCCGACCTGGCCGCCGGGCCGGGTCCGGCCGCGCAGGACGCCCCGAACGGCGCCGCAGCACGGGGCTGGAGGCTTCGTGACGACGACGCCGACCAGACGCATGACGTCACCGGCGAGCGTTCCGCCGAGGATGATCGATTCGAGACCGATCCCGAGGTTGTCGAAGCCCGCCTCGAGATCAACGACCGGCTCCGGCGCAGGCGATGCGACGAAGCAGCGGCGTTGCTCCAGCGTCTCGCGAACGACGTCGGCGGGCGCGCGCTCGCCGAGCTCGCACTCGACGCCGGCGACCGCTGCCGCGCACTGGGCAAGGGCAACGCGGCCCTGAGCTGCTATCTCGCCGCCTCGCGTGCGGATCCCGTCCACGAGACCCCGCTGCTCCGGCTCGCGGACATCTGCATCGACGATCACGACATCGACCTCGCGGTGTCGTACCTCGAGCGCGTGACTCGCCTGCGCAGGCTGCGCAACGATGACAAGGGCGCACTGAAGCTCTATCGAAAGATCGTGACCATCGCGCCGTATCGCGACGACATCCTTGCGATGTTGATGCGCGCGCAGGCAAATGGTCGCTTCGACGAATAGCTCCGGACGAACGTCGTTATTCACCCTCGCGTATACAAGCTCGTGCGCTGTGCGATGCGTTTGTTACCGAAAGGCGATGAACGGCAGGGTAGATACGCTCCACACTCGATTGCGGCCGTCATTCCATACAGCAACGCGATGTGGGATGAGCGCAGCCGCAACGGCGTGACCGACACCAACTGAGAAACCGAGGAGAACAGGTGGCCATCCAGGCGAATAAACCGAACAGCCGAGTGTTCCTGCTTCTTGGAATCGTGCTGGCTGCGGCGGCGGCGGTGGCCGTGCTGCTCCTGGTGCGGTCCAACGCACCAGCAAATGAAGTCAGCGTTGTCGTGTCCGACGCCAGCATCCCTGCCGGCACGACGCTCACTCCCGCGATGGTCATCGTGACGCAGGTTCCCGCGGCAGCGAAGCCCGGTGACGCGTACGCGGATCCTGTCGCCGTTGTCGGCAAGACCACGACGGTCGCGCTTGCTGACAACACCCCGCTCGTCCCCGCCTTCTTCTCGACGCCCGCGTTGTCGGTCACATCGAGCGGCACCGGTTCAACCGCGCTCTCCGTCGAGACGCAGATCACCAAGGGATACGTTGCGGTGGCCATTCCGGCCGCGTCGGCCGTTCCCGCAGGCTTCACGCCCGGCGCAGCGGCGAACCTGAGCAGCGACCTCGTGTCCGCCGGCTTCTACATCCTTCCGGGTGACCACATCGACATCCTCGTCGACACCGGCACCGGCCAGGGCGGCGTGCGCTACTCGTTCCAGGACGTCATCGTGCTGCGCGTCGGCGCCGCATCGGCGACCGGGAGCGCAAGCGCGGGCGCAGCCATGCTCCTCGTCGAGGTGCCGCGCAGCCAGGCCGAGCTTCTCGCCGCCCTCACCTCCAACAGCGGGGGCCACGAATTCGTGCTCCGGTACGTCCTGCGTCCGGAGTCCGAGTGGGGCAAGCTGGCGGCCGACGGTACGAGCTACAAGCCGAACTATGAGAGCTCCGGAGCCCCAGGCCTGCCGAACGTGGCGGATAACACCGTGACGCCGAGCACCCTGGACTCCTTGTTCGGGCACTGACGGCAATGACGCCAGCCGCCGTCGTCGCAGCGGCCTTGGCCGCGTCGGCAGTCCTCTCGATCTTCGCCTTCCTCCTCAGCCGTGGCCAGAGCCAGGCTGGGGAGATGGCGCGTCGCCTCAATCAGTACGGCGGCGACACGGTGGTCGTCACCGCGCCGCCGCGCGTCAAGACGGGCAACGCATTGCGAGACCTGCTCGGAGCGGTCAGCAACGGGCTGAACCCCGTCCTTTCGCGGACGTCGCACACCGGCAAGCTCGCCGACGACCTCCAGAAGGCCGACCTCAAGCTGAAGTCGTCCGAGTGGCTGCTCATGGTGGTCGGCCTGGGGATCGGCATCGGTCTGCTCGTCGCACTCCGCTTCCAGTCGCCGATCGCGTTCGTCCCATGCCCGATCGCCGTCTACATCCTCAGTGGGTTCTATCTGAAGTTCCGTCAGCGCAAGCGGACACGCGCGTTCAACAACCAGCTCGGTGACACATTGATGTTGCTCAGCAATGCGTTGAAGGCAGGACACTCGTTCGCGCAGGCGCTGGCATCCGTGGCGAAGAACGCCAACCCGCCGATCGCCGACGAGTTCGCACGTGCGACCCGCGAGATTGCGCTCGGGATCAACGTCGACGAGGCACTCAATCACATGGTGCAGCGCAACCAGTCCGAGGACTTCGACCTCATGGTCACGGCCGTGCAGATCCAGCGCGTGGTCGGCGGTAACCTCGCGGAGATTCTTGACACCATCGCGTTCACCATTCGCGAACGCGTGCGCATCCAGGGTGAGATCCGCACGCTCACGGCGCAGGCACGTGCATCGGGCTGGATCATCACCATCCTGCCGATCGCGCTCGCCGGCTTCCTGGCGCTCATCTCACCGTCGTACTTCGACCCGATGATCACCGATCCCCTCGGGCACATCATGCTCGGGATGGCCATCTTCTCCATTGCCGTCGGCGCAGTCGCGATCCAGAAGATCGTGAAGATCGAGGTCTGATATGAGCCCGCTCGCAATCGGACTCGCCGTCGCCGTCGCCGCCGGCATCCTGCTCATCTTTGTCGGCCTCGCCATGGCCGTCTCGCCACGTCAGACGGACCTGCTCGAGGCTCGCCTCGCGCAGTTCGCGGAGGCAGGTCGCGCTCCCGCAACACTCGCCGAAGTGGAGATGTCACTCCCGCTCTTCGACCGCGTCTTCAGGCCATTCCTCGACAAGGTCGGTCAACGGCTGAACCGCAACGCCGGCGCGGGCAGCACCGACGCCCTCCAGGAGAAGCTGAATCTCGCGGGACGTCCGTGGGGGCTCAGCGCCTCGGGATTCCTCGCGCTGCGGCTGCTGTGCATGCTCATGTTCACGGCCATCGGCCTCGCACTTGCGCTCTTCGGCGCGCTCACGATGCCGCTTCTGGTGGTCGTGCCCGCCGGCGGACTCATCCTCGGGTACCTCGGTCCTCAGATGGTCGTCGCGCGGCGCATCAAGAAGCGTCAGAAGGAGATCCTGCTCGCGCTGCCGAGCGCGCTGGACCTGCTCACGATCTCCGTCGAGGCCGGCCTGAGCTTCGACTCCGCGTTGACACGCGTCGTCGAGAAGTACAACAACGCCTTCTCTCGCGAGCTGTCGATCATGCTCAACGAGGTTCGCCTCGGTCGTCCGCGTCTCGACGCGCTCGATGACGTCGGACGCCGCTGCAAGGTCGAGGAGCTCAGCAACTTCATCCAGGCGATCATCCAGTCGGAGCAGTTGGGCGTCGGCGTCGCGAACGTCCTGCGCATCCAATCAGAGGAGATCCGCCGCAAGCGCCGTCAGCGCGCCGAGGAGCAGGGCCAGAAGGCGCCGCTGAAGATGCTCTTCCCGATGGTCGGCTGCATCTTCCCCACGCTGTTCATCGTGCTGCTCGGTCCCGCGGTGATCGAGGTCGCTCACCAGTTCGGGTCCGGGGGCTGATCGTAGCCTCAGGAGAGCTGGCGGAGCACCCGCTCGAGCTGGCGCCGGTGCGCGATGCGCCAGCGCGAGCGGAGTGCCGGCACCGATCGATACACCTCGGGCACGGGGGCGTCGTCGCTCGACGCCGATCGGAGCAGCCCCGCGACGGTCTCGCGGAGCTCGACGAGCTGGAGTGCCCGCGCGACCTCGAGGGACGCAGAGACCCTCGCCTCTTCGCCTGAGCGCATCCAGTCCTCGAGGGCGTCGACAAGCCCTTCGCGACCGTCGCCGATCACGATGCGCGCGTACTCGGTCAGCTGCTCGGTGAGGGACGCGACATTCGTTTCGAAGCGTCGCTCCATGTACGCGAGGATGGCGTCGCGGGCGCTCTGGTGCGCGAGCACCGCGACGAGCCCCGGAGCCGTGCGACCGATGAGGAGCTTCTCGAAGGGCGAGACCTCGAGGTAGCCGATGTGCGCCTCCGCGCTCGACACCAACCACGGGCTGCCGTCACCCCGATAGAGGCAGAGGTTGTCCGGCAACCCCGGGTGCTGCCAGCCGTACAGGCCGCCCGTCGCCTCCTGAAGCACCGTGACGCTCTCGCGGCTCAGGGCATAACGCACCAGGCTGCCGGCGGCCGTGGTGCTCTTGGCCTGCTGGAAGCGAGCGAGGTTCTCGATGGTCGCCTGTCCTTCGGCGTCCATCTCGCCCGGGCGCACGCTGAGCACCGCGGTCGTGCACTGGAGGAGCGCGCACTCCAGAAGACCCGCGTAGTCGGGCCCGGTCGGCTCGTCCAGCAGGTCGTACGTCTTGCGCGCCGAGACGTCGCTGTGGGAGGTGCGCAGGAACGGTTGCACAGCGCAATTCTGTAACGAAAACCCCTCTTCCAGCGGTTTGGAGCCATGTTACGGTCATGAGGTGGCCGCGATAGTCGCATCTATCGACAGCACGCCGGGCCAGGTCTTCGCAGACGCGTTGCTGGTCGTCGCGGTGGCTGTCAACGCATACCTGGGATGGAGCCATGGCTTGGTTCGCCGTCTCTTCAGCGCCCTCGGCGTCTTCCTCGGGGTCTTCGCCGCAACCAACCTGGGCAACGCGGTGGCGGGGCTGGTGCACTCGCACAGCCTCGAGGCCAATGCCTGGTCGTTCGTTGCGATCTTCGTCTTCGTGGTCATCGTCATCGAGGTGCTCGGAGCACTCATGAATGACCGCCTGCAGAAGATCGTCGTCGCAGCCTTCGACCGCGTCGGCGGTGTGCTCGTCGGCGCCGTCGTCGGCGTCGCGGAAGTGCTGATCCTGTTCCTCGTTGCGATCGCGGTCAGCGGCGCGCCGTCGCCCACCCCTTCGACGATGGCCCAGGACATCCACGCCGCCACCCTGAGCGGTCAGGCGGTGCGGCTCGAGCCCCAGGTGCATGCCGTGTTCGGACCGGTGCTGCCATCGAATCTCAGCTCGCACTTTGCCCAGAACACGCCGGTGATCACCCCGCCGGTCTGACGGGGTCGCGCCTCAGCGCGCGCTGCCGACGTCGGCGGGGAAGAACGTCTTGACGACGGAGCCGAGCCCCACGAGGTTGAAGGGCTTGGTGATCAGGTGATTGGCGCCGGCAAGTCGAGCCCGCTCGATGTCGTCGTCACTGGAGAGCGCGCTGAACATGACGATGGGGGTTTCGGCCGTGGGGGCGTTGGCGCGAATCCGCTTGCATGTCTCGATGCCGTCCATCCCGGGCATCATGATGTCGAGGATCACGAGGTCGGGTGCGCGCTCCTCGACCTTGGCGAGTCCGTCCTCGCCGTTCTCGGCGGTGGAGACCTCATAGCCCTCGATGCCGAGGTACATCGCAACGATGTGGAGCAGTCTCGGATCGTCGTCGACGATCAGGATGCGACCCCGAGTCACGCTCAGGCTCCTGCCCCACCATGAGGCGCGCCGAGGCGGCCGTCTGCGACGTAGTGCGACATGTCGCGCTCTCGCCCGAGGCCGCGTTCGATCGAGTCGAGCACACGCTGGTAGAACTCTTCGCGCTCCTTGCGGTCCTCGTCGGCCGGAATGGTCTCACCGCGCGAGCGGTGCGCGATCCAGGGCGGGACGACCTGCTCGACCGCGTTGCCGCCGACCTTGACCGTAACGACCGTGTCGTCCGACTCCTCCACGACGATGCTGACGCGGAGGGCGATGCCCACGTGACTGTCGAGTCGCCATGAGCGTTCCCACGCGCGCTGACGGCCGATGCCGACGAAGATGAGGGTCACGGGGTCGGCGACCAGCTGGCCGCCACTGCCGGAGGAAAGCTCTTTGAGCAGCAACCGCCAGACGTCACCGTCGATCTGCCGCGAAACCCAGCCGACGAGCGACGGGGCGCGGTTGTCCAGGTCAGGGAGCGAGACCGCGAGGGAATCATCGAGGCTCGGAAGCGCGCTCACCACGCCGGCGTGCCGGCGGCAGTACACGCGGTCCTCGATGGTCACCCGGTGCTCCGGGCACCATGCGGTGCGGCACTCACGGCCGCGACGGTCGACATACGCGCACGGAATTCCCTCGTGCGAGGTGCATCCCCCCTGGGTGCAGGGGTGGCCTGTCTCCGGGCTCATCACTGTCTCCACCTTATCATCGGTCGTCGTGTTGCGAGCCACAATCACCTACCAGACAAAAGGAATGAGCCGCGCGGTATGCGCGGCATAGCGTGCGTAGTCGGGGAAGGTGCGCCTGAGCAGACCCTCTTCGAAGCGGGCTCGCAGCATCTGCACCACGATGAACGGTCCGAGTGTGAGCGTGGCCCACAGCCCCGGCCGGGCGAGCACGAAGGCAACGGCGGCGAGGATCTCAGCCGCGTAGAGCGGATGCCGCACGACGCGGTACGGGCCGCCCGTGACCAGACGGCGTGCCTCGGGGATGATGCTCAGGCTCCGGCGCAGGTAGAGGAGGCCGTACACGCCGAGGCTGAACGCCCCGAGGGTCAAGGGGACCGCCGCATCGCGGATGAGGGCCGGCGGGACGAGGATGACCGGGAGCGGGAAGGCTCCGACCACGAGGAGCATCGTCGTCCCCACCAGCCCTGCGGCACGGGCGATCATGCGGCCGTCGCGTGCTTTCGGACGCGGCCGCACGAGGTAGATGCCGACGGGGATCACGCAGAATGCGAGATACACACCTGTCGTGAGCGGTCCGGCGAGGATGCCTCCCACCTGATCGTGCTTCGGAAGGTCGTGGATCTGTGAGAGCAGATTCGTGAACACCCGATACCCGAGCAGGGCAAACAGCACGGCCGGGAGCGCTCGGCCGAAGACGAGGAAACGGATCTCTTCGACGCGACTTTCCAGACCGCCACGGCGAACCGGGATCGCGACCGCCTGGGCCATGTCCCGACTCTAGGTCAGCCCAATTCAAAGCGACGCCGCCGTATCGCGGTTGTCATCGGATCACCACTGTTTCTCGTTGTCCCGGCAGCGTCCGCCGGCGTGTCCGATTCTTCGTTACCAATCCTTAGCACGCAGGCCATTCCGTTGCAGCAGCGGGGGTACACACTCAGGCAGTCGGTTCCGGGGCACGAGCCTCGGCCCGAAAATAAAACCCGAAAGGAGGTGAACAACGGAATGGATATGCTGAGCACCCTGTACCTTCGCGCAACTGAGTTTATCGCTCGCAAGCGTGAGGAGGCTGAGGAAGGCCAGGGCATGGTTGAGTATGCGCTCATCCTCGTCCTTATCGCCATCGTCGTCATCGTTATCCTGCAAGTCGTCGGCAAGCAGGTCAACAACGTGTTCTCGAACATCAGCAACGGCCTGGCCCAGTAGCTTTCGCAAGCAACCAGGACAGTCAAGAGGAGCCGCCCA
>DATLRX010000110.1:0-50694 GCA_035534435.1 Candidatus Acidiferrales bacterium
CTATGACACCAACCCGCTCTGGCAGGTGGTCTCGGGGCCGTGGAAGCTGAAGTCGATGGACACCGCGGGCAACGTCTCGATGGTGCCCAACCCCGGGTACGGCGGCCCGGTCAAGCCGACCCTCACCCAGTTCAACGAGGTCCCGTACACCCAGGCTGCGGCGGAATTCAACCAGCTCAAATCAGCGACCTCACCGACGAACGCGACCGTCGACTATGGCTACCTGCCCGCCAACGACGTCCCCCAGAAGTCCAGCCTCGACAACGTCTACAGCTTCGCGCCGTGGACCGGCTGGCAGATCACGTACTTCCCGGAGAACTTCACGAACCCGGTCAGTGGACCGATCTTCAGCCAGCTGTACTTCCGGCAGGCGATGCAGGACCTCGTCGACCAGAACACCTTCATCAGCAAGGCGTTCTTCGGGTACGCGTACCCGACCTACGGTCCCGTCCCGACCAAGCCGGACTCGAAGTTCGTCGACTCGTTCGAGAGGTCGAACCCGTATCCGTACAGCCCCAACGCGGCGGTCGCGCTGCTCAAGGCGAACGGCTGGACGGTCACCCCGGGCGGCACCAGCACGTGCACGAACCCGGGGACCGGCAGTGGCCAGTGTGGCGCCGGCATCAAGCAGGGAGCGAAGGCTTCCTTCAGCCTCCAGTATGAGAGCGGCCAGGCATCGCTCGACCAGGAGATGGCGCAGTTCAAATCGGACTTCGCGCTGGCGGGCATCGCGATCGACCTGACGACCGCTCCGTTCGACACGGTCATCGGCAACGCGACGCCGTGCAAGCCCGGCGCGGCGTGCACCTGGGACATGGAGTTCTGGGGCGGTGGCTGGATCTACGCGCCTGACTACGAGCCGACCGGCGACGAGCTGTGGTCGTGCACCGGATCCGGCGCCACCGCGCAGTACGCGGGCTCGGACTCGGGCGGCTACTGCGACCCGCAGGCCGAGGCCGACATCCTCGCAACCGAGACCAGCGACAACGTCTCCGCGATGTACACCTACGAGGACTACCTGGCAAAGCAGCTTCCGGTCATCTGGCTGCCCACCGCATACGCGCAACTGTCCGAGATCAACAAGGACCTCAAGGGCGCGACGCCTCAGGATCCGCTGTTGCAGATCTACCCGGAGAGCTGGCGCTGGTCCTGAACCGGCGCTGAGTAACCAGCCCGAATCCGAGGGGGATGCCGGTGAGAGCCGGCATCCCCTTTCGACTCTCGAGTGGCGCCCGGAACCGGTAGTGTGCTCGCTGCCGTGCAGGTGATCAGCGAAGCCGCAGACGACATCGTCGTGGAGCGTCGATTCGACATGACGGCGGACGGCGACGTCGTTCCCGGCATCGTCTGGACTCCAGCCGACGCGCTCGGTCCCACGCCGGTCGTTCTCATCAGCCACGGCGCGACACAGCACAAGCGTGTCGCCAACGTGCTCGCACTTGCGCGGCGCTTCGCCGGCGACCTGGGGTTCACCGCCGTGGCCATCGACGCGCCGGGTCACGGGGACAGGGTCACCGACGTCGCCGCGTCGGACGCGCGTCGCGCGCAGCTCGCTCGCCGCATCGCCGCCGGGCCGGGCGGCGGATCGGTGATGAATATGAGCGCGGACGACACGCGCCGCTGGGTCGAGCACCTCGGCCAGGGTGTCAAAGAGTGGCGCGCCACGATCGACATGCTCGAGTCCGAAGGCCTGGTGCGAGACGGACTCATCGGCTACTGGGGAGTCTCGATGGGGACGATGATCGGATTACCGCTGCTGGCCTCGGAGCCGAGGGTGAAAGCCGCCGTGCTGGGCCTCGCGGGGCTGCCTGTGGAGCCTGGACCGCTCGAGGCAGCGGCACGTGACGTGACGGCGCCGGTGCTGTTCGTCTTCCAGTGGGATGACGAGCTGGTGGCGAGGGATGCCGGGCTCCGCCTCTTCGACGCGCTGGGCTCAGCCGACAAGACCATGCACGTCCATCCGGGAGGACATCTCGGCATTCCGCTGCACGAGCGCCTGGACTACGTCGCGTTCTTCAAGCGCCACCTCGGCGCGTAGCGCAGCGGCCGTCAGGCATCGAGGGCGGCAGCGGCAAACGCCGCCATCGACGCGAAGGTCCAGTCCGGACGGACGTCGACGTCCGGCGGCGGCGTGGCGCCCCACCCGCCTCGGCCCTCGCGCCGGTTGATCCACACCGTCGGCAGGCCGGCGCGGTGCGCAGGAATGTGATCGTGGAACAGGCTCTGCGCCACGTGGAGCAACCGTCCGCGCTGGACGCCGAGCTCGTCCGCGGCATCGAGCAGGGCTTCGAAATTGCGCGCCGCGGGCTTGTACGAGCCCACGTCCTGCGCGGTGACGATCGCATCGAAGCGCACGCGCAATCTCGCATTGCTGCCCGCGAAGGACTCCCGATCGACATTCGAGAGGATGAGCAGCTTGTACCGTGTCGCGAGCAGTCCCAGCGCTGCCGCCGAGTCGGAAAACGCCGGCCAGTCGGGGACCGAGCGCGCAAGGCGTTCGCAATCGCGATCCGTCGCCGGAGCTCCGACCGTCGCGGCCAGGGTTCGCATCGCCGCCGCGAGGATGTCGGGATAGAGCGCGGACGGCGCGTCGCGCTCCTCGCGTGCCTCCGCGACGGCGTATCGCTCGAGAAAGGCTTCGGTGCTCATCGCAAGGCCGTTGCGCGTCGCCCACGGACCGAGCGCAGCGCCGATCCCGGCTTCCCAGTCGATCAAGGTGCCGTAGCAGTCGAAGCTCAGAGCCTCGAACTCAGCGAGGCGTTGCACGCTTGCGTTTCCCGGGACCGCTGTGGAGGGCGAGCACCCGCCGACGGTAGCGAAGTGGACGCATCCCGGTGAACCGCCCCTGAACGGCCGAACGGGGAATAGGCTTGGCCACCGTGGAGCGATATGACGGCGGGCCCGCGTACCTCGGGCCCACGACCTTCTGCCGGGTTCCGCAGCTGACGACAACCGATCAGCTCGACGAGGTTCGTCCGGACGTCGCGGTCGTCGGCGCTCCCTGGGACGACGGGGTCACCTACCGGCCGGGCGCTCGGTTCGGACCCCGTAGCGTCCGCACCGCGTCGTATCAATCCGCTGAGTGGCACCTGGAGCTCGAGGTGGCGCCGCTCGACATCCTCCGCGTCGTCGACTACGGGGATGCGATGTGCCTGCCCGGCATGGCGGAGCTCTCGCACAAGGCGATCCGTGAACGCGTCGGTGAGATCGCCCGGCGGGGCATCATCCCGATGGTGATCGGGGGGGATCACTCCATCACATGGCCGTCCGCGACGGCGGTCGCCGCCGCGTTCCCTCCCGGGAGCCTCGGCATCGTGCACTTCGATGCGCACGCGGATACCGGCGACAACCAGTTCGGCAACCTCTACTCACACGGTTCACCGATGCGCCGGCTGATCGAATCCGGTGTGGTGCCGGGCCGGAATTTCGTGCAGGTGGGGCTGCGGGGCTACTGGCCGCCGAAGGACGTCTTCGACTGGATGCGCGAGCAGGGCATGCGCTGGCATCTCATGGGCGAGCTTCGTGACCGCGGCGTCGTTCCGGTCATCGAGGACGCGATCGCGCAGGCGCTGGACGGGCCGACGCACATCTACCTCTCGGTCGACATCGACGTGCTGGATCCCGGGTTCGCGCCCGGGACGGGAACGCCCGAACCCGGTGGCATGCAACCGGTGGATCTCCTCCGCGCCATTCGCCAGATCGTGCTGCGCACCGATGTCGTGGCGATGGACGTGGTCGAGGTGTCCCCGCCATACGACTGGGCCGAGATCACCGCGCAGAACGCGCATCGTTGCCTGCTTGAGGCGATCTCCGCGCTCGCCGTCAAGCGTCGCGACGCGACGCCGGAACAGCGCTGACCGCCTGGTCCGGGACCGCCTGACCGATCGATCGCAACGGGGCGCGTCCGGGAAGCCCGACCGCGAGCGGGAGTCCCAGGACGCCGACGACCGCAAGCGCGGCGAGCGGCAGATACGCATTCCCCATCACCGCTTGAATCACCAGGACGAGCACGACGCCGCCGAGGTTGCCGGCCATCAGCAGGAACCCCGCCGCCGATCCCTCGTGCGCCGGTCCGGCATGCACCGCGGACCAGTCGAGCACGACGGGGAGGCAGGACATCAGCAGGAACCCGGTGGCGAACAGCCAGATCGTGAGCCACACGACATCGTGACGGATGTCGGTTGCCGCAAAGGCGAGCGCGCTGAAGGCGAGCGCGATGATCAGCATGGGGCGGCGCTGTTCGCGCGTCGCCACGAGCGGCGGCAGCACGGCAGCCCCGACGATGCCGCCCGCGGTGAGCACAGCGATGAGATTCCCCGCGGCGCCCCCTTCACCGAACTTCGCGAGAACCGGCTGCAACCAGGTCGCCACGGCGTTGTACACACCCATGCCGATGAAGATGAGGCCGGCGAGCAGCCACATGAATCGATCCCTGATGAGCCAGCGCAGGCTCACCGCCGTCGACGCGTCGTCCGTGTAGACAGCCGGAACGCGCAGCAGCAGCACCATCAGAGCCATAGCGACCACTGACGGAACAGCTTCAACGGTGAGCACGAGCCCGAGACCGCCGGCGGTGAACAGCGGACCCGCGATGAGCACGGCGGCGAGGATGCCGATGAACAACGCGACGCTCCCCACCGAGATCGCGGTCGCGCGCTGCGACTGCGGGAAGTAACGCGCGGCGACCTTCGTGATGCTGTTGAGCACGAACGGTTGACCCGCGGCGATCACGAGCTGCCCGATCAGTTGCACCGTGAACGATGACGGCGCGATGAGACGGATCAGCGCGCCGCCGCCGCTGAGCACCGCGCCAATACCGAGCGACTGGGTGAAGTGTGAGTCCAGCCGCCGGCCCACCGGGAGCGCGAGCACGACGTAGACGAATGGGAAGATCGCTGCGAGGTCGCCAACGGTTCCGACGTCGGTATGCAACACCTTCGCGGTGTCGGTGTCGATGGCCGCGAACGTCAACCAGAGCAGCTGCGTGCAGGCCGCGAGCAATGCGTAGACGGCGAGGATCACCCAGCGAACCGCCGGAGCCCGTGTGGTGCCGGCGCTCATGCGTTCAACTTCGCATACATCCCGTGGAGGCGATGGTACAGGCGGCGATACTCGGCGTACATCGGCTCGTACACCGTGCGCGCCGAGGGATCCGGATCGAATGTGCCGATGACGCGCACCCGCGCGGGGATGTCGGCAAAGTCCATCCTGCCAAGTGATATCGCCGCGAAGAAGGCCGCGCCACGGAGGTTCGCGAACATCGGATCGGCCACCTGCTCGATGCGTCGATTGAGGATGTCGGCATGGATCTGGCACCACAGATCCGAGAGAGCCCCGCCTCCGAGGATGCGCAGTACCGGCATGGGGCGCTTGATGAACCGCTCGACCGCATCGAGCAGCCACCGCGCGTTGAACGCGACCCCTTCGAGGACGGATCGAATGAGGTGCGGGCGCTCGGTGGTCATCGAGATGTTGAGGAACGCCGCGCGAAGGGTGCGGTCCTCCACGGGGCTGCGCTCGCCGTTGAGCCACGGCGTGAAGAGCACGCCACCGGATCCGGCCGGCGCGCTCGCGGCAATCGCGGTGAGACGCGTGTAGCCGGAGTCGGCCGCAGTCGTGTCGTCGCCCGCGCCCACCGCGTCACGCAACCATTGCAGGCAGACGCCCGCGGTCTCGTGATTGTTCGCAACGAGGTACCCACCGGGGCGCACCCCGGGGACCGACGCGATCTGGTGGAACACGTCGGTCCGCTTGAAGGGGACCTCGCAGGCGATCCACGATGTGGTGCTGATCGTCATGTGACCGGCGTACGGCGCCACCGCACCCGATCCGAGGTATCCGGTGTGCAGGTCCGGAACCCCGGCAACCACGGGGATCCCGACAGGCAGCCCCAGCTCGGCCGCGACCTCGGGCGTGATCCCGCCGAGAACGCTGCCCGTCGGCAGAAGCTCGGGGAGCTTGCTCGCGTCGCGGCCGGAGCGGCGCACGAGGGCCGGCTGATACCCGTCGGTGCCGCTGCGACGGTTGTCGGTGAGCCAGGACAGGATCATCGATGCCGGGGTGGCGGCTCGGCGTCCGGTGAAGCGCATGCCGAGGTAGTCGAGCGGTTCCAGCAGGGTCTGCGCGCGCCGGTACACCTCTGGTTCGCGCTCGCGCAGATGCAGCGCGTGGCCAAGCGGGTCCGCTCCCTGAGGCGATGGCGCCCCTCCGGTAAGGCGCAGCCAGCTCACGAGATTCCCCGGCGAGTAGCCGACGATGCTGATCGGTCCGCCCATGCGGCGTGCCGAGAGCGGCCTGCCGCGGGTGTCAGCCCAGAGCAGACACGGTCCGACCGCTTCGCCGCCGACATCCACGGGGACGGTCGAGCCCCACTGACCGGTGATCCCGACGCCCACCGCACCGTCGGGTGGCACGCCACTCGCCAGCACCTCGGCGATGCCCTCGCGGACGCCCTGCCACCAGGTGGTCGTGTCCTGGATCGCGGCGCCGTCATCGCTGAACGCCGTCTCGACGCGGCGGTGCGCCACCGCGAGGAGCTTCCCTTCGAGTGAGATCGCGCCCGTCTTCGGCCCTCCGGTCCCCAGGTCGACCGCGAGGATCCAGGGCTCGGTCATCGTCTCAGGGGACCACGTCGTACATCGCGTCGAGCGCGGCGGCGAACAGGAGGTCCAGCGCCTCGTTGCCCTCGGGTGACCCGCCGAGCCCGTAGAGGGCACCGCTGCTCGCCGGCCCCAGGCCGGGCGTTTTCGCGTACGCCACGGCGGCGCGCAGATCCTCGAGGAATGCCTCGGCGACCCCTTCGGCGGTATTCGGACGGGTCACACAGAAATGCAGGCCCGGCGGGAGCTGCAGCCCATTCAGACGCCAGCCCTTGCTGATCAGGTCGTCGTTGACGTGGTAGATGTCGATGCCACGGCCGCGAAACGCGATGATGAACGTGGGATCGCCGAACACCTCCAGCTCGGGGATCGCCGAGACCCCCGCGAGGATGGTTGCCGCGGTCGCGAAGATCCGTTCGGCGATCTCCATGTAGCCCTGCTCACCGAGGCTGAGCATCGCGGCCCACGCCGCTGCGACCACGCCACCGGAACGGCTCCCCGACAGCCCCGGGGACATGTAGATGCCGCCGGGCCAGTCCGGGTAGCTGAAGTACTGATAGCGGCGCAGCGCGCTGTTCCGATAGAGGAGCACCGACGTGCCCTTGAGCGAGTATCCGAACTTGTGGGTGTCGGCGGAGATGCTGGTGACCCCAGGCAGCCGGAAGTCGAAGACCGGGATGGGATAGCCCAGCTTCTCTGCCCACGGGAGGATGAAGCCGCCCATGCATGCGTCGACGTGGAGCCCGAGGTCGTACTCGAGCGCCAGCTCCGAGAGCTCCTCGATGGGGTCGATGAGCCCGTGCGGATAGTTGCCCGCGGACCCGACGATCGCCACAGTGTTCGACGTCACGTGGTCGCGCATCCACGCGACGTCGGCACGCCAGTCCTCGCGGACCGGCGCCATGATGAGCCTGATCCCGAGCATGTAGGCCGCTTTCTGCAGCGCCACGTGTGCGGTCACAGGAATGATCACCTCGGGCTCGGTGATCTCCTTCTCGATCCTGCCGCGCTCCCGGTAGACGAGCATCGGGTCGATCAGGCTCTCGGTGCCGCCGAAGGTGACGACCCCGCAGACCTCCTCGCCCGGGTGGTGCGACGGAACCGCATCCCCGTGCAGCATCGAGGCGGTCATCGCGACGATCTCGCCCTCGAGCTTGGTGGCGCTCGGATACATGTCGCGCTGCAGGACGTTGGCATGCGCGAACAGCCCGTACGCCTCGATCAGGAACCGGTAGTGGTCGTGCCCGCCGTGATAGATCGAGCCTGAGACCCGTCCCGCGTTGGCGATCCGGTCCTCCTCCTCCGCCATGACGCTGAGCTCCGCGAGGATGCTCTCGTGAGAGCGCGGCTCCACCGGGATCCGGTGGTGCGTCTCGAAACGGTCACGGTACGGATGGAAGTCGATGAGACCTCCGAAGTCCTGGGATTCGTCAGCCAACGTGTGTGCCTCCTCGCGCAGCAGATTGTGGCTCCACAACGCGGCGCGGCGTCTATGCTCGGCCTCGATGGGTGATGACGCCGTGGTGGTCGAGGCCTCAGGTCGCGAGGTGCAGATCACCAGTCCGGGCAAGGTCTACTTCAATGAGCGGGGCGAGACGAAGCTCGACCTGGTCCGCTACTACCAGTGCGTCGAGGAGCCGCTGCTCCGGGCGATGGGCGGCCGTCCCGTGCTGATGCAGCGGTTTCCCAACGGGGCGAGCGGACCCTCGTTCTTTCAGAAGCGGGTGCCCGACACGCGACCGGACTGGCTGGAGACGACGATCGTGAGCACCCCGAACGGCACGACGTCACGCGCGCTCGTCGCGGCCGATCTCGCGCACGTGCTCTGGGCGGTGAACATGGGCTGCCTCGGCTTCCACGTCTGGCCGTCGCAGGCCTCCGACCCGGAACACGCCGACGAGCTCCGCATCGATCTCGACCCCGGTCCCGGCGTGACGTTCGCGATGGTGCAGGAGGCGGCACACGAGGTGCGAGCACTCTTCGACGGCCTCGGCGTCATGTGCCTGCCGAAGACCACCGGCAACCGCGGAATCCACGTCTACGTGCGCCTGCAACCGCTCTGGACGTCGTACGAGGTGCGCTCGGCCGCAGTCGCCGTCGCGCGCGAGCTGGAGCGCCGGCGTCCGGACCTCATCACCGGCGCCTGGTGGAAAGAGGAACGCGGCACGCGAGTATTTGTCGATTTCAACCAGAACGCGCCGCACAAGACCATCTTCGGCGCGTGGTCGGTGCGCGCCCGGCCGGGAGCGCAGGTCTCGACGCCGTTTGCGTGGGACGAGCTCGACGGCATCGACCCCAACGCGCTCACCATCGCGACAGTGCCACCGCGCGTGGGGCGCGACGGCGACCCCTGGCTGGCCATGTCGGCGGCGCCGCAATCGCTGGAGTCCGTGTACGCCTTGCACGAGCGCGACACCGCTGCGGGTCTCGTGGACGCGCCGTGGCCGCCGCAGTATCCGAAGATGCCCGGGGAGCCGTCCAGGGTGGCGCCGAGCCGGGCACGCAAACCCGAGGCGGAATAAGGCTATTCGGTGCGCGCGCGCGAGGCTCGCGGTGATGACCCGAGTGCCTCGCTCAGGCGCTCCATGGCGCGGACGACATCGGCACGATCACGGTCGCTGAGCAGCGTTCCGAAGGTGGACCCCAGCAGCGCGTGGTGTGTCCGCCGGGCTCGACGGACGAGCGCCTCCCCTGCCCGGGTGATGACCGCAAACGACGAGCGCGCGTCGTCGGGGTCGGGCTCGCGCATCACGAGGCCGGCCGCGCTCATGCGGTCGAGCAGCTTGGAGACGCCGGACGGCGACAGCCAGACGTGCGTCGCGAGGTCGCCGAGACCGAGGCGCCCGCCGGCGAGATCGAGTTGGGCGAGCACGTCGTAGCGTGCCATCGTGAGCCCGTGCTCACGGTGCATGGCCGCCTCGATGAAGTCCCAGTACCGGCCGTACGTGCGCACCAGCGCCATCCAGGCCGGCATCCAGCTGTCGGGATCGGCTGCCTCCATGCCGGCAGCATATCGCACATATACTTGACATGCCAAATATCGCCCTGCTACGGTATTTGACATATCAACTAACGGAGGGCCCCAGGATGCTGAACACCTCGATGGTCGTGGCCACGCTGCCGGTGACGGATCTCGATCGCGGAAGAGCCTTCTACGGGGAGACGCTCGGGCTCACGTTCCTCTGGGACAACCCCGCCTCGGTTCGCTTCGGCTGCGGCGAAGCGACACAGCTCTCCATCTTCAGGCGCGGGCCGAGCCTCGCTGA
Organism: Candidatus Acidiferrales bacterium; assembly: GCA_035534435.1. Classification (GTDB taxonomy): domain Bacteria; phylum Chloroflexota; class Dormibacteria; order Aeolococcales; family Aeolococcaceae; genus Palsa-851. The sequence goes on from DATLRX010000110.1 coordinate 9,866, forward strand.
CCACACGCTCGCCCATTTCGAAGTCACGGACATCGAGGCGATCGTTCACGGGCTCGAGGAGCGCGGCGTCGTCTTCATCGACTACGCCGAGGGCCCGCTGCAGACGACCGGGCACATCGCCCAGCTCGGTCCCGCCCGAGTCGCCTGGTTCCGCGACCCGGACGGGAATATCCTCGGCCTTCGCCAGGCCTAGCAGCCCGGGTCAGTCGACGCGGCGGATCACCGCGGCGGCCGCGGTGGCGCCGCCGTCGACGAACCAGACAGCCGTCTCCGAGCGATCGCCGGCGATCGCGAGCTCGAGATCGGAGGTCAGGTCGAGGGGACGCCGGTGCTCCAGAACGCCTCGCAAACGCCCGCCGATGGCGGCGCCGTGCGGGCCGGTCCCCAGCGCGCTCTCGATCGCCGCCCAGTACACGGCGTTGTTCGCGTGACCGAGGGTGTCGAGATCGGAGACTCGGATGGGCCACCGAACCCGAATCGCGCCGACGGCGGGCTCGGGTACGAGCTCGAGCCTGGCCGACACGATTCTTCCGAGGCCGGAAGCCGCGTACAGATGGTCGAAGGTGGCCGGAAGGCGCGCCGGGCGTGATGTCGCCTGGTTGATCAGCACCCAGATGCTCTCCGCCTCCACGTGGCCGCCCGCATCGCCTGCTATCGACGTGCGGCGGGCGGCCCAGTGCGATCCGGAGCCGCTCGCCCACGTGGAGAGCGACGCGGATCGATCAGCGCCGAACTGGCGCTCCACGTCGATCACGGTGCGCCGGACGACCCATGTGAGCAATTCCTCCTCGGCTCCGGCGTCCACGACGTCGTCGGAAGCGACGTCCTGCATGTACCGCGCCATGGCATCGAGACGCAGACGGCCGTCAACCGCCACGTCGGCGAGCCGGATCGTGCGTTGCGAGCGAAAGATGCGGCCGGCGCCGGGCTTGGGGACCAGCGGCGATTCCAGGAGAGACGAGGCACCGGCCATGTGCTCGGATTGTGAACGGAAGGTTTGTCGACTCGGACGATGGGGTAGGATGTGCGTATCGCCCCGGTTCACGGGGTGCATCGCTCGTGGTCGTCATTCCTTCTCGAACGGACGCGCTGCGTCTGTAACTTGCGTTCGAGAAGGAATTGGAGAGACCAGAGTGACTGGTACCGTCAAGAAGGTCGTCGCCGATCGCGGCTTCGGCTTCATTTCCGCAGAGGATGGACAGGAGTATTTCTTCCATCGCAGCGGCGTCGACAGTTCGTTGAACTTCGACACACTGGCCGCCGACGAGCGTGTGAGCTTTGAAGTGGAGCGCAGCGACAAGGGGCCCCGCGCCGCCCAGGTTCGGGCCGCCTAAGTCGCCGCCTGAGGGTGTGCAGTCATCGCCGAGAGGTGCTGGCTGCGCACCTTCACCATTCCGCAAGGGTGCTCGCCGTACCCTACGACCATGCCCCGTTACTCGCAGCTCGACTCGGCTCGCCGGCGCAGAGACCTGGGCCTTGCTCGTGCCAAGAAGATCACCGTCTACGCCGGAGCCGGCGCGGCCGGCCTGACGGCGGTCATCGCGCTCGTCGCCGCGACGACCGCCCCCGGGCGCTCCCTCGCGACGGCCCCTGCGTCAACGCAGGCGAATTCCCCGGGGAATCCGTCGACCGGCGTCACCTCTCCGGATATCGCACAGCCCGGCCAGCTGCCGCTCCCGGGTAACGGCGGGATCCCCATCGCGGTGTCCGGCGGGTCCTGATCCCGTCAGTTCTGTGATCGCCGCAGCGTTGGGGCCGACACCGATGTGGTACGCCACGCGTGCGAGCGGGTACACCTCCCTGCTGCTCCTGAGCGCGACGGTCGCCATCGGTCTCCTGACGTCCACGCGCACGAGCACGCGCGAATGGCCGAGGTTCGTCGTGCAGTCCGTTCATCGAGACCTGTCGCTGCTCGTCGTGTTCTTCCTCCTCGTGCACATCGTCACGTCCGTGCTCGACCCGTTTGCGAAGCTCTCGGTGATCGACGCCGTGGTTCCCTTCATCGCCTCGTACCGCCCCTTGTGGCTCGGCCTCGGCGTGGTGAGCATCGAGCTGTTGATCGCGATCATCGCGACGAGCCTGGTCCGCCAGCGCTTGAGCTGGCGCACGTGGCGGATCGTGCACCTGCTCGCATACATGAGCTGGCCGATCGCGGTCGTCCACGGCATCGGCACCGGGAGCGACACGAAAGCGGTGTGGGCGCTCCTGCTGGTGACCGTCTGCGTGCTGGTCGTCGTCGGGGCTCTCGTCTGGCGTTTGAGCCAGATCGGCCCCCGCTTCAGAGCCCTGGGGTGGGCCGGCATCGCGACCGGGGTGGCGGGGACGGTTGCACTGATCGCCTGGATGGCGATCGGTCCACTGCAGCCGGGATGGGCGAAGGCGGCGGGGACCCCTGCCGACCTGCTTGCCGGCTCCACGACCCGCACGACGAACTCCACACCGGCACCGGTCCAGGGGCTCACGGTCGGGATCGATGATGCCGTGCAGGGAGAGCTGGCGCAATCTCAGACGAGCGTGACGGCCACCATGGTCGACACGCGCGACAGGTCGCTCACCGTCATTGTCGTCGCGAATGCCGACGGATCGGGCCGCCTCTCGGTGTCGCGCGCCGGGACGTCGCTCTGCGTCGCGCCGGCCTCGATCGGCACGAGTGTGGTCACGGCGAACTGCGGCGCTGTCGTCGTCAGCCTGCAACTGTCGACCAACGGAGCCGGGATCAGCGGCACGATGACGACGAGCCGCGCTTCGGTGACGCCGTGATGCCCGCGATCACCGCCACGGAACGATTGCTCCCGGACTCGGGCGCTCCCGAGAATCTGGACGCGCACATCAGCACGTTCGGACCGCGTCCCTTCGTCGATCCGCCCACGCTGCTCCGGGCGCTCGACGAGAGCGGGCTTCGCGGGCGTGGAGGCGCGGCGTTCCCAACCGCGACCAAGTGGCGCGCTGTGAGGGACCACGTCAACGGCGCGGGCTCGGTCGTGATCGCGAATGCCGCCGAGCGCGAGCCCGCAAGTGACAAGGATCGAACGCTGTTGCTGCTCCGGCCGCATCTGGTGCTCGACGGCCTCGAGCACGCCGCCGAGACACTCGGAGCCAGGCGCGCCATCGTCTACACGTCCCGTGCGGATGACGATGTGCGCCGCACGCTGCAGGTCGCCATCACCGAACGCCGTCGCAGTGTCGATGCGCAGGTGTTCATCGAGGTCGTGACGGGTCCGAATCGCTACGTCGCAGGCGAGGAGACGGCGCTCATCGCCCGCATCTCAGGGCGGCTCGCGAAGCCGCGCGTGGTGCCGCCGCGCCCGTATGCCTACGGGGTCGACGGCAGACCGACCCTCGTCCAGAACGTGGAGACACTGGCGCACGCCGCGCTGATCGCGCGTCATGGAGCGAGTTGGTTCCGTTCGGTGGGCACCCGGAGCACGCCCGGAACAGCCCTGATCTCGATGACCGGTGCGGTGGCATCCCCCGGGGTCTTCGAGGCCGATGCGACGGCGACCGTCGCGGACCTTGCCGAACGCGCAGGTGGCGTGATCGGCGAACCCGGCGCCGTGCTGATCGGCGGCTACTCCGGCCGTTGGGTCCCCGCCGCCACGATCATGGATCTTCCGATCGACGCGGACGCGCTCCGGTCCGCAGGTGCCTCGATAGGCGCCGGCGTGATCGCGATCCTCCCGGTGAACGCTTGTGGGATCGTCGAGACCGACCGCGTGCTGACCTACCTCGCGTCCGAGACGGCCCGGCAGTGCGGCCCGTGCCACGTCGGTCTGCCTGCGCTTGCCGACACCTTTCATCGTGTGGCCACCGGTCGAGCGCGACCGGCGGGGCTCGACACACTGACGCGATGGTCGGGCGACGTGCTCGGCCGCGGCGCGTGCCAGCACCCCGACGGAGCGGCGCGCTTCCTCATCAGCGCGCTGCAGGTCTTCGGATCGGACCTGCGTCACCATCTTCGCAACGGTGCGTGCCGGTACAGCGGCGAGCCTCCGTTGCTTCCCATTCCCGAAACCGAGGACGGATGGTGGTGAGGCACCGCCTGCGCGTTGATCCGATCAAATGCAAGGCGCACGGCATGTGCGACGAGCTCATCCCCGAGCGCATCCGGATGGACGACTGGGGTTACCCGGTCATCGACCCGCGAGTCCTGTCCCCCGACCTAGTCGACCACGCCCGGCGAGCCGTCGCCGCGTGCCCTCGGGGCGCGCTGACCATCGCCCCGGTCGGTGAATCTGGCGCGCGAGCCGTGCCAGACGACCCCGACTGACGCTCCGCCTTCGGGCATGTCGTCGATCTCCCAGCGCCCACGGGTCGCGCCGACGATCGCGTTCGCGATGGCGAGACCGAGCCCGGCGCCGTCTCCCTCGCTCGTCGCGCGGTGAAACCGGTCGAAAACGCGCTCGCGCCGATCTTTTGGAAAACCTGGGCCGGTGTCCGCGACCAGGAGGCGCACGCGCTGGCGGTCGCGCGTCACGGCAACCGTGACGCGACCTCCCCGCGGCGTGTAGCGACACGCGTTGTCGAGCAGGACGCCGACGAGACGATCGATGTACTCGGCCGGAGCGTCCACGAGCGCGGGGTCGGTGGGATCCGAGAGGTTGTCGAGACGGATCCCCTGCCGGTCCGCGATCGTCACGAACCGGTGCACGCCCACATCGACAGCGGTTGCGATGTCGACGGCCTCCGCGGCCGGGTCGGGAGGCATCGAGTCGAATCGCGACAGCCAGAGCAGATCCTCGACGATCGTGCGCATGCGGCGTGTCTCCGCGGCGACGCGCTCGATGGTCTCCACGCCCGTATCCCCGGGGCGCACATTCGCGAGCGCGAGCGAGGTCTCGGCCTCGATGACGGCAAGCGGCGTGCGCAGCTCGTGCGACGCGTCGGCGGTGAACTCGAGCTGCCGGCGCCGGACGCGCTCGATCGGCCCGGCCGCGTGCCTCCCGACGAAGAACGCGCCACCGAACACAAGGACCAGGAGGATCGGGCCGATCACCGCCTCGGTGACGAGCAGCGTCGTGAATGAGCTCGACTCGGCGGCGAGGCTGATCGCGCCGATCAGCCGCCCGCCCTGGAACGAGGCTCCGTCAACCAGCACTTCGCCGCCGGCGAGCGGCATCTCCGTGGGCGCCGTCGCGGCCCGCGCGCGCGCCGGCAGCGCCGGAGCACCGGGTGTCGCCTGGACGACGTGCCCGGCATCGTCGAGCCGCCAGACGAGAAGCGGATCATCGAGGTCCGGCTCATCAAGCGCGCGACCGCCCGATCCAGGGATCAGCTGAAGCAATTCCGCTGACAGGCGCTTCTCAGCGGACGATCGCAGCGCATGCACGACCACGACGTCAACTGCGACGCACAGCACGAGGATCAGCCCGGCGACGACGGCTGTCGCGATGACCGCGGTGCGCACGGCATGGCGCGCGAAACCTGCGCTGACGCTCATCGCTCCACCAGCCGGTACCCGACACGGCGGACGGCCTCGATGCGGACCCCGGCCTCGACGAGCTTGGCGCGCACTCGCGCGATATGGACATCGATGTTGTTCGACCCGATCGCATCGAGCGAATCGGGCCACGCGTGATTGGCGATCGCGTCGCGGCGAACGACCGCCGGGCTCCGCCGGGCGAGAACTTCGACGAGCGCGTACTCGGTCGGCGTCAATGCGATGGGCCGTCCGTTCACGAACGCTGAGCCTGCCGCTGGATCGATGATCAGCGCACCGATGCGCAGCTGCACGCCGAGCGTCGCCACAGGCCGCCGGAGCAGGGCGCGCAGCCGTGCAAGCAACTCCTCGAAGTCGAATGGTTTGACGAGGTAGTCGTCGCACCCGGCATCGAGACCTCTGATCCGGTCGGGAGGCGTATCGCGCGCGGTGAGCATCAACACCGGCACCGCAACACCTCGCGCGCGGAGCGACGTCACAACGTCGATCCCGTCTCGTCCGGGCATGCGCCAATCGATGACTGCGACGTCATATTCATCGCGTGTGAGGGATGCATACGCGTCATCGCCGCCTGACACCGCGTCCACCGCATACCCCGCCTGACTCAGGCCCCGCGTGAGCACCTCGCGGAGCGTGGCGTCATCCTCGGCAACGAGCAGGCGCATCGAGCGACATCATCGCAGGCACGACCGGAATACCCATGCCACGCAGCGTACTCTCACCGATGGGCGTTCACCGTTCCGCAAGGAACCTCAGGGTAGGCTGCACTGGTGACATACGTCCGCGCGTCCGCATCGTGAAGACCAACATCGCGCTCGTGGAGCGTGCGCTGGAACTCGCGCGAGTGGATTGGTCGCCATCGCGACGGCAGCCCCGCCTCGAGTGGGTCGTCGTGGCAACCGTGCTTGCGGTCGCCGGCGCGCTGAGCGCGGATGCGCTCCTGGTGAAGGCCGGCACCGCGATCTTCCCATCGACAATCGGGTATGAGCATTTCCGTTTCGACGATTACGCCAAGCTCACCGTCATCGGCGTGGTGATCGGTTGCGCCGGCTGGCCGGTGGTCACCAGGATCACGTCAGCGCCGCGGTGGCTGTTCAGCCGGCTCGCCGTGCTGATCTCGCTTGTCCTGTTCCTCCCCGATGTCTGGTTGCTGATGCGGCATCAGCCCCCGAGTGGCGTGCTCGTGTTGATGATCATGCACGTCGCGGTGGCCGTCATCACCTACCAGGTGGTTGTCCGCGTCGCTCCCGCGCGGGATCCGCGCAGCCCCCACAGGACCGCGTTCATGCGCCTCGACGAGGAAACGTAAGCCGCGTCGTCAGACGCCCACGCCTCGGCTAGAGTCGGGGCACCATGCATGCAGCAGCGATCGGATTCGGCCTCGGCTTCTTCGTCGCCCTGCAACTCGGCCCGATGTCGCTCTTTCTCATTCGCTCGACACTGCGCAGCGGATGGACGGTCGGCCTCGCGATCGGCGCGGGCATCGCGTGCATCGACGGGTTGTACGCCGCCGCCGGTGCGGGCGGCGCCACTCCCCTCCTCAGCATCCAGCCCGTGCGCCTGACGCTCGGACTCATCGGCGCCACAGTCCTGATCTGGCTTGGAGCGCGAACCCTCTACAGCGCCGCTCGCGTGCGCGTGGGCACTGAGACGTCCTTCGAGACGTCGACGCCGGGGCGGGCGTTTCTCACGGCACTCGGCAGCACTGCGTCGAACCCCTCCACCATCGCTTCCTGGGGAGCGATCTTCGCCGCGGCGAGCACCGCCGGACTCGTGCACACCACGAACGCCGCGGTCCTGCTCGTCGCCGGCGTGGCGGTGGGCAGCCTGACCTGGGTATCCCTACTCGCGACGGGCGTGGCGCTCGCGCGGCGGTCGATGAGCGCACGCGCGGTCCGTGTCACGGACGGTGTCGCGGGTGTCGGGCTGGTCGGATTCGGTGGCGCGCTGGCGTATACCACCATCCACGATCGCTGAGCCGAGCGCGACGCGCGACGTTACGCGCCGGACCCGGTCCACTGCTGCCTGCGGTGCGGTTGCGTCGCAAAGGCATCGCGAACGCGACGACGCAGTGCCGCGTCGAGGATCACGTCGGCGCCGACACGTGCGAGGACTTCTGCGGCCTGCAACATCGCTTTCTCAGCTCGCGGCGTCACCGCCGCCTCCCGAAACGCGTGCGTGTGCGGCCCAACGCCCTCGTCTGCAATCGCGAACTCCGGATGCAACGTGGGTGCCGCGTAGGAAACATCACCCACGTCGGTGGAGCCCGTCCGCGCCCAGGGCTCGATTGCATCTTCCTTGAGTCCGACACCTGCCAGATGCACGCTGGTGCGCTCGGCGAGGACGGCGTTCGAGCGCAGATCGAGATAGGTCTCCTTCTCGTCGAGTTGGAGCTCGCATCCCGTCGCGCGCGCCGCGGCTTCGAAGATCGCGCGGAACCGGGCGTTCATACCGCGCAGATACTCGCCGTCGCGCGCTCGTGTCAGGTACTCGCCGCGGGTGCGTTCCGGGATGATGTTGGGCGCCGTGCCACCCTCGATGATGAAGCCGTGCACGCGGGCGTCGTCGCGCAGCTGCTGGCGCCAGAGTGAGATGCCGTTGTACGCGTGCACGAAGGCGTCGAGTGCGTTGATGCCCTGATCGGGATGACCGGCCGCGTGCGCGGCCCTGCCGCGAAACGTCCATTCCCAGTGAGTGCACGCGAGCGCGTACTGCACCGACGCCGTCCGATCCGACGGATGGAAGATCAGCACGGCGTCGCAGTCGTCGAACAGGCCGTCGGCACAGAGCGGGATCTTGCCGCCGCCACCCTCCTCCGCCGGGGTACCGACGATGGTCACACGCGCTTCGACCCCGCGGCCGTCGAGTGTCTTCGCCAGCGCGATGCCGGCGCCCGCCGACGAGGTCGCGATGAGGTTGTGCCCGCATGCATGCCCGAGGCCGCGCAACGCGTCGTACTCGCACAGGAACGCCACGTGCGGTCCGCCCTTCCCATGCCGGGCGACGAAGGCGGTCGGCATCCCGGACACGCCTCGCTCGAGCTGGAACCCGTGCTGCTCGATGATGCCGCTGAGGAGGCGTGACGACTCGACTTCCTCGAAGCCGATCTCGGCGAGCGCGTGGATCGCTCGCGACGTCGTGAGAAGGTCGTCGGCGCAGGCTGTCGCTCCGTCGTGGATCGCCGAGTAGGTATCCACCGATGCAGTCGTGGTCATGCGGCGCTCCTCGTGTGATCGCTTCGGCTGCTCGTGAGAGCTCCCATGATCGCGCCAACGGCAGCGGTCAGGCATGCGCCGTCGGCGCTCACGGCATCGACACCCGGCTATCCTGCCGGGCGTGGATCCCGAGCTGTACGCCGCCGCCGAGGCATCCTTCGCCGACTGGGAAGTCGTCAAAGACGTCGTCGACGAGTTCATCGACCTCGCGCTCAACTATCGCCAGAGCGGCCATCCGGGAGGGTCGCGCTCGAAGGTGCACCTGCTGCTCGCGACGATGCTCTCGGGGGCGATGCGCTGGGACATCCGCCGGCCGTGGCTCCCGTACGCCGACCGCTTCGTCCTCTCGGCCGGGCACACCGCGCCCGTCGTCTACGCGGCGCTCGCCGCGCTGAACGAGGTGCTTCGCGTGCGCGCCGCGCGCGAGGACGATCCCGCATTCGCCTTTCCCGACGCCGGCAGATGGGCGCTCACATTCGAGGACCTGCTCATGCTCCGCCGCCGCCACGGCCTCGCCGGCCACCCGGAGATGGCGGGCAAGACGCTGTTCTTCAAGTTCAACACGGGGCCGTCGGGGCACGGCATGCCGCCGTCCGCCGGAGAGGCGCTGGCCCTCAAGCTCGCCGGCGCTGGTGATGTCCGCGTCTTCGTCGTCGAGGGGGAAGGGGGCCTCACCGCCGGCGCGAGTCACGAGACGCGCAACGCGGCGTGGGGGCTCGGCCTGTCGAACCTCGTGTTCCTCGTCGACTGGAACGACTACGGCATCGACGATTTCGCCGCATCGTCGGTCGTGCCGGGCACGCCCGCGACATGGTTCGGCGCGTACGACTGGCGCGTCACCGGCACGATGGACGGCAGCGAGTGGGCGCCGGTGACGCGAGCGGTCCTCGAGGCCGCGCGTGGTGACAACCCGGACCGTGTCCCGTCCGTCGCGTGGTTCCGCACCCGCAAGGGCCGCGGGTATCTCAAGTACGACAACAAGAGTCACGGCTCACCGCACGCGATGAACAGCGGACCGTTCTGGGAGCTGCGCCGCGAGTTCATGACAAAGTACGGCATGAACTATGTCGGCGTGGACGCGCCGGCTCCGTCGGACCCTGCCGCGATACGCGAGCAGGCCGCAGAGAATCTCCGACGCGCGGCAGCGGTCCTCGCTGAGCACCCGAAGGTCGTCGACTCCGTGTCGAACCGGCTGATCAACCTCGCTGCTTCGGTGCCAGACGAGATCGACGGCGTGACGATCGCCGGTCGCGGCGCGGAGGTGTTCGGCGATCCCCACCTGACCGACTTCCGCAACTACCCTGCGGAGCTGTATCGCAAGCCGGGAGACAAGCAACCGAACCGCGCGGCCTTCGGCGCCTGGGCCTCGTGGGTGAACGCGACCGCGCAGCGCGACTACGGCCGCCCGCTGTTCATCGCGGCCTCGGCTGACCTCGCCGACTCGACGGCGCTTGCGGGCTTCGGGCGGGACTTCGGAGACCTGCCCGGCAGCGGCTGGTACCAACGGGACACGAACCCGCACGGGGCGCTCCTGCCGACCGAGATCACCGAGTTCACCAACGCCGGGATGATCGTCGGGCTCGCGACGGTCAACATGGCGCGCGACCCGTTCAACGATTTCAACGGATTCTGGGGCGCGTGCTCGACCTACGGCTCGTTCAGCTACCTCAAGTATGGCGAGATGCGCCTGTTCAGCCAGCTCGCGCAGGATTGCGAGCTCAAGGTGGGCAAGGTGCTCTGGGTGGCAGGTCATTCCGGCCCCGAGACAGCAGAGGACTCGCGGACGCACTTCGGCATCTACGAACCCGGTGTCACGCAGCTGTTCCCCGAGGGCAAGGTGATCGACCTCCACCCGTGGGAGTTCAACGAGGTGCCGGTCGTGCTCGCAGCGGCGCTCGCGACCGACGTGCCGATCGTCGCGCTCCACCTCACGCGGCCCGCGATCGAGCTTCCTGATCGCGAAGCGCTGGGCATGCCGAGTCACTTCGAGGCGGCGCGCGGAGCGTACGTGCTCCGGCAGTTCAGCGCCGGCAGCGCTCCGATGGGGACCGTTGTCGTGCAGGGCACGACATCGACCGCGAATCTCGTCAAGGCGCTGCCCGAGCTCGACGCGCGGGGACTCAACGTCAAGATCGTCGCCGCGATCAGCCCACAGCTCTTCCGCATGCAGCCGGCCGCATATCGCGACGACGTCATCGCACCAGCGGACCGCCTTGACGCGATGGCGATCACCAACCGGACGTTCAAGCTCATGCGCGACTGGGTTGACGGCCCCCTCGCCGCCGAGTATTCGATGGCCGCGGACTGGGACAACCGCTGGCGCACCGGAGGTTCTGTCGACGAGGTGATGGATGAGGCGCACCTGACGACGCCGTACATCCTCGACGGGATCGAGCGGTTCGTGCGCGACCGCGAGAGCCGGTTGCGACGGCTCCACGAGTTGATGTCCGCCGCCGACCGCCGGACGTAGGGCTGCGCCGCCCACTCGGGAGGTGGCCTGAAACGTTCGGCTGCCGGTCGATCGGACTAGATGTCGTCCCTGCGCAGCGTGTGCGGTCCGTACTTCAACGAGGTGGCCTTGCCCGCGGCGTTCACGGAGAAGCTCACCTCCTCGCCATAGTGTCCGTAGTCGTCGCCCTCGACGATCGTGAAACGGCGTGCGCCGTCAGGACGCAGCCGTGCGGCTGACGCGAGCGGCGCCGGGTCGGTCGGATCGAGCAGGTAGAGCGCACGGTTGATACGCCCGACGATGAACTCCCCGGAGTCGCCGCGATACTGCCCGATGAAGCGTCCGAGACTCGTGCGGGTGTGACCATGCGCGGTTTCCGCGGCGCTCTCCCATCGCCTGCTCACCCACGACACCGTGTGAAAGAACATGTCGAGCGACACTGCCGCGGTCGGGGCGGCGGTATTGGTGAGCACCGCCGCCGCGATGCGAAGCTCGGGCGAGAACCCGATCTTCGTGACGAACCCGGGGTATCCCCCGCTGTGGCCGCGAATGCCGATGCCTTCGACATGCCAGATCATCCAGCCGAGGCCGTGATTCGGTTCCTCGTGGCGCTGCCACTGCGTCCGTTGCATCTCGCGGCGCGAGAGATCCGAGACCAGGCCGCCGGCGCCGGGGAAATGAGCCTGTTGATAGCGAAGCAGGTCCGGCACCGTCGAGACGAGTCCCCCCGCGGCCGCGAACGCGCGCGCCTCGGCGTGACGGGTCGGGCGCAGCGGTTCGCCGTGCCGGCGGTAGTAGTACCCGGTGGCGAGCGTCTTACGCACGCGCGGCAGCAGCGACGGAGCACTCCCGCTCAACCCGAGCGGCCGCAGCACATCGCGCTGCAGCAGCGCCTCGAACGGTGTCGAGGTCACGGCCTCCAGTGCCTCGCCGAGGAGCGCATACGCGACGTTGGAGTAGCGAAACCCTGCGGACGGTTCGGCGAATGTCAACTGCTGCCGCGCCTCCCGGCGCAGGGTGTCGCGGTCCGGGAAGTCGTCGTCGCCCCAGTGGTTCGAGCCGTCGCGGATGACGCCGCCGCCATGGATCAGCAGGTGTCGGATGTCGATGTCCTTCGCGCGCGGCAGCTTGCGCGTCCACTCGAGATAGGTCGTGATGGGCTCGTCCAGGCGGAGGCGGCCGGCCTCCACCTGCTGCATGACGAGCGTGGCTGTCATCGTCTTCGTGATGGACGCGCAGCGATAGCTCGTGTCCGCGGCGGTCGCCACGCGCTTCGACGCAACGTCCGCATAGCCGAGCGCGTCCGAGAGCACGATACGGTTGTTGTGGCTGAACCCGAAGGAGATGCCCGGAACTTCGTCGGCGGTCGCCCGCGACCGGATCCAGCGCCTCGAGATCTCAGCGGCGTCCGCCAGTTGAGTCGCGGTGACGGTCATCCCGTTGAGCGTATCGGGTCGGACCGCACGGCGGAAGTCACACCTTCAGGTCGGCGCGCTCCACGGCGGCGATCGCGGGCGCGTCGCCGGTGAGCGTCACGTCGGCGGTTGCCCGCCTGCCGCTCAGGTAGAGGCCGAGCTCGCTGGCGGGCCCCGTCAGCGTCGCCGTCGTTCCCGAGCCGTAGGTGCGCCGCCGGCCGTCGGGTAGCACGAGCGCGAGACCGTACGGCCGGATGCGACGTGCGATGCGGCGTGCCGTGTACCCGGTCATCCGCCAGTACAGCGCTTCGAGATCGTCCGTCCTCGGCCGCGGACCGAGGCCGTTCGCGCGCCGCACGTCCTCGTGGTGGATGAAGTACTCGAGGCCGCTGAAGACGTTGCGAAGGCGCGGGAGACGCCATGGTACGAGCGGCGCTCCCGCCCGCAGCCGCGCGATCATCGCCGGGTAACCCTTGGCCTTCTCCGCGGCCCGCTGCGCGTCCGACCAGCGGTGGAAATGCTCGCGGAGCACGAGATGCGCGGCGAGGTCGGCGGTCGTCCACCCCGCGCAGAGCGTGGGCGCGTCCGGGCCGAGCTCGACGAGGAGATCGCAGAGCTCCCGTCGCTCGCGGACGTCGATGAGCTCCGTCATGCCGGCGCCTCCGCTGCGAGATGCCGTGCGAAGAAGTCCAGCGTCCGCCGCCAGGCGTCCGCGGAGGCGGACGCATCGTGGGCGCGTCCCTGGTCGTTGAAGAAGGAGTGCTTTGCGCCTGGGTAGATCTTGATGTCGTGGGTGACGCCCGCCGCAGTGAGTTGCGCCTCGAGCTTCCGGCCCGAGCGTGCCGTGAAGTCCTTCCCCGGGTAGCTGCCGACCACCGGGCAGAGCCGGCGGACCGTCTCGATCGGCCGCGGGTTGGTGCCGTAGAACGGCGCGATCGCGCGCAGCCGTCGCTCGCGCGTCGCCCATACGATGACGACGCCGCCACCCATGCAGAAACCGATCGCGCCGATCCGATTCGCGTCGACCTCGGGCATGGCGACGAGGTGGTCGAGCGCAGCGCTCAACTCCGGGACAGCGGCGGGCTCGCGACCCGAGACCATGGCTCCGAAGAGGCGTGCCATGCAGACGACGCGGCTGCGGCCGGTGAAGAGATCGACGGCCAGCGCGACGTATCCCTCCCGGGCAAAGCGCCCGGCGACGTCGCGGATGTTGTCGTTGAGCCCGTACGCCTCATGGATCACCACGACGCCCGGGTGCGGCCCAGCGCCGTCAGGCAGTGCGACGTAGCCGTTCAGCATGGCCTCCGGGGTCGGAATCGAGACCGCTCGCGTGATCATGCCGATGGATACGACTCCGTGATGCGGGTGGCCTCCCGCGTCCGATTATCGACGACGCAATCCTCTCCGTGACGTCAGCGGTGACAGGATCATGCGAGCGGACGCGCTCGGTATGACACCCCGTCACTCGCGGGTAACGGCGCTTCGCAAACCGTCGCACACTCATGCGCGCCGAACTTCCGGTGCGTTCCCATTGACACCAGAGAGGCGTGCAACGGACGCACGCATGAGATGGGGATCTTGGGGGTGAAACCGTGGTGACGATGGATAGTCCCGCCGGCGAGAGAGCGCGACGATGGCACCAGGGGGTGCCGAGTGTCAGCACCCTGTTTCGCCGTGGAAAACAGGACGACGCCGTTGAAGCCGTGGCGCCGAGCACGGTCGCGTGCTCGATGCGTCGATGCACGAGCATGAGCGCCAGGCCGTGTTCCTACCGTGACCGGCGCGAGCGCTCGTGCCCCACGGCGTTCTGCGCGGCGCACAGCGTTTCCGTCGGAGGCGCCACGTACTGCCGTCGCCACGCGGGTACGGTGCAGGCCATCGGCGAGCTCGCGAAGAACCCAAGCGGCCTCCCCGATCTCTCGGATCGCGGCCCCGCGCTCATCAACTGGATCGCGCGTGACCTCGACAAGGACATCCGGACGCTGCTCGTCCGCACCCTCCGGCCGGGTGAGAGTGTCATCGTCGACGATGCGGTACGCCTCAAGCACGACCACCGGCGCCAGGCGCGATGGGAGCGCAGCTGGCGCATCGTGGAACACACGGGCCCGGTGCTCGCGGTGACCGTGCACATGGCGGAGGACGACGAGTCCCGCATCCACGTCCGTGTTGGCGCGGAGATGGTCGCCCAAAGCGTGCCGCCGTGGATCGCTCGTCGCTCCCAGGGAGTCGAGGTGGAAGCGGCGATCGACATCTCGCAGCGCCAGCTCTTCTATCAGATGCTCGAGGACAACATCTCTGCGGCGATCGTTCGGTTCCGCGCCCGCGAGGATTGCATCGCGGCGTAGCGCGGGCTAACGACTCAGGCCGATGAGCATTCCCACAGTGGAAGGACTAGAACCCCACCGATTGTGCAATTGCCTCGTTTGACGCACTGAGGCGGCTCGCGGCTGCCTCGACGAGGGCGGCCACCAGCGGGTGGGGCGCGTCGGGCGTGCTCGACATCTGTGGCACGAACAGGGTGCCCATGAAGAATCGCAGCCTTGGGTGCTCGAGGATACGGACCTCGCCGTCACGGTCGACGGCGCTCACGACCAGCCCCCCGCGTTCGAGCTGCGTCGCGTACGCCGGATTGAGCCCGAAGTTGCAGTAGTAGCGCTCGGTCGTCTGCGTGCGGCCGTACGCCGAGAACGCCTTTGTTCCGCGACGAACCTCGACGTCCATCCGTTGACCGAACAGCGAGCAGGTCAACGGCGTGATCACGTGCGTCGTCGCGTCGGGCTTCGACTCGGCGTGCTCAGCGTCGTGAACACCAAGGACATTGCGCGCGAATTCCACCACGAGGTGCTGGAAACCCCCGCACGTGCCGAGCAGCGGCGTGTCCCGGGTTCGCGCATATGTGACCGCCGCAAGCGCGCCGTCCATGTGCCGGTACGGGCTTCCAGGGGCGATCAGGAGACCGTCAGCATCCTGGAGTCGCGGAGCGTCCACTGAAGTGATGTCGACTGTCGGCACCCAATCGACCTCGACGTCGCGACCGCTGGCCACCGCGGCGTGCTGCAGCGCCGATGTCGTTGCGGTGTGGGTCTCGTTTCCCGGTTCGTAATCACCGATCACGCATATCCTGAGCATGGAGCGATTGTGCCAGAGCGCCCGATGACGGCGGACACCCCGCATCCTCGGTGCAGACGCGTGACGGGATCGGCGAAGTCCGTCCCGCATACCGCCGACGTCGTCGCA
This sequence comes from Candidatus Acidiferrales bacterium, assembly GCA_035534435.1. Taxonomy (GTDB): domain Bacteria; phylum Chloroflexota; class Dormibacteria; order Aeolococcales; family Aeolococcaceae; genus Palsa-851. The sequence continues at coordinate 25,619 of DATLRX010000110.1, forward strand.
GGACCTGCTCCAGCTGATCAACGGCGCGAAGCATCACCTCCTCGTCGAGAACGAGGAGATGGGCACCGAGAGCATCACCGACGCGCTCATCGCCGCTGCGCACCGCGGCGTGGTGGTGGACATCTGCATGACGAACTCGAGCAGCTGGTCGGCCGCGTTCGCGAGCTGACGTCGGCGGGCGCGCACATCAGGGTCTACGCGCCGAGCGCGTCGCCGTACATCCACGCCAAGCTCCTGGTGAGTGACGCGGGAACCGGCTCGCAGGTGGCGTTCGTCGGCTCGCAGAACTTCTCCACCGAATCGCTTCGCTACAACCGCGAGCTGGGAATCGTGCTGCATGGGACCGCAGCCGTCACACAGCTGGCGGCGATGATCGGCGAGGATTTCAACAACGCGTCGAATTGGACGTAGCATTGCGCGCATGAACCGGCCCTTCGTGGTCGTCATCGTCCTTGGACTCATGACGGCCGCATGTGGGTCGCCGTCGGTGCATCCCTCGGTGACTCCCACCGTCTCGGCAACGCCCGCGCCGACGGCGACGGCAACGCCATCGCCGTCGCAGCCGTCGCTGAACGTGACCCCGCTGATCCCTGAACTGACCAGCAGTGGGCTCGACATGCTGCATGAGAACGGGACGACCGCCTTCTCGTTCCCGTCATCGAACGCCTTCGACCTGTTCTCCCCGTTCGGCAACGCATTCCTGGCCGCGCCGGTCGTCAACAACAAAGCAACGTCGCTCGTGGCGATCCAACCCGACGGGAGCCTCCAGACGTTGCAGCCACTCACTGCGGCCGAGAGTTCGACGGGTGCGGTCGGCGCGCTCGACGGCCACGCGTGGGCGTGGCTTGATGGAACCTTCGCCTCCAGCTTCTGCAACAACGGCGTCAGCAGCGGCGCCGTCGACATCGAGACACCGGGGTCGCAACCCTCGGTCGTGGCGACCCTTCCGGCGGGCGGTGCCCAGACCGAGTGGGCGCTCGGCGGCTGGGTGGGAGATGACATCTGGATGGTCGAGGAGACGGGCTGCCCGAATACCGGCGGGACCACCGCCGCCTTCATCGCCCACGAGGGCGGCACCACCCTGACGCCGGTGCAGACGGCGCTCGGGACCGGGTGCGCGCTCACCGGCGTCGGCCTCGACGGCTCGATGCTCTGCGTCGCGCAGACGAACAAACCCACGGCCACCGCGTGGCGCTTCGTCGGGTCGAACGGGGCCGCGCGGAACTTCAGTGCCGCGTCGCTCCCATCGGTGTGTTCCGGTCACGGAACGCTCAGGGATTTCGAAGGGTTCGCTCTCTCGCCGGACGGTCAGTACATCAGTGTCAGTGCGGGGTGCCAGACGAGCGCCGCGCGCTTCGATCAGCTGTTCATCATCGCGACGTCGACCGGCACGGCCCAGGTGGTCAACTCCCCCACCTACCTGGCGGCGGACTCGTGGCTGCCGGACGACACGCTGCTCTGCATCGACCTCAGCAACCCGTCGGCTCCGCGCTCGTACCTGGTCACCTCAGCCGGAACCGTGACGCCGCTCGGCGACGGTGACGCGACCTGGTCGGTCACCAACGTGGAGTGGTGACAAGCGTTTTCAGCGCCGAACTCGATGCTATTCTCCGGACCAAGAGGCTCCCCCACGGCTCCAGAGGACATCTTTTGCGATGGTGATAGTCATCGATCCCGCCGGCGAGAAGCATCAGTACCAGGGCGGCCGGCACATCGAGGTGAGCGACGGTCATCTCATCGTCAAGGACAAGGCCGAGGGCGACGCGATCGGCATCTTCGCGCCGGGCAAATGGCTCAGCGCCCATGTCGACGCGGTGCCGGCCCGGCCCGCCGGGGTTGCCGGGGGTGGCCAGGGCATCCGGACCCGCCTCGGTCAGTCCATCTAGGGCAACCCCCGAACCCCAAAGGTCTACTCATCGTGGTGTCTTCTCTGTGGGATGGCGAATGTCAGCTATAGTTGACATATGCCCTATCTCGCATCCACCGCTGACGCTGATGCGGCGGTCGCGGCCATTCAGGAGGCGCTGAACGCGCTCCCGACCGGGGACCGCCTGCTCGCCCTGCGATCACTCGCGGTGATGATCGGCTCCAAGCGCGCGTCGGCGGTCCTTACCGCCCGTTCCGAGGGGATGAGCTGGGGGGACATCGCCGATCGCCTCGGGATGTCGCGGCAGTCCGTCTGGGACCGCTACGCCGCCGAGGACCGCGACCCGCCGCGGCCGGCGCGTGGCCGTGTCGCCCGTGCCCGCATCGCGACCCACACCTCGTCCAGTTGCGCCGCGTACAAAGCCGTCACCACCCGCCGATAACAAGGAGACCCCAATGGTGAATGCCGTCGACGACCGCAGCTTCGACACCGACGTGCTCCGAGCCGATGTTCCCGTGCTCGTCGAGTTCGGCGCATCCTGGTGCCCGCCGTGCCGGATGCTGGCGCCGATCCTCGAGGAGATCGCCACCGAGCGCGCCGGGGCGGTTCTCGTGGTGAGCGTCGATGTCGACGCGAATCCGCTGACCCAGGCGCGCTATGGCGTGATGTCCCTGCCGACGATGGTGCTGTTCAACGCAGGCCGGCCCCTCCGGCAGGCGGTCGGGCTCATGCCGAAGGGCCGGCTGCTGCAGTTTGTTGACGAGGCGCTGGCGGCCGCCGCGTAGCGACCTCAGATGACGATGGCGAGCTTCACCCCGAGTAGGATGAGGGGCCAGAGGATCACCGCCAGCACCGCAGACAGAATCGCCCCGATGGTCCCGACATGGTCGAAGAAGTGATGCGTGGCGGCCACGACCAACCCGACGACGATCCAGATGATCGGTAACAGCGAGACGCTTGATCTCCGCATGACTACTTGCGGTCGAGCCCGCTCTTGACCCCCTCGGCGGCGCCCTTCACCTTGTCGGCGGCCTCTCCGAGCGCGTGCTCAACCTTGCCGGCGGCGCGCTGGCCCTTGCCCTCGGCCTCGCGCTCGTCGTCACCGGTGAGCTTGCCCTGGACTTCCTTCGCCCTGCCGACGACCTGATCCTGTTCACCAGACATGTGCTGTCCTCCGTGGTCGCAGCATCCCGGTGATCCTGCGTATTTGATAGTCTCGCTATCATAACACGCTATACCGACACTGGTCGTTGACCTAGCTCGACGGCTCCCGCATCGCCGCGGCGCGCGCGGTCCAGAAGTCGAAGCGACGCCCGAGCCGGTCGGCCTCGGCCTGGAGGACCTTGAGGTCCGTGTCCTCCACCTCGGCCCGGGCGGCGTCGCCCATGGAGACGAGGCGCTCGTCGGTGACGATCAGCAGCCGGCGCTTGAAATCCAGCAGCTCGCTGTAGACCTTCATCCAGTGGAGCGCGTCGTCCATGTGCGGAGTGCGCTCGTCTTCGCCTGGAAGCAGCCGGTCCGGCTCCACGGCATCCTGAGCGGCCTCCGATGCCTCCTCGGCGTCGGGTGCGTCGTCGCTCGGCGGGCGAACCTCGGGTTCGTCGGGGTTTTCAGTGCTCATCTCTCGGAGTCTCGGACCTTCACGTGGTTGACGTCGACGTCGGCGAGGCCCGCGGGACGAGGGATCCCATGGGCGTCGAGGAGGTGCAGGCATTCGGCGACGTATCGTGCGCCCGCCAGGTTGAGCCCCCGGCCGCGCATCAGCCGCTCGATGGCGCTGATCGCAAGGAGGTCTCGCTGCGAGAAGAGCCGCCGGTTGTTTCCCGCCCGGCTGGGCACGACAAGCCCGAAATGCTCGTACATCATGAGCGTGCGCGTCGTGGTCGCGAGGATGTCGGCAGCGATGCCGATCGTGTACAGCGGCTTGTCGAGGTCGGGCCCTTCGCCTTCGCGGCCGGCGGCGCTCGTCATCCGACCTTCGCTCCCGATGCGCCTCCGGTGGCCTTGCGGGTTCCGGCGTGCAACCTCACAGCGCAGCCAACCGAAAATATGATATTGTAAGTATCACTAAATCCGATGGTCGTTCCTGTCTGGAGGTTTGACTCATGGCTCGCAAGTACACCCCGGTCCAGCTTGATCTGAAGCCGGTACCGGAGGCACATCTCACCGAGGCGGCGTCCTGCCCGCAGTGCGGATCCCGGGTCACGCAGGTGCTCGGACGCATGGGACTTCGAATCGTCTTCCGCTGCGAGAAGTGCCTCGTCCGCTTCTTCCGCCAGCGACCGGCGACCAGCGCGAGCTTTCTGTAGCCGACCCGAGCGCCCCATCACGAGGGCCAGTCCTCGGACCGCAACGCCCAGCGTTCGTGGTCGCGCCAGTCGCCGTCGAGCCTGAGATAGCGCGGCGAGTAGCCCTCCTTGTGGAAGCCCAGGCGCTGCACCAGCGCCAGGGAGCGGGCATTGGGCGGCTGGATGTTCGCCTCGAGCCGGTGCAGGCCGAGCTCGCCGAACGCGGTGTCGATCACCACGCGGAGCCCCTCGGTCATCAACCCCCTCCCCGCATGGGACGCGAAGGCCCCGTATCCCAGGTACGCGGACTGGAACGCGCCGCGCACGATGTTGCTGACGTTCACGTAGCCCACGAGCCCGCCACACGTGGCATGCCGGAGCAGGAAGGCTGCGTGATCGTCCCGCCCGCTCTGAAGCAGGAAGCCGGCGAACCGGGTCTCGGAGTCCGGAGCCTCGATCCACGACCGGTGCAGCGCGCGGCTCTCCCGAACCGCGGCGATGAAGTCGGCCGCGTCCGCGGATGTTGGCGTCGACACAATGACATCCATCGCAGAGAGTCTCCCCTGCCGATCAAGAACGACGTCGATTCTGCACGCGGCCGGCCTTCAACCCCGCTCGAGGGTCGGGAAAGGCTGCACTTCAGCCACGCGGCAGCTCTGGCGGCGCCGCCACACCGCTCTCGGCCGTGCGGCAGGCGGCGCGCCGCCGGAACCGGTACGGTTGGCGGGCTGACATGACTGACGAACAGCGGGTCACCGACCTCATCCGCATGGACCACGACTGGTTCCGCGGCAAGTTCGCCGCGCTCGAGCAGGCGCGCGGTGACGACGCCGCCCTGCCCGGACTCTGGAAGGAGCTGTCGGACCGTCTCGAGGTCCACGCCGTCGCGGAGGAGACGCTCTTCTATCCGCGTCTCCTCAACGATGCCAAGGACTCGGTCGACGACACCGAGGACGCGATCCGCGACCACAACGAGATCCGCGACGCCATCAAGGACGCGGAGGGGCACCGCATCGGTGAGGAAGCCTGGTGGAAAGCGGTCGAGGATGCCAACAAGGCCAATACCGAGCACATGGAAGAAGAGGAAGAGGGACCGCTGCGCGAATTCGACGAGTCCGCGGCGGCAGATGAGCAGGCGGAGGTGGCCGCTGCGTTCGCCGCCTTCGAGCGGGACCATGCGGGGCGCCGCGGGATCAGCGTCGCCGACAAGGATCCTGAGCGATATATCGAGGAGAACGCTCCGTAGGCCTCAGGGGCGGGCTATCGGGGATGCCGCGACGCTGCCCTACGCGACGTGCGGTCGACACAGCGAGCGGAACTCCGCGCGCAGAGCTGGGTCCTCGTCGTAATGACCGCGCCAGTAGGTGGTTCGGGTCGTCGACTCAGTCTCGCGCACGCCCCGCATCTGCGTGCAGAGATGGACGGCCTCGAGGTGCACCGCGACGCCGTGCGGTTCGAGGATGCTCACGAGCGCGTCGGCAAGCTGCTGGCCGATGCGCTCCTGCACGGTGAACCGCCTGGCGAAGAGCCGCACCAGGCGCGTGAGCTTCGACAGACCCAGGATGTGCTCGTGCGCGATGTAGCCGATGTAGGCGCGTCCGTAGAAGGGCAGCGAGTGGTGTTCGCAGAGCGCATAGAACGGAATGGGGCCCTGTACCACCTGGCTGATCCGGCAATCAGGATCGCCGTGACATTCGGTCGGAAACGCCTTGACGATCTTCGAATCGCCCTCGTATCCGTCGGTCGCGTCGAGCAGCGCGCGCACGAAGCGGCGCGGCGTGTCGCGAGTCGAAACCGTTCCGGTCGTCATGCCCATGGCCTCGAAGATCTCCGCCATGTAGCCCTCGAAGCGGACGAGCTGCTCGGGGCTGACCGCCCGTGGTGTCACGGCCTCCCAGGTGTGCGCGTTCACATCTGCGGTGCTGAAGCCCGGAGCCGCCATACGCGTGTCCACCATCCTCAGTGCAGCGGGACCGACGGTTTCACGGAGACACGCCCGCCGTCCTCGCGCACGTCGAACTTCGGCTGCGAGAACGTCGCGGGACCACCTTTCGCAGCGCCGGTGCAGACGTCGAAGATCGACCCGTGCCACGGGCACGTGATCCTCCCGTTCTCGAGCGTGCCCTCGTCGAGCGGGCCTCCCGCGTGTGAGCAGACGGCGCCGATCGCGCACAGCGTGCCCTGCTGACGCACGAGCAGCGCCGGCAGGTCCGCGACCATGACTCGGCGAAGCTCGTTCTCCGGAAAGGACTCGCTGGTGCCGACGTCGACGTAGTCTTCGGAGCCTTCATAGAAGGCGTTGCGATTCACCGCGGTACCGATGGAGAAGACCACGTGACCGCCCAGGTATCCGCCGAGCAGCGCCAGCACGAGCCCGGCTGACGCCAGACCCACAGCGGCTGGATGCAACCCGGCACCGCCGACCCAGCGAAACACCACCGAGACGATCTCGACGACCGCGACAGTGGTCATCGTCAACCCGTGCGTCAGCGCGACGCGTCGCTCGTGGCCGAACGTGTCGTAGAAGTCCGTGTAGCCGGTCGCGACCGCCAGCAGGCCGGCGATGACGCCGACGAGCAGCGCGATGTCGCCTGCCGCCGCGGGCACGAGGTGACCGAAGATCGCCAGGTAGTCGAGGACGACGCCTGCGGTCCACGCACCGATCGGAAGGTCGGTGATCGCCGGATGCAGCGGATGGCCCAGGAAGGTCGTCCCGTGCAGGAGGTTCCGGAGCATCCGTCCGGGCGCCCCGAGAGCCTTGTAGATCGCCCCGGTGACCTTCTGGACGAAGTCGCCGAGGCCGTCCAGCCAGTTCTGCTTGCGAACCAGGCGGTCGATGGGGCTCTCCGGCACGGGACGTCCTCCGCTGTATGGGGTCAGTAAAACTGAAGTATGATGCTTTTAGAGAAGGTACCAGTTTCGACCGATCGGGTGAGAGGAGCTCGCGTGGATCATCCCCGCCAGGAGAACGATGGCATCGCGGCGGTCATCGCCGCTCTCGACGATTCCACGAGGCGCGCCCTGTATCGCTACGTCGCCGGTGCCGATCACGACGTGAGCCGGGACGAGGCGGCGGCGGCCGTCGACGCGTCGCGAGGCACGTCAGCATTTCACCTCGACAAGCTCGTCGAGGCCGGTCTTCTCTCCGCCGTCTTCCGACGCCTCAACAAGCGAGCCGGCCCCGGAGCGGGACGGCCGGCGAAGCTGTATCGCGCCGCCGGGCTGGCTGTCGACCTCTCCATCCCACCGCGCAGATACATGCTGGCGGGCGAGATCCTCACGTCCGCGCTCGATGCGATACGGACACCCGCGGCCGAGGCGGCGGTCCGCGATGCCGCCCGTGCCCAGGGCAGGCGCGCGGTCGCGGACGCTCGAGCGCCGGGTGTGCCGGCTGCCTCGATGGAATCGACGATGACCGCCCTCGGCTACGAGCCGGAGGTCGGCGCGAGCGGGGACATCGCGCTGCGGAACTGTCCGTTCCACACGCTCGTGCTCCAATCGGAACAGCGCACCTGCGCGATGAACCAGGCCTTCCTCGAAGGCGTCCTCGAGGGGCTCGGCGTCAGCGAGCATCGCGCGGAGCTGCTGCCGGCACCCGGCTGCTGTTGCGTCCGGCTCGTCCGGAGCCAGCCGGACGGACCGCTCGCCGCGTAAGGAAGTGCTTCGTCGTGCTGACGAGCACGCGCTAGCGGATCGGCGGCCCGTCGCGCACGATGCGCTCCACGACATCGGTCCGCTCAGCCGGCGCGACGGCCTCGAGGATCCAGGTCACGCCGGCCCGCTCGAGGGCGGCAACCGTCGCAGCCACGCGCGAGCGGTCCTCGAGCGACAGCGCGCAGCGTATGGCGATGTCCATGTCCGCGCCGCCACCGAGTTCCTCGAGTGCGCGTCTGAGCGCGACGATCTCGCCCGGGTCCGGCGGTGGTGGCGCACCGGAACCGGCGAAGATCGGGAAGCATCCCTGGAGCCGGGCGATCCGGGCGAGCGGCTTGCGATTCGGCCACCGGACCGCACCCCATATCGGCAGCGGGTCCTGGAGCGGCGTGGGTCGAAACGGCGAGGTCTCGACACGGTAGTGACGCCCGTCGAACCACACCGCTTCCCCGCGCAGCAATTGCTGGAGGACGGCGAGCGACTCGTCGAGCATCTCCCCTCGGATGACCGGGTCGACCTCGTCGCCGAACGAGCTGAACTCCCTCCAGCCGTCGTCACCGAGGCCGATCCCCGCGACCAACCGGCCGTGTGAGAGGTGGTCCAGACTGGCCAGCTGCCGCGCGAGCACCCAGGGCCGGCGCCGGGGCAGCGGCGTGACCAGCGCGCCGATGCGCAGTCGCGTCGTCGCCGTCGCAATCGCTGCCATGGTGACCCAGGCGTCGGCGACCGCCATGCCCGGTCGAGCCAGCATGTGGTCCCAGAGAAAGAAACCATCCCACCCGGCAGCCTCGGCGGCGGTCGCCAGCGTCATCACCCTGCGTGGATCGGCGTATGCCTCAAACGGTGGCAGGAAGACCCCGAAGCGCACGCCCCGATTATGCGAGCGCGTCGACGAGGATCCCGGTCGTTGTACGTGTCGGCGACGGAGAACCGGACGAAACCGTACGACTCTCCGGTGGTGGTCTACTCGGGCGATGGCCGGCGAGCAAGAGCGAGCCCGGCCACCGCTCCAACCGCCGTTGCGACCGTGATGGCGAGGATTGACCCGGCGAGCTCGGGCTTGCTCGTCATGACGAACACGATTCCCACACCGATCGCCAGCCGGGTGACCCAGGAGATGACGAACGACGGAGCGGTGAGGCCCGCGAGCGCGCCCGCGTTATCGCGTGCCGACCGAGCGGCACGGCTCAGGCGGATGCCGTTCAGGGCGCCCATGACTGCGACGAGGACCCAGGCGATGAGCCCCACCGCGATCCACGCGACCCATCCCCAGGTGCTGATCATCATGGCGAGGCCCGAGGCGAGGATCGTCACCACCGACGCCGGTCCGAAGATCCGCGCAAGGCCGGCTACGCCCTCCCATTCCCGCACCTGCGCGCTCGTGGTCGACCTACGCAGGTGGAACAACGCGATCCCTTCCGACGTGAACGCCCCGAACAGCAGGAGCGCGCCGACGATGTGCACGAACAGCGCAAGCGAGTACAGGGTCACACCATCACCTTTCCGCCGGCGATGTCGATGACCACGCCGGTGATCCACGACGACGCCGGCGACGCGAGAAACAACGCCGCTGCCGCGACATCGTCCGGCTGACCGATGCGGCCGAGCGGGAACGCCGCCCCAAGCGCGCTGCGATCCTCAGCGGACATCCAGGCACGCATCCGATCGTTCTCGACCGCGGAGGGAGCGAGACAGTTCACGCGGATGCCGTCCTTGGCGAACTCGCCCGCGAGATGCCGCGTGAACGCGATCACACCGGCCTTGGCCGCCGCGTATGCTGCCGATGACTTGGCCGCCTGACGTGCCGCTGCGGACGACATCGTCACGATCGCACCCGCGTGGCGCTCGATCATGCCTGGGAGAAACTCGGAGATCGTGAGGAACGTCGATGTGAGATCGCTTTCCAACACCAGGCGCCAGTGCTCACCGGTCTCGCGCTCGCTGGGAACCGGCATGCCGCTGCCGCCTGCAAACGTCGCGAGGATGCCGACCGGGCCCAGCTGCTCTTCGACCGAGCGACGGAGCTCCGCGATGTCCGACTCTCGGGTGCAGTCCGCTGCGACGCCCATGGCACGACCCCCTGTCGTGATGATCGACTCCACGGTTGTTCCGATCGCCACCGGATCACGACCGACGACGGCGACCAGCGCCCCGCTGAGGGCAAGCGCGCGTGCTGTTGCGGCGCCGATGCCGCGGGATCCACCGGTGACCACCGCCACCTTGCCTTCGAGGTCGTCGTATCGTTCCATGATTCCAGCATACACTATGTAAGCTAGAATGCACGTATGAGCCCTCGCCCCTATCGGATGCAGCGGCGTCTCGCCGGCATCGACGCCACACGGGGACGCATCCTCGCGTCCGCGCGCCAGGTGCTCGTCAGCGGCGATGCGTTCACGCTCGACGCCGTCGCGCGCGATGCGGGCCTTGCCCGCCTCACGATCTACGACCGCTTCGGGACCCGTGACGCGTTGATCGAGGCGGTATACGACGACCTCGCAGAGTCGGGTGGCCTGACGCGGCTGCCGGAGGCGTTTACCGACCCGGATCCCACCGCTGCGCTCGACCGGTTCGTCGCGATCTTCTGCGCCTTCTACTCGGCACACCGCATCGTCCTTCGCCGCCTCAACGCGCTCGCCGTCTTGCGGCCGGGAACGACCGTGCAGCGGGATCGCAACCCGCGCCGGCTTCAGGGGCTCCAGGTCCTCCTCGACCGCGTCGCGGCGGCCGGCCATCCGGGGGCCGCCGCCCCGGGCCTCGTGCATCTCGTCCATGCGCTCACCGGGTTCGCGTTCATCGACGAGCTCGCCGGTCCTGACGGTGATCCATCGGCGGCGGCCTCGCAGGTGGTCGCGATCGTGCACACGCTCGCGGGCATCGACTGACCCATCGACGCCGGCGTCAGGTCGCGCCGTGACCGACGAGCTCGAACGCCTCCCACATCGATGCGTAGCGACCGCGCCGCTCGAGGAGCTCGTCATGTGACCCCACCTCGACGATCTGCCCGCCGTGCATGACGATGATCCGGTCTGCGGCCCGGGCGGTCTGGAGGCGGTGCGCGATGACGACGGTGGTCCGACCCTGTGAGACCTCCTGCATCGCGGCGGCGACGTGCGCCTCGGTCACGAGATCGAGGTTCGACGTCGCCTCGTCGAGCAGGAGAAGCGCGGGATCGACCAGCTCGGCGCGTGCGAGGGCGATCAGCTGGCGCTGCCCCGACGACAGCGAGCGACCCCGCTCGGAGAGCTCATGGTGGTACCCGCCCGCCAGACGAGCGACGAAATCGTGCGCCCCGACGGCGCGAGCCGCTGCCTCGACGCGAGCGTCGCTCGCATCGGGCCGCCCGTACGCGATGTTGTCGCGAATGCTTCCGGAGAACAGGAACGCCTCCTGTGGGACGTACCCGAGCTGGCGTCGAAACGTTCGCAGGTCGATGTTCCGCAGGTCATGGCCGTCGACCTGCACGCTGCCCTCATCCGGGTCATAGAAGCGAGCGAGCAGCTTCATGACCGTCGACTTGCCGGCTCCCGTCTCGCCGACGAGAGCGACGGTCTCCCCCGCCACGACACGCAGGTCGATGCCTCGGAGCGCCTCAGGTGGCTTTCGCCACTCGGAGTCACGCGAGCGCGCCACGCGCGCGTCGGCTGGGCCGTGGCGCCTGGGGCCCTCGCCGAACGACACCTGCCCGCCGATGCCGATGGGATATGAGAAGTGCACGTTGGTCAGCGCGACGTTGCCGTGCAGCCTCCCGGTCGACTCCGGGGTCGCCGGATCGGGGGTGATGGTGTCGAGCTGCATCAACTCCGAGATGCGTCCGACGGAGACGCGGGTCTGCTGCCACGCGTCGAACACCTGCGAGAGCTGCTGTATCGGCGAGAAGAACAGATCGATGTAGAGCAGGAACGCGATCAGCGCGCCCGCGGTGAGATGCCCCGACGCGATCAGCTGCGCGCCGACGCCGAGCACGATCGCATCCGCCACTGCGGACATGAACTGCACGAACGGGAAGTACGTCGCCACCAGCCGCTGCGCCGACACCCGCGCGTCGAGGTAGCGGCGACCGAGCCGGTGGAACCGTGCGTTGGCGGCATCCTCGTGCACGAATGCCTGCGCCTCACGCACACCGGACAGGCTCTCCTGGAAGTCTGCGTTGACGATTGCGATCCGCTCGCGCGACATGCTGTACAGGCGCGCGGCCTTCTTGCGGAAGACGACCGTCGCGATCGCGAGCGGGACCGCGACCGACAGTGTGCAGAGGCCGAGGTCGGTGTTGATGACGACGAGCGCCGCTCCGACTCCGACGAAGGTGACCATCGAGACGAGCGCTGAGAGGAGCCCATTCTCGATGAGCGACTCGAACTGATCCACGTCGGTCGTCATGCGCGTCATGATCCGGCCCGCCATCTCGCGCTCGTAGTAGTCCAGCGACAAGCGCTGGAGTTGCGCCCAGATGCGAATGCGCAGCGAGAGCATGATCCGTTGCGCTGCGCGACCCGTGACGAACGTCTCCCCGATCTCGTCCACGAGATCGACGAGCGTGGCCACGAGAAACACACCTGCGGCCGCGAACAGGACCGTCGACGATCCCGCCGACACGCCGTTGTCGATGCCGATGCGCACCATGATCGGACCGGCGAGCGTCATGAGACCGTCGATGACGACGAGCACAAGCCCGAAGAGCAGCGGCCGCCGGAACTCGCGGAGCAGCCGCGTCAGGCTGAAGTCCTTGTCGCGGCGTGACTCGCGTTCCAGGTCCACGTCGGCGACGTCGCGGACCGGACGCAGACGCGCCACCCGCGCGAGCAACTCGGGTGTGGGCGCCAGGTTGCGCCGCCATCCGCCACCGGTGCCGCCGAGGCCTGGACCGATGCTCGGCGCACCAACGCTGCGCCCCGACCCCTCACTCGCAGAGGGCCGGACCGCGCCGCCCCATGCCGACGCCGTGGTTCCGTCGGCCCCCATCGACGTCGTCATGCGGGCCAGCGCCTCGATGGAGTCGCCGGCCTGCTCGGCCTCCTCCTCGTCGAGTCCCGACAGCAGCGTGCGGTACAACCCGCTGCGCGCGGCAAGCTCATCGTGCGTGCCCTGCTCGACGATCCGTCCGTTGTCGAGCACCACGATGCGATCCGCGAGATGCAATGTCGAGCGGCGGTGCGCGATGAGCAGCGTGGTCCTGCCGGCAAGGACTCCGCGCAGTGCATCGTGCACGGCTGCCTCGATCCGCGCATCGATGGCGCTCGTCGCGTCGTCGAGGATGAGCACCCGCGGGTCATAGAGAATCGCTCGCGCCAGCGCGATGCGCTGACGCTGGCCGCCCGAGAGGCTCAATCCGCGTTCGCCGACGGTGGTGTCGTAGCCACGCGGCAACTCCTCGATGAAGTCGTGCGCCTGCGCTGCACGGGCAGCCGCCTCGATCTGCGAGTCGGTGGCATCCGGCCGTCCGTAGGCGATGTTCGCGCGCACCGAGTCGGAGAAGAGAAAGCTCTCCTCGAAGACGACCCCGATCTGCTTGCGCAACGAGTGCAGCCGCACACGGCGCACATCGATCCCGTCGACGCAGACCCGTCCCGAGGTGGGGTCGTAGAAGCGTGGGATGAGCATCGCCAGCGTCGATTTGCCGCTGCCGCTCGGCCCGACGATCGCGACGCGCTCGCCCGGCGCGAGGCGCAGCGTTATCCCTGCAAGCACAGGCTCACCGCTGCCGTACCGGAACTGGACGTTCTCCAGCCTCACCTCTCCGCGCAGCGGTGGGAGGTCGATCGCATCCGGGGGATCGCTGATGGCCGGCGGCATGTCGAGCAGCTGAAAGATGCGTTCGAGCCCGGCGCGAGCCTGCTGCCCGACGGTGAGGATGCCGGCGAGCTGACGCGCGGGAGCGATCAGCTGTGTCACATACGTGGAGAACGCGAGGAACGTTCCCAGCGTGATCTGGTGGCGGAGCGCGAGCCATCCGCCGAGCCCGAGGATCGCCACCTGCGCGAGGGTCGGAATCGATTCGAGCAGCGGCTGATATCGCGACTGGAGCCTGACCGCGCGCATCTGCGAGCCGTAGAGGACCTTGGCAGCGTCCGCGATCCGCTCGAGCTCCCGGTCCTCCTGACCGAACGCCTTCACGACGCGAACGCCGTTGAGGTCCTCATCAACGATCTGGACGAGATCCCCCTCGCGCTGCTGGCCGTCCCATGTGGCAGGAAAGATCCGCCAGCGCATGCGGTATGAGACGACGAGCACGCACGGCACGATCACGACGGCCACCAGCGCCAGGAGCGGTGACAGGTAGAGCATCACCGCGAGCGACAGCAGGGTGAGCAGGACGTTGCTGCTCATGATCGGGAAGAAGCCGAGCAGTCCCTGGATCAGCGTCGAGTCGGAATTTGCGCGGGCCACGAGCTGCCCCGTCGGCATCCGGTTGAGGTTGTCGAAGTCCAGCGCCTGCAGGTGATCGTGGATGGCGTTGCGCATGTCGTACTGAACCGCGAGCGCCATCCGGCCGCCGCGGTATCTGCGGATGTACGCGAAGCCGAAGCTCGCGCCGGCGAGTGCGACGAGGAGTATCAGCCAGGGCCAGAGCGGCGAGTTGTGCCGGAGGATGACGCCGTCGACGATCTGACGCGCGACAAGCGGGACGGCGGTCTGCGAGAGGCTTCCCAGCATCGCCGCGCCGAGCGAGAGCACGACATCGCGGCGGTGTCGCAGCGTGTACCCGGCGAGCCGCCGTATCCAGCCTGGTCGCGCTGCGGCCTCAGTCAACGGAATTCAGATGCGTGCTATCCACTCACAACGTTCAAACGACACGATCAAAGGATAGCCATCGCATGGTTTCGGCGCGCTTCCCCGCTGTGGGAGGATGGTGCCCCGTGGATGAGCTCCTGGTCAGGTTGCTGGAGGCGCGCAGTGCCGTGATCGCCGATGTCTCGGCCGACGGCGCCGAGATGCTCGTCCGGTGGGATGACACGGGCAGCATGCAGCTCTACCGCCTGCCCGTCGCCGGCGGCGAGCTGACCCAGGTGACCTCGCTCTCCGAACCGGTATCGGCCGCCCGCTACATCGGTGGGACGAACGATGCCGTCGTGGCCGTGGACCAGGGCGGCGACGAGAACTATCAACTCTGGCGTGTCGACCTGCGCGATGGTGCGCTGCGCGAGCTCGTGGTGGAACCCGGTGTCAAGCACGACCTCGGCGCAGTCAGCCGGGACGGCGCGAGCGTCGCCTTCACATCGACGCGCCGCAACCGAGTTGATTTCGACGTGCACGTGCTCGACATGGTGAGTGGCGAGGGCCGCATCGTGGTCGAGGGGGGCGCCAACATGGTCGAGACGTTCTCACCCGACGGCCGCTGGCTGACCGTCTTCCGCCTCGACGGTGAGGTGGCGTTGAGCGGTGATCTTCTGCTCGTCGACCTGCGCAACGGGGAACTGCGCACGGTCGTCGAACGCACCGGAGCCGGAACCGCGCATGCGACATCGTGGTACCCGGACTCATCGAGCTTTCTGTTCAGCACCGACGCGGGACGTGACACGGCGGGAATCGCCCGCTACAGCATCGAGAACGCGTCGTGGGCGTATGTGCTCGAGGGTGCATGGGACAGTGAGGTGAGCCTCAGCGCCGACGGCCGCAGCGCGCTCGTCGTCCACGCCGAGGATGCCGTCACGCGGCTGCATCTCCACGACGCTGAGACGTTCGAACTGATGCGGGAGCTCACCCTGCCCGATGTCGGCGCGGGCTTCGCGATACCGCTGGTGCCACCGCCGTCACTGTCGCCCGACGGTGCGACCGCGCTGCTGACGTTCACGTCGACGGCGGACCCGCTCGCACCGTGGCGCATCGACACCGCGGGCACCGCAGCGCCGTCACGGCTGCTTCCGGACGCCGGGGTGGTGACGCCGGAGCTCGCGGTGACACCGGAGCTGCATCGCATCGCGTCCTTCGACGACGAGGAGTTCACGTACTTTCTGTACCGTCCCAAGGTGGCGAACCCACCGGCGGTGGTGCTCGTGCATGGCGGCCCGGAGGCTCGATTCGTGCCCCGATACGATCCCTTCATCATCCGGCTCGTCGCGGCGGGGATCGCGGTGATCGCGCCGAACGTTCGCGGTTCGGCCGGATGGGGCCGTCGCTTCACATCGCTCGACGACCGCCGCTTGCGATTGAACTCCGTGCGCGACCTGGGCTCGCTGCACGGCTCCCTCGAGGAGCGCGGCATCGATGCGTCACGTGTCGCCGTCATCGGCGCGTCCTACGGCGGCTACATGACGCTGGCGGCGCTCGCGTTCTCTCCGGAGCTGTGGGCGGCGGGCATCGCGACCGTCGGCATCAGCAGCCTCGTGACGTTCCTCGAGAACACCTCACCGTACCGGCGCCGGTTTCGCGAGGTGGAGTACGGCTTCCTCGACACGGACCGCGATTTCCTCGTGGAGGCGTCGCCGATCACGCGTGTCGGCGACATGCGCGCGCCGCTCATGCTGGTGCACGGCGCCAACGATCCCCGGGTCCCTGTCGGTGAGGCACGCCAGCTGCACGCTCTGCTCAGCGCACGCGGCGTGGAGTGCGAGCTGCTCGTCTACGACGACGAGGGTCACGGGCTCGCAAAGCGAGCCAACCGCCTCGACGCGTATCCCCGCATGTTCGACTTCCTGCGCCGCCACCTCGGCGTCTGATCGATCAGACGGGGAACTCGCGACTCAGGAACGCGGACGTCTCCTCCCAGGCACGGGCGGCGGCCTCGGGATGGTGAAACAGGCTGGCGTTGTGGTTGTCGAATGCGTGGTTGGCGCCGCTGTGCACGTGGAACTCAGTGTGCGGGCGGCCTTCGAACGCCTGCTTCACGGCCTCGCGCTGTTCGGCGCTGATGTACTCATCGGCATCACCGAATTCGAAGAGCACCGGGCAGTGCACCTTGCCGGCTCTGCCGAGCTCGGCCGGGATGGCCGATCCGTAGTAGCAGACGGCGACATCCGGATCCGAGTCCGCCGCGACGAAATACGCGATCCCACCGCCGAGACAGAACCCGATGATGCCGGCGCGGCCGTCGCGAACCTCGGGAAGCGTGCGCAGATGCGCGAGTGCCTCCGCCGCGTCCCGCACCGCCTGCGGGACGTCGAGGCGCTGCATCATGCCGAAGGCCAGTGGCATCGCATCCGGCTGGCGCTCGTCGAGCGCAACGTCGGGGTCGATTCGTGAGTAGAGGGCGGGCGCGAGCGCCACGTAGCCCAGCTCGCTGAGGCGGGTGCACACACCCTTGATGTAGTCGGTGAGCCCGAAGATCTCCTGGACCACGATCATCCCAGGCCCGCTGCCGGACTCCGGGACAACGAGGTGGCCGGCGAACTCGTGACCGTCTGCGGCCCGAATGCGCTCCTCACGGATCTGCGGCATCGCGGCAGCATACATCGCGCGGGAATCAGCGGCCCCGAGGGGCCGCGCGCTCGAGGCCCACGCGGTGGCCCCCTCCGGCGGCTGGGCCGGCTAGGTCCCCTGCTCGCGCGGCACCGGGTCGCTGACGATGCCGTCCCGATCGATGCCGCCGATCTCGTCACCGAGCCGCGGAAGGCTGTCGGCCTTGATCTTCCCGCGCGCGTGCGTGGTCAACGGCGCCTCGCCCTGCTGCGATCGATACGCCGCGCCGAGGACGATGTTCGCGACGGCGGCGATCGGCACGCCGAACAATGCGCCGAGGATGCCACCGACCTCCGCACCGACGAGCAGCGCGGCCATCGCGACGAGCGGATGCAGCCGCGTGACGCGGCCGCTGATGCGGGGTCCGACGACATACGCCTCGAGCGCATGGCCGATCAGACCCACCACGGCGGTCTCAACCCCGAGTTGCGGACTCTGCAGCAGCGCGACGACGACCGCCAGCGCCATCGCGATCACGGCGCCGACGAGTGGCACCAGCTCGAGGATCGCCGCGGCGACGCCGAGGACGATCGCGTAGTGGACGCCGAGGAGTGCCAGTGCCGCGGTCATGTACACGCCGATGAGCAACGACATGATCACCTGTCCGCGCACATACGCTTCGGCAGTCGATCCAACCGCAAGCGCCATGAAGTCGAACAGGCGCGTGTGCGAGGGGAACAGCTTGCGCAGCGTCGCGATCACCGCGCGACCCTCGATGAGGAGGTAGATCGAGATGACGACCACGAGGACCACGCTGACGATCGAGCCCACCACACCGGTGACCAGCCCCAGCTCCGACGTCAGGCTGAATCCCTTGAAGCTGCTGAAGACTGCGTTCAGGTTGACCGGCACGCCCCACTGGTTCAACTGCGTCTGCAGGTGCGAGCCGAGCGCCGGCAGTTGCTTGCCCTGAGCGATGAGCGTCGGCCCGATGAGGAATCCGACGCCCACGAGCAGCGCGAGGAAGATCGCGTACAGGAGCAGCGCCGCCGGCCCGCGATGCGAGCGGAACGCTCGGTACCGTTGCGCGAAGTCGAGGACCGGGGTCAGGACGACGGCGATGATCGACGCGAAGACGAAGAGCAGCACCACGCTGAACACGTGGCCGACAAAGCTCTCCGCCTCTCGGAAGATCGCGAGGGCGCCCGCAACCAGGAGCACCCAGACCAACGCGCGGATCGGCGTTCCAAGGCGATCCCAGGCGGTCCGGCTCGCCGGAGTGGTCGCGACTGGTGACATGCCAAACTGATACTATCACTATCAGGTTTATATTCCGCGATCACGTTTCCCGGACCAAGGAGGACGAGCTCGTGAGCCAAGGGTTTGTTGCCGAGACGGGTATCTCGATCGACGCACCGGCCGAAGCGGTGTGGGACACCCTGACCGACCCCGCGAAGGTCAAGCAGTACATGCACGGCACCACGCTGAAGACCGACTGGACGGTCGGCAGCCCGATCACGTGGTCAGGCGAGTGGAAGGGCCAGGCCTACGAGGACAAGGGGACCGTGCTCGCGTTCGAGCCCCCGAAGCAGCTCTCCACCACCCACTGGAGCCCGATGGGCGGCAGCGAGGACAAGCCTGAGAACTATCACACCGTCACGTACCTCCTCGCGGAAGAGGACGGGACGACCACCCTGACGCTGCGACAGGACAACAACCCCAATCAGGAAGCGGCTGACGAGATGGCGGCGAAGAACTGGGCGCCGGTGCTGCAGGGGATCAAGGCAGCCGCCGAGGGCCGCTGACCTCAGGCCTGAATCGGCCGCCCAGGGAGGACGCTTCGCGCGCCCACGAGCAGCGAGTCGCAGACGAGCGCGACGCAACGGGCACGCTGCGACGGATCCATGTACGCAGGATCCGCATGTCCCAGCCCCATCATCATTGCGGAGACGTCGGCGAGCGTCACGTCGGGTCGCACGCATCCCGCGTCCTGGGCGCGCTGGAACAGGACGCCGACCGCAGCGAACAGTTCCGCGGAGAGCTCGCGTTTCGCAGCATCGATGTCGACGCCGGACGCGATCAACGCGTCCGCCAGCGCCTTGAAGTTGGCGAACTCATCGCTCATACGGCGCACGAAGGAGACGAATGCGGCTCCGGGGTCATCCGCCGATGCGGCCTCGCGCGCCGCGACGGTGAGCGGTGCGATGCGGGCCGCGAGCAAAGCCTGGAGCAGCGCCCCTTTCGTGGGGAAGTTGCGATACAGCGTGCCGACACCGACCTGCGCTCTCTGCGCGATCTCGTCGACGGAGACGTCGACACCACGCGTTGCGAGCAGAGCGCCGGCAGCCTCCATGACGCGTTCGCGATTGCGCTGCGCGTCGGCGCGAAGGTGCCGTTCGGCATCGAGTGGCTCAGTGTCCACCCGCTCCTCCCCTGCCCTCGCCGTGCTCATCGCGCGTCCTGCCCTGATTTGACAAACGGAACCATCGCTCCGTATAGTACCCGATAAGCGGAGCCGACGCTCCGATTCTACCCCCACAGTGAGGATGAACGCAATGGAATCCCGCCGCGTCAACAAGTGGCTCGTCCTCGTCATCGTGGGGCTCGCCCAGTTCATGGTCATCCTCGACGCGACCATCGTGAACGTCGCGCTGCCGTCGATTCAGCGTGGGCTCCACTTCTCGCCCGAGAGCCTGCAGTGGATCGTCAACGCCTACACGCTCGCATTCGGCGGGTTCCTGATGCTCGGCGGTCGCGCCGCGGACCTCTTCGGCCGGCGCCGTCTGTTCCTCGCCGGCATCGTGCTCTTCTCGGCGGCCTCCCTCATGAACGGGCTTGCCGGATCCGCCGGGATTCTCGTCGCCGGTCGCGCGTTGCAGGGCCTCGGCGGCGCACTCGTCTCCCCCGCCGCGCTGTCGGTGCTCACCACGACGTTCAAGGAAGGCCGTGAACGGACGACCGCGTTGGGTGTCTGGAGCGCCGTTGCAGTCGGTGGCGGTGCGATCGGGCTGCTGCTCGGCGGCGTGCTCACCAGCCTCTTCTCGTGGCAGTGGGTGTTCTTCGTGAACGTGCCGGTCGGCGTGATCGCCATCCTGCTCGCGCTGCGCTACGTCCCCGAGAGCCGCGTCGAGAACGCACGCGGCTTCGACATCGCCGGGGCGGTGTCCGTCACCGCCGGTCTCGTGGTGCTCGTGTACGCGCTCGTCAACGCTCAGACCGCCGGCTGGGTGTCGGTGACGACCTTCGGACTGCTCGCGATTGCGGCCGCGCTGCTCGTCTCGTTCGTGGCCCTCGAGTCGCGCCTGCGCCATCCGCTCGTCCGCCTCGGCATCTTCCGGATGCGCTCGATCACCGGCGCCAACGCGGCGATGCTGCTCGTGGCGGCAGGCATGTTCGCGCTCTTCTTCTTCGCATCCATCTACGTCCAGGAGGTGCTCGGCTACAGCGCGCTGCGCGCCGGGCTCGCGTTCCTGCCGGTGACGGGCGGCATCATCGTCGGCGCGGGGTTGTCCCAGCAGCTGATCCGCCGTGTCGGCGTGCGCGCGGTCGGCCTCGTGGGCATGTGCATCGCCGCGACCGGGCTCATCCTCCTGAGCCGGATCCCCGTCGCGGGCACGTACCTCGGCGATCTGCTGCCGGGCCTGATGATCATGGCGGTCGGCATGGGATTGACCTTCGTGCCGATCACGCTGATCGCGACAACCAATGTCAACGAGCATGACGCGGGACTCGCGTCGGGCCTGCTGAACACCTCGCAGCAGCTCGGCGGCGCGATCGGCCTGGCGGTGCTCGCGACTCTGGCCGCGAACACCACGACGAACACGCTCACCTCGCTCGGCCATGTGCCGAGTGCCGCTGCGCGCGTGTCCGCACTCGTCGACGGTTTCCACGTCGCGTTCTTCGTCGGCGCATTCCTCATGCTCGGCGGCGCGGCGATCCTCGCGGCAACCGTTCGGCGTCGCGATGTCACCAAGATCGATGCAGCCACCGAACCGGCGGCTGCGCTCGCAGCCTGACGGTCGGACGGGAGACGCGATGGCGAAGACCCATACGTATGCAGTGACGCTCACCTGGACCGGCAACACCGGAACCGGGACGAGCGGCTACGGCGCCTTCGACCGCTCCAGCGAGGTGACCGCGGGCGACAAGGCGACGTTGCTCGCCTCAGCGGACCCCGCGTTCCGCGGCGCGCCGGAGCGCTGGAACCCCGAGGAGCTGCTGATCGCGTCGCTCTCGCAGTGCCACATGCTGTGGTACCTCGTGCTCTGCGCGAAGGACGGCATCGTCGTCACCCACTACGTCGATCACCCGTCGGGGACGATGGTGGAAGACGAGGACGGCGGCGGCCATTTCGAGGAGGTGACGCTCCACCCCGAGGTGACCATCGCCACCGGCGATCGTCTGGACCGCGCGAGAGCGCTGCACGAGCGCGCTCACGACCTCTGTTTCGTGGCCCGCTCGGTGAACTTCGAGGTGCGCGCGGAGCCGACCATCACGACTGCCGCAACGGGATAGCCGGGGCGCGGTCATCCGCCGGCCGCACTCGCAGCAGCAACCGCGAGGCGCTGCGCCGGCGCCTCGGCCACGGTGGGTCACGCTGACCCAAAGACAGCGTCAGAGAGCCGCGAGCGCTCCGACGACGAAGACGAGCGCGAGATACGCGAGCGAATAGTGGAACAGCAGCGCCGCCGCGCGTGACGTCCCGAGCCGCTCCGCCCATCGCGCCAACCCGAAATACAGCGCCCCGAGCGCGGCGACCGGGATGAGGTAGCCGGGCCCGAGCGAGAGCGCCGGGATGAGGCTCGCCGCGATGAGGATGACGAGGTACACCAGGATCCGTCGGTACGTCGCGGCGGTGCTGATGAGCGTCGGGAGCATCGGGACACGCGCGTTCCGGTAGTCGTCGCGGAGCAGCAGCGCGAGTGACCAGAAATGCGGCGGAGTCCAGAGGAACACGAGCGCGAAGAGCGCCACCGCCACCCAGCTGACGTCGCCGCGCACCGCCGCCCAGCCGACGAGTGGAGGGAACGCGCCGGCGGCACCACCGATGACGATGTTCAACGAGGTCGTCCGCTTCAGCACCATCGTGTAGATGAAGACGTAGAACATGCCGCCGCCGAGCGCGAGCGCTGCCGAGAGCACGTTGACCGCGAGTGCGAACACGATCACCGCGGCGGCGATCAGCGATCCACCGAAGACGAGCGCCTGCCAGGGTCGGATGCGGCCGGACGGGAGCGGCCTGCTGCAGGTCCGTGCCATGACGCGATCGATGTCACGGTCATACCAGCAGTTGATCGCACCGGAACCTCCCGACGCCAATGCTCCCCCGATCGCCGCCCACACCAACAGCGGCAGCGAAGGGATCGCGCGGGCGGCGATCACCATGGTCATCAGCTCCGTCAGGACGAGCAGCACGATGATGCGCGGCTTCGTGAGGCTCAGATAGTCGCGCGCTCCGAGGCGCACCCGCGCCATCGAGCCCGATACGACCGCCGGATGACCCGGCGCGTCGAGCGCGCCCACGGCATCGGTGGTGATCAGGACCTCGGCGCTCGTCTGCACGCTCATGCCCTAGGCGCTCGCGCTCGAGGTGCCGAGGAGCGTGGCGATCTCGGCGTTGAAATCGGCGACGCTCATCGTCCCGAGCGCGCCGAGGACGACGTCGCCCACCTTGCCCTGAGCGGTGAGGAAGACGAGCGCGGGAGCCGACGGGATCCGGTAATCGACCGCAAGCGTCGCCTGGGTGTCGGCGATGCTCGGATACGGCACATCGAACTGGCGCTGGAACGCCAGGGCATCCTTGCTGCTGTCGCGCAGGTCGACGCCGAGAAACTCCACGCCGTGAGTAGACCATTTCGCGTACGCGCTGTTGAGGTCGGGCTGCTCGGCACGGCACGGGCCACACCACGTTGCCCAGAACACGAGGACCACCGGATGTCCGCGGAAGGCGGTGATGCGGACATCGCTGCCCGTTAAGGTCGGGCCGCCCGACGCGGTCACGCTCTGCGTCGCGGGCGTTGCCGTGACGTGCGCCGCCCCACACCCGGCGACCCCGAACGTCGCGGTGGCAAGGGCGGCTACCGTCCGTGTCCGTGTCATCGCGGTGCCGCCACCGCGGATGTGGCGCGACGGTCTTCGACGTCGAACCAGCGGATGCCGAGGTAGATGAGCGTGACGAGGAATGGAACGCTGCCGGGCACCCACATCACCCCAGCCGCGATCTCCTGGTCGGCGAGCAGGCTCAGCCCTCCGTTCGGCGTGGGATATGCGTACAGCGGAACCGTCGCATAGCCGATCGCGATCGCCAGCCCCCAACTCACACCCATGCCGGCGAGGGTCATCGAAGCACGCGATATCAGCGACAGCCGGCTTGTCATCCCGAGCACGCTGATCACCTGATCCCAGAACAGCAAGCCGAACACGAGGAACGTGAGGTGCTCGAGATCGTGGATCGATGCGATCCGCAAGGTCGAGTTGTACACCGCCGGGACATGCCAGAAGAGCAGGTTCGCGCTGAAGAGCACGACGATCAGCGTCGCAACCTTGCTGCCCGAGTGAAGGACGCCGGCCATGCGCGCGGCGCGGCTGCCCGCGAGCGACACAGGCCTCCCTTGCGCGGCGAGATACCCGGCCCAGGCCGTACGAAACGGATCCCCGAGCAGGATCAGCGGTGGCGCGACCAGCAGCAGGAGCACGTGCTGGAGCATGTGGTCCCACTGCAGCGTGATGTCGAAGTACGCGATCGGCGACACCAGCGCAACGACGAGTGCCCCGAGGCCGAGCGTGAACGCCGTGTCTCCGCCGTCCCACGTGGCTGCCCTTCCGAGCGCGGGTGATGCCGTACGGCGACCGCGCCAGTACAGGTACGCCGCGGTCGCGGCGCCGACGATCGGTACTGGTTCAAAACTCCAGTCGAGCAGCGGAGACCAGGGCATGCCGGTCGTCTACGTGACGAACTCGGTGAGGGCGTAGACCGCAAAACTCACGACGGTGATGTACGACCACTGCTCGGCTACCGTTCGAGCCTGCGCGGCAGTGATCGGAGATGTGCCGCGGATGTGACCCATGACGAGGCTCAACACCCAGAGGCCGACCATGATGAACTCAGCGAGCAGGACGCCGTACCAGACCGTCGAGATATCGATATAGGTGCCGTTCTGGAGGTCCCAGCCGAACTGGTACATCATCAGTATTCGAACGGCACCGGTGAGGACGACGAAGGCAAGGGCCAGCCAGAGCAGCCCATTGATGCTCGTGGTGCCCTGTGCGATGGCCCGTGACACGGCCCAGAGTGCAAGCAAGGCAACGATTGGGACGAGCAGCGCGACCAGCGCCAATACCTCGGGCGGTGCGCTGACGCCACTTGGATGCCACATGCCGCCGAAGTTGTTTGCCCGGAGGTAGAAGAACGTGAAGAGGAACGTCAGTTGGAGCGTCGTGTTCGCGCCCATCATCAGGCGTGAACTCACGATCAGGGTGTGGTCACCCCCGGCAACGTCCTGGACATCGGTCAGGCCGGTGGGACTTGCGACGTCACTCATCTCTATGCTCCGCTCAACGCAGGTGTGACCGATCCAAGATCCGTGGCCGGCTTACCCGTGTCGTAGTCATACGGGAGCGACCAGGCCGTCGGGACCCTGTCGAAGTTGAACACCGGGACCGGCGTCGGCACCTGCCACTCGACCCCGAGGGACTCCCACGGGTTATCGACAGCTCGTGTCCGCTTGACAACGGCTTCCCAGATCAGGATGCCGAGGAAGAGCGCCATCGAAGTCCCAAGACCGAACGCGAAAACCGAGGCTGATACGTTGAGCGGTTGCAGATACGAGGCGTAGCTGATGGTCCGCCGCGTCATGCCGAGTATCCCCACGCAGATCAGCGAGATGAATGTGCCGTTGAACGTGAGGAATACCGCCCAGAACTGAAACTTCAGC
>DATLRX010000111.1:0-50487 GCA_035534435.1 Candidatus Acidiferrales bacterium
GAGCGGAGGCACCACACCACCCCAACAGGAGCGACCGCCCATGCCGGCAGCAACACTGCGCCAGCTGCTGGAGGCCGGAGTTCACTTCGGCCACCAGACCAGCCGGTGGAATCCCCGGATGCGCCCGTACATCTTCACGGCGCGCAACGGCATCCACATCATCGACCTCGAGCAGACCCAGAAGCAGCTCGACGTCGCCTGCGAGTACCTGAGGAAGGTCGTCGCCGACGGGCAGAAGGTGCTCTTCGTCGGGACGAAGAAGCAGGCCCAGGACGTCATCGAGGAGGTCTGCCGGAACACCGGGCAGGCCTACGTCACCCATCGCTGGATGGGCGGCATGCTCACCAACTTCACGGTCATCCAGCGACGCCTGCGCAGGCTCGCCGAGCTGCGCGTCATGCAGTCGCGCGGCGACTTCGAGCGCATGAGCGGCAAGGAGGCGAACGACGCGAAGGACGACCTCGAGCGCCTCGAGAACAACTTCGCGGGCATGGCCGACATGAAGCGCGTCCCCGGTGCGGTCTTCGTCATCGACTGCAAGAAGGAGCGCATCGCGGTCACCGAGGCGAACAAGCTCGGGATCCCGATCGTGGCCATCGTTGACACCAACTGCGACCCGGACGACATCCAGGTGGTCATCCCCGGCAACGACGACGCGATGCGCAGCTGCCGGCTGATCGTGACCGCGATCGGTCAGGCGATCACCGAGGGTCTGCAGCAGTTCAGCGAGCGCGAGATGCAGGAACGCCAGGAGGCCGAGAAGCGCGAGCGCGACGCGGCCGCGGCAGCCGAGGCGGCTGCAGCGCTTGCCGCCGAAGCCGCTGCGGCCGACGCCGCGCACGCCGACGCGATCGCTGCCGAGCACGCCGCCGAGGAGCCCGCCGCAACGGAAGCGGAGACCCCCGTCGTGGCCGCAGCCGCGGCCCCCGCTGCGGAGGAGAAGGCCTGATGGCCGAGATCACCGCCGGGATGGTGAAGACCCTGCGCGAGCGAACCGGCGCCGGCATGATGGACTGCAAACGCGCGCTCGTCGAGAGCGGCGGCGACATGGACAGAGCCGAGGACTGGTTGCGCGCCAAGGGCATCTCGCGCGCGCAGGCCAAGGCCGGACGCGGGACGAACGAGGGGATCGTGGACGCCTACATCCACGTCGCGGGCGGGATCGCGAAGCAGGGTGCGCTCATCGAGCTCAACTGCGAGACGGACTTCGTCGCGAAGACCGACGACTTCAAGCACCTCGCGCACACGCTCGCCCTCCAGGTTGTCGGCGCGACGCCGACGTACGTACGCAGGGAGGACGTCCCGGGGGACGTTGTCGAGCGCGAACGAGCCGTCTATCGTGAGCAGGTCAAGGGCAAGCCCGACAACATCGTCGAGAAGATCCTCACGGGCAAGCTCGACGCCTTCTATGCTCAGATCTGCCTGCTCGAGCAGCCCTGGATCAAGGACGACAAGAAGAAGGTTGGTGACCTCGTGACCGAGGCGATCGCCAAGCTCGGCGAGAACATCACGGTGGCGCGCTTCGCCCGATTCGCGGTCGGTGGCGACGGCGCCGACGAAGACGGCGCGAACGCGACGACGAACGAGTGAGCGTCGGAGTCACGAACGTGGTACTCGCCGAGGAGCCGGACCGCGCTCGCGATGGGCGCCGTCCGGTGTTCGGCCGGGTCATCCTCAAGCTCGGCGGCGAGGCGCTTCTCGGACAGGCGGGATACGGCATCGACTACGCGGCTGCGCAACACATCGCCGAGCAGATCACCCACATCGTGGAACGCGGTGTGCAGGTCGCGATCGTCGTCGGCGGCGGCAACATCGTGCGCGGCATGGAGGCGAGCCAGCACGGCATCGACCGCGTCACCGCCGACTACATGGGCATGCTCGCGACGGTGATCAACGCGCTTGCGCTGCGTGACGCCATCGAGCACCTCGGCATCGAAGTCCGCCTGCAGAGCGCGATCGCCATGTCCCAGGTGGCCGAGCCGTTCATCCCGCGGCGCGCGATCCGTCACCTCGAGAAGGGCCGCCTGGTCATCCTCGCGGCGGGGACCGGGAACCCGTTCTTCACCACGGACACCACCGCCGCGCTGCGCGCGGTCGAGATCGGCGCGGACGTGCTCCTCAAGGCCACCAAGGTCGACGGTATCTACAGCGCGGATCCGAACAAGGTGAGTGACGCAACGAGGCTGTCCACCCTGACGTACATGGACGTGCTCAATCGCGGCCTCACCATCATGGACAGCACCGCGGTCACCCTCTGCATGGACAACCGCATGCCCATCATCGTGTTCGACCTCTTCACCGACGGCAACGTCGAGCGAGTCATCCTCGGCGACCGGATCGGTACGCGCGTGGATGGTGAGGGCGCCGGCGCATGAGCGATCGCGAGAAAGCCGAGGACGCGTCCGCACTGATCGCGGCGCGCATCGCCGAGGCTCACGAACGCATGGAGAAAAGCGTCGAGGCGCTGCACCGCGACCTGATGACGATCCGCACCGGGCGCGCGTCACCGGCGCTCCTGGAGCGCCTTCATGTCGACTACTACGGCGCGCAGACACCGCTCCAGAGCCTCGCCGGGATCAGTGTGCCGGAGGCGAGCCTGCTCGTCATCGCGCCGTACGACCGCAGCTCGCTCGGCGCCATCGAGAAGGCGATCCAGAAGAGCGACCTGGGGCTCAACCCGAGCAACGACGGCCAGGTCATCCGCGTCGCCATCCCGCAGCTGACCGAGGAGCGCCGCAAGGAGCTCGTCAAGGTGATCCATCGCAAGGCCGAGGATGCGCGTGTCGCGGTCCGCAACATCCGTCGCGACGAGGTCGACCATCTGCGCCGGGTCGAGAAGGACGGACACGTGAGCAAGGACGAGGTGGCGACCAAGCTGATCGAGGTCCAGAAGGTCACCGACCAGTTCATCGCCCGCATCGACGACGCGGCGCAGCGAAAGGAGACGGAGATCCTCGAGGTCTGACGACCGCCACTCGCGAAACGGCCGCCACCGTCACCCCGTTCTGACCACGAGCACCAATGCAACACCCACCCGCTCCCGCAGCAATCCCGCTTCCGGCACGGGCAGACCTGCCACGGCACATCGGCATCATCATGGACGGGAACGGTCGGTGGGCACGCCAGCGCCACCTTCCGCGCGTCGCGGGGCACCGTGCCGGCGTTCGCGCCATCCGGCCCGTGATGGAGGCCTGTCACCAGGCCGGCGTCCACATCCTGACGCTGTACGCGTTCAGCACGGAGAACTGGCAGCGCCCGCGCACCGAGGTGAATGCGCTCATGAAGCTGTTCGGCGACACCATCGACCGCGAGGTCGGCGAGCTCCACGAGAACGGGGTCCAGATCCGGGTGTTCGGCGATCGCTCCCGCCTGAGCCCGACGCTGCAGGCGAAGGTGGAGCGGGCAGAGCTGCTCACCGCCAACGACACCTCGGCGATCCTCAACGTCGCCATCAACTACGGGGGGCGGGCGGAGATCGTCGCGGCGATCCATGAGCTCGCCGAATCGGGGGCAGACCTTCGCCGGCTCGATGAGGCGACGATGAGCCGGGCCCTGTACACGGGCGGGCTCCCCGATCCCGACCTGATCGTGCGCACGGCGGGGGAGTTCCGGATCAGCAACTTCCTCCTCTGGCAGGCCGCGTACGCCGAGCTGTATGTGACCGACACCCTCTGGCCGGATTTCGGTGAGACCGCCATCCACGACGCGCTCTACGACTTCTCGTGCCGGGAGCGGAAGTTCGGCGCGGTTCCCGACGGCAGCATCGAATCGGGGCGCGATACGCCGGCACGATGAACCTCGCACAGAGGGTGATCTCCGGAGTCCTCCTGCTGGCAGTGCTGGGAGCGGCCCTGTGGATCGGCACCGCAGCCCTCGCGGTCTTCGTCGGAGCGGGCGCGCTGATCGGAGCCTGGGAGCTGCGGGGCCTGCTCGGGCGCATCGGCGCGCAGCCGCCGGCATGGCTCATCCTGCCGCTGACCGTCTTCCTCGCCATTCGCTTCGTGCTACCGGCCTCGGACATGGCGACCGACTGGGCATTCGCCGCCACCGCCGTCGTCGGCATGCTCGCCGGGCTGTGGACGCGCGAGAGCTTCGCCGGGTGGACGGCCGCGGTGGGCGGCGCCGCCTACATCGGCGTGTGCCTCGGGTACTGGATCGCGCTGTACCGGTGGCACGCCACCGACTCCACACACTTCGGGCTCCGGCTCGTCGTCCTGGTGCTCGCGGGCTCGGTGTGTGGCGACACCGCCGCCTACTTCGTCGGCTCGGCGATCGGCCGCCATCCCTTCTTCCGGTCGATCTCGCCGCACAAGTCGCTCGAGGGCGCCGTCGCGGGAGCGATCGCGTCCGTCCTCGCCGGCGCGCTCGCCGGCCCGTGGCTGATCGGCATCAGCGTTCCCCTCGGCGCGCTCCTCGGCGTGCTGATGGCGATCGCCGCCCAGGGGGGCGACCTCGTCGAGTCGCTGATCAAGCGTCAGGCGGGCGTCAAGGACTCCGGCACGCTCATCCCCGGACACGGCGGACTGCTCGATCGCGCCGATAGCCTCGTCCTGCTGGCCCCAGTCGTATATTGCTACCTGAAGCTGATCGCGTTCCCGTAACTGCGGCGAAAGCGGGCGCGTGCTCTGATCTACTCAGAACCGAGGCATCTGCGCACAAGTGACCACCCCCACCTCCCGCCGCCGAGTCGTCCTGCTTGGCGCAACCGGATCGATCGGCAGGCAAGCGTGCGATGTGATCGCCCGGTTCCCCGATCGGTTCGAGCTGGTCGGCGTCGTCGGTGGGAGTGACGCGGTTGCGCTCGCGGCGGTCGCCGCTACCTTCGGAGTCGAGCGCGTCGCGATCGTGAATCCCGTCCCAGGAGCCGCGCTGCCGGAAGGCTGCGCGGTCGGGATGGACGCGGCGTGCGAGATCGCCGCAATGAATGCCGACGTCGTCTGTGTCGCGATCACCGGGGCGGCGGCGCTGCGGCCGACCTTGGCGGCGATCGACGCGGGCGCGACCGTCGCGACGGCGACGAAGGAGGTGCTCGTCATGGCCGGCGAGCTCGTGCGGGCCCGCGCGTCCGAGTCGGGCGCGCACATCATCCCCATCGACAGCGAGCACTCCGCGCTCTGGCAGTGCCTGCGCGGCGAGGACCGGGACTCGCTCTCCCGCCTCGTCCTGACGGCGAGCGGCGGACCGTTCCTCCGCCGTCCCCTCGACACCTTCGCCTTGATCACGGCGGACGAGGCGCTCGCGCATCCGACCTGGAACATGGGCCCGAAGGTGACGATCGACTCGGCGACGATGATGAACAAGGGCCTCGAGATCATCGAGGCGCACTTCCTCTTCGACACGCCGTACTCGATGATCGACGTCGCCATCCACCCGACGAGCATCGTGCACAGCTGGGTGGAGTTCCGCGACGGCGCGGTGGTCGCGCAGATGGGTGTTCCGGACATGCGTGTCCCGATCGCGCTGGCGCTCGCGGACGGCGTGCGCCTGCCCGGCGTGGGCCCGCACCTCGACCTTCGCGACGTCTCCCCACTCGAGTTCCTCGCGGTCGACGGCGACCGGTTCCCGGCACTCGGCCTCGCCCGCGCGGCGGGGGAGCGGGGCGGGCTCGCTCCCTGCGTGCTCAACGCCGCCAACGAGGAGGCCGTCACCGCGTTCACCGAGGGACGCTGCCGTTTCGACGAGATCGTGCCGCTGGTGAGCGACGCGCTCGCGGCCTTCGACGATCGCGGCGTTCTCACCATCGACGACGTGCTCGCGGCCGACGCCTGGGCGCGGGCGCACGTGCGCACCGGCGCAGCAGCTGCAGCGGGCGTGTCATGACGCAGTTCCTCCTCTACGCGGGTGCGTTCATCCTCGTCCTCGTCTCGGTGATCACCATCCACGAGGGCGGTCACTTCCTCGTCGGCAAGCTCTCCGGCATCAAGGTGGAGGAGTTCTCGGTCGGGTTCGGACCGAAGGTCTACTCGCGCACCATCGGCGAAACCCTGTACGCGGTGCGCGCCATCCCCGCCGGGGGCTTCGTGCGCATGGCCGGCATGCTCGGTCTTGTCGGCGAGGCGGATGCCGGAGAGCGCAACTTCTATCGCGCGAGCAAGCCGCGGCGATTCGCCACGGTGGCGGCGGGCATCTGCGCGAACTTCGTCTTCGGCGGCGTCATCTTCGCGATCGTCGACATGCAGCCGACGCCGTACGCCTACGACTCGCACGCCCCGTCCGGCCTCGCCGGGCTTCGCAACGGCGACGTCATCCTCGCGCTCAACGGACACGTCATCCGCCAGGACAACCTCACCGATGTCACCAACGACCTGCACAAGGCCACCGCCGAGAGTCAGGGCAACCCGATCACGGTCGCCTATCAGACGTCCGACGGCGCCGTGCACACCACCGTGCTCACGCCGCGCCTGACGATCTCGAACATCCTCACAGATCAGTCGACGATCGCCGGCGGCACACTGCCGCAGGGGAGCCTGGTGGTCACGGCCGTGAACGGTCAGCCGGTCGGTACCGGCGATCCGGCGCAGCTCCTCGGCGGCGGGAGCCCTGTGACGATCTCCGGCTACCGCCAGAACTCCGACGGCTCCGTGGATGTCCGCTTCACGAACGTGACCGTGTCCGGCATCCAGGACGGCTACCCCACGGAGAACGCGATCAAGGTCTCGTGGATCATGGGCGTGGTGCCGGGGTTCAGCGGCATGACGTTGCCGGCGGCGATCGCAAACGGGTTCACCGCCATCCCGGGGTTCATCGGCGCCGAGTTCTCAGGGATCTACGGCCTGATCGTCCATCCGCCGCCAGGCGGCGTGAACGGGCCGCAGGGGTTCACCGGGCCGGTCGGCATCGCGCAGGAAACCGCGACCGCCACGAACAACGGGTTCCTCGGCCCGAACGGTCTGCTCTGGTGGATCGGCTTCATCAGCATGAACCTCGGGTTCGTGAACATGCTGCCGATTCCGTTCCTCGACGGCGGCAAGCTCCTCTTCATCCTCATCGAATCGGTGCGTCGGCGCAGGCTCAATCCCAAGGTCGAGGCGGCGATCACCGCGGTCGGGCTGGCGGTCATCGTGATCTTCGCGGTGTATGTCACCATCGGAGATGTGAGCAGGTTATGAGCGAGGGGAATTCGCTGCCACAGCAACGGAGGCCGACAGTGCCGGTGCGCGTCGGCAACGTCGTCATCGGGGGTGCCGCGCCGATCGCGGTGCAGACGATGACGAAGACGCAGACGGAGGACGCGACCGCGACGATCGCGCAGATCCAGCGCGCCGCTCAGGCCGGCGCGGACATCATCCGCGTCACGTGCGACACGCGCGATGCGGCGGCGGCGCTGCACGAGATCGTCCGCGAATCGCCGATCCCCGTGGTGGCCGACATCCATTACGACGCGCCACTCGCACTGCTCGCGCTCGAGGCGGGCGTGCACTGTCTGCGTCTGAATCCCGGCAACATCACCGACAGCACCAAGGTCGCCGACATCGCGCGCGAGGCGAAGGCTCGCGGGGTCCCGATCCGCATCGGCGTCAACGCCGGGAGCATCCCGCAGCGCAAGGACCTCACCCGTGGTCGCGGCGGGACGATCGACGAGATCGCCGCCAACATGGTCGCGGCTGCGCTCAGCCACATCCGCGTCCTCGAGGAGCTCGACTTCCGCGATATCAAGGTCTCGTTGAAGGCGAGCGACGTGCTCACGAATGTCGCCGCCAACCGCGCGTTCGTCGCGCTCGGCAACCGGTATCCGCTGCACCTCGGCCTCACCGAGGCTGGGCCCGTCGACACCGGCAGCATCAAGAGCGCGCTCGGGATCGGGCTCCTCCTTGCGCAGGGCATCGGCGACACGATTCGCGTGTCACTCGTCGGCGCGCCGGAGGAGGAGGTGCGGGTCGCGCGACAGATCCTCGCCAACCTGCAGGAGCGCGGCGACGGGCCCAACCTCGTGGCATGCCCGACGTGCGGCCGCCTCGAGATCGACATGGTGCCGATGGTCGCGCAGGTCGCCAAGGCGCTCGAGGGTGTGAAGCGGACCATCACCGTGTCTGTCATGGGCTGCGTCGTCAACGGTCCTGGCGAGGGGATGCACGCTGACATCGGCATCGCCGGTGGCAAGCAGAAGGGCATCCTGTATCGCAACGGCAAGGTGGTCTCCACGCTGCCCGAGGGTGAGCTGCTGTCGACCCTGCTGACAGAGCTGCACGACATCGCCGAGGAGGACGCGCGGCTGGTCGCTGAAGGGAAGCCGCTGCCGGTCGGATTGAGCGAGCGGGAGGGCGTCCTCACGTAGACTGCTCCGCCATGGCCGACGAAAAGCGGATCACGGCGCAGAGCGAGGATTTCGATCGCTGGTACACCGACGTGGTTCGTCGTGCCGAACTTGCCGACTACTCGCCCGTGCGTGGCTGCATGGTCATCCGCCCGTATGGGTTCGCGTTGTGGGAGAACATCCAGCGCGCGCTCGACGACATGATCAAGCGCACCGGCCACGAGAACATGTACTTCCCGTTGTTCATTCCGGAGTCGTATCTCCAGAAGGAGGCGGACCATGTCGAGGGCTTCGATCCACAGGTTGCATGGGTGACACGGGGCGGGGGCAAGGACCTCGAGGAACGTCTCGCGGTGCGTCCCACGAGCGAAACGATCATCTGCTCGATGTACGCGGACTGGATCCATTCATGGCGCGACCTGCCGGTGAAGATCAACCAGTGGTGCAACGTCGTGCGCTGGGAGCACCGCACGCGACTCTTCCTGCGCACGACCGAGTTCCTCTGGCAGGAAGGGCACACATTTCATCAGCTCGACAGCGAGGCCGCGGAGGAGGTCGACACGATGCTCGACTGCTACCGCGAGCTGACGGAGGACTGGCTCGCCATCCCGGTGATCAAGGGGCGCAAGACCGAGTCGGAGAAGTTCCCGGGTGCGCGCTACACGGTGAGCATCGAGGCGATGATGGCCGACGGCTGGGCGCTGCAGTCAGGCACGTCGCACCACCTCGGGCAGAATTTCACGCAGGCATACGGGATCGCGTACAGCGACCGCGACAACCAGCGCCGGCATCCATTTCAGACGTCGTGGGGCCTGTCGGCACGCACGGTCGGAGCCGTGATCATGGCGCACGGCGACGACATGGGCCTCATCCTGCCGCCGAAGGTCTCGCCCATCCAGGTGATCGTCGTGCCGATCACGCGGAGCAACGACGAGTCGGGCGCCGCGGTGGTGGAGGAGGCCGTGAGGCGGATCGAGCGCGAGTGCCCTCCCGGAGTCCGCATCCGCGTGGATCGCCGCGAAGGGATGCGCCCCGGCGAGAAGTACGCGCACTGGGAGTTGCGCGGTGTGCCGTTGCGGATCATCGTCGGTGCCAAGGATCTCGCCGACGGCAACGTGACCGTCGTCCATCGCGTCGACGGCAGCCAGGACGTGCGGCCGCTTGCCGGCCTGGCAACCTCGTTTCCCGACCTGCTGGCGACAGCGCAGCAGCTGATCTTCGAGCGCGCCAGGCAGCGCCTCGCGGAGCGCAGCGTCGACGCCTCGACCATCGACGAGCTCCAGGCCGCGTTCGCCGAGCGCCCGGTGTTTGCGACTGCGCCGTTCTGTAACACCCCCGCCTGCGAGGGCGTCGTGAAAGCGGCGGTCCACGCGCTCACGGTCCGGGTGCTCCGCGCCGACCGTCCCGGTGGCGGGGCGCCGTGCATCGCCTGCGGCGAGCCCGCCGAGTTCACCGCGCTGCTGGCTCGCTCCTACTGACGCGAGGCGTCAGGACTGATCGACCGCGATCCGCTTGAGGTGTGCCCAGAACGCCTCAACGGCAGGGGTGTGCAGGTCCCGGCGGCGCGCAGCGGCGAACGACTGCGAGACGCTCCGGCCGGGCAGCGGGATGATGACAAGCCTGCCGGCTGCGATGTCCTGCTCCACCACCGAGCGGGGCATGGCCGCGAAACCGAGCCCGGCGAGCAGCGCCGCGTGCAGGGCGCCCTCCTCGAGCTCGAGGGTGTTCTCAGGGTCCACATGCGAACCGAGCGCGTGAGCGGCGAGCGCCTCGGTGGCGCTGCCGCGCTCGTGGGCGAGATGGCGGTGGGTGACCAGGTCGCGGACCGCGGTCTTGCTCGACGCAAGCGGATGGTGGGCCGCCACGACGGTCACCAGCTGGGTGTGCTCGAGGACGACGGTCTCGACGCCGGGCACGCGGACCGATGACCCGGCCAGGATGATGTCCGCTCGGCCCTCGATGAGCATGTTCACGAGGGATCGCATCGGTGCCAGGGCGAGGCGCACGTTCACGTCCGGGTGATCGGCGACGAAGGGCGCCAGCCAGCCGGACAGGCGGTGCGCGCCCATGACACGCCCGGCGGCGACGGTGAGCTCACCGCGCTCGAACGCCAGGTAGCCGGCCCGGAGCTCCTCGATCTGGCCCACGTCCTCGAGGACCCTGACCGCGAGCTGGCGGAGTGCCCGCCCGACATCGGTGAGCTGGACGTTGCGGCCGACCCGCTGGAGGAGGGGCAGGCCGAGAGTCGCCTCAAGCCGGCGGACGACGCCGCTGACGGACCCCTGGGAGAGGCCGAGGGCTTCCGCCGCCGCGGTCACGTGCTCGCGTTCCGCGACCGCGAGGAAGGTGTGCAGCTGGTCGAGCGTGACCCGGGGCCGGGGATGCCTCGGCCGAGCCGGCGGCGTGCGCACTGCGGCGTCAGCCGCGAGTCGCCGGTGCGGGGAGGAGCCCGCTCGCCTCGATGGCCGCCAGTACCAGGGCGACCGACTCGTCGACAGTCTGCGAGCCGCTGTCGACGATCACGTCGGGGTTCTCGGGGGCCTCGTACGGATCCGACACGCCGGTGAAGTGCGCGATCTCGCCGGCGAGTGCCTTCTTGTACAGCCCCTTGACATCGCGCTCGGAGAGCACGTCGATGGAGCAGCTCACGTAGACCTCGATGAAGCGTCCGATGCGACGGCGCACCTCGGCGCGGGTGTCGCTGTACGGTGAGATCGCCGCGGTGATGGCGACCACGCCGTTGCGGGTGAGCAACTCGGCGACGAAGCCGATGCGGCGGATGTTGATGTCGCGGTCTTCCTTGCTGTAGCCGAGCCCCGCGCTGAGGGTCTGGCGAACCTCGTCGCCGTCGAGGACTTCGACACGGAGGCCCTGCTCGCGAAGGGTTGTCGCGACCCGCTGTCCGATTGTGGACTTGCCGGCGCCCGAGAGCCCGGTGAACCAGATGGTCAGGCCGCTCATGACACCGCCGCGGCCGCTTCGGCGTATGCGGCGTGGAGGATCTCCGCAACTTCGGGGCGGGTGAACTCGTGGGGGATGGCGTCTCCTCGGGTGAGCATCTCGCGAACGCGGGTCCCGCTGAGGATCACGCGGTCGTCGGCGCCGTGTGGGCATGTCTTGGTGCTGGCCATGCTCTCGCAGGCCTTGCAGTAGAAGGTGTGTTCGAACTTGTACGCCTCGAAGCCGAGGCGATCGGCGCCGCCCAGCTCGTCGAAGAGCATCTGCGCGTCGTAGGTACCGTAGTACGTGCCGACACCGGCCGCATCGCGTCCGATGATGAAGTGCGAGCAGCCGTAGTTCCTGCGCACCTGGCCGTGATAGACGGCCTCGCGCGGGCCGGCGTAGCGCATGGCGCCCGGGAAGATGCCGAGCACGACGCGATTCGGCGGATAGTAGCGGTCGAGCAGCACGCGGTAGCAGTCCATGCGCACCTCGAAGGGAACATCGTCGCCCTTGGTCGCGCCCGACAGCGGATGGAGCAGCAGGCCGTCGACCTGTTCGAGCGCCACCTTGGTGAGGTACTCGTGCGCCCGGTGCACGGGGTTGCGCGTCTGGAAGCCGACCACCGTCGACCAGCCACGTTCCTTGAACGCCGCCCGCGTCTCCGCAGGGGTGGACAGGACATCGCCGGCCGGCCGCGGGGCGACCCGGACAGCGCCGGCGACGACGGTGGGGCCCTGCGCGAACATCGCCGCGACTCCCGGGTGCGCCTGATCGGTGGTGCGGAACACCTCGCTCGCCTCTTTCTCGAGGTCACGATCGAAGACTTCGTCGACGGTGAGGACTCCGACCAAGCGGTTGCTGTCGTCGCGAAGCGCGACAACGGCGCCTTCCTTGAGCCCGCGTCCCTCGTCCCCTGCCGGCAGGGTGATCGGCAACGTCCACGGGGTGCCGTCGCCAAGCTCGGCTCGCTCGACGACGCTCTCGTAGTCACTGCGCCGCTGGAACCCGGTCAGTGGCGAATACGCTCCGCTGCCGAGCAATGCGGCATCGGCGGCGGCGGTTCCGGAGATGCGCAACGACGTCATGTGCGCCGCGCGCGCGTCAACATCTGCAAGCTCTTCTGCGCTCATCAGCAGATCGACGAGCGCTCCACCGAGCGGTGAAACCAGATCCGTCTCACCCGCCTGGGGCGCGCGTGATTCCGAGGTCATTTTGGCCAGTTTACCGGGTCAGTCCCTGAAGACCGCCTGCCGTCACCGCGCGCGTGGCGTTCAGTGTGGTCGTTCAACGGTTTCGCCACATTCTGGAAACTGCTCGAGCGGCTCGCGGGTGCGCGCGTATCGGCGAAGGGTTTGAACGTGGCGATCCCGCTCTACACTCGACAAGGCAGTGCCCATCACCGAGCTCATGGAGCGCATCGACTACCTCCCCGAGGAGGATCGGGCTGCGATTCGCCGTGCCTTCGAGGTTGCCGACCGCGCGCACGCCGGCCAGTCCCGGCTCAGCGGCGAGCCCTACATCGAGCACCCGCTCGCGGTGGCGGGCATCCTCGCTGATCTGCGCCTCGATCCCGAGACGGTCATCGCCGCGCTGCTCCACGACACCGTCGAGGACACCGTCGTCACCCGCGAGGAGGTCCGTGATCTCTTCGGGGAGCAGGTTGCCAAGCTCGTCGACGGAGTCACGAAGCTCGGCAAGATCCACGTGCGAAGCGCCGAGGAGCATCAGGCCGAGAACATCCGCAAGATGCTCGTCGCCATGGCCGAGGACATCCGCGTGGTCCTCATCAAGCTCGGCGACCGCCTCCACAACATGCGCACCGTCAGCGCTCACACCGCGGAGCGCCGTCTTCGCATCAGTCGCGAGACGCTCGACATCTACGCGCCGCTCGCGCACCGGCTCGGCATCTGGGAGATCAAGGGCGAGCTCGAGGACCTGGCGTTCGTGCAGCTCGACCCCGACAACTACCAGCTGATCGAGGCGCGCCTCGCGAGCACGCGCGAGCAGCGTGACGAGTTCGTTCGCGACGTCACCGAGATCCTCGCGCGCGAGTTCGCGCCGCTTGGCGTGCACGCCGAGATCTCAGGGCGCACCAAGCACATGTACAGCATCCACGAGAAGATGGTGCGCGGGCAGAAGGAATTCGGTGAGATCTACGACATCATCGCCATCCGCGTCCTCGTGGACTCCATCAAGGATTGCTACGGCGCGCTCGGCATCGTGCATTCGATGTGGAAGCCGCTGCCGGGGCGGTTCAAGGACTACATCGCGATGCCGAAAGGCAACGGCTATCAGTCGTTGCACACCACGGTGCTGTCGCACACGGGCGAGCCCATGGAGGTGCAGATCCGGACGCAGGAGATGCACGAGACCTCGGAGTACGGGGTCGCGGCGCACTGGCGATACAAGGGACCGCAGGACGGCGGACGCATCGATGAGCGTTTCACGTGGCTCCGCCTCCTCATGGACTGGCAGAAGGAGGTCCTCGACGCCGAGGCCTTCGTCAACACCGTCAAAGTCGACATCTTCCAGGACGAGGTCTTCGTCTTCACGCCGCGCGGCGACGTTCGCTCGCTGCCGCAGGGCTCGACGCCGGTCGATTTCGCGTACCGCATCCACACCGACGTCGGGCACGCGTGCATCGGCGCGAAGGTGAACGGGCGCATGGTGCCGCTCGATCACCGCCTCGAGAACGGCGAGATCGTCGAGGTGCTGACGACCAAGGGTGCGCACGGTCCATCGCGCGACTGGCTCAACTTCGTGAAGACGTCGAGCGCCCGGGAGAAGATCCGGCAATGGTTCAAGCGCGAGCGCCGTGACGAGAACATCCAGAAGGGCCGGGAGATGCTGGACAAGGAGTTCCGCCGTCTGCGGCAGATGGCGCTGAACAGCGTCAAGGATGAGCAGCTCCTCGAGCTTGCCCAGGAGTTCAAGGTCGCCACGGTCGACGACTTCGTCGCCGCCATCGGGTATGGCGACATCAGCGCGCGCAGCGCCGTCCTGCGGTTCGGCGCCGACGAGCAGCAGACCGACGACGACCGCATCCTCGGCATCCCGCTGACGAGCACGCCCGCACCGACCGGACACGTGCGCGTGCACGGCCACGTCGACATGCTGACGACGCTCGCACACTGCTGCAAACCGGTCGCGGGCGACATCATCCGTGGCTACGTCACGCGCGGCAAAGGCGTGACGGTGCATCGCGCGGACTGCGTGAACGTCCGGAACGCCTCGGACGTCGAGCGAATCGTCGACGTCGAGTGGGAGACCGGAGCGCGCCAGGTGTATCCCGTCAGCATCAAGATCGAGGCCTGGGACCGCACCGGGCTGCTGCGCGACATCGCGGCGGTCATCGCGGAGTCGAAGATCAACCTGAGCGGCGCCGACGTGCAGGTGTACGACGACAAGACCGCGGTGATCAGCACGATCGTCGAGATCCAGAACCTGTCCCAGCTCAGCCGCCTGCTCGAGCGACTCGAGGCGGTGCGAGACGTGCACACGGTGGCGCGCGACTCGGGCTGAGCCGGACGCTGCCCGCGCGACAGCCACGTGTCGCGCCTCGGAGCGACGCTGCGTGCATCGAACCGCGCACACGACTCCGCCTCATCGAACTGGCCGCCGGCGAGCTCCTCCAATCGGAGACCAACGGCTCGATGCTGCTCGCCGCGACCGACCCGGCTGCGGAGCCCCTCGTGGTCACCGCCGCGGGATGCAGTGTCTTCGTCGCGGTGGGGACGCGCGCACCGATGTTGATGACCGTGGCCGCGCTTCGACCCCGCGGCGCCGGCGGCCCGAGGGCCCTCGCCGTCAGTTGCGACCGTGCCTTGCGAATCGTCAACGGCCTCCCCGACGATTTCGTCATGAGGCTTTCCTTCGACGTGGCTGCGAACGCGGCGAGGTTTCCCGGCCTCCTGGCCTGACGGCGCCTCAGGGGGCATTGCGGCCGGGAGCCCGTACACTCGGACGCCTATGCCTGAGATCGCGGCGCCGCGCGGGACGCGCGACATCCTGCCGGACGAGTTCGCCGCTCGCACGTGGTTGCTCGACATCCACCGCTCGGTGGTGGAGTCGTTCGGCTACCGGCCGATCGAGACGCCGGTCATCGAGGCGACGGAGCTCTTCAGCCGCGGCATGGGGGCGGACACGGACGTCGTCGACAAGCAGATGTTCACGTTCGAGGACCGCGGCGGGAGGTCGCTGACGCTCAGACCCGAGGGGACCGCCGGCGCGCTCCGGGCCGTGCTCAGCGCGCACCTCGATCAGGAGATCCGGCCGGTGCGCGTGCACTACGCGGGGCCGTTCTTCCGCGCCGAGCGGCCGCAGGCCGGCCGGCAACACCAGTTCACCCAGGTCGGCATCGAGTGCATCGGCGACCGGTCTCCCGAGCTGGACGTCGAGATCATCGAGGTCGCGTGGCGGTTCTTCGAGGCACTCGGTATCGGCGGGATCCAGTTGCAGCTCAACTCCCTCGGCCGCCCGGAGGACCGGGCGCGCTACCGGACAGCGCTCGTCGCGTACTACACGCCGCTCGAGGCGTCGCTCTGCGACGACTGCAGGCGCCGCCTGCACACCAACCCGCTCCGGCTCCTCGACTGCAAGCGCGACGCCGCGCTCGTGGAGGGAGCCCCGCTGCTCTGGGATTCGCTCGACCGCGACAGCCGCGACTATCTCACCGCGGTCATGCGCGACCTCGAAGCCGCCGGCATCGACGCGATCCGGAACGACCGGCTCGTCCGAGGGCTCGACTACTACAGCGACACCGTCTTCGAGTTCTGGCACGACACGCTGCACGGCGCGCAGAGCTCGCTCGGCGGGGGAGGCCGCTACGACGGCCTCGCCGAGCTGCTCGGGTTTCCAGCCGCCCAGGCGACCGGGTACGCGCTCGGCGTGGAGCGCATCCTCATGGTCGCGCGGGCGCTGGGTACCGTCCCCGAAGCCGGCAGCATCGCGGACGTGCTCGTCTGCTCGGTCGAGCCCGCACAGGCCGAGAACGCCGCCGGCGTCGCTCGCCTGATCCGACGCGGCGGCACGCGCACGGTGCTCGATGTCGCCGATCGCCGGCTCGATCGCAAGCTGCGCGGCGCGGGCCGCATCGGCGCCCGCGTTGCAGTCATCATTGGCGAGAACGAAGTCGCCGCCGACAGCGCGGTGGTGCGCGACCTCGACGGCCGCAATCAGCAGACGGTACCGGCGGCTGAGCTCGTGGACACCGTCGATCGCATCGTCAGAGGAGAGCCGTGACCACGGAGCGCACGTACTGCGGGACCCTTCGCGCGGAGGCCGCGGGCACCCGCGCCACCGTCTTCGGCTGGGTCGACCGGCGCCGCGACCATGGGGGCCTGATCTTCATCGACCTGCGCGATGCGAGCGGCATCCTCCAGGTGATCATCGATCCGATCGAGGCACCCGAGGCGCACCGCGCCGCCCGCGAGGCCCGGCTCGAGTGGGTGCTGCGTTTCGAAGGCGAGATCCGGCTCCGCGCGCCGGAGAACGTCAATCCGAAGCGTGCGACGGGTGCGATCGAGTTGCGAGCGGCGTCGTGCACCGTCCTCGCCGTCGCGAAGACGCCGCCGTTCCCGGTCAACGAGGACAGCGAGGTCGACGAGCAGCTGCGGCTGCGACATCGGTATCTCGACCTCCGCCGCGTGCATCTGCAGCAGAACCTCCGCCTGCGGGCGCGGTTCTGCACCGAGCTCCGCCGCGCGATGGGGGAGATCGGGTTCCTCGAGATCGAGACCCCGATGATGATCCGCGCGACACCGGAGGGTGCTCGCGACTACCTCGTCCCGAGCCGCCTGTCGCCGGGCAGCTTCTACGCGCTGCCCCAATCGCCGCAGCTGTACAAACAGCTCTGCATGGTCGCGGGCTTCGACCGCTACTTCCAGCTCGCGCACTGCATGCGCGACGAGGACCTTCGCGCGGATCGCCAGCCGGAGTTCACCCAGCTCGACATCGAGCTGTCGTTCGTCGACGAGGACGATGTGTTTGCGGCTCTCGAGCATGCGATCCCGAGTGCGTGGCACGCGTGCGAGTTCCGTGGTGGCCGGCTCGCCGTCCCGTTTCCACGCATGACGTGGCACCACTCCATGGACCACTACGGCGTCGACAAGCCCGACACGCGATTCGAGATGTTGCTGTGCGACCTCACCGAGGTCGTGAGAGCCTGCGGCTTCCGGGTGTTCGCGGACGCCGTCGCCTCGGGCGGCATCGTCAAGGCGATCTGCGTGAAAGGTGGCGACGATCTCACCCGCAGCGAGATCGAGGGTCAGCTGACCGACGTCGTCCGGGCTGCGAAGGCCAAGGGTCTCGCATACCTCTGGAAGCGAGCGGACGGATGGCATGGAGGGATCGCGAAGTTCTTCACCGCCGAGGAGCTCGACAGGATCGGCTCGGCGACCGGCGCCGAGCTGGGGGACTGCGTCCTCATGGTCGCGGACCGTCCGCCTGTCGTGCATGCGGCGCTCGGTGCGTTGCGCAATCACGTCGGACGCGCCCGGAAGCTGTATGACGACGATCGCATCGACATGCTCTGGGTCACCGAGTTCCCGATGTTCGAGCGGAGCGAGGAGACGGGTGAGATCGGCGCCGCGCATCACGCGTTCACGATGGTGCGCATCGAGGACCTCGACCTCCTCGAGTCCGATCCGCTCGCAGTGCGATCGCGGGCGTACGACCTGGTCGTCAACGGCCGCGAGATCGGCAGCGGCAGCATCCGCACGACCGATCCCGCGATCCTCCAGCGCGTGCTCGCCGCCCTCGGCATCGACACCGACGAGGCCCGGCGCAAATTCGGATTCCTTCTCGAGGCGTTCGAGTACGGCGTGCCGCCGCACGGCGGGTGGGCCGGCGGCATCGACCGCATGGTCATGGAAGGGCTCGGCACCGAGAACATCCGCGACGTGATCGCGTTCCCGAAGAACCAACAGGCACAGGAGCCGATGACCGACGCGCCCGCGCCGGTCGACCCCGCGCAACTCCGCGAGCTCGGACTGGGGATCCTGCCAGCGCGGACGCCGTGAGCCCGGGGCTCGTCCTCGCGATCCTCTTCGTGCTGATCGGCGCAACCGTCGCGGGGCTCGTGCGCCCGCGGCGCGGGTCATTCCTGCTCGCCCTCGTGCTCGCCGCCGCGGGAGTCATCGCCGGGGAGCTCGTGGCGATCGCGACGCACATCGGCGGACCCGAGCTCGGCGTGCTCCATCCCGTCGCCGACGCGGTCGGCATCGTGCTCTTCGAGATCACCGGTGCGGTCCTCGCGCCGGCCCGGCGCCGAGCGCCATAATCACCCCGTCGGCAATTCGGGAGGCTCCTCACATGCGTGTACCGTTTGGAAAGAAAGGACTGGTCGCCGCGGGTGCGGCGATCACCGGTGCTGTCTTCTTCTGGCGCGCGCGGGCACGCCGCCGCGAGGAGGCAGAGGCGCGCGAGTGGGAGGCGGAGATCGCGGGGGCCGTCGACGAGGGCCGCGCGGCCGCGTCGACCGGAGCCGCGTCGACGTCCGAGCCTTCGAGCGTCTAGCTCGGGCTGACCTGCCCGTTTTGTCGGCCTCCCTCCGGGGTATGTGAACACCGCATGGGAAACGTCTCCGAACTCCGTCTGCCCGCTGACCGCGAGCACATCCTCGTTGCGAAACGAGCCGCGGCGGCCATCGGGTCTCTCGCGGGCTTCGACATGGACGCCATCGACGACCTCACCATCGCGGTGGCACAGGCGTGCGAGAACGCCATCCGCTGCCTCGAGACGTCCGGGTCCATCGCCGGTCAGGTGCGGATCGTGTTCAAGCTCGGCGAGAAGGGCCTCGAGGTCGTTGTGCGCAGCCAGGTCAACCGCGAGGCAGAGCTCCGCGCCCGCGCCGAGGAAGCCGTCCTCGCAGGCGGTTCCGAGCTGGTTGCCGCCACCGACCTCGCGCTGAGACTCATGGGTCTCTTCGTCGACGACAGCACCTACCGCGTCGACGAACGAACCGGGAATCTGCGCGTCCGGCTGACCAAATACAAGGCGTCGTGACCCCATCGCCGCGAAGCGGCGACGGCGGGGCGGCGACTCGCGAGCGGACGATCGCGAAGCCTGCGGACACACCCGAGCGCGCGGAGATGCGCCGCCTGCTTCGTGAGTTCCGCAAGACGCGAGACCCGAAGATCCGTGAACAGCTGGTCGACCTCAACAGCGACCTCGTGCACTACATCGCGCGGCGGTTCGCCAACCGGGGCGAGCCGCTCGAGGACGTCGAGCAGGTCGGGTTCCTCGGGCTGATCCAGGCGATCGAGCGCTTCGATCCCTCGCTCGAGAACGAGTTCAGCACCTTCGCCACGCCCACCATCGCCGGCGAGATCCGCCGCCATTTCCGCGATCGATCCTGGGCCGTGCGCGTGCCGCGCCGCCTGCAGGAGAACCTCGCCAAGGTCAACGCGGCGACCCAGCAGCTCCAGAACGAGCTCGGCCGGTCGCCGTCCGTCGCCGAGATCGGAGATCGGGTCGGCCTCGAGCCCGACCAGGTGCTCGCCGCGATGGAGGTCGCACCGGCGCAGCACACCGTCTCGCTCGACGGGCCGGTCGGCGGGAGCGACGAGCCGCTGACGCTCGGCGACCGGCTCGGGCTCTCCGACGACAACCTCGACCGGGTCGAGATGCAGGAGGTCCTCGAGCAGGTGATGGCGCACCTGACCCCACGCGAGCGGAA
Source organism: Candidatus Acidiferrales bacterium (assembly GCA_035534435.1). Classification (GTDB taxonomy): domain Bacteria; phylum Chloroflexota; class Dormibacteria; order Aeolococcales; family Aeolococcaceae; genus Palsa-851. The sequence goes on from DATLRX010000111.1 coordinate 19,875, forward strand.
GATCCTGGCGCTTCGCTTCGTCGAACAGCTGCCGCAGACGGAGGTCGCGAAACGGCTGGGGATTTCGCAGATGCACGTGTCGCGATTGCAGCGTGCGGCAGTCGAGCATCTGCGCAAGGAGTTCGGTACCGAGGCGCCCGTGTAGAATTCGACAACTTGCGGTCACATTTATTTCTCCATGCGCAGCGCTGAGATCCGGGAGCGGTTTCTTCGCTTCTTCGAGGAGCGCGGGCATCACCGGCTCGCGAGTTTCTCGCTCATTCCCCACGACGATCCGTCGCTCCTCTTCACCGTGGCCGGCATGGTGCCGCTCAAGCCCTGGATCACCGGACAGCGCACACCACCGTCGCCGGACCTCGTCTCGTGCCAGAAGTGCTTTCGCGGCGCGGGGCTGAAGTACGACGACATGTCGTCCGTCGGTGATCCGACCCATCACACGTTTTTCGAGATGCTCGGCAACTGGTCGATCGGGCATTACTTCAAGGAAGGCGCGATCGATTACGCGTGGGAGTTCTCGACGGAGGTGCTCGGCCTCGACCCGGACCGCCTCTGGCCGAGCATCTATCCGGACGACGAGGACTCGGAGCGCCTCTGGGTCGAGAAGATCGGCGTGCCGCGGCAGCGCATCTCGCGCCTGACGGAGAACTGGTGGGCCGCCGGGCCGACCGGACCGTGCGGCTACGACAGCGAGCTCTACTACGACTGGGGCGGCCCGTGCTCGTGCGGCCGCACCGACTGCACCCCGCAGGACGAGTGCGAGGGCGATCGCTGGGAGGAGTTCTGGAACCTCGTCTTCATGGAGTTCGACCAGCAGCCCGACGGGTCGCGGCCGAAGCTGCCGAACCCCACAGTCGACACGGGGCTCGGCTTCGACCGCATCGTCGCCATCGTCCAGGGTGACCGCACCGGGTACGCGACGGACCACTTCGCGCCACTTGTCGACGGGTTCCGGTCGCGCGCCGCAACCGCCGTCCCCGACGCCTCGGTGCGCTCGCTCTACGTGCTCGCCGACCATCTCCGCGGCGCTGGGTTCCTCATCGCCGCCGGGGTGCTCCCGGCCAACGAGGGCCGCGGCTACGTGCTCCGCAGGCTCGTGCGACGGGCCGCCGTCCACGCCCGCCGTGTCGCCGTGACCGGTGGCCTTGCCGCCGGAACAGGTGACCTCGTGGAGGTCATGGGTCCTGTGTATCCGGAGCTCTTCGAGCATCGAGAGCTCATCGAGGAGACGCTCGGCATCGAGGAGGAGGCGTTCGCCCGGACGCTCGACGCGGGCACAGAGCGGCTCGCCGGCCTCCTCGCGCGGAGCCGGGGCCGCGTCGATGGCGCGGACGCTTTCCGCCTGTATGACACCTTCGGCCTGCCTGTCGAGTTAACGGTCGAGATGGCAGCCGAGCGAGGAGCCACCGTTGACCTCGAGGGGTTCGAGTCGGCCATGCGCGAGCAGCGCGAGCGTGGTCAGGCGTCAGCGCGCCGTGGCGGCTTCGCCGGCGCCGAGGCGCTGCCCGCGACGCGATTCATCGGGTACGACGCTCTCGAGACCGAGGCGACCGTGACGCGCATCGGCGTCGAGACCGAGATCCCGGTGCTCGCTCGCGGCGAGCATGCCGCGGTTCTCCTCGATGTATCGCCCTTCTACGCGGAAGCGGGCGGCCAGGTCGGCGACACGGGCACCCTCGAATGGCCGGATGGCCACGCCGAGGTGCGCGACACGCAACCCATCGCCGGCAGTGACTCCCGCGCTCATGACGTGACCGTCCTGGAGGGCGAGCTCCGGACGGGGCAGCGAGTGCACGCCCGTGTCGACGCGCATCGCCGCGGCCGAACCGCGCGCCACCACAGCGCCACGCATCTGCTGAACCGAGCGCTCCGAGAGGTGCTCGGCGCCGGCGTGGTGCAGCGGGGCTCGTTCGTCGGACCCGACCACACGACGTTCGATTTCTCGTTCTCCCGCGCCCTGACACCAGACGAGATCGCGGACATCGAGCATCGCGTCAATGACGGGATCCGACGCAACCTTGAGCGCACCGTTGCGCTCATGCCCATCGCCGATGCCCGCGCGAGCGGCGCCATCGCCCTCATCGACGAGGCGTACTCGCCCGACGTCCGGGTCGTGGACTTCGGCGGCTGGTCGCGCGAGCTCTGCGGCGGCACCCACGTGACCCGCAGCGGCGACCTCGGCGCGGCGATGATCGTGTCCGAGTCGAGCATCGGCCAGGGGATCCGCCGTATCGAGCTCGTCGCCGGTGAAGGCGCCGAAGAGCGCTGGCAGCGCAACGGTGCCGCGCTCCTGACCACGGCGCGGGCGCTCAAGACCCGTCCGGAGGAGGTGCCCGAGCGCGTTCTCGCCCTCCAGGAGCAGGTCAAGCGCCTCAGTCGTGACGTGGCGCAGGCCCGGCAGGCCGGCCCGTCGAACCTGCACACCGATGCGGCGATTGTCGAGGAGGCAGGCGGCGTGCGCTTCGTCCACCTCGTCCTCGACGGGGATGTGGACGCGGATGCGATCGCCCAGGCAAGTGACCGGCTGCTCGCCGACAACCTGCAGGGCGACGGCGTCGTCGCCGTCCTCGGTCCCGAGACGCTGGTGATCAAGGTCGGCGGTCGCGCGCTGGACGCCGGGATCGACGCCGGCACGCTGGTCAAAGGAGCTGCCGACGTCACCGGCGGCAAGGGTGGCGGCCGGCCCGAGCTCGGACGCGGCAAGATCGGCGACCCCGCCAAGCGCGAGGCCGCGGTGTCGCAGCTGCGGTCCGCGATCGCCGAAGTCATGGGGAGCGCCGCCTGATGTCGAAGCGCAAGTTCGCGCTGCTCAAGCGGCGTGAGGAGTTCCAGAGCCACTACACGGTGCTCGACATCGGGACCGAGTTCGTCAAGGCACTCATCGTCAAACGTGAGGGCGACAAGGGCATCGTGCTCGGGGTCGGCAAGGTCCGCCAGGCGCAGACCCACATGCAGGCCGGCGCCGTCGCCGATCTCCAGGCGGTGATCGACAACTGCGACCGCGCGCTGACCGAGGCGGAGGACATGTGCGAGACGATCCCCGGGCAGGCGGTCATCGGCATCGCCGGTGAGCAGGTCCGCGGGTTCAGCACCACCATGACCGTCCCGAGGCCACAGCCCCAGGCACGGATCACGCAGGCGGACCTGGCCACCGCGCTGCAGGCGGTGCAGCGCCGCGCACTTCGCGAAGCGGTGCGTCAGATGTCCCACGACCTCGGCGTCCAGGAGGTCAACGTCAAGCTCGTCCACAGCACGATCACGTCCGTGCGCATCGACGGCTACGCCGTCAGCAACCCGGTCGACTTCCAGGGCCACGTCGTCGAGATCACCGTCTTCAACACGTTCGCGCCGCTCACGCATATCGGCGCGCTGCAGGCGATCGCGCAGGAGCTCGACCTGGAGCTCGTGGCGACGGTCGCGGAGCCCTACGCGCTCGCCCGGGGGTGCTCGTCCGCCGAGTCGCATGAGCTCGGCGCGATCTTCGTCGACGTCGGTGGCGGCACGACTGACATCGCCGTCGTCCGCCGCGGCGGCATCGAGGCGACGCGGATGTTCGCGCTCGGCGGCCGTTCGTTCACCAAGCGGCTCGCCACCGATCTCTCCATGGACCTCGACGAGGCGGAGCGCTTCAAGGTCGCGCACTCGGAAGGGCACCTCGCCGCCGAGCAGAGCGCCATGGCTCGCCGCGCCCTGACACCCACCGCCGAGGTGCTTGCCCAGGGCGTCGCGCTGACGCTCGAGGAGCTGGCCGGACCCGATCCGCTCCCAGGGTCGATCTGCCTCGCCGGCGGGGGTGCGTCGCTCCCCGAGGTCGCCGAGCAGCTGCGCATCCTGGACTGGGCGGACACCGTCCCGTTCACCCATCCACCCACGGTCAAAGTGCTCGGTCCTGGCGACGTCACCGGGGTCTACGACACCACCGGACTCCTGGTCGGGAGCCAGGACGTCACCCCGATGGGGCTTGCGCGTCACGCCGTGACGCTGGAAGATGACGCCGACGAGCCCCTGGGCGGGCTCATGCGCCGAGTTTTGAAGACGATGAAGGTATAGAGGCGCCTGATGCCTGCTGTTGTCGTTGCCAGGCCCGACGACGAGATCGCCGATCTCATCGACCGGGTCCGTTCCGCAGGGGACCTCGATGTCGGACTCGTCGTGCCGAGCTCGAGCCGCGCGCTCCAGACGCCCCTGAACGTCCGCCTGCTCGCCCAGTTCAGCAACCAGTCAGGGCGCCGCACCTCGATCGTCAGCGAGGATCCACGCGTCCAGCAGCTCGCCCGCGCCAGCGGTCTCCAGGTCTATGGATCGGTGCCGGCCTTCGAGCGCGGCATCGAGCTCGCCGCACCTCGGGTCGGTGGGGCGGGGCAGTCGCGCAACATCGCCGCGGGGGGTGTCGCCGGTGCGGCGGCCTCGGCAGTCCTCGAACCACCCCCGGCGCCACCGCCGGCGCCGCCGGCGTTCGTGCCGCCGCCGACATCGCCCGCAACCCCACGGCTCGAGCCGCGCCGGGTGCTCACGCAAATCCCGCCGGCGCACCCAAAGCGCGGCTGGGACCGTCGCCGCCTGCTGACGTGGGGCGGCGCCGCGGTCCTGATCATCGGCCTCCTGCTCTTCATGACATTGAGCCCGTCCGCGAAGGTGACCGTGACGATCGCGGCGACGCCGCTATCGGTGAACTCGACGATCCAGGGCACAACCAACGCCGCGCTGTCGAACACCGCCGATCACGTGCTCACCAGCGTTGTCACGAGCACGGCGTCGTCGACGTTCCAGGCAACTCCGACCGGAACACTGCCGGTCGCGGCCGTCCCCGCGAGCGCGAAGGTGGTGTTCAGCACCGACAACCCGGGTGGCTACTCGTTTCAGCTTCCACAGGGAAACGAGATCCAGACACAGGATGGCTCGACCACGTTCGTCGTAACGAAAGCCACGTTCATCTGCATTGGAGCCAATGGCGCAGCGGCCGCCCCAGGCTCATGCGGTGCCGGTGTACAGCCGAATTCCACCGCCACGGTTCAGGACAACACACCGGGAAGTGCCGGCAACGGGACTGCGGCAGGCAGCCTTACCAACTGGCCAAGCAATCCCTGCCCTTCGCCCGAGCCCCCACCGCCCCAGCGCAACCAGCTCTGCATCGACCAGCAGAATCACTATCACGCGATCAATGTCACCAATCCCAATGCCCCGACCGGCGGCGTCGACGCGAAGACCGTCACGTCCGCGAGCGCGACCGACGTCTCCAACTGGAGCCAGCAGGTCACGGCGGTCGAGGCGTCGTTGACGTCGCAGCTCAACGGCGATCTGCAGGCCAAGGCCAATGGCAAGGCGTTCGCCGTGGACCCGGCCGGGAACGGCAAGACCGTGGTGTTCGCCGTCACCCCGCCACTTCCTGCCGTCAACGCGCCATACACCGCAACCACGATCACGGTCAGCGCCAACGGCGAAGCGGTTGCCTATGACCCGGTCGCCGTCAACAACGACGTGCTTGCCGACCTCAACAAACTCCTCAAACCGGGACAGCAGCTCGCGCCGGGCAAGCTCAGCGCGCCGCCCTGCACGGTGACGCAGGCAAGCACGACAGGGACGATCGTCCTCGCGTGCTCGGCAACGGATTTCGGCCAGCCCAACGTCGATCTGAACTCACTGAAGACGCTGCTCACGGGCCGGAATCCCGGGAGCGCGCAGAAGATCGTCGAGGACAAGTTCCCGGCGGTGCAGAGCGTGCACGTCTCGATGTCGCCCTTTCAGCTCTTTTACATGCCACTCTTCGCGTCGCGCATAGAGATCACCGAGAATTTCGTGGCAGCGTCGTCGTCCACCCCGTCTCCCACCCCGTCTCCGACCGCGTCGCCGAAACCGTCACCGTGACGCCGGCCGGGGAAGGCACCGGCCGCACTCGGGTTCTCGGCATCGACGTCGGCTCGGTGCGGGTCGGTCTGGCAGTCTCCGACGAAACATGCACGCTGGCATCACCGCTTGCGACAGTGCCGAACAACCCGCACACCATTTGGACACGCATCGCGCGAGAGATGGAAGATCGCCAGGTGGAACGAGTCGTGGTCGGGCTGCCCCGGAGGCTTGACGGCAGCGAGGGCGACGCCGCGGAGCACGCGCGCGGCTTCGCCGCGGAGCTGCAGCGTCGCGTTGCGGCGCCCGTGGAGTTCTGGGACGAGCGATTCACCACGACGATCGCGGAGCGTTCGCTCATCGAGAGTGGTGTTCGACGCCGGCGCCGCCGCGAGGTGATCGATGCCGTCGCCGCTGCCGTCCTGCTGCAGAGCTGGCTGGACGCGCGCCGGCTCACTCCGGCGCGAGCGCGCACGTGAGGAACACCCCGTTGCGCCTGTGCCTCGTCGGCGCGGGCATTGCGCACTCACCCAGCCCGGTGCTGCATCAGGCCGCGATGCAGTCGACGGGCATCGAAGGTACGTACGTGCTGCGTGACGTGAGCTCGCCCGACCTCGATCACCTCATCGCGGAGCTCCGCGCCGGGCGATACACCGGATGCAACGTGACCACGCCGTACAAGGCGGCGATGGCAGCGGCGTGTGACCGGCTCGAGGGCGACGCCGAGACCCTCGGAGTGGTGAACACCATCGCGGTGCGTGGCGGCCGCCTGGTGGGAACCACCACCGACACCGACGGGTTCGAGCTGGCCCTGAGTCGCGTCCGTATGTGGCCGCGTCAGGGAGCCACCGCGCTCGTTCTCGGTGCGGGCGGCGCGGCGGCGTCGGTCGCACTTGCGCTCACACGCGTGCCTCTCCTCCGTCTGCGGATCGCTGCGCGGAAGCCGGAAGCCGCGGAGCACCTCGCACGACGGTTGCGCGGCTCGGGCGATGTCGAGACGATCGCCTGGGACGCGTCGTCGATCGCGAAGGAGAGTGCGCACTCGGCGATCGTCGTCAATGCAACGACCGTCGGGCTCGATGCGCTCCCGTTCGATCCCCGCGCAGTGCCCACCGGCTGCAGTGTTGTCGACATCCGGTACCGGCCCCGGCCGGTCGACGTCGTCACCGCCGCGATCGAGTCCGGACACCGGGCGGAGGACGGGCTCGAGATGCTCCTCCAGCAGGGACTGCTGAGCTTCGCCACCTGGACCGGGGTGTCCGCACCGGCAGCCGGAGTCCGGAGCGCGCTGCTGCGAGCCGTCGAGGCGTGACGCCCGCGGTTGTCGCCGGTCTCACGGTGGCCGGCGGGGTGGTCGGACTCGGTTCGGGGTGGCTCGCCGTCGCGCTGGAGAAGCGCGAGAAGCTCGAGGACGAGGAGCAGCAGGAGCGCCTCGAGTACGAGCGCGACATCGCCGAGGAGCACGAACGTGCAGTTGCGGCCGGGGAGGAGCCGGTGGCCACGGTGCCGTGGTCGGGCGAGCGTTATGGCTGGACCTGGCTCGAACGCTGGCTGTCGCCGGCGCTCGGGGCGATCGGGTTCGGTGCGTTCGCCGCACATGAGGCATCCGGTTCGGGACTCGCCATCCATCTGCTCTGGATCGCCGTCTTTGTGCAGATCGTCGACTTCGACCTCAAGCATCGCCTGATCCTCAACGTCATCACGTATCCGAGCGTGCTCATCGCCGTCGTGCTGAGCGAGTGGTCGCCGGGGCTCACCGTGACGAGCGCGATCATCGGCGCCGTGGGAGTCGCCGCGTTCTTCTTCGTGCAGAACATCGTCTCGCGCGGCAGCATCGGTCTCGGCGACGCGAAGCTCGGGGCGCTCGTCGGAGCCGTGACCGGAGCCGGTCCGACAGGCGCGCACCTCGGCGCGGTCTATGCGGTGATCGCGGGGGTCTTCATCGGCGGCGCCACAGCGATCCTGCTGCTGGTCACACGCATCCGCCGCCTCAAAGACCCGATACCCTATGGTCCGTTCCTCTGTGCGGGTGCAGCGCTCATCCTGTTCCTCGGTCCGTGACCCGCACGAGGCCAGGGGTTCGTTGAGGTAAGAGATGCCGACACCGCTGATGCCCGGGGAGCGATCGATCGCACTCGTCCGCCAACACTGGTCCGTCGTCGCCGGTCACGTCCTCGCGGCGGTTGTGGTGATCGTGGTCGCGCTCGTGCTGAACGCCGTCCTCCCGACTCACATCGGCAGCCTGTCGATCACCACCGTCAAGACCGTCGTTGCGCTGGTGTTCATCATCGCGGCGGTCCTCTGGGCGGGACTTCGCATCCTCCGCTGGCGGTTCGCCACCTATCACCTCACCGACAAGCGCATCGTCATGGAGGGCGGCATCCTGTCCCGGACCGCCGAGACGATCCCGCTCGACCGGATCCAGAACACGGTGATCCACCGGCCGCTCGGGGATCGTCTGATCGGCGCCGGCGACATCGAGATCGAGTCCGCCGGCCGCGACGGTGTCGAGGTGCTCCACCGCATCCCGAAGGCCGAGCAGTTCTACAACGAACTCCTGACCACCATGAACGCGCCGCCGCAGACCGGCGCGCCCGCACGGCCGCCCGGCGGTATCTGAGCGCCGGATCGAGCTACGGCGCGGGAGCCGGAGTCGCGCGGCGAGCGAGCACCGCAACCGAGCGGCGCGCCTCCGTCGCCGCCGGCTCGACGCCGGCACGGATGACCTCCCGGTATGCGAGGACCGCTCCGATGGCGTCGCCGTGCACCTCGAGCAGACGGGCGACGCGGAGGTGCTCAGCGACGGTGGCTCGGGTCTCTGGCTCGCGCATCACCTCCACGGTCGGGTGAACCGAGGGACCTGGGCGGGACAAATCCGCGGGCACCGGATGACTCGCGGAACGGGGCATCGCGCCGCCCGCCAATACAATCGCCTGCAGATGCTTCGATTTCTCACGTCAGGCGAGTCCCACGGTCCCCAGCTGACCGTCATCGTCGAGGGCGTGCCCGCGGGGTTGTCGCTGGACGCGGCTCGCGACATCGATCCCGACCTCCGCCGCCGCCAGGGTGGTCACGGGCGGGGCAAGCGTCAGCAGATCGAACAGGACGCGGCGCGCATCGTGAGCGGTGTCCGCGGAGGCAGGACGCTCGGATCCCCTGTGACTCTCGTCATCGAGAACCGCGACTGGCAGAACTGGAAAGGACCGATGCAGGTCGAGGCGCGCGGGTTCAAGTCCAAGCGAGTCACGCGGGTGCGCCCCGGACATGCCGACCTGGCCGGCGTGCTGAAGTTCGGGTTCACCGACGCGCGCGACGTTCTCGAGCGGGCGAGCGCCCGGGAGACCGCGGCCCGGGTGGCAGCCGGTGCGGTCGGGCGGACGCTGTTGGGCGCACTGGGCGTCGACCTTCACTCCTGCGTCGTCCGCATCGGCGACGTGGAGGCGCCGGTTCCCGCCGACACGGGCACGGACTGGGATGCGGTCGAGCGTTCGCCGGTCCGCTGCGCCGACGGTGCCGCGTCCGGGCGCATGGTCGCGGCCATCGACGCCGCTCGTGAGAACGGGGACACGCTCGGTGGCAGCGCGTATGTCGTTGCATCGAATGTTCCTGCCGGACTTGGTAGTTACGTGCACTGGGACCGACGGCTCGACGGCCTCATCGCGCAGGCGATGTGCAGCATTCCGTCGGTCAAGGGCGTCGAGCTCGGCGCCGCCGTGCTTGCAGCGCGATCACCGGGGTCCGCCGTCCACGACGAGCCGCGCTGGGACGCGGAGCAGGGCTTCCACCATCTGACCAACCGGCAGGGCGGGCTCGCCGGCGGCGTGAGTGACGGGGAGTCGGTGTGGGCGCTCGTCCACTTCAAGCCGATCTCGACGCTCCTGCACCCGCTCCGCAGCGTCGACATCGGCACCGGTGAGGAGATCAACGCCCATTACGAGCGCAGCGACATCTGCGTCGTCCCGGCCGGGGCCGTGGTCGCCGAGGCGATGCTCGCCTGGGTCCTCGCCGCGGCAGCGGTGGAGAAGTTCGGTGGCGACACCATCGCGGAGGTTCGCCGGGCGGCCGCCGCCCACCGGCGTGCCGTCCGCCGCCTGCGATGACCTCGGTCACGCGCATCGCGCTCGTCGGCCTGCCGGGGTCCGGGAAGACCACCGTCGCCCCGCTGCTGGCCGAACGCCTCGGGTGGGCCGTCGTCGACCTGGACGATGAGATCCGTGAGTCGAGCGGCCGCGGACCGGCCGAGATCCTCGCGACCGACGGCGAGGGAGCGTTTCGGGAGCTCGAGCTCGCGACCCTGGACACGGTGACGCAACGGCCCGGCCCGATGGTCATCGCCTGCGGCGGCGGCCTGATCGGCTTCCCCGCGGCGCGGACGCTGCTGATCGACCGCTGCGTGGTCGTCTGGCTCGACGCCCCCGACGTCGTGCTCATCGACCGGCTCGGCGACGTCTCGACACGGCCGCTGCTCGAGGGCTCGCCCGCCACCGGCATCCCCCTGCTGCGCGGTCGCCGGGAGCGCGCGCATCAGACGGCGCATCTCCGTGTGGACGCCGGCGAACGGCCCGAGGTGGTCGCGGCCACGATCGCGACGGCGCTCGAGAGGGCGGTGGCCGTCACCATCCCCGAGGGGCGGTATCACGTGGCGGTGCGACCGGGCGCGCTCGACGACGTGCTGCTCCACGTCCCGTCGGGTGCCAGGAGGGTGGCGGTCGTTGCGGATCGCGCCGTGCCGCAGGCCGCCGACCTGCTCGTCGCCTCGCTCCGCAGCGCCGGGATCTCGACGACCCTGCTGCGTGTCGCGGGTGGCGAATCCGTCAAGACATGGACGGCGGCGGGCCGCCTGCTCGGCCGCCTCGGCAGTGCGGGCCTCGAGCGCAACGACTGCGTGATCGCGCTCGGCGGCGGCACGGTCGGCGACCTCGCCGGGTTCGCGGCGGCCACCTACCTGCGCGGGATCGCGTGGGTCAACATCCCGACAACGCTGCTCGCCATGGTGGACAGCGCGGTCGGCGGCAAGACCGGCGTGAACCTGTCGCGAGGCAAGAACCTCGCCGGGGCGTTCTGGCAGCCGCGAGCGGTGATCTGCGATCCCGAGGTGCTCGGCACCCAGCCGGAGCGCTCCTTCCGCTCCGCGTTTGCGGAGATCGTGAAGTACGCGATGATCGCCGAGACCACGCTGGTCGCGACGCTGGACGAACACCTCGAGGCGCTCCTGGCGCGCGACCTCGGCCTGCTCACCGAGACCGTCCGCGAGTGCTGCGCGATCAAGTCACGCGTGGTGTCCTCGGACGATCGCGAATCGGGTCCGCGTGCCGTGCTCAACTACGGGCACACAATCGGCCATGCGCTGGAGGCGGCCGCCGGGATGGGCCAGACCCTGCTTCACGGCGAGGCCGTGGCCCTCGGCATGCGTGCTGCCGGCCTGCTCAGCATCCGCGAACTCGGTTGTCCCGCCGGGGATATCGACTGGCAGGATGCGATGATCTCCCGATGCGGGCTCGCCACGTCACTGGTGTTTGATCCCGAGCGCGTGCTCGCGCACATGAGCGCGGACAAGAAGAACGTCGCCGGCACACTCGGTTGGGTCCTGCTCGCCGGACGCGGCATGCCGCGCTCAGGCCAGGATGTGCCCGAACCCGATGTCCGCGAGGCGCTCGAGGCGGTGCGAGCGCGATGACGAGAATCCTGCTCCTCAACGGACCCAACCTCGCGAGCCTCGGCGAACGCGAGCCCGAGATCTACGGATCGGTGACCCTCATGGACATCGAGACCGCCGTCCGGGAGCGGGCGACGGCGCTCGGGCTCCAGGTGCGCTGCGAGCAGACCAATCACGAGGGCGCGATGGTCGATCTCCTCGAGGCCGAGCGTGGGGTGAGTGCCGGCTGCATCGTCAACCCCGGCGGGCTCACCCACACGAGCGTCGTCCTCGCCGACGCGCTGCGGAGCTTCGGTGCCCCGGTCGTCGAGGTCCATCTCTCGAATATCCTTGCTCGCGAGCCCTATCGCCGCGTCTCCCTGTCGGCTGAGGCCGCGGTCGCGGTGATCTCCGGGCTCGGCCTGCACGGCTACGTCCTCGCTGTGGAAGGACTGGCTAAGCTGCTGAAGGATCGATCGACCAACGGGAGCACCGCATGATCACCGCCTCCGACCTGCGCCCGGGCGCAACCGTCGAGCGTGACGGAGACCTCTTCGAGGTGATCGACTTCTCGCACATGAAGCAGGGCCGCGGCACCGCCGTCGTTCGCGCCAAGTTGCGCAACGTCACCACGGGCGCGGTGACCGACGAGACGTTCCGGCCCGAGGAGAAGTTCGGCAAGGTGCGCATCGAGCGGAGCGAGGCCCAGTTCTCCTACAAGGACGGCGAGAATTACGTGGTGATGGACAGCACGACCTACGACCAGATCACGCTCAGTCCCGAACAGCTCGGCAGCGCGGTCGACTACCTGCGCGAGAACGACACCCTGTTCCTCCTGCGGTTCGACGACCGCGTGCTCGGGATCGACCTGCCGACGTCCGTCGTCCTCGAGGTCACCGAGACCGAGCCCGGATTCAAGGGCGACACCGCCAACGCGTCGTTCAAGCCCGCCACGGTCGAGACGGGCCTCGGGGTCGACGTGCCGCTCTTCGTCAACCAGGGCGACAAGATCCGCGTCGACACGCGCACCGGTCGCTACGTGGAGCGAGCGTGATGGACGGCGACGCGCCAGACGGCATGCAGCTTCGCCCGGCGGCGAACGGCCGGCGGCAGCTCGGCACCACGCGCGTCGCGAATGAGGTGGTGGCGTCGATCGCAGCTTTCGCTGCGCTCCAGGTGCCCGGCGTTCACGCGATGTACCACCCGGGAGGGCAGAACTTCGACCGGATCGTGCGCCGCTCGCACGCCCACCGTGGCGTCCGCGTCGAGCTGATCGACGATGCGCTGCATCTGAATCTCTACGTCGTCATGGAGTCGGGGGGCAACGTTCCCGCGGTCGGCGCGGAGGTGCAGCAGCGCGTCGCGGACGCCATCGACCGCATGCTCGCGTTGCGAGTCGAGGAGGTCAACGTCTTCGTCAGCGAGGTCGCCTTCGCGTGACGCCGGCTGCGCCGAGCACGGGGAGGCGGCGGCGCGGCCGGGAGCTGGCGCTCCGGGTGCTGTTCGAGATCGAGGGGACGGCGAAGGACCCGGAGTTCGCGCTTCGCTACCAGGGCGGCGATCTGCGCGCCACAGCCGATGTTGTCGCATTCGCGCGCACCATCGTGACGGGATGCGTCGACCACCTCGACGCCATTGACGCGGCCATCGTCGCCGGCATGGACAACTGGACTCTCGTCGATCTCGGCAAGGTGGAGCGCGCCGTCCTCCGGCTCGGCACCTTCGAGTTGTTGTACACGGAGAAGACTCCGGTGCCCGTGGTGATCGACGAGTCGATCGAGCTCGCCAAGGCGTACGCGGGGGATGAGGCCGCGCAATTCGTCAATGGTGTGCTCGGGCACGTGGCGCGCGAACGCGTGTGATGCCCGTCACCTGCTCCGTCACCGACCTGACCGCGATGGTCCGCGACGCGCTCGCTGCGCGTCCCGAGCTCGAGGATGTGTTCGTCGAAGGTGAGGTGAGCAACCTCAAGGCGCACGTGTCGGGTCATCTGTATTTCACGCTGAAGGACGCCCGCTCGTCCATCGCGTGCGTGTGTTTCCGCGCCAACGCGCAGCTGATCCCGTTTCGCCCCGAGGACGGGATGACCGTCGTCGCGCACGGGTCCGTCCAGCTCTACGAGCAGCAGGGCCGCTATCAGCTGTACGTGGACCGTCTCGAGCCGAGCGGTGTCGGCGCGCTCGCGCTCGGAGTCGAACAGCTCAAACGGCGCCTCAGCGCCGAGGGCATGTTCGACGAGCGTCGCAAGCGCCCTCTGCCGATGCTCCCGCGACGTGTCGTCGTGGTGACGTCGCGCAACGGGGCAGCGCTCCGTGATGTGTGCACGGTCATCGCGAGGCGCGCGCCCTGCGTCGGCATCGTGCTATCCCCTGCGACCGTCCAGGGCGACGGCGCGACCGAGACGCTCGTCCGCGCGCTGCAGCGAGCGGACCGGGTGCGCGACGCCGACGTGATCCTGCTCGTCCGTGGCGGTGGATCGCTCGAGGACCTGATGGCGTTCAACAGCGAGGCCCTCGCGCGGGCGATCCGCGCGACTCGCCTGCCGGTCGTCGCCGGGATCGGCCATGAGACGGACACCACCGTGGCAGACCTCGCCAGCGATCGACGCGCGGCCACGCCGTCCGCTGCCGCCGAGCTGGTCGCCCCGAGCGTGACCATGCTGCGCGACGATGTCGCCGCGCGCAGCGCCCGTCTCGCGATGTCCATCGCCGCGACGATCGAGGCGCGCCGCCACCGCGTGCACCTTGCGGCACTGAGCCTCCGCGAGGCGCTGCACCAGGAGGCGCTGCTCAAGCGGCGCGCGCTGAACCGGCAGACCTCGCGCCTGGCGATGGTCCATCCGTCGCGGCGAGTCGAGATCGAGCGCCTGCACCTCAGCCGGGCCGACGAGCGCCTCCAGGCGGCGGCGACACGCGTCACCGTCGCGCAGCGCGCCGCACTGCAGACGCGATCGGCGCGCCTGGCGGCGCTCTCGCCGCGGCGCACCCTGGAACGCGGCTACTCGATCACGTCGGACCTCGAGGGGCGTGTGCTCACCGATGCCGCCACGGCCCCCCCCGGAACCAGGCTCCGGACCGTGCTCCAGCACGGCACTCTCGAGAGCACAGTGGAGCGGATGCAGCCCGATGACATCGAGAGTGGCGAACGGATGTACGATTCCGGCGACGGATCCACTGCACCATGACACCGACGGAGGACGACATCAGCACACTCAGCTATGAGGTGGCGCTCGCCGAGCTGGACACGCTCATCGCCAAGCTCGAGGGTGGCAGCATCGCCCTGGAGGAGGCCATCGGCGCGTACGAGCGCGGGGCGCTGCTCGCGCAGCACTGTGCCGCGTTGCTCGAGCGCACGGAGCAGCGGGTGCAGCAGCTGGTGGTCAGCGCCGGTGGCATGACGGAGCGTCCGCTCGAAGCGACCACGGCTCTCGACGTCCGGCCAACCCTCGTTCCGCAGCCGCCGGTGCGGGTCGCCACGTCGCGCATCGATCCCGACGACGTCCCCTTCTGACGTCGCGAATACACCGATTTGTTGTCATAATGGGAGCCATGACAGCCCCGTCCGCGGTTTGCCGGGTGGATCTCGAGCTCGTTGCCAGGCGCCTGGCGCCGAGTCGTGAGCGCGCCCAGGCGCTCATCGCAGCCGGGCTCGTCGAGGTCGACGGTGCCACCGTGACGAGTGCCGATCAGCGGGTCACCGCGAGCGCGTCGATCCAGGTCGTCGGCCGCGATCATCCCTGGGCAAGCAGGGGAGGCCTCAAGCTCGTCCCTGCGCTCGACTCCTTCGGCATCTCGTGCGACGGCCGTGTCTGCCTGGATTCGGGTGCCTCGACCGGCGGCTTCACGGACGTCCTGCTCAGCCGCGGCGCATCGTTCATCTATGCGGTCGACGTCGGTCGTGGACAGCTCGATCCGCGCCTGGCGACGGATCCGCGCGTCAGGGTCATGGATCGCACCAATCTGCGCCTTCTCGCGGCGCTGCCCGGTCCGGCCCCCGATCTGGTCACGCTGGACCTGTCCTTCATCTCGCTCCGCCTGGTCATCCCGGCGGTGGCCCGTCTGATCGCCTCCGACGGCGCCGACATCGTGGCCTTGTTCAAGCCGCAGTTCGAGCTTGGGCGTGAGGCGATCGGCAAGGGCGGGATCGTCCGCGACCCGGAGGCCGCAGAAGCCGCTGCGATCGCCTTCGCATCGTGGCTCGAATCCACCTTCGGCGCGGTGAGTCGGGCTCCGATTCCGTCAGCGGTTCGAGGTGCCAAGGGCAACCTCGAATGGCTCGTCGGCGCACGACTCCCGCACGCGGCGGTGCCCACATGAGCTCGCCCCGCAGCATCGGCTTCCTGCTCCATCCCGGAGAGCGCTTGTCGGTGCAGAGCGCGATCGCGCGAGCTCAGGCATGCGGCCTCAATGCCTGGACCGCGCTCGATGACCCGGAGGCCGCTGTGGCCGAGCACGGCGCGAACACCGCGCTGCTCGTGACGCTCGGTGGTGACGGCACATTCCTGTACGGCGCCCGGCTTGCGGCTCCCCGGGGGATCCCCGTCGTGGGCGTCAACCGCGGTCGCCTGGGCTTCCTCACCGACGTCGAGATCGGCGCCCTGCCCGAGGCGATCAGCCGTTTCGCCGCCGGCGACTACACGACGCAGCGCCGGTCGCTGATCGAGACGAGCGTGGGCGGCGCGGCCGAACCCGTCCTCGCCGTCAACGAGATCGTCGTCCGCGCGCGTGATGTCAACGTCGTGCGGCTTCGCGTGGACGTCGACGGCGAGCTGCTCGGCGCCTTCGACGCCGACGGCATCGTCGTCGCCACCGCGACCGGCTCCACGGCATACGCCTTGAGCGCAGGCGGCCCGCCCGTTGATCCGCGGGTCCGTGCCGTGGTCATCGTGCCCCTGGCGGCACACGCCGTGATCAGCCGCCCTGTCGTCATCCCGGAGTTGCTCGATGTGCGCGTCACGGTCGAGCGCGGCCAGGTTTTCGTCGCCGCCGACGGGCGCTCCGTCGCGTGGCTCCATGACGGTGAGAGCGTCTTGGTGCGACCGGGACCCGATCTCGAGGTTGTCCGCTTCAAGGATTCACCCTCGTTTCAGTCTCGCCTGCGCCAGAAGTTCCGCTACGGCATCCCCCACAAGGACCTGCTGCTCGAGCCGGCCGATGACGACCCGCGGGGGGAGATCCATGGGCCTTCGTGAGCTGCGCATCAGCAACCTCGCCGTCATCCAGGAAACCCGGCTCTCATTCGAGGACGGCTTCATCGTTCTGACGGGCGAGACCGGCTCCGGCAAATCGATGTGCGTCAACGCGCTGCGTGCCGCACTCGGGGGGCGGCTCGAGCCCGAACAGGTGCGGGCCGGCACTGCGGGCGCACGGGTTGCCGCCGTGTTCGACAACCCCACGCCACGCCTCCGCGCCCGCCGCGCGGAGCTCGGCATCCCCGACGACGACCTGATCACGCTGTCTCGCGACGTCCCCGCCTCCGGGCGCGCGACGTGCCGCATCGACGGTGCCCTGGTCTCCCAGGCGGTGCTCCGTGAGATCGGGGATCTCTGCGTGGACGTCACGGCTCAGGGCACGAGCCAGCGGCTCCTGCGACGGAGCTGGCAGCGCGAGGTGCTCGACACCTTCGGTGGCCCGGAACTCGAGCGTGCACGCGCGGCCACGGCCGCGGCATACCGAGCCTGGCGGGCCGCGGTGGACGCGCTGGAGGCCGCGCATCGCGCCGCGAGCACCGGCGCGGCAGAGCTGCAGCGGGCGCGCGACCTCGTCGAGGACCTCGACATGCTCGAACTCCGCTCAGGCGAGGACGCCGAGCTCCAGGCGGAGCGCCTGCGCCTCCGTCACGCCGCGCGCATCGCCGGGGCGTCCCTCGCGATCGCCGATGCGAGCGGTGGCGATGAGCGATCCGCGGCCGACAGGCTCGCCGCCGCGATCGGTGGCGGTGCGGACCTTGCGGCCGTTGACCCGGAACTCGGGGCGCTCCTCGAGAACGCGGACGAGCTGATCGACCGCCTGCGCGAGCTGGCACTCGACGCGCGCCGGCACGCTGACGAGGTCACGGTCGACGAAGCCCGTCTCGCGGCGGTGGAGGAGCGCCTCGACACCCTCACCCGCGTGACGCGCCGCCATGGTTCGCTCGACGCCGCGATCGCCGAGCTCACACGCGCTCGCGCGCTCCTGGACAGCGTCGACGGCGAAGGCGGTGCGATCGGCGCGCTCGAGATCGCCGCCGCCGCGCGGCGCGTTGAAACCGGCCTGGCCGCCGCCGCGTTGAGCTCTGCACGCTCGGCCGCCGCCCGCCGCCTCGAGCGCTCGATCACGACCGAGCTGCGATCCCTGGAGTTGCCCCACGCCCGATTCCGGGTGGTGTTGACGCGCAGCCTCGACATCGACGGCGTCGACACCGGCGACGGCACACCGGTGCGGTGCAGCGCAACCGGGGTTGACGACATCGAGTTTCGCCTTGCTCCCAACCGAGATTCGGTCCCGATGCCACTGGATGAAGGACCGTCGGGTGGAGAGCTCGGCAGGCTCGCGCTGGCGTTGAGCGCCGTGGTGAGCGAGGACGACGCGCCGGTGCTTGTCCTCGACGAAGTCGACACCGGCATCGGCGGTGAGACCGCCGCGCGAGTCGGCGACGTCCTCGCACGCATCGGCCGCTCGCGCCAGGTGATCGCGATCACGCACCGGCCGGAGATCGCCGCGCGGGCCGGCTCGCACCTCACGATCGCCAAGCAGGACCGCACCGGCGGGGCAGAGGCGCGTGCGGCGGTGGTGACCGGCGACGACCGCGTTCACGAGATCGCCCGGCTGATGTCCGGACGGAGCACCGACGCCGCCCTGGCGCGAGCAGCAGAGTTGCTGGACGAGGGAGCGGGCCGCGATAGGGCCACCCCCGGCCTCCGTACCATGTAGCGATGCAACGGGAGGACGCGGGAGCCACCGCGATCATGGTGGACGCACCCGGGTTCCACGGGACCCTCGAGGAACTCGTCGCTCGGGCGCACCGCGGTGACGTCGACCTCACCGCGATGTCGGTCAGTGATGTCATCGCCGAAGCGCGGAGCGCCCTGGACGCGCCGGAGCGCAATGGCGATCTGCGGGGTGTCGCGGACACCCTCAACCTGCTCGCGCGCCTCGTCGCGCTCAAGGCCGCGGCGGTGCTGCCCGACCAGATCGTCGAGACCGTCGAGGAAGAGGACGACGGCTCCACCGACGCGGGCCGCCGCCTTGCGGAGTACCGGCTCTTCAAGGCCGCGGCCGAGGCGCTGCTCGCCGAGGCGGCTATCGACGGCGCACGCAGCTTCCTCGGTCTCGTCTCGAGCGAGGTGATCCCGGTCGAGCACCTGCGCATCGCGCCCGAACGTCTCGCAGCCGCGTTTCGAGCGGTGCTCGAGCGCATCCGGGACGCCGACCCGCTCCCCGTGGCGATCACCTTCTCGGTGGAGGACAAGGTGGCGATGCTGCGCGACCGGCTGTCGAGAGGCACGCTCGATTTCGAGGAGGTGTTCGCGGGAGTCCTCAGCAGGCTCGAGGCGGTCGCGTGTTTCCTCGCGCTCCTCGAGCTGCTCAAACGCGGCGAGGCGACCGTCGAGCAGGGTGATGCGTATGGCCCGATCACGGTGACCGCTCGTGGATGACGTGCTCGTCCTCGACGTCTTCGGACGGGCTGAGGTGCCCGAAGGCACCGCTGACGCCGAGCCCGAGGACCTCGCGCCGGCGCTCGAGGCATTGTGCTTCGCCCTCGGCCGGGAGGTCACCGTTGCCGAGGCCGCGGCAACTCTCGATCGGAGCCCTGCCGCGGTCACGCGAGCGGCCGGCGTGCTCGCGATGGAGCTGCGAGGACGCGGCCTCATGCTGCAGCGATCCAACGATTCCATGCAGCTGGTCACTCGCCCCGAGATGGCATGGGCGGTGCAGCGTGGCCTCCACCCGGAGCGCCCGTCTCGCCTCAGCCGCGCGGCGATGGAGACACTCGCGATCATCGCCTACCGGCAGCCGGTCACCAAGGCGGTGATCGAGTCGATCCGCGGTGTCGACTGCGAGGCCGTTCTCGAACATCTCACCGAGCGCGGCCTCATCGACGAGATCGCGCGTCAGGACACCCCCGGGCACCCCCGCCTGTTCGGCACCACGCTCCGCTTCCTCCAGCTCGTCGGGCTCGAGCGCATCGAGGATCTGCCGCCCGTCAGCGACAACGTGGTGCTCCCGAACTTCGAGTGAGCGTGCATCCGCCGGAGCGGCTCAACCGGTTCCTCGCCCGGCGCGGCGTCGCTTCACGACGGGGCGCCGACGTGCTCATCGCATCCGGTCGCGTCACCGTCAACGGCGAGGTGAGTCCGCTCGGCGTGGTGGTCGACCCAGCGGTGGATCAGGTATGCGTCGACGGGTACCGCATCCCCGCCGAAGCAGTTGCTGTCACAATCGTCCTCAACAAACCGGTCGGCGTCGTCACGACGCGCAGCGATCCGTATCAGCGGCGCACCGTGATGGATCTCATCGAACCGGTCCCGGGTCTGGTGCCGGTCGGCAGGCTTGACGCCGACAGCCGCGGGCTGCTCGTGATGACCACGGACGGCGACCTCGCTCATGCGATCTCACACCCGCGACACGGAGTCACGAAACGATACGTCGCCACGCTCGACGGTCCGGTGAGCTCCGAGCAGCTTGCGCAGATCGTCACGGGGGTCGAGCTCGACGACGGACCGGCGCGCGCTCGTTCCGCGAAGCGCGCGGGATCCGATACGACGGTCGAGGTCGTGATGGCCGAGGGACGGAAGCGCGAGGTGCGACGGCTCTTCGCCGCGGTCGGACTCGACGTGCGCGACCTCGTCCGCATCGCCGTCGGACCGCTGCTGCTGGGTGACCTCCCGGAGGGCGAGGCGCGCGAGCTGAGTCGGGCGGAGCTGTCGTCGCTCCGCGCGGCGGCGGGACTTCCCGCACCGCCGCGAGAACGCCCGGCGCCACGAACGCGACGGTCGCGATGAGCCCGCCCATCGTGACCATCGACGGGCCTGCCGGGAGCGGCAAGACGACACTCGGTCGCCGTCTCGCTCTCGTGCTCGGTCTCCCGCTCGTGGACACGGGGCTCTTCTACCGCGGCGTGATGGTCGCGGCAGCGCGCGCGCGCATCGACCCCGACGACCGCGAGGCGCTGATCCAGTGCGCGCAACGCGCCGAGATCGTGATCGATGTCGACCCGACGCACGATGACGCGGACAGCACCGCGTCCGTGAACGGAGTCGCGGCCGGCCCGGCGCTGCGCGATCCCGTGAACGCGCCGCTCCTTGCCGCGATGAGCAGCATCCCCGAGGTGCGCGCAGCGTTGCTCGGCGCGCAGCGCAGCCTTGCGGCGGACGGTGCGGTCGCGGTCGGTCGTGACTGCGGCACTGTCGTCTTCCCCGACGCGCGGCTCAAGCTCTATCTCGACGCGTCCGAGGATGTCCGTGCGCGCCGGCGCGCGCGGCAACTCGGGGGCACCGGCGGCGACCACGACAGCGCGCTGATGCGCGGCGAGGTCCGCGGACGTGACCAGCGGGACGCGTCGCGATCGGCCGCGCCGATGCGGGCCGCCAGCGACGCGCACATCATCGACACCGGTGTCCTCGGCATCACCGAGGTCTACCAGGAGGCGCTCGAACTCTGGGCAGCGGCCAATCATGCGGACGTCCGGTGATCTACGCGGCGTTCCGCCTGGGGGTCCGGCTGCTCGCCTGGGTGGTTCTCGGCCGGCGCCTGCGCATCGTCGGGATGGAGCACATCCCTCGGCGCGGAGCGGTGCTCGTGATCGGCAATCACGTCGGCACCGTCGAGCCCGCGCTCACCGGTGTGTTCATCCCACGTCTCGACGTGTTCTATCTCGCCAAGAGCGAGCTGTTCCGCAGCACGTTCCTCGGATGGCTCTTCCGCAAGAATCATGCGTTCCCGGTGGTGCGTGGCACGCCCGATCGATCGGCGCTCCGTGTCGCGCTGCAGGTGCTTGCCGACGGTCACGTCCTGCTCGTGTATCCCGAAGGGACGCGGTCGTGGGACGGTCAGATCGTCGGCGCGACGCATGGGGGTGCGGGTTTCATCGCCCGCCATTCCGGTTCGCTTGTCGTGCCGGTTGCGAGCTGGGGATCGGAGCACGTGATCCCGCGTGGAACCTGGCTGCCTCGCCGCGCCGACGTCGAGATGCGCATCGGCGCGCCGTTCCGGCTGCCTGAATCGGGAGCCGACGGCAGGCGTCTCTCCAACCGTGAAGCCGCTGCGGCCATGATGGAGCGTGTGATCGCATTGCTCCCCGAGGAGCACCGGCCCGTCGGGAGGTTCACCGCGGCGTGACCATGGGACCGGCCCATCCGCACCACCTGGTCGCGTTCGACCTCGAGACCACCGGCCTCTCGCCCCGAAGCGATCGGATTCTCGAGATCGGTGCCGTGCGCTACGACGAGAACCTGCGGCAGATCGATCAGTTGCAGCTCATCGTCGACCCTCAGATCCCGATCCCGCTTGCGATCCAGCGGCTCTGCGGGCTCATGGACGCCGATGTCCAGGGGGCACCAGCGCCGCTCGAGGCGGCCGAACGGCTCGCCGGCTTCTGCGGTGACGCCGCGCTCATCGCTCACGGTGGCGCCTTCGACCTCCTCTTTCTCCGGTCGCTGCTCACAGAATCGTTCGGGGCGCGGCTCATCTTCGACACCCTCGACCTGGCGCGGATCCTGCTCCCGACGTTCGAGAGCCACAGCCTGCCGCTGCTCAGCCGGAGGCTCGGGATCACGCACGAGCGCCCGCACCGCGCACTCAGTGATGCGCTCGCCACCGGCGATCTCTTCCGGATGCTCGTGGGTGCCGGACGAGCTCTGCCGGCATCGACGCAGGACCAGATGCGACGCGTCGCAGCGCAGGCGCCCGGCCCACTCGCCGACTTTCTCGACGACGTGATGCGCCGCCGCGGGGTGGAGGTCGAAGCTCCGCGTGCCGCGGTGGTTCCCCCCGAGCCAACGCTCGCCACGGCTCCTGCCGGCGAGGCACCCGCCGCGCCGGCCACACATCGCGTCAGCGACGCCGCACCTGCCACACGCAACATCGGCGATGCCGCCGCGGCACTGCTCGGCCCGGACGGCCCGCTCGCCGGCCGCGACGGCTACGAGTATCGCGAGGCGCAGCACCAGATGGCGGTCGCCGTCGGCCAGACGCTCGAACGCAAACGCCGCCTGATGGTCGAGGCGGGGACGGGAGTCGGCAAGTCACTCGCATACCTCACGCCGCTCGCGATCTGGGCGGCGCGCACGGGCAAGCGCGCGGTCGTCGCGACCCACACTGTGAATCTCCAGGAGCAGCTTGCCGACCGCGATCTGCCGACCGTGGCCGGACTGTTGGAACATCCGGTGCCGGTGGCGCTGCTGAAGGGCCGCAACCACTACATCAGCCTCCGTCGGTGGCGGCGGTTCCTCGACACCCCGGACATCACGGCTCAGGGTGCGGACCTTGCGGCGATCCGGTTCAAGCTGAAGATCCTCGCGTGGCTTGCCGCAACCTCGACCGGCGACCGCTCGGAAATCTATCTCTCAGGCGAGGAGGATCAACTCTGGCGCCGTGTGGCATCGGAGGTCACCGACTGCCTCGGGCCCGCATGCGCCAATTGGGCAAACGCGCAGTGCCACATGGTGAGCGCGCGTCGCGGGGCCGCCGATGCTGCCATTGTTGTCACCAACCACGCGCTACTCCTGGCGGCCAACGAGAGTCAGGGGCAGATCCTCGGGCCGTACGAGGCGCTGGTCATCGACGAGGCCCACCAGCTCGAAGCGGTCGCGACGGAGCAGCTGGGGCTCACCGTCCGCATGTCCGACATCACCCTCGTCCTCGAACGGCTCCCGGCGATGCCGGGGACCCCGCTCGGTATTGAGCTCGATCGATGCCGCGAGGCGGGCCAGCGGCTGTTCGGCGACGCCAAGGGGTTCATGGCTGCGCGGCTCGGTGGCGAGCACGCCGCCAACGGCAGGGTCGGGCTCTCGCACGCAATCCGCGAGGACGCGGGCTTCACGCTCGTCGAGCGCTCCGCGATGCACGCCATCGGAATCCTCCAGCGCACCGCGTCGGCACTCGCGTCCGCACCCGGGGGCGTGCAGACCGAGCTGCTGCCGCAGCCGGATCGGGCCGGCGACGAGCTCGAGCACGCGTCAGAGGCACTCGCGGGCCTGGCCGCGGCGATCGACCACGTGATCGTGCGCCCACGAGCGGGAACGGTGGCGTGGATCGAGATGCGCCGAGAGCAGGCGGAGCTGCACGAGGCGCCGATCGACGTCTCCATCCCCCTCGCCGAGAGCGTTTTCGACCCCGCGGAGTCGGTCGTCCTCACCTCCGCGACGCTGTCGGTCGCCGGCGGCTTCGACTTCGTCCGCACCCGCGTCGGCATCGGCGCGGCCGCCGATGAGCTGACGCTGCCGTCGCCGTTCGACTACCTGCGTCAGGCGATCTGCATCCTGCCCGAGAACGCCACTGCGTACGACGACCCCATCCACGATGCACAGATGGCGGAGCTCGTCGACGGCGTCGCGGGCCGGCTCGACGGTCACACGCTGGTCCTCTTCACGAGCTACGGGCCGCTCAAGCGTGTCTGGAGCCTGCTGCAGGATCGCCTCGACGCGCGGGGCATCGCCAGCCTCGCCCAGGGCCTCGACGGAACGCGGCGTCAGATCCTGCAGAGCTTCCTTGCCGATCCACGCACCGTCCTGCTGGCGACGAGCAGCTTCTGGGAGGGCGTCGACATCCCCGGTGACCGGCTTCGCTGCGTCATCATCGACAAGCTGCCGTTCCCCGTGCCGACCGATCCACTCGTGCGAGCGCGCTCCGAGCAGCTCCGCGACCCGTTCGGCGAGTACATCCTCCCGGTTGCGATCATCCGCCTCCGTCAGGGGTTCGGCCGGCTCATACGGAGCGCCTCCGATCGGGGGGCCGTCGTCCTCTGTGACCCGCGGCTGCGGACGCGGCAGTACGGCATGGGGTTCCTCAGCGCATTGCCGCCCGCGCCTCGGGCGGTGAGTGGACTCGGTGCGGTTCCTGCGATGGTCGATGCCTTCGTGAACAGCGGGGCGCTGCCCGAGAGCATGGGAGAATCAGACCAATGGTCCTCGAACGATCTCGACCCGGCGTGACGCCGGCGCCGCCGGGCGCCCCTGACCCGGAGCCGGGTGAGCGCCCGGCGGCGGCGCGCGACCCGGCGGGGTCGCTCATCGTGGCGCTCGCCCAGTGCTACCCCAAGCTCGGCGATGTTGCCGCGAATGTCGCGATGCACCTCACGGTGATCAACGACGCTGCTGCGCGCGGTGCCGGACTGGTCGTCTTCCCTGAGCTCTCGATCACCGGCTACTTCCTCAAGGACCAGGTGCCCGACGTGGCGCTGACGCTCGGTTCGGCGGAGATCGACGCGCTGTGCTCCGCCTCCCGAGACGGTCGGATCGACGTCGTCGCGGGCCTGATCCTGGAGAGCGACCGCCACCGCTTCTACAACGCGTCCGTCTACATCAGCGCCGGCGAGGTGGTGCACGTGCATCGCAAGGTCTATCTCCCCACCTACGGCCTGTTCGACGAGCAGCGATACGTCGCCGCCGGCGACCGGTTTCGGGCGTTCGACGCGCCGCTCGGGGGCCGCACCGAGAGCCGCTGGCGCGCCGGGATGCTCATCTGCGAAGACCTCTGGCACCCCACGGCGGCGGCGCTGCTCGCACGTCAGGGTGTCGACGTGCTCATCTGCCCCTCCGCATCACCCGGGCGTGGCGTGCTCCAGGGCGAGGCGCTCGGCACCGCGCGCAGCTATGACGCGATGACGCGCACCTACGCGCAGCTGTTCACGAGCTACGTCATCTACTGCAATCGAAGCGGCTTCGAGGATGGAGTCGGGTTCTGGGGCGGATCGCGCGTCGTCGGCCCCGACGGCACCATCGTGGGATCCATTCCGGGCGCTGAAGAGACCGTGCTCTTTCACACGCTCGAGCGCAGTGCGCTCCGGCGCGCGCGGGTCGCGTATCCGCTGCTGCGCGACGAACGGAACGATGTCAACGACTCAGAGACCGACCGACTCCGCCGCCGGCACGCTCGCGATTGACCCCGGCTTCGTAGCCGGTCTGCTGCGCGGCTTCATCGCCGACGGCGTGCACAAGGTCGGCTTCGAGCGCGCGGTGGTCGGGTTGTCAGGTGGCGTGGACTCCTCGCTGGTGACCGCGCTCGCGGTGTCGTCGCTCGGAGCGAACAACGTCGTCGCCATCTTCATGCCGTATCGCACGAGCGATCCGCAGTCGGCGCTTGACGCGCACGCGGTCTGCGCGAGCCTCGACATCAGGGCCGAAACCATCGACATCACCGCGCAGATCGACGATTATTTCGAGCACTACCCGGATGCCGACCGGACGCGACGCGGGAACAAGATGGCTCGCGAGCGCATGTCGATCCTGTACGACCATTCCATGGCCGAGCGCGCGCTCGTCCTCGGAACCTCCAACAAGACCGAGTTGCTGCTCGGCTACGGCACATTGTTCGGCGACATGGCGAGCGCGCTCAATCCGATCGGCGACCTGTACAAGACGCAGCTGTACCAGCTTGCGCGATTCCTCGAGCTGCCGCACAGCGTGCTCACCAAGGCGCCGAGCGCCGATCTCTGGGTCGGGCAATCTGACGAAGACGAGCTCGGCATCCGCTATGCGGTGGTCGACGAGATCCTCCAGTTGCTCGTCGATCAGCGTCGCAGCCGCGCGGAGGTCGTCGCCCTCGGCTTCGACGCCGCCGACGTCGACACCGTGGTCCGGCGTGTTCATGACAGCCAGTACAAGCGCCGTCCGCCGGTCATCGCGAAGTTGAGCAACCGCACCATCGACCGTGAGTTCCGCTACCCGCGGGATTGGGGACGGTGAACGGACCCACCGGGACTCTCGCGGTGGTCGCGACGCCGATCGGCAACCTCGAGGACATCACGCTGCGCGCGTTGCGCGTGCTGCGCGAGTGCGACGCCGTCGTGGCGGAGGACTCGCGCCGGACCAAGGCATTGCTCACGGCGCACGGCGTGCAGAAACCCGTGCTGTCGCTGCCCGCGTTCGACGAGCGCCGGCGCATCCCGCTGCTGATCGAGCGGCTCGATCGCGGCGAGACACTCGCGCTGTGCACGGACGCCGGCACGCCCGCGCTGAGTGACCCGGGCGCGCTGTTCGTGAGCGCGGCCGTCGAGGCGGGCCACCGCGTGACGCCGATTCCCGGTGCCTCGGCACTGACGGCGGCGCTGGCCGCGAGCGGCCTGCCGGGCAATGCGTTCTGCTTTCTCGGCTTCCTGCCGCGTACGCCCGGCAAGCTGGTTCGCCTCCTGGAGCAGGCGCTGCAGGAGGACCGGACGCTCGCGTTCTTCGAATCGCCGATGCGCCTCGTGAAGACGCTGCGCATCGCGGCGCCGGTGCTCGGCGACCGTCCCGTGATCGTCGCCCGGGAGTTGAGCAAAGTGCACGAGACGATGCATCGCGGCACCGCGGCATCCCTGGTGGAGGAGTTCACTGCGCGTCCACCGCGCGGCGAGTGCACGGTGCTCATTGGAGCGCGCGCGTGAGCGATCCGCTGCCGGCGCTCGTCGACACGCATTGTCATCTGGTGCTCCTCGACGACCGCGGGCTCCTCACGCGGGCGCTCGAGGGTGCCGCGGCGGCGGGAGTCGACCAGATCATCTCGGTCGGCCTCAACCTCGAGGACTCGGATCGCAACCGCATCATCGCCGAGTCCCACCCCGGCGTGTATTTCAGCGTGGGCTGGCATCCGCACGAGACGGCGCCGCCCGATGCGCGCGAGCTCGAGGCGCTCGCCGCGTTGTTGCGCCATCCCAAGGCGGTCGCGGTGGGGGAGGTCGGGCTCGATCTCTTCTTCCGCCCCGGGTACCATGAGGTGGCGCTCGACGTGCAGGAGCGGTCGTTTCGCGCCATGCTCGAACTCGCAGACGACGCGGCGAAACCCGTGCTGATCCACGACCGCGACGCACACGACGAGGTGCTGGCGGCCGTGCGAAGCGTCCCCGGGTCGCATGGACTGATGCACTGCTTCAGCGGCGACGCGGCGCACGCGTTGCGTTGCGCGGAGCACGGCTTCATCGCATCGTTCTCCGGCATCGTCACCTTCCCGCACAGCGATCCCATCCAGCATGCGGCGCGCAGCGTCGCACACGATGGGTACGCGGTCGAGACCGACTCGCCGTTCCTCAGCCCGGCGCCGGAGCGCGGCAAACCGAACCTCCCGGAGCGCGTCGCGATCACAGCCGCGGCCGTCGCGCGACTGCGCGACGTTACGGTGGAGGAGGTGCGGGAGGCGACCACGCGCACCGCCCGGAGCGTCCTGGGCCTCGCGTCCCCGGCGGCATCGCCGAATGCCTGAGCCTCCGCTCGACCTCACCGACCCCGCGACGGTCACCGCCGTCGCCCGGCGGGTCGGACTCCGTCGCGATCCACGTCTCGGGCAGCACTTCCTCGTCGACCGGCAGGTGCTCGAGGCCATCGTGGACGCTCTGGATCCGGGCCCGGAGGATCAGGTGCTCGAGATCGGCTGTGGACTCGGGACGCTGACGGGCGAGCTGGCGGCGCGGGCGGGGCGCGTCGTGGCGATCGACATCGACCCGGCGTGCGTCGCCGGCACGGAGATGACGCAACGGGCGAATGCCAACGTCACCGTGCTCGAGATGGATGCTCGAGTGGTTGATCCGGTTGCCCTGGGCTTCCCGCACGGATGGCTGGCGACGGGCAACCTGCCGTATCAGATGACCGGGCTCGTGCTCACGCGCCTCCTCGACGCGGCGGACCCGCCGGCGCGAGCGGTCGTGCTCGTCCAGCGAGAGGTCGCCGCCCGCCTGGCCGCGGACTCGGGCGACTGGAGCCTCGCCACTGTCGCGGTGCGTTCACATGCGGCGGTCGAGCGGCTGCTGGACGTCCCGCCGCACGCCTTCGACCCGCCGCCGGCCGTGCACTCGTCGATCCTCAGGCTCGTTCCGGCGCGGTTGATGTCGCCGGATGTGCGCGCTGACGTGCTCGCTCTTGCCAAACCGCTCTTCCAGTCGCGACGCAAGACCCTGCGCAACGGCCTGAGCCGCGCGCTGCGCAACGACGTCGGCGCCGCGCTGTCGGCTCTTTCCACTGCAGGCATCGATCCTGGCCGCCGGCCGGGTACGCTTGCGCTCGATGAGTGGGAGCTCCTCGCTCGTGCGGTCGCGGAGGTGAGGTCCGGAACGCGATGAGGCAACCGTTGACGCGCCCGGATACCGAGCCGGTCGACGAGGCCGCCGTCTCACCCCTGCACGCGACCCGGCCCGCGGTCCCGCCTCATCAGGAGCAGGCGGGCGGGTTCATCGCGGTGCTCCGCCGGCGCGACTTCCGCTACCTGTGGGGGGCGCAGCTGACGTCGCAGCTGGCGGACAAGTTCCTCATGTTCACGCTGCTCGTCTTCATGTACACGCTCACGAAGCTCGCGTCGCTGCAGTCGGTGCTGATGATCGCGTACACGCTCCCGAGCGTGCTGCTCAGCGCGCCGTCCGGCGTGTATGCCGATCGCCACGACAAGCGCACGCTCATGATCCTGTGCAACGTCGTCCGCGGCGGTCTCGTCCTGCTGATCCCGCTGGCGCAACTCATTCCGGGCCTGCGCGGACAGGCATGGCCACTCGTGGTGATCACGCTGCTGTTCAGCTCGGCCGGACAGATCTTCGCGCCCGCGGAGGCGGCCAGCATTCCGTCGCTCGTGACGCGCCGGCAGATCACCGAGGCAACGTCGCTGTTCATGACGACGGTGATCCTCACGCTGGTGCTCGGCGTCCCGGCGGCCACGATCGCGATCGGACTCTTCGGGAATCAGGCGCCGTTCTACATCGCGAGCGGGCTCTTCGGGGTCGCGGCGCTCTCCGTCTGGAGGGTGAGCATCAGCCTCCGCGCGGAGAGGGTGAGCAGCGCGCCGTCGCAGGGCATCCTGCGTGAGTTGCGGGACGGGATCGACATCCTTCGCGGCAGCCCGGCGTTGCGCCTCGGTCTCTACCAGCTGGCGCTCGCGATCGTCGTGGTGTTCACGATCTTCGCGCTCGGTCCGGTGTACCTCGTCGAGGTGCTGAAGCGGTCCGACAATGAGACCTATATCGTGCTCGTGCCGGCGATGCTCGGACTCATCGCGACGGGGGCGCTGCTCGGACAGCGTCCGACGTTCTCGCGAGCCACGACCCTCGTCGCGGGGATCGCGACCGCCGGCATCTCGCTGCTGGTCATGGGCATCGTGCCCGACCTGCTGCGGGCGCACGGTTTCGCAGGCCTGATGGTCCCGCTCGCGGTGCTCGTCGGCGTCGTGTTCGGTGGTGCGCTCGGGGCGTTGCTCATCCCGGCGTTCACGGTGCTCCAGGAGCGAACCGACAGCGACAGCCGCGGCCGCATCTTCGGCGGCATCTTCACCGTCATTAACGCGGCCGTCGCGATCCCCCTGCTCCTGGCAGGGGTCGTGTCTGACCTGATCGGCGTGGCGCGCGTGGTTGCGGCGCTCGGCGCGCTCCTGATTCTCGTCGCCGCGGCGGTCCGATGGCTGGGGTGGAACAGCCTCCGCGTGCTCGAGCCGGAGCTCGGAACGCATGGAGCTCCAGTTCACGATCAACCGTGATTAACGACGCTGCAACGACGGTGTCGCGAAGCCATGGAATCACAGGGGTCGATCGGAGGTGGTGGGAAGCTCGCAACTCGGTGGTCCGAATTGGCGGACCGGGCGTGGAGAAGAGATGCGAGCCGTCGTTACATGCGAGTGCTGCGGGCACCGGCAGGCCATTGCCCGCCAGATCGTCCGCCCGGAGTCGTTCAACCTGGTCTGCCACAGCTGCGAAGGCGTGCTCCGCGTCGACGTGACACCCGACGACCTCCAGGCTGCTCAGCACTCGACAGGGAAGAAGACCCAGCCCGTCGCCTGGGCCTGAGGTTTCCGGGGACTGCCCCGAGCCGCTGGTATCATCGACGGCGCTCACGCTTGCCGGGTGCGAGCCAGGGGCGCATAGCTCAGTTGGTACGAGCGCTGCGTTGACATCGCAGAGGTCATAGGTTCGATCCCTATTGCGCCCACCACCGGCTTTTTGAATACAAACCAGCCGGTTCCAGCGGTCCGCTGACTGCCTCCAGAAAAA
>DATLRX010000112.1:0-8577 GCA_035534435.1 Candidatus Acidiferrales bacterium
GCGGTACGCGACGGTTCCCTCCATCGTGTGATGACCGAGCTCGCGGAAGAGCTGGAGCGCGTCTTCTCCGGACCGGAGCGCTGCTTCGAGGTCGCCGCCCTTCCACTCGGCCGTCAGCAGCGCGGCGAGTGCCTGTCCCCGCGCCAGCGGGTTGCCGCTGTCCGCGGCGATCGACAGCGCGCGGCGCAACGCGGGAAGCGCCGCGTCGACGTCGCCCTCGTCGGCGAGCAGCGACCCAAGGTGGAGGAGGGTCACCCCGATCTCGGCCTCGACACCGGCGTCCTCGAGGCGGCTCAGCGACTGCTCGAGGAACGAACGCGCCGTGGCGAGGTCATCGGTTGCGGCGGCGATCGCGCCGAGCCGGCGGAGTGCCCGTCCCTCGCCGAGGGCATCGCCCAGCTCGCGGAACGATGCTCTCGCGCTTGACGCCATCGCCTCGCCGCGTGCGAAGTCGGTGATCCAGTACGCGAGGTGCCCGCACCGCAGCTCGGCCTCCGCGCGCAGTGCCACGGGTGGGTCGGTGACGGCGACCAGGGCGGTGAGCCATTCGAGCCCCTCGGCGGGCCTGCGTCCCAGCCAGTAGTCGGTGAGCAGCGTGGCGACGTCCAGCGCTCGAATCGCCGTCCGGCGATCGGCGCCGGGAGCGCACAGCTCGCCGAACACCGCGCGAACGTGCGGCATGTCGGCATCGAGCTCGCGGAGCGCGTCAGGGCGATCCGGCGACGCGAGTCGTGGGACCACGCTGGCCACCCGCTCGAGCACCGCGTCCACGTAGCGCACGCGCGTCGCCGTGACCTCGCCGGCGTCCGCGGTCTCGAGCGTGTGGACGGCGATCGTGCGCAACAGCTGGCACCGGGTGGTGCTCAGGGCGCTGCGGACCTGGAGGAGGCTCGCGTCCACCAGGCGCCCGATCACCTCGTGCAGGTCGGCGCCGAACCCCGGCCCGAGGACGTCGGCGACGAGATCGGTGTCGGCGTCGGCCACCATGACGGCGAACGCGAGCAGGACCTGACGCTCGGACATCGAAAGCGTGGCGACGCTCGTGTCCAGCGCGAGCCAGAGCCCGTCGCGACCACCCGCGGAACGGCCGGCCCACCGCCCGAGGTCGGTCTCGACCCGCGAGGTGAGCTCGCGAACGCTGATCAGGTTGAGATGACGCGCGACCAGCTCGAGAGCGAGCGGCAGCCTGTCGACGAGGGCGCAGAGCCGGTCGGCAGCCGTCTCGTCCTTCGAGGCGACCGAGAAGCGAGCGTTGACCAGGCGAGCCCTGTCCTCGAGGAGGACCAGTGCTTCCTGCGGCGGCAGCGGACCCACCACGATGAGCGCCTCGTCGAGGACGCCAAGACGTTCGCGGCTCGTGACGAGCACGCGGATCTGCGCGCACGAGGCGAGGATGCGCCGCACCTGCTCCGCCACCTCGCGACGGCGGCGCTCGCAGCCATCGAGGATCACGAGACCCGAGGCGTCCCGGAGGCGTTCGATCAGCCCATCGGCAGCATCGATGGCACGCGATGACGGCGCTACCACGTCGAGCATCGCGGCCGCGACGGACTCGGTCGGCGGCAGGTGCTCGACGTCGATGTACCAGAGCGGGCCGCTCGCGGCGGCGCCGGCCTCCAGCGCCAGCCGGGTCTTGCCGGCGCCGGGTGGTCCGAGGAGCGTGGCAAGGCGCGAGCGGTCCCAGACCTCGGCGAGATCCCGGAGTTCGGCGTCCCGCCCGATCAACCGCGTGGTGGTGCCGGGCAGGCGTGAGCGCGTGGATCGCTCCCCGGTCTCACCGGTCGGCGCGTCGAGTGCCGGGTCCTGGGCGAGCACGGCCCGCTGCATGCGTTGCAGGGCGGGGCCCGGCTCGACGCCGAGCTCATCGAGGAGCCGGGCCCGGGCCTGGGCATAGACGTCGAGTGCCTCGGCCTGGCGGCCCGAGCGATAGAGCGCGAGCATCAGGAGCTCCCACCGGTGCTCGCGATAGGGTTGTTCGGCGACGAGCGATCGTGCCGTTGCGACAAGGTCGTCGGCGCGTTCGATCACCAGCTGCGTTCGCAGCAGCTGCTCGCGAACGCCCTCGACGAGCTCCTCGAGACGTGCGGCTTCGATCTCCGCCTCGGAGACGTGGTCGAGCTCTGGGAACGGGCGTCCGCGCCAGAGCGCCAGGGCATCGCGGAGGAGCTCAGCCGACCGGGCAGGGTCGTGGTCGAGCAGCGCGCGTGCGCTCCCGAGGTCGCGTTCGAGCTCGATCGCATCGGTCGGCGTGTCGAGGCAGTACCCCTCGGGCGTGGTGCGGATGGCGAGCCCGGCCGCGCGCAGACGGAGCACGTGGGTCGCAATCGTGTGGCGCGCCGTCGGGGGCGGATCCTCGCCCCAGGCGGCCGTTTCCAGGGCGAACCACGAGACCGTCCGTCCCGCGCCGAGCGCGAGTCCGGCGAGGATGCTGCGCTGGCGACGGCCGCCGGGCGGTATGAGGCTCGCGCCATCTCGGATCTCCAGTGGACCGAGAACGCACACCAGCACGACGCAATCCTACGTGGACGCGCGTGTGTCTCTTCGACCGGTCAGTCGCCGGGCTTCTTCCGCCTGAGCTTGCGGTGCACTTCCATGTACGTCCTGCCGCGATAGCGGCTGTCCGGCCGGGGACGTGTGCGCGGCAGCGAGGAGCCCCACACGATGAGGACACCGACTCCCAGCGCAAGGACGAGCAGGAAGATCACGCCGCCCATCGCCTGAGTGTACGGCGGACGATCCCACGCAGCCGGACGTCGCCCCGGCACCGCCGCGGTATCGTGGGGCGGCTCAACGCACCCGGAGGCACAGTGACAGCGACGCTCCCCGCGGAACCCATCACCAGCGCGCCCGTTCCTGGCGAGCGCACGCCGGTCATCCGCACGATCGACCTGACGAAGATCTACACCGGCGGCGTCAAAGCGGTCGACACGCTCAACCTCACCGTCTACCAGGGCGAGATCTTCGGGCTCCTGGGACCGAACGGCGCCGGCAAGACGACCACCGCGAGCATGCTCACCACGCGGACGATCCCGACGCACGGGCAGGCATTCGTCGGTGACGTGGACGTGGTGAGGCACCCGGCCGTGGCGAAGCAGCTCATCGGCGTCGTGGCGCAGACGAACACGCTCGACCGTGCGCTCACGGTCTGGGAGAACCTCTACTTCCACGGCCGCTTCTTCGGCATGGGGGCGCGCGCCTCACGCGCCGCGGCGGACGAGATGCTCGTCAAGTTCCGCCTCACCGAGCGCGCCAAGGCGCCCGTCATGGCGCTCTCCGGCGGCCTGGCACAGCGCCTCATGGTGGCGCGGGCCATCCTGCACAACCCGGCAGTCCTCTTCCTCGACGAGCCGACGGCCGGGCTCGACCCGCAGAGCCGCATCGCGCTCTGGGAGATCCTCGGCGAGCTGCACACGGGTGGCCAGACCGTGCTGCTGACGACGCACAACATGGACGAGGCGGACAGCCTCTGCGGTCGCATCGGGATCATGGACCACGGCACCATCCTCGCCCTCGACACCCCTGCGCGTCTCAAGGAGACGATCGGCGCGGACACGATCGTCACGATCACCGCCGACGGTGACCTCGAGCAGCTCGCGGCGCGCCTGCGCCAGGACGTTGACGGCGTCGGGTCCGCCGCGGTGCGCAAGGGCACTGTGCAGCTCGCGGTGCGCGGTGGGGATCGGCTGCTGCTTCGCGTCATCGACAGTGCCGACAGCGCCGGCTATGTGGTTCGCGACGTGCAGGTCTCCGAACCCAACCTCGAGACCGTGTTCATCAGCCTGACCGGCAAGGAGTTGCGCGAATGACCACGCTCGTCACCGCCGCGCCGGAGGTGGGCGCACCCGCGAGCCTCCATCCGCGTCGATCGTCGGCCACCTCGTCGCGCATCGCGCTCGGCGCGCTGTTGCTCCGCGACCTGGTCGTGCTGAAGAAGCGGCTGCGCGAGTTCATCCCACGCACGATCGTGCAGCCGTTCCTGCTGTGCTTCGTCTTCCTCTACGTGTTTCCGACGATCGGCCAGGGTGTCGGCGGTGGTGGCGGCGCCGCCGGGGAATCGGCGTTCGCGACGATCCTCGTCGCCGGCGTCGTGGGACTCTCGGTCATGTTCCAGGGCATCCAGGCGGTCGCGCTCCCGATGGTCCAGGAGTTCGGCTACACGAAGGAGATCGAGGATCGCGTGCTCGCCCCGCTCCCCGTGTCGCTCGTGGCGCTGGAGAAGGTGCTGTTCGGGGCCATTCAGGGCCTCATCGCCGCGGCCATCGTCTTTCCCATCGCGGCCGTGGTGCACGCCGGTGGTGTCCACATCGACCTGCAGGTGCACTGGCTCCAGCTCGTCACGCTGATCCCCCTGGCATGCATCACGACGTCAGCGCTCGGTCTGACGTTCGGGACGATCTTCGACCCGAGAACGGTGCCGCTCCTGTTCGGGATCATCATCCTGCCGATCACGTTCCTCGGCGGCACGTACTACTCGTGGACGACGCTCGCGCCGGTCACGATCGGCAGCTTCCACTGGCTGCAGGTGCTCGTGCTCGTCAATCCGCTCATCTACATCAACGAAGGCATGCGCGGTGCGCTGACGTCGGCACCGCACATGTCCCTCTGGGTCGTCTACCCGGTGTTGCTCGGCTTCTGCGCCTTCTTCCTGTGGGTCGGCACCCGCAACTTCAGGAAGCGCGTCATCAGCTGACCTCAGGCGCGACCGCGCAGGAGTGTCAGCGCACGCACCGTCAGCCGCCAGCCGAACGTCGCGAGTCCGATGAACGCGTACGCGACGATGATGAACGCCACCGGCGTGGTGCGCTGCGTGACCACTGCGCGGAGCACGAGCGCGATGACGATGCCGCCGGCCCACGTCGCGGCGAGCAGAGTCCAGCGCTGAGGCCACGACGCATAGGTGCGCAGTGCGAGCGCCGCGACGAACCATCCGACCAGGAAGGGCCACAGCACCGTGAGATACCACGCAATCCCGCTGGCGATGTCGTGGCTCTCGCGGCCGAGCACGACGAACACCGCGAGGCACAGCGCGTCAACGGCGGCAGGCAGGACGGTGCGACGATGCATGGCGTGCGGACCATAGCAGGGGACGCGGCGGACTCCCGCGACGCGGATGCGTGAAGCAACACCCGAGGATCGCCCGTCGCAGGACGAGGAGCGCGTTCGCGCGAGCTATGACGCCGTTGCGGAGAACTACACCGCCCGGGTGCACGACGAGCTTCGCGACAAGCCCATCGATCGCGGGCTGCTGAACGCGTTTGCCGATCAACTCGCGTCCGAGCACGGCGCCGGCGCCGAGGTGTGTGACATGGGGTGCGGACCGGGGCACGTCGGTGCCTTCCTCGCAGCCCGGGGACTTGTTGTCCAGGGGATCGATCTGTCGCCATCGATGGTGGAGCAGGCACGCGCACTGCACCCGGACATGACGTTC
The DNA here is from genome assembly GCA_035534435.1 of Candidatus Acidiferrales bacterium. GTDB lineage: Bacteria > Chloroflexota > Dormibacteria > Aeolococcales > Aeolococcaceae > Palsa-851. The sequence goes on from DATLRX010000112.1 coordinate 5,429, forward strand.
GACGTCGGGAATATGACGGCACTCGCCGTCCCCGATGGCCGGTATGACGGGATGGTCGCCTTCTACTCGATCATCCATCTCAGCCGTGATGGCGACGTCCGAGCCGCGCTGCGTGAGTTTCACCGCGTGCTGCGCGCCGGCGGCCTGCTGCTCCTCGCGGTGCACCTTGGCGAGCACGGCGACGACCTCGAGCACGCCGACGAGATGGTCGGCGTGACCGTCGACATGGATTTCCGGCTCTACGACGCGGAGCACCTCGTCGCGAGCCTGACCGCCGCCGGCTTCGCGATCGAGGCGCGCCTGATCCGCGCTCCGTATCCGGACGTGGAGGTGCAGACGACGCGGCTCTATCTGCTCGCTCGCCGAATCAGTTCGGGCGCCGGCGCGTGAGCGCCACGGAGCTTACGCACCCGGCATCACACGCTACGACGGATCGTGCAGCGAGTGGGGCAGATCGGCCGGCGCTCCGATCGATGAGGAGGAGCGCGACGAGGGTGCGGTCTGATCCACGAAGTGCCTCAGGGGCAGCCCGGCAAGGGTGACCTCGCGCGGGCGCGGATGCGCGACCCGAAGGATGAGCAGGCCGACGATGTACACACCGGCCGCCGCGGCGGTGGTCCCGGCGACGAGAGCGCTCCAGCCCACCACGTCGACGAGTGCGACCGCGCTGACAGCGCCGGCGAGCATGCCGGTGTAGAGCAGGAAACGCATGACACCGTTCACACGTCCCAGCAGCTCCGCGGGCACGTTCTGCTGCAGGGCGGTCTGACCCCGCGTCTGGTAGACGGCGGCCGCGCATGTGCTCACGGCGAGGAAGCCGAGTGCCGGAATGAACCCACCCACGAGAGCGAATGCGGCGAACGGCCCGATCTCGAGCAGGAACCCGGCCGAGATGCCTCCCGCGCCGATCGGGGCCGGCCTCCAGCGCAGGAGCGCCAGGCTGCCGATCACGCCTCCGCCGCCGACGGCCGCGTACAGCCAGCCGACCGTCGCGTCCTGTCCGAACCGCTGCGCGGCCGCCACCACGAGGACGGCCTGGAGCGCGGTGATCGCAGCGCCGCTGCAGAAGAACGATGCGGCGAGAGCGCGAAGCATCGGATCAGCGGCCACGAGGCGGGCTGCGTTCGACCCGACGCGAGCGGGGGAGAAGCCCGTGGTGGCGGGGCCGATCCTCAGCGAGAGCATGAGCGCTCCGGCCACCGCGAAGGAGGCCGCGTCGGCAGCGATCAGCACAGCGGGCTGCACCCATGAGAGGAGGAGTGCCCCGAGCGCGGGCGAAACCAGGACGCTCGATTCGAAGAGGCCGCTGTACAGCGCGTTGACACGGAGGAGGCGGTCGCCACGCGTAACGCGCGGGATGGTGGCGCCGTACGCCGGCTGCGCCATCGATCCGACGAACTGGGCGCCGACCACAGCCGCGAAGATCGGCCAGACGGCATCGCTCGCGGCGCAGACGACGATCGCCCCGGTGAGGAGAGCCTGGACGAGGGCGCACCAACCGGCGACACGACCCGGGCCGAAGCGATCCGCGAGATGACCTCCCGGGGTCGGACCGAACACGCGTGGCGCAACCTTGGCCAGCACGTACGCGGCAGGCACCTCCGGCTCGTTCGTGAGGCGGAAGAGGAGCACCGTCAGCGCGACCACGGTCAGCCAGTCGCCGTACGTGGACACCCCAGCGGCGACGAGCAGGCGCGCGGAACGATCAGCCGGCGGGCGGTGTGTCGCAGCTCGCGGGGAGAACCGCGCGGCATCGATCGGCATCTGACCTCTCAGCCGGTGTATGAAACGAAGGACGACGTCGCAGACCGCTGCCCGCGACGCCGCACCCAACGGGTTCCAATAGCCCGAGTGTTACTCGGGATTCACGAGCCGGGACTCAGGCCCAGCCGCAGCCGTCCGCCATCTTGCCTCCTTGGTTCCGCCGGCACCGGGTAGCCATGGCACGCCTGTGCCAAGGCTGGCGTGAGGAGGATGCGGTCTACGCGAGTGCAGCGTTCGCAGCGACGCCTCGTGGATTTACGACTGCTCGCCGGAAACACATAACTCTTTACGCAGCCAGACGACTGTTTGGATGCAGGTGGTCAACCGGTCGAGCCACGCGTCTCGCTGACGGCGGTGAAGAACAGGAATGTCGCGCCGAGCGTGCACACGGTGAGGACCGTCGCCTGCCAGCCGATCGGCTCGACGAGCGCCACCGCTGCGATGCCGCCGAGCAGCATCCCGAGGTACTGGGCGGATCGGATGACCGCCATCGTCCGTCCGAGCAACTCCACCGGGACTCGCTGCTGCACTCCGATCACGCCTCTCGTCTGGTAGAGCGCGGCGCCGAGCCCGCTCGCGAACAGCAGCACCATCCCCTCGGGAAGCGCCGTGGCGACGACGAACAGCGCCAGCGGCGCCAGCTCGATCACGGTCGCGACGGCGATCGGCAGGGTGTTGACACGCCTGGGCGTCCTTCGGATCACGGGGACGGTCCCGAGCAGGGATCCGGCCCCGACCGCCGCGTACAGCCACCCCACGTCGGCTGCGTGGCCGAACCGCTGCGCCGCCGCCACCACGAGGACCGCCTGGAGCGCGGTCACGGCGGCCGCGTTGGAGATGTAGGCTGCGGCGAGGAATCGCAGGGTGGGATCCCGCATCACGATCGGGATGCCCGCCGAGATGCGCTGGGACCTGTGTGCTCCGGAGGTGACCCGGTCGACGCCCATGATCGAGCCGACCAGTACCGCGGCGATGACGAACGTCACCGCGTCGACGGCGATGAGCACCTGCGGGCTCGTGATCGCCAGCGCGAGCGCTCCGAGCGCCGGCGAGACGAGGAGGCTCGAGTTGCTGAGCGCCGAGTAGACGCCCTGGATGCGTCCGAGATGATCGGGTGTGGTGACGCGCGGGATCAGCGCGCTGTAGCAGGGTTGCGCCGCCGAGCCGAAGAACTGGGCAAGGGCCACCGCCACGTAGATCGGCCATATGGCGCCATCGTTCGCCGCGACCACGATCGACGCGGTCAGCGCCGCTTGGAGCAGCGCACACGCGGCGGCGACGCGAGCCGGGCCGTATCGGTCGGCAAGGGCGCCGCCGGGAAACGGCCCGATCACCTTGGGTGCGACCCGCGCCAGCATGTAGACGGCCGGGCCGAGGGGAGAATG
>DATLRX010000113.1:0-71557 GCA_035534435.1 Candidatus Acidiferrales bacterium
CTGTGCCTCGGCGGCCTCTCGTTCTTCCTCTTCATCCTGCTGACGATCACCGGCCTCTTCCTCATGTTCTACTACATCCCGTCGGTGGATTCGGCGTATCAGAACGTCAAGGATCTGCAGTTCGTCGCGGTGTTCGGCGACATCATCCGCAACATGCATCGCTGGGCTGCGCACGGCATGGTGATCACCGTGTGGTTGCACATGGCTCGCGTCTTCTATCAGGGCGCGTACAAGCCGCCGCGCGAGTTCAACTGGGTCATCGGCACGTTCCTGCTGCTGATCACGCTGCTCCTCTCGTTCTCCGGGTACCTGCTGCCCTGGGACCAGCTCGCCATCTGGGCGATCACCGTCGGTACCAACATGGCGAAGTACGCGCCGATCGTCGGCCCGTACACCAGATACCTCCTGCTCGGTGGCGATCAGGTAGCACAAGGCGCTCTGATCCGGTTCTACGTCTTACACGTCATCGCCCTGCCCCTCATCGGTTTCTTACTGATGGTCGTACACTTCTGGCGCGTCCGTAAAGACGGGTTCACAGGAGGCCTCTGATGGCAACTGTCGTCGAGGGAGGACGCGACCAGCGCGGGGCACCGAGCCCGCGTCAGCAGGCGCCCGTCTCCGGACCCGAGCTTGCCAGCACGCCGCTGGTCATCCGGCGGCGCGAGGACGAGGAGACGGTCGTCACCTTCCCCTACCTGGTGTGGCGGGAGTTCCTGGCGGGGCTCGGCGCCTTCGTCTTCCTGATGCTGGTGTCGATCCAGATCAACGCGCCGCTGCTGCAGCATGCCAACACCTCGATCACCCCCAACCCGGCAAAGGCGCCGTGGTACTTCGTCGGCCTGCAGGAGTTGCTCGAGCGCTTCCCCCCGATCATGGCCGGTGTCGCGTTCCCGAGCTTCGTGATCATCTTCATGATCCTCACGCCGTATCTCGACCGGAACCCGAGCCGCCGGCCGCAGGACCGTAAGGTCGCGATCGTGCTCTTCACGATCTACGTCTGCCTTGCGGTGGCGTTCGTCGTCATCGGCGAGTTCTTCCGCGGCCAGGCGTTCAACTGGGACTGGACACTGGTCCTCGGCCATCCCGGACTCAGCTCGCCAGTATGAGGACGAAGCTCCTGTTCGTCGGTCTCAGCGTCGCGCTGCTGGCGCTCGTCGCCTGGGCCGCGTTCAAGGACACGTCGAGCCGCGGCTACATCGCGATCCAGGAGCAGTACCAGAAGGACTACCCTCAGTCGGACTTCAACGTCCAGATCCAGCAGCTGTTCCCGAGCTTCCCGCAGGCGACGATCCAGGGCGACACCTATCGCGTGGAGCGCTGCATCTCGTGCCACGTCCCCGATATCGGCACGATCGGCCCGGTGGCAGCCGCACAGCGACTCAGTCAGGACTTCTTCAAGTACGAGCCCGACGCGAAGCAGCTCGCCTCCGAGTACCACCTGTCCGGTGAGCATCCCGCGTACGTCACGGTGGACGGCGGCCTGTACCCACCGTCCGAGAGCTATGCAGCGATGGGCGCAGAGGGTTTCACCTCGTTCACCTACACGCCGTACACGACGCCCGGCCAGCCCGTCGCCAAGCCCGTCACCGTCAGCCAGCCCGGGCCGCTTCCCTCGTTCATCAACCCGGCGACGAACTACGGCGGCGCCGGGACCCCGACCGGAAAGCTCGGCATCGACCAGATCGGCTGCATCGTGTGCCACAACGGCAACCGCCTCGGGCTCGATCAGACCGACGCCCATCAGAACCTGATCATCAATCCCGTCTACGCATTCACCGAAGGCGCGCAGCTCTACTACCAGAACTGCGCGCGCTGCCACGGCGGTCTTGGAGAGGGTGGCGCAGGTCCGCCCCTCAACAACCAGGACCGCCTCGGGTACTTCAACGAGGACTACTACTACCGGTGCATCGAGTACGGCTTCACCGGCTTCGAGCACTACAGCAGCATCATGCCCAACTGGGGCGCCATCGCCAATGACTACGCGTCCAACGGCTCACCGCCTCCGGGCGCCGGGGCGATCGTCAACCACACGCGCGTGCTGTCGGAGACGCAGATCAACATCCTGATTCAGTTCATCCGCGAGTGGGAGAACTACAGCACCCTGCCATGAGAACGAGACAGTGAAGCGCCGCAGCACGTTCGCGAGAGACCTGATCGGGACGCTGGTCGTGTTCGTCGGGCTGCTCGTCTTCACCTTCGTGCTCATCTACGGTGAGTTCCTCCTCGAGAACTTCAAGGCGCACTGAGATGCCGGGTATCCTCGCGAACGCGCTGTACCCCGGGGAGGCCGGCTGGGGGGACGTCCTCTTCGTGGCGATCTGGGCGTTCGGAACGCTGCTCCTCGCCGCCTACTACGTCTACCGGGCCTTCGTCAGCCGATGAGGTGGGAGGCTCAGGTGGGCGTGAGCGCCCCGGTGGCGTGTCGTGGCGCCTGTCATGGCTGCTGACGCGGGCGGGGTCAAACCCCTCCGCCAGCCCAACTCGCAACTCGCAGTCCTGCTCTCGATCATTCCAGGGCTGGGTCAGCTGTACAACCTGCAGCCGCGCAAGGCGCTCTATTTCTTCCTGTGGACGATCGGCACCATCGGACCCGGGATCCTGCTGATCATCGCCGGTCAGTCGGTCGGCCATGCGCTCCTCACCGCCCACCTCGGGGCCCTGTTCCTCCTCGTGGCGCTCGTCTCGGTGCTGGCCTTCCTGAGCCTGTTCGTCGCCGGCCTCTACCTCTGGGCCAGCTCGGCGATCGACGCGTGGCAGAGCGCGGCCGCCATCGGCCGCGGGGACCCCGAGCTGGCCGCACGCCGGCGGATGTTCCGTCTGTGAGCGCAGCGAGCCGGCGCGGGATGCTCTCGCGTCTGCGCAGGCGCCAGCGCTCGACCGCGACCGGAGAGGTGCTCCCCGACCCGTCGGTTCCCCCGCAGAATCGTGGCTCCTGGGACCGCGCCGCGCTGATCAACACCGACATCACCGAGCTGGTGAAGCGACAGATCCACACCAAGACCAAGCCGTGGCAGAAGTGATGCGGCGTCCGTCGGCGGAGGCACTCCCCGATCTGGTTTGCCCGGCTGAACGCCGCTATGCGATCATCCTGCCGCGCCCATGAACGTGCTCGCAGCGTCGACCTGTTGCGTCAACAACGCCGGAGCGTTTGGCGACGGCGGAACCGTCAGCGATCGAGCGCTCGGTGTGTACACCGCCGTGTTCTGGTCGTCGGTGGTGCTCGGTGCCATCGTCACCGCCCTGCTCCTCTTCGCCTTCGTGAAGTTCCGCCGCCGGAGCGATGACGACGAGCCGGCGCAGTTCCATGGCAATACGAGGCTGGAGATCGCCTGGACGCTCGTGCCGCTGGCGACGTTCCTCTCGCTCTTCGGCCTGACCGCGGTGAACATGCCGTTCGTCAACAACATCCACGCGGGGACGCAGTACACCGTCACGGTCATCGGCCAGCAGTTCAGCTGGACGTTCGATTACGGCACCACGTCGAGCGGCACCCGCATCCGCAGCTTCGGCTATCTCTTCCTACCGGAGAACACGGACGTGGGTCTCAACATCGTCTCGACCGATCCGCCGTGCAACGCCTCGCCAAACGTCCCATCGAACAGCTCGCTCGCGCAGGTGCTCGCGGACGAGGGATGCGGCGTCAACCACAGCTTCTTCGCGCCGTCACTCGGGCAGCAGATGAACGCGATCCCCGGCGACGTCAACACCGCGCCGATCGAGGCGCGCGAGGGCACGTACTACGGTCAGTGCACCGAGCTATGCGGCGTGGGCCACGCAAAGATGACGTTTGTCGTCGTGTCGCTGCCGATGAACCAGTTCCAGTCGTGCGTGTTCGGCAATCCCGCAGGGACGATTGACCCCACCAGCAAGTCGTGCGCTCTCGGAGGATCCTGATGGCGGTCATTGACGCGACTCTGCCTCGCGCGAAGTTCGCGCGCTACGACAAGTCGAAGGGGATCCTCGGCTGGCTGACGACGGTCGACCACAAGAAGATCGCGATCATGTACCTCTTCACGACCTTCTTCTTCTTCCTGGTCGGCGGTGTCATGGCGCTGCTCATCCGCATCCAGCTCGCGGAGCCGCAGAACACCTTCCTCACACCTGAGCAGTACAACCAGATCTTCACGATGCACGGGACGACGATGATCTTCCTGTGGATCATCCCGGTCTGGGCAGGGCTCGGGAACTACATGGTCCCGCTGATGATCGGCGCGCGCGATATGGCGTTCCCACGCATCAACGCGCTCTCGTTCTGGCTGATCCCGCTCGGCGGCATCGTCATGTACGCGGGGTTCCTCGTCCCCGCGACGACGCACGCCGGCATCCTCTGCCCCGGCGGTCCGGGGGACGCGGGGTGGACCGGCTACGTGCCACTCACCGGGTCCCACTACAGCTGCAGCATGGGCCAGGACCTCTGGATCATCGGCCTGCACCTGCTCGGGGTCGCGTCGATGCTCGGCGGTATCAACTTCCTGGCGACCATCCACAACATGCGCGCCAAAGGCATGACATGGGGACGCCTGCCGCTCTTCGTGTGGGCGCAGGAGGTGACGGCCGCGCTCGTGGTGCTCGCGTCGCCGTTCCTTGCGGCCGGCCTGGCGATGAACCTGCTCGACCGCCAGATCGGCACCAACTTCTTCGACCCGGTCAACGGTGGCAGCGCGCTGCTCTACCAGTTCGTCTTCTGGTTCTACTCACACCCGGCGGTGTACATCATGATCCTGCCGGCCTTCGGGATCATCAGCGAGATCATCCCGGTGTTCAGCCGAAAACCGGTGTTCGGCTACAAGGCGATGGCGGCGTCCATCGTGGCGATCGCGTTCCTCGGGTTCATCGTGTTCGTCCACCACATGTTCGTCACCGGCCTGCCGCTGGTGGTGCAGACGTTCTTCGCCTTCACGACCTTTGTCATCGGCGTGCCCACAGGGGTGAAGATCTTCAGCTGGCTGGCGACGATGTGGGGAGGGAGCATCAAATACGACACGCCCATGCTCTTCGCGTGCGGCTTCCTGTTGATGTTCCTGATCGGCGGCATCGACGGCGTCTATCTCGGGAGCCTGTCCGTCGACCGCCTCGTGCACGGCACGTACTGGGTCGTCGCGCACATCCACTATGTGCTGTTCGGCGGCAGTGTCATGGGCGTCTTCGCCGCCTTCTACTACTGGTTCCCCAAGGTCACCGGGAGATTCCTCAGCGAGAAGCTGGGCAAGCTCCACTTCTGGACGATATTCATCGGACTCAACCTGACGTTCATGCCGATGCACGCGCTCGGCCTCCTCGGCATGCCGCGCCGGATCGCGACCTACCTCGACAACCGCGGCTGGGGGGACATCAACTCGCTGATCACCTTCGGGGCATTCGTCATCGCCATCTCCGTGACCATCTTCATGATCAACTTCATCATCAGCATGCGCGCGCCCAGGACAGCACCGGATGATCCGTGGGAGGGGAACACGCTGGAGTGGGCGACATCGTCGCCGCCGCCTCCGTGGAACTTCGACGAGGAGCCCGAGGTGATGAGCCTCCGTCCGGTGCGCGACGCACGGCTCGCGCGCAAGAAGGCCGCCTCGGGAGCACCGGCTTAACGCTGGTGGGACGGTGATCTCGCGGCCGTCGGCAGGGTTTCGCCGCCTCGCGGTGGCGACCGCGGTCGCGACGTACCTGCTGATCGTCTGGGGCGGCATCGTCCGGGTCACCGGGAGCGGCAACGGGTGCGGCACCACGGATCAGTGGCCGCTCTGCCATGGCTCGCTGCTGCCCGCATGGCAGATCAACACGCTCATCGAGTTCACGCACCGGTGGATTGCATCGATCTGCACGCTCCTCGTCATCGTGCTCACCGCGTGCACATGGATCTGGTACCGGCGCCAGCGCAGGATTCGCGTCGGCGCGACCGTGGCGGCCGCGCTCTTCGTGGTGCAGATCGCGCTCGGCGCGCTTGCCGTCGAGTTCAACCTCCCCGGCGGCGTGGTGATGATCCACCTCGCCAACGCGCTGCTCCTGTTCGCGGTGCTCATCTACGTCGCTGTCGTGGCGACAACTGTCGGCACCACGCGACAAGCGTCGAAGCTCGTGTCGGGTGCCGTCGCGTCCGTGACGGTGCCGGTGATCGCCGCGGTGGTCGCGACGTATGCCGTTGCGATGAGCGGTGCCTTCGTCGTGGAGACGAGCTCCGGAGCGGGCTGCAACAGCTGGCCGCTCTGCGGCGGGGGCTTCGCGCTACCGACGGGACAGGCCGGGACGATCAACGCCGCGCATCGCCTCGTCGCGCTCGTGGTGGTGCTCGCGCTCGGGGCGCTCATGGCGTTGATCCTCCGGCGCCGCCGCGGTGACCGGGCGGTGCGAATCGGCGTGATGTCCGTCAACCTGCTCCTCGTGCTCCAGGTCGCCGCGGGTGCGCTCGTCGTCGAGCTCGGCCTCCCCGCATGGGTCCGGGGCCTGCACCTCGCGCTGGCATCACTGCTCTGGGGTGCCGTGGTTGCCGTAGCGGTCTACAGCACGCTGGATGCCCGTGAGGCGGCGACGCAAGCCGAGTTGCAGCGGGCCGACGGCATTCGAACGCATGCGGGAGCGGCGCCGCTGTGACCGTCGCGGTCAGCCTCGAAGCGCTTCCCCGCCGGCCCACCGCCGAGGTTGTTCGCGACTACATCGCGCTCACAAAGCCGCGCGTGATCCTGCTCCTCGAGGTCACCGCCGTCGCCGCGATGGTCATCGCCGCCCGGGGATGGCCCGGCTGGCGACTCGTGCTCCTCACGGTTGCCGGCGGCTGGCTGGCGGCGTCCGGCGCCAACGCCATCAACTGCTGGTTCGACCGCGATATCGATCTCGAGATGGGCCGTACGCGATCCCGCCCGATCCCGGCCGGTCGCATCGAGCCGCGCCAGGCCCTGGCGTTCGGAGTCGCCCTCGGGGTCTCGTCCTTCGTCCTTCTCGCGGCGACTGTGAACCTGCTGTCGGCCGTGCTCGCGATGACGGCGCTCCTCTTCTACGTCCTCGTCTATACGATGTGGCTGAAGCGCTCATCGATGCAGAACATCGTCATCGGCGGCGCGGCGGGCGCGATCCCGCCGCTCGTCGGCTGGGCGGCGGTCACCGGCACCCTGAACCTCACGGCGGTGTTCCTGTTCGCGGTGGTGTTCTACTGGACGCCGCCGCACTTCTGGGCGCTGTCGCTGCTCCTCAAGGGTGACTACACCCGAGCCGGCGTGCCGATGCTCCCTGTGGTCCAGGGCGACCGCCAGACCCGCTACCAGATCGTCCTGTACACGATCGTGCTGTGCCTGGTGACGGTGCTCCCGGTGCTGACCCGCTCGTTCGGCGCCGTGTATCTGGGCGGCGCCGCGGTCCTCGACGCGATCCTGCTGACCGACGCGGTCGTGGCGTCGCGGCGGCCGACGGCGCGCTCGGCACGGCGGCTCTTCTACCATTCAATGATCTACCTGGCCCTGCTCTTCGCGGTGATGGCAGTCGACCGCGTGACGGGCCTCTGAGGAGGATGCCCTGGTGAACCGAAAGCTCGCTCGCAAGAACATGCGCATGGGCCTCCTCATGTTCATCCTGCTGCTCGTCCTCATGGGAGCGGCATTCGTCTGGGCCGCGATCTTCCTCGCGGTCACGAAATAGGCATCAGGCGATGACTGACACTGCGACGACCCACGACGACGGCGACGGCGAGCACGCGCACGCGACGCCGCACCTGCCGCCGCCGAGCTTCGCGCCCATCAACGCGGCCCTGGCGCTCGCCATGACCTTGACGGGCTTTCTCACCGACATCCGCAACGTCGTCGGCCCTCTCATGTGGGGTATCGGACTCATCTACCTCATCGCGTCGGGGTACTTCTGGGTCCGCGGCGCGCGCAATGAGTATCTCGAGCTCCCCGAGGACGGAGGGCACTGACGGCTCACCTCGGCCTCGGCGACTGGACGTGGGATCCCACCGTCATCTGCGGGTTGGTGGCGGTCGCCGCCGGCTACATCGTCGCGATACGGCGCGGCACCATCAGTCCGGTCGACGACGTCACGCCATGGTTCCGCCACGCGCGCTGGCGTCCCGTGCTCTTCTTCGCGGGGCTGCTGATCACGCTGCTCGCGCTCGAGTCCCCGATCGACCGCGGTGGCGATCTCTACCTCTTCTCGCTCCACATGGTGCAGCACATGCTGCTGATGATGATCGCGCCCCCGCTGCTCCTCCTCGGCATCGCCGGGGCCAGGCCGGCACCACGCGACCGGCACACCACGCTGCGCTCCATCTGGTGGGCGATCACGCGTCCATGGCCGGCGGTGATCCTCTTCAACGCGGTGCTGCTGTTCTGGCACATCCCATCGCTGTACGACACGACGCTCACCACAGTCCCCGTGCACATCGTCGAGCACATCAGCTTCATCACCGCCGGTCTCATCATGTGGTGGTCCGTCGTCGATCCCATCCGCGACGACCGGACGGTCACGATCAGCCCGCTCACGAAGATCGCGGCCCTGACCGTGGCGGGGGTGCCGCCGACGGTGCTCGGCATCGTTTTCGCGCTCGCGCCGGCCCCGCTGTACAGCTTCTACGTCCAGGCGCCGCGCCTCTGGGGCCTGTCCGCGCTCACCGACCAGCAGTACGGCGGCGTGATCATGCTCGGGGTCGGCAACATCGTCTACTTCATTGCGGTCATCGTCGTCTTCATGCGCCTGTTCTCCGACCCCGGACAGGACGAGGAGCTGGCCGCCGATCGTATTGCCGGGGCGATGCGGTGAGGGCGCACGCCGTGTGACGGAACCCATCCTTTAAGATGCAATCAGGAGAAAGCACTTGAGTCATCTGCGGACACTTGCGGTGGGATTGGGGGTTTGCGTAGCGATTGCACTCATTGGCTGCGGCAATGGCGCGCCGTCAAACGGTGGCGGTGGATCGGGTGGCCCGTGTCCCGGGAAGTTCGCGGCGAGCGGGCTGGGCACCCCGACGACGACCATCGATGCGACCGATAACCTCGTGTTCTCGCCGGCCAACAACACCGTCGGCACCGGCCAGGTGATCGAGTTCAAGAACACCGGATCGGTTGAGCACAACGTCACGTTCTCAGGCGCCCTGTCCTGCCTCACCGACAACACCCTCGATCCCGGCGCCACGTGGGACGTCGAGATCAACAACCCGGGCACGTACAACTACATCTGCACCATCCACGCTCCGAACATGGCAGGGGTGCTCACGGTGACGGGATCGGCGGCAACGCCCGCGGCATCCGCATCGGCTTCGGCGTCCGCCTCGCCCGCGGCTGGAGCAACCCCGAGCCCATCGGCGACCGCGACACCCTCACCGTAGCGTTGGCGAGGCCGGAGCCGGCCTCCTAGGGCTCCCTTGCCACGCCGGTTCCGATGTGCACGTCCCCGGCGAGCACCCGGTGTATCGCATCGCCTGAGCGGACGAGCAGCGCCCCGTCGTCCTCCACGTCGACGGCGATCCCATCGAGCGACCCGGATGCGCTGCGGACGGTGACGGTTTCTCCGAGCCCCACCGCGACCGTCCGCCAGTCGGCGACGATCGCGGCAATGCCGCCCCGCTCGAGCGCGAGCAGGCGATCCCAGAGGGCGGTCATCCACACCTCGAACAGCGTCTCCGCGTCGGGCGGATGCTCGACAAGCTCGTGCAGGCTGATGCCCTCGGCGCCGTCCGGGAACGCCCCGACACGCAGATTGACACCGAGGCCGAGCGCGATGGCGACCCGGCCTTCCTGCGCTCCGCTGGGCGCCACCTCGCAGAGGATGCCGGCAAGCTTGCGTCCCCGCACGAGGACGTCGTTGGGCCACTTGAGCCCGGCTCGGACCCCTGCCGTCGTCGCGAGCGCGTCGACCAGCGCCAGTCCGGCGGCGAACGGGACGCCCGAGGCCACGGCGGGGGAGCGCCGCAGCAGCACGGACACGAGGAGCGCCGACCCGGCCGGTGCGCTCCACACACGTCCCTGGCGTCCCCGTCCGGCCGTCTGCTCGCCGGCCAGGCAGCAGAGCCCCTCGGCAGCACCGGAGCGGGCGGCGTGCAGGACGATGTCCTGCGTGCTCCGGGTGCGGGCGACGCGCCGCAGGCGCAGCGCCGGAAAACGCCGTTCTTGACCAGCTTCATCGAGCGACATAGGATGGAGTCCTATCAGGGGTAGAGGACCGGAGGGTGGTGAGCCGATGATTCAGGAGACTTGCGTCGAGATCGGCGAGCTTGAAGCTCGCTGGACCTCGTTGCGGGAAGCGCGGAATGCACGCCGGCAGAAGATCCGCTACATCGACGAGCTCATCGATGCGTTCGAGAAGCTGAACCTCGCCGACGAGGTCGAGGTCCCGTACGAGCTCGTCGGCCGGGCGGTCGCTCTCGTCAGCGAGGATCGGCTGGTCGCGGGGCGTGTGCCGGATGAACTGCAGATCTCGGAATGGATGGACGCACTGTACGAGGTGCAGGACAGCCTCATGTTCGCCGCCGAGGACGATTCGGACTGAGCCCTATACTGAGCGCGGTGGTCCCGGCGAGCCGCGACGGGCGCCCGTAGCTCAGTTGGATAGAGCGCCGGCCTCCGGAGCCGGGTGCGGGGGTTCAAGTCCCTCCGGGCGTACCACCTTCAATCATCACGACGAGCTCGCGTGGTCCGCCGCTGAGTCGGCGTGATGCGCCATATGGTCCGACGGCATGTCCATCATGCGCAGCATCGCGACTCCGCCCGTGCGCAGGAATCGCACGAGCAGCAGCGCGATGACCACCAGCACCGCGATGTCGAGGAACGTGGTCGAGTCCCACGCGATGCTCGTGCTGAACGCGGCGACGTTGCGGTTGCCCGGCACCCACCCGAGCGCGATGAACAGTGCACCGACGGCAAGTCCGGCGGCGACCATCGTCACATATGACACCGCGGTGAGATACGCCGCGACGCGCGCGCCGTAGTACTTCCTGTAGATGTTGAGGATAGGGATGATGATGAGGTCGCCGAAGACGAAGGCGATCGCGCCGCTGAAGCCGATGCCGTTGCGCCAGAGGATCGCGGCGAGCGGCACATTCCCCACCGAGCAGACGTAGCTCAACAGCGCCACGAGCGGTCCGATGAACGCGCTCCAGACCTCGGGTCCGAAGCCGTTGCCGCCCAGGAACAGATGCGACCAGAACGCCGCGGGCACCCATGCGCCGATCGCGCCCGCGATGAGGAAGCCGAGCACGAGGTCCACCCACAGTCCGTACACGTTCATGAAGAAGTAGTGACTCATGGATGTGAGTGCCTGCGGTGCACGAATGCGCTGCCACAACGAACCGCCGGTCACCGACATGTCCATCGCGCCGTGCCCCTCCATCCTTCCGAGCAGACCGCGCTCGGCCTGCACGCGTGCGCTCTCGGTGAGCCGCGGTGTGAGGGTCGCGCGGAACACCAGCGCCAGCAGCACCACCATGAACAGGCCGCCGGCGAACTCGGCGGCGAGGAACTGCCAGCCGAGCAGCACGAGGAGGGCGAGACCGAGCTCGAAGACGAGGTTCGTCGACGCGAACTCGAAGATGATCGCGTTGGACAGCGTCGCTCCTTTGCGGAACAGCGTCCGGCCGACGGCAACGGCGGCATAGGAACACGAGGACGACGCCGCCCCGAACGCGGTCGCCAGCGCCACCGGCCGGACCCCACCCCTCCCGAGGAAGCGGGAGATCGCCTGCTTCGAGACGAAGGTCTCGACGATCGCCGACAGCAGGAATCCGAGCGCGAGCGGCCACAGCACCGCCCAGAACATCTCGAACGCAAGTCGAACGGCGTCACCGGCATGCGAGAGAACGAAGCTCACGCGCCAAAGGGTATCCGGCGGCGCGACGCGCACAGACTCTGAGCGAGCTCCCAGGGCCTGCCCACTCGGTTCTGACGCCGCGGCGCGACGCTGGTCGACGTCAATCGTCAACACCCCAGGAGGCACATCCCATGGACGGCGACCAACTCATCCCACCGCCCCCGCCGCCGGAGGAGGCAGCACCGCGGACGACTGGCCTTCGCAAGATCGCGGCGACCGCACTGCTCTGCGGAGGTCTCCTCGTCGGGTCGGGCATCGGTGGCTTCGCGATCGCGCATGCGGCCGGAAACGCATCCGGCACGGCATCGACCAGCGCTTCCACGCTGGCGGCGAGCGCCACGACGCCCGCAGCGACCAAAGCCCCGTCGACGACCCACCCGAACTGCCCGAACATGGGCACGAGCGGGTCGACGGGCAGCTCGGGCTAGTCGCACCCTCCTCCCCCTTCAGGCGGCCCGCCGATCCCGGCGGGCCGCCTTCACCACCACTCGAAGGGGCGCCCGTCCCAGTCATCGAGCACCGGGTACGTCGGGTCCGCGGCAAGCTCGGTCACTCGATGGGCGAATGCGTCGACCTCCGCCTCGCTCAGCAGACGGCGCAGACGAGTGCGCAGCTCGGTCATCCGAGTCGCGTCGGCTGCAAGATCCTGGACACGCCTGGCCAGCCTCGCCGGGACCGGCGAACCGCCGAGCGTGATCAACGCCGTGCGCTGGCGGGGATAGGGGAGAAAGCTCAGTGCGTTGTCGATCGCGTGGACGTTGGGACCGCCGGCGACCAGGAGATGTGCGCGCTTGCGGTCGGCGTTGTTGATCAGGACGTCGAGCAGCGCGACCGATCGCAACTGCGTCTCCAGACGCTCCGCCTGTTCGGCGGTGAGCCCTTCCTCGAGCACGTGGACGAAGCGCTGCATCGACCCGGGCCCGAGTGGGCCGTCCCGGAGCACTGTCGCCGGGACGCGATGGAGGCCGAGCGCCGCGTCGACGATGTACGCCGCGACCTCGCGCAGGTAGAGGGTGCGGCGTGGAAAGTCCCAGAGCGGGCGCTCGCCGCGCACCGGCTTGTACACCGCGCGAAGTGGCTGTGTCGGGTCCGCCGGGTCCGGGGCGTCGAGCTCGACGAGGAACACCCCGTTGCTGCCGTACACCACTTCACCGATCCGTTCGATCGGCGCTTCGGCGAGCGCGGTGGCGACCTCCACGTCGCGCGGAGCGGCCCCTTCGGCCGGACCGGGCGCCAGCGCCGCCTCGAACCGCTCGCGCAGCGATGGCGCCGCAGCCGGCTCGTCCTGGTCGGCGGGGAGGACGAGACCCGGGACAGGATCGAGATGAGGACGCCTGGGACGCCGGGGGCCGGCCTCGCGGCGCCGTTGCTCTCGGGTCACGCGCTGCCGGAAACGGCCTCGGACGAGGTCAGCGAGTCCGCCGGGCGACGACGAGGGTGGTGATGACGGCCAGGACGAGGGGAACGCCGATCAGCGTCGTCACCGTGAGAGCGTCGTCCGCTGAATCCCAGACCCCGAGCGCCACCACGAGCATGAGGCCCACGGCGAGTGCGACGAGCGTGCTCGGGATCCACTCGCGCTTGATCCGCCGGGTCACGGGGCGCGGCTCGGCACCCTCGGCGAAGGGCGTGGCGCTCTCGTCGTCCTCGTACCACCGGCGGTGCGCCGCGGGCACGCCATCGTCGGACGGAAGATCCGCGCGCTCGAGGGCGGCCCACCAACTGGGTGCGCCGTCGTTTCTGCGCTGACCGGAAGGCCGGGCGGACCGCGAAGACTCGTCGGACATGGAGCCTCGAATGACGACGGCTGACCAGGACGACCGCTCGAAGAAGAAGCGAAGGCGGAGAGCGGTGTACAGATGATATCGCCTGGGCAGAAGCGTTGCCACCTCGGCGAGTCACAGTAGCCGGACGATGGCACGTCAACGCTCGCGAACCGAGGCACTCGACACGCTGCAGCGTGAGCAACGAGCGTGCACACGCTGCGCCGCTGCCGGCTACATCCCTCGCGCGCACCCTGTCTTCAGCGGCCACGCCCGGCAGCACATCCTCCTGGTCGGCCAGGCGCCCGGACCGGTCGAGCAGGATCAGAGCCGGCCGTTCGCCGGCCGGTCGGGACGGCAGTTGATGCGCTGGCTCGTTCGCGCCGGACTCCGCGACGAGGCCGATGTTCGCGACCGTATCTACATGACGGCCATGACCACCTGCTTCCCAGGCCGCCGTCCCGACGGCGCCGGCGACCGCCGGCCGAGCTCCGCCGAGGTGCTGCTCTGCGCGCCGTGGCTGGACGCGGTCATCGCGTTGCTCGCGCCCCGGTTGATCATCCCCATCGGCTCGCTGTCGCTGGAGCGGTTCCTGCCCGGCCGGAAGCTCGACGAGGTCATCGGATGGGCCTACACTGCGGGCGGTTCGGCGCTGCCCGGGACACCGCGTGCGGTGCCGGCGCTGCTGCCGCTGCCGCATCCGTCGGGGCAGAGCCGATGGCTCAACGATCCCGCTCGCGTCGCGCTGCTGGACCGCGCGCTGCTGCGACTGGCGGCGCTCATCGAATGGGCCGACTCCGCGCCGTAGCGGGGTGCGACTTTCACGAGGTATCGCCGATGCTATCATCGGCTTTCTCAAGATTTCGTTGCGGTGAATGGGAGAAAGGTTGGGCCAGCGGGGACAGCCGCGTCGTGAGAGCACACCGCTGATTCGCGACGAGACAGAGTCACCGGCGCCGCCGGCCGTCAAGAACGCCGAGGATATTCTCGAGCGCATTTTCGCGCCGACAGTGAAAGCGAGCCCCGCCGAGCAGGCGGAGCGTGCGCTGCGCCGTCCCAAGCAGCTGATCTACTGCGCGCTGAGCAATCGCAACTTCTACTGGCGACAGCACATCACGAAGTTCGTCCTCGACGAGGGGCAGGTCCCGATCGTACCGTTCATGCTCTTTGACTACTACCTGGTGCACACCGTGCCCAAGGATGTGGTTCGCGAGGCGTTCAACAACCTGATCGTGCGATGCGATCAGATGTGGGTGTTCGGCAATCCGTCGCTCGGCGTGAAAGTGCAGATCGGCATCGCCAAACGGCTCAAGAAGCCGATCCGCTACTACGACATCACGGATATGCCGTACCGGGTCGTGAGCGTTCCCGAGGCGATGCTTCGCGAGGAGTGAGACACTGAAGCCATGACCGCTCTGCTGATCATCCTGATCGTCATCGTCCTGATCGCCCTCTACGTCGCGTACCGGTTCAACCGGCTGATCCGCCTGCGGACGCGAACGCAGGAGGCGTGGTCGGATATCGACGTCGAATTGAAGCGACGCTACGACCTGATCCCGAACCTCGTGAACACCGTGCAGGGATATGCCGCGCACGAGCGCGGTGTGTTCGAGGCGGTCACGGCCGCACGGACGAACGCGCTCGCGGCGTCGAAGTCAGGCGATCCATCCCAGATGGCCGGCGCCGAGGACGCGTTGACCAGTTCCACCCGGCAGCTGCTCGCCGTGGCGGAGAACTACCCGCAGCTGAAAGCGTCCGAGCTCTTCCTCAACCTCCAGGAACAGCTGACGACGACGGAGGACAAGGTCGAGTTCTCGCGGCGCTTCTACAACGGCAACGTCCGCGACTTCAACACCGGGTTGCAGACGTTCCCCACCAACATCCTCGGGCAGATGCTGCACTTCCAGCCGTTCGCCTTCTTCGAGGTCGCAGACGCCGAACGGGCCGCACCGACGGTGTCGTTCACGCCATCAGCCCCCGCGGCGCCGCCGCCCTCGCCCGCGCCGCCACCCGCAGCAGCGCCGCCCGTCTGAGACGCGTCCGGTGCGGGGGCGCGTGGTGATGAAGGGCTACCGGCCGATGGACAGCTTCGATGAAGCCACCGCGGCCATCTACGATCGCGATCTGCGGGGCGATGAGCAGGCGACGGTGGCACTGCTGGGCGCGCTGGCACGCGGCGGCCCGGCGCTCGAGCTCGCGATTGGCACCGGGCGCATCGCGCTGCCGCTCGCGGCGCAGGGCATCCGCGTTGACGGCATCGACATGTCCGAGGCGATGGTCGCGCAACTGCGCGCCAAACCCGGTGGCGAGCACATGTCGGTCACGATGGGTGACTTCGCCGACGTCGCGGTCGACGGCACATTCCGGCTCATCTATCTGGTGTTCAACACGCTGTTCAACCTGCTCGAGCAGGACGACCAGGTTCGCTGTTTTCTCAACGCCGCCAGACACCTCACCGACGACGGCGTCTTCGTTGTTGAGGCGTTCGTGCCCGCATATCTCAACCGCCTTCGCGACGATCAATACGTCGATGCCGAGGAGCTCGAGGTCGGCCGCGTGACGTTCGACGTCGGACGGCATGACCCTGTCGCCCAGCGACTCGACGAGAGTCACGTGGTGCTGTCGCCCGGCGGCGTGCAGCTGTTCCCGATCGTCTGCCGCTACGCGTGGCCGAGCGAGCTGGATCTCATGGCGCGCATCGCCGGACTGCGGTTGCACCATCGCTGGGCGGGATGGGAGCGTGAGCGATTCACCGCCGCGAGCCGGAACTGCATCTCGGTCTACGGGCGCTGATCGAGCGGCGTACGGCGTGTCGTTGTGGGCCTACGACTGCGCCGCGGTCTCGGGCCTCCGATACAGCACATGGATCGGCGCGACGCGCCGGCGCACGGTGCGATCCAGGTGCCCGCCGACGCCGTTCGATGCTGCCGGCAATGTGCCGCTGCCGACGTAGGCGTCGTTGACCGACGTGGAGAGCGGCGCGTAGCCGACGGCCTCGAGTGCAGCCGCATCGGTGCCGAACTCCTTCCGATCCCAGTAGTGGCGCTCGATGGTTTCCGGGAAGTGCTGCCTGGCGACCATGCGCTTCAGCGCTCGCGCGTTGAGCCAGTCTCGGAACGATCCGACGAGCCGTGGTGCGCTCATGTCTCACCCTCCGTCGCCGCAGTCACCGAAATCGGGCGTGCTGCGCGATTCGATTCAACTGTGACCCGATGGAATGCAGAGGTCAAGGACTCGGCAGTCCTACGGCGCGGGCGGGCCGCCGATCAGATGGGTGATCTCGTCCTGAAAGGACATGGTCGAGGTCAACGTCAGGAGCTTCGTGCTTCCCCGTGTCACCTGGACCTGAAAGCACGCCCACCAGTCGGAGAACACCATCGGAGTGCCGGAGACGGTCACCTCGATCTGGATGCGGTAGCCTTCGTCGGCCGTGCAATGACGCACAGAACCGTCGGTCGGGAGGAGGGTGTTGAGATCACGGACAACCACCGCGGCATCCGGCGCGTCGAGATGCCTGGTGCGCACCGTCGTGGCGTCGGTTGTCCCGAAGTGGTTGATGGATACGAGAGTCACCGCAGTGCCTCCGGGCACGAATTCGTCTGCCGGCTTCGGCGGCAGCCAGATGACCTCGGCGTCGACTCGCATACCCGTCGCCGACGATCCCATCGCCGCCAGCTCCACCTCCAGCAAAGCGCCGTCGTACGCGATCGTCGACGGTGCCTGAAACCCGAGGCTTCGGTTGGTGGGGACACCAGGCCCTCCGGTCATGCCGCTGGCCTCCGATGTCAGCCCCGCGGGGGGATGCGCCTCGACCCAGGCGAGCGCATGGGCAAAGGACATGTCGACGCGCCACCAGGCCGTCCGCATGAGCAGATTCACCGACCCCTCGGTCGCAGGAGCGTCAGCAAGGATGGGGATCGGCGATGTGCTCACCTGCTCGGCTCCCGGCGGCACGCGCACGCTGGCAAGGAGTGTCGTCAGCTCGGCCTCGGCGCGCGCGTGCGTCGATTCTCCCGTTGCGGCCGCGGTCGGCGCTGCGGTGGGGTGGCCCGCGACAGACGCTGGAACGCTCGCGGCACCGCAGGCCGCGAGAGCAAGCGCGGTAAGCGAAAAGACGGCCCGGGTCACGAGCCGGGCCCGACTTCCGTGCGAGCGGTCGCTTCCCGGGCCCATCACGGTGAACACCACGTTGATCGTACGTCCGCCCGGAGCTACAGGTTCCCGAATCGTCGGATCCGACCGCCGCCGCGTTCGGCACAACGAGCTTGCAACGATCGTGCTGCACGCCGCTCAACCCCGTCCGAGCACCCGTAGCGTCGCACCACATGGCGGACGAAACGAAGGGATCCGAGCCCCAGGCCGGCCCCGACAGCGGCTCGGGCTGGGGTATCCGCGCACCAAGGGACACCGCGAACCACGACTGGGACCGGCCGCCCGCGCCGTTGCCCCCGCCCCTTCCGCTGTCGATGCATGTACCGGCGCCGCTGCAGGACGGAGACCCACCACCTCCGCCGCCTCCGGCAACGCCACCTCCGGCGACGCCGGCTCGCCCGGCACCGGACGCAGCTGCGGCAACGCCGCGTAAGCCACGCAACCCGCTCGTCATCACCGGCGTCGGTGTCATCGTGATCGCGGCCATCGCCGCGGGCGCGCTGTTCGTCACCAGCAAGTCCCCGGAGACCGTGGTCCCGCTGAGCACGCCGGTGCCGTCGACGGTCGCCGTCGTCCACGCCGGACCCGCGGAGCTGGCGCTCGAGTCGTTGACGGGCGGCGGCACGAGCCGGACCCTCAAGCTGCCCGGAGCACCGAGTGAGATCCTCTCCACGTCCGACCGCACCAAGGCGTTCCTGCTCGACACCGACCACGGCGACGTCGTTCCCGTGAACCTCGTCAGCGGTCATGTGGGCGCGCCGATCCCGGTCGGGAAGCTGCCGGTCGATGAGGAGCTCTCCGCCGACGGCTCCACCCTGTACGTCACCGACAACCTCGGCGGCACGGTGATCCCCATCAACACGTCGACCGACAGCATCGCGCCTGCGCAGGCGCTCAGCCAGGGCGTCGACTTCTACGTGCCGTCACCGACGAGCTCGGGGGCGATCGTCGGCGCTGCCACGTCGAGCGGCCAGCCGGGCGTCGTGTATTTCTACGACCCGGCGAGCGGCAAGGGCGCGCAGGTCTCGGTGGGCACGAACCCGGCACAGGCCGCCTTCTACAGCAAGGACGGCAGCACCGTCTGGGTCCTGGAGCAGGGCAACGACGGGAAGCCCGGTGTGCTCATACCGCTCGACGTGGCGACCCAGAAACCTGGGACCCCGATCACGCTCGGTGTCGCGCCATCCGCATTTGCGGTGACCCCGGACGGCGGGACCGCGGTGGTCACGAACCAGAACGGCAACAGCGTCTCGATCGTCGACCTCGTCACTCGCGCGGCCGCCGTGACGGTGGCCGTCGGCACGACGCCCGTGGGAGTCGACATCGACTCCGCCGGCGCGACCGCATGGATCGCATGTGCGCTCTCGCACACGCTGGTCCCCGTCAACCTTGCCACCGACAAAGCGGGCGCGCCGGTCCCGTTGACGAACGCACCCGGCACGGTGGCACTGCCCGCGAGACCCGGCGTCGCTTGGGTCCTGTTCCCGACCTCGAACGGCAGCATCACCTTCGTCGGCGGCACGCAGGGTCCGCTCGGGCGTGCGATCCCGGTCGGCAACGCCCCGGACGTGCTGCTCGGCACCGGCTCCGAGACGAGCTGGGTTGCGAACTCGCTCAACGACACCGTGCAACGGCTCAACGTCGCCGCTCAGACGGCCGGGCCCGCCATCTCCGTCGCGAAGGCGCCGAGCGAGCTGAAGCTCACACCGGACGGCCGCTCGCTGCTCGTGCTCAGCTATGGCGACGGCGTGCACGCGGGCATGCTCACGAAGGTCGACACCGCCACGTCCAAGCCCGGCGTCCCGCTCAGTGTCGGTCCGTCGCCGGGCCCTCTGGCCGTGTCGACGTCCGGCGCCCTCGGCTACGTTGCGAGCTACCTCGCGCGGACGATCACGGTGATCGACATCGTCAACTGGCGCATCGCCGGCACGTTCACGCTCCCGTGCGGGCCGACCGACCTGGCCGTGACACCGGACGAGAGTCAGCTCTTCGTCGCGTGCGCCGACTCGTCCGCGGTGCTCGCGTTCAAGCTCCCGGACAACACGCTGAAAGCCATCATCCCCGTCGCGGGCATACGCGGCCTCGTCATGCCGCAGCAGGGGACGAACCTGCTCGTGGTCTGCGACAACGCGCTCGAGAACATCAGCACGATCACCGACAAGGTGGCGAAGACCATGACGGAGACGGGCAACCTCGTCGACGTCGTCGAGACCACGGACTCGAGCGCGATCCTCGCGGTGGACAACTCCGGCGCCGCACTGCTCTGGATCAACCCGGCCACGCTCGCAACGGTCAAGTCACTCGCAGTGGGTACGCGTCCAGGCGAGGTCGCGTTGTCGCCGGACGGCACGCGCGCGTACATCCTCGACACCAGCGAGCAGAAGCTGTATGTCGTCAACGTCTCGTTGTGGAAGATGCGTGCGACGCTTCGCACCTCCCCGGATGCGACCGCCGTCGCCGTGCCCTCGCCGGTCTTCGTCCCGCCCTCCTGAACGTGACCACGCCGGCCGTCGCGTCGCCACCGCCGCTCCCGCCACCACTCTGGGCCGCGCCGCCGCCGGTCCCACCGCCGTTGCCCCCGAGCAGGAGTCGAACGCCTGCGATCGTGCTCGCGGCCGCTGCGCTCGTCGCGCTCGCCGGGGTGGGCTGGATGCTCGTGCGCGGCACGCAGCACAGCGTGGCACCCCCAGCATCCGCTGCGCCGACCGGCGGCGATGCGGGCATTGTGAACATCAACGGCGACATCCCCGAAGGAACCATTGCCGGGACCGGCATGGTGCTGACGTCGAACGGCATCGTGCTCACCAACAACCACGTGGTCGCGAACACCACCTCGCTGACGGCGCAACTCGCCGGCAGAGGCCCGATCTACAAGGCGGTCGTGATCGGTGTCGATCCGACCCAGGACGTCGCGGTGATCCAGCTCGAGGGCGCGTCCGGTCTGCCGACGACGGCGTTCGACCTGTCGGGATCACTCGCGGTCGGCGATCTGGTCACCGGCAAGGGCAACGCACTCGGCCGCAACGGGCCACCGGTCGTCGCGAAGGGGACCGTCACGTCGCTCGACGAGACGATCCAGGTGCAGGACGAGGGGGCCACGATCGTCGAGACGCTCGACGGCGTCATCTGCTTCAACGCGCCGATCCAGCCCGGTGACTCCGGGGGCCCGCTGCTCAACGCGCAGGACCGCGTCATCGGCATGGACACCGCGGGGTCGTTGAGCAATGCGACAGGAGCCTCGGCATCCTGGGGATGCGCCATCCCCATCACGCGGGCGATGACCATCGCTCAGGAGATCCGCGCCGGCACCGCTTCGCCGTATCTCGAATCCGGCCACCGCGGCGTGCTCGGAGTGGAGGTGACCGCACGAGGCGGGGTGAGTGGCGCGGTCGTCGTCGGCACCACGGCCGGCAACGCCGCGGCCTCTGCCGGAATCGTGCCGGGAGATGTGATCACGCAGGTGGCCGGCCTTGCGGTCGCGTCCGTGGCCGATTTCAACCATGTCATGCAGGACCGCAGGCCGGGGGACGGCATCGCGGTGACCTGGCTCGACACCAGAGGCGCGACGCACACGGCGACCGTCACGTTGAGCCCAGGCCCGCCGGCGTAAGCAGCGGGTTCGGTCTCTAGGTTTCCCTGACCTGGAGCATCGCCTGCAACGTCGCGATGCGCTCCTCGATCGGGGGATGCGTGTCGAAGAGGTGATGGGTGAACCCGCCGTGGTGCTGCAGCGGGTCGTCGATGCACATCGCCGCGGTTGCGTGGGTCATCTTCGAGAAGGGCTTGTCATTCTGCTGCAGCTTCTGCAGCGCGTGCAGCAGCCCCGCAGGGTTACGGGTGAGCTCGACACTGCTCGCGTCGGCAAGCGATTCGCGCGAGCGTGACAGCGAGAACTGCATGAGCGGTCCGACGAGCACCGCAACGACCGAGAGCAGCGCCGCGGCGGCGATGAGGATGATGATCAGGTAGCCGCCATCGCGATTGTTGCCACCACGGGTGAAGAACAGCGACCGCCACAGCAGGCTGGCGATGAGTCCGATGAGTGCGATCGACGTCGCGACGATCAGGACGAGGCGGACGTCGTAGTTGCGGATGTGGCTCATCTCGTGGCCGATGACGCCTTCCAGCTCCTCGCGATTCATCATCGCGAGCAGCCCGGTCGTGCACGTGATCGCCGCCTTCTGCGGGCTCGTACCGGTGGCGAAGGCGTTCGGCGACGGGTCGTTGATGATGTAGACCTTCGGCATCGGCAGCCCAGCGCCGATCGCGAGCGTGGAGACGACGTCGTAGAGCACCGGGGCCTGTTGCTGCGTCACCGGCTGCGCACCCGAGAGGGCGAGGACGGTCTGCGCACCGGCCGTCACCGACCAGAGGACCACGAGCAGCGCCGCGATTCCCGCGATGACGACGCCCGCGATGCCGCCGCTGACGCCTGAGGCGATGAAGCCGATCAGGTATCCGATCGCGGCCCAGATGATGAAGAAGCCGACGATCACGAACACGCTCTTGCGCTTGTTGCGAGCAATCTGGTGATACATCGCCTTCACTATGCCACGGCAGCAGGCGGGGGAAACCGAAGCCCCATCCCGCTCAGATCAGGCCGGCATAGCGCTCCCGAACCGCCCGCAACGAAGCCTGCACGGGAACCTGTGCCTCGGCTCTGGCGGCGACGCAGTCGGCCGTCTTGAGCCCGGCGCCCGTGATGTAGGCGACGACCGTCTCGCCGCCCTGCCAGCGTCCGGCCCGAGCCAGCTTGCGGAGCACGGCCACGGTGACCCCGCCCGCGGTCTCTGCGAAGATGCCCTCGGTCGCCGCGAGCAGCTCGATGCCCTCGACCAGCTCGTCCTCGGTGACGCTCGCCACCACGCCGCCGGTGTCGCGAGCGATGCGCAGCACCTCGGCGCCGTCCGACGGGTTGCCGATCGCGATCGAGCGAGCGATCGTGTTCGGCCGCACGGGGATCACGGTGTCGTCGCCGGCGTTGAACGCGGTCGCAACCGGGGAACATCCCGATGCCTGCGCGCCGGTCAGCCTCGGGACCCGCGAGCCGCGGTCCACGAGCCCGAGCTCGATGAGCTCGCCTGCGGCCTTGCGATGCTTCACGAACTGGCATCCGGACGCCACCGGGACGACGATCTCGTCCGGCAGACGCCACCCGAGCTGCTCGGCCGTCTCGAACGTGAGCGTCTTGCTGCCCTCGCTGTAGTAGGCGCGCAGGTTGAGGTTGCAGAAGCCCCAGTCGACGCAGTCCGCGAGCTCGGCGCAGAGCCGGTTCACATCGTCGTAGCTGCCGTCGACAGCGATGAGCGTCGGCCGGAAGATCGATGTGCCGATCATCTTCGCGGGTTCGAGATCACTCGGGACGACGACGACGGCACGGAGCCCGGCATGCGCCGCGTACGCGGCCACCGAGTTGGCGAGGTTCCCGGTGCTGGCGCACGCGATCGTCGTGATCCCGTGCTCGCGAGCCCACGTCGCGGCGACGCTCACCACGCGGTCCTTGAACGACCCCGTGGGATTCTGGGTGTCGTTCTTCAGGTACAGGTTGCGAAGCCCCAGCTCGGCACCCAGGTTGCGCGCGTGGATGAGCGGCGTGAATCCCTCGCCGAGCGTGATCGGCTCGGTTTCCGCTCCGTCGACCGGGAGGAGGCCGCGGTACCGCCAGATGCTCGAAGGACCGGCCTCGATGGACTCGCGCGACACGCGCCGGGCGACCTCGCTGTAGTCGTAGCGAACCTCGAGCGGCCCGAAGCATCGATCGCAGATGTTCGTAGCCTCGACCGGTGTCTCGTGGCCGCACGCTCGACACACGAGGCACTCGACGTGCGCTGGCGCCGGAGCGCGTCCGTAACGTTCGAGCAGACTGATGGTGGACACAAAAAAACCTCCCGGGTTTGTGATCCGGGAGGCTTCCGCAACGTGGGCGCGTGCGCCGTTACGTTCGGAAACCTCCGCGGCGCATGATCATGGGTACGAGCACGACTCGTGGACTCAACATTGGCGGGAATCCTAACACGCGTCCCGCGTGCGCTTGTCAAGCGTTGCGAGTCGTCACCGCCCACCTGCGTGACGGCGGATCAGACGCGGCGGATAAGGTCCCGCTCCACCCGCTCGCGTGTGAGGGCGACCACTCGATGCAGCTCGTGCCCGCGCAGGGCCTGCTCCATCTGCCGGAGCAGCGAGTACAGGCTCTTCACCGCCTTGACCACGTCACCCGTATCCGCGCCGGGCGGTGGCTCGATGTCCGCGAGCGGCACCCCCGAGGCCCACTCGTACGCCGGCCGGATCTGTTCGAGCGAGAGCGGCGGTATCGTCTCGAGCCCGTGCTCCCGTTCGAGCTCGATGAAGCGGCGCATCGCCGTGCGCAGCCGGCGGTGCCGCTCCTCGATCCGAGGAGTCGGGAAGTGGCGGCGGGAGGGCTGGGGTCGCTCGCGCCCTCGGTCCTCGCTCACGAGGCTGACGAGGGTCGCGGCGAGCTCCTCGGGTTTCAGGCCGGCGAGCACGCCCGAGGCGACGGCGTCGGCGACAAGCAGCGAGCTCTCGCCGTGGAGGGAACCGGCGAGGCGTCCGAGGTCCGTCGGCACATCACCGTCGAGAAACCCGGCAGCCCGCAGCACGGCGCGATGCGCCTGGAATTCGCGCCGGAAGCGATGCCGGGCCCGTTCGAGCTCCTCCTCGGCGCCGGCGAGCGTGGTCTCGATATCGGCGATCCGGTACCGGTGGTTGCGGTGATCCCCGAGGTATGGGCAGTGGTGGCACGGTGAGTCGTTGATCCGCTCCTGGAGGGAGCGCGCCGCGCGGCGAAGCGCCTCGTACTTCTGGCCAGGATCCGCGCCCGCCTTGCCATAGCGGCCACGACGCGCGTCGGTCCAGTGCCCGCGGCGCGCGCGGCGCAGCTCGAGCTGTGTCTCGCCGAGCTGCGTACCAGCATTCAGGAACGACGTCAGCGTTCGCTCCGTGCACGCGATGCGGGGGTGCTGGAAGCGGCGCAGGCGCAGGTCGGCGAGCTCGGCTTCGAGGTTGGCGCGGCGATGGTCCCATCGCGCCGTGCGCTCGATCGCCTGGTACTGACCGAAGGAGCTGTCGAGGAGCAGCTCGGCGGCTTCGGCCGACCGTGTGCGCAGCAGGTTGAGCACCATCGTGTACGTGGGTGAGAACTTGGAGTCGACCGCGAACTCGCCCGATATCGCCGCGTCGTAGATGTCGCGGAGATCGACGTCGCTCTCCTTGAGGATGACGCCGTGTCCGACGGTGTCGATGCCGCGCCGCCCGGCGCGACCCATCAGCTGCGTCAGCTCGCCGCTCGTCAGCGCCGCGAAGCTGACGCCGTCGAACTTCGTGAATGTCGAGATGACGCAGGAGCGGGCGGGCATGTTGAGCCCGAGCGAGAGGGTCTCGGTCGCGAAGACCACCTTGATCAGGCCCTGCTGGAACAGCTTCTCGACGATCTCCTTCGCGTAGGGGAGGAGCCCCGCGTGGTGCATGGCGAGTCCGCGGCGGAGCAGCCGCCTGTCCAGCTCGAGGAGCACGCAGCGGCGTTCGTCGTCATCGGTGAGGACAGCGAGCTGCTCGGTGAGCGCGGCGTCGATGTGCTCCTTCTCCTCGTCGTTGGTGAGGTCGATCGCGTGCACGCCGCAGCGTTGCAGTGCCTCGCGACATCCCCGACGCGAGAAGATGAAGTAGATCGCGGGGAGCATCGCGCGTCTGCGCAGCACCTCGATCACCTGGAGCAGGTCGTTGTCCGGCGCGCGCCGTGCCTCACGAAATCGTGGCTGCTGCACGGCATCTGCCTGTGCCAGCTCGAGCGTCCCGCGCGCAGCGTTGCCCGCCTTGTCGAACAGCGGGTGGAGCGCGTTGTCGATGGCGAGCCACATCTCGAGCGCGACGGGGCGCTCGGTACGCGTCACCGTCTCGATGGTGCCGCGCAAGCCCGACATCCATGTGGCGACTTCGCCGACGTTGCTGATCGTTGCCGAGAGGCCGATGAGTCGAATGTGGCGCGGCGCCTCGATGATCAACTCCTCCCAGACGGTGCCGCGCGGGTAGTCGTCGATGTAGTGGATCTCGTCGAGCACGACATCGCCGACGCGGTCGACACGCGCAGGCTCGTCGTAGAGCACGTTGCGGAGGATCTCAGTGGTCATCACCAGCACTGGAGCGCCGTCGTTGACGGTGTGCTCCCCGGTCACGAGCCCGATGTTGCGCTCGCCGAAGCGCTCGATGAGGTCGTGGAACTTCTGATTGCTCAACGCTTTCAAGGGCGTGGTGTAGACCACGTCGGCCGCGTCGGTCACGGGCCTGCGCAGCGCCCCGAGCGCCTTGAGACGGCGCCAGATGACGTAGTCGGCGACGACGGTCTTGCCGCTCGACGTCGGCGCGCTCACGAGCACACCGCGCGAGCGTTCGAGCTTGACGATCGCCTCGCGCTGGAAACCGTCGAGCGCGAACGGCAGCGTTGCCTCGTACGCGGCGATCAGTTCCGACGTCGACGCGGACGGCTCCGTCAACGCCACGTCGTCAGAGATGGATCAGCTCGAAATGCGAGCCGAGGATGAGCGCCTCACCGTGATCGTCGACGAAACGAAGCACCTTCTGGCACATCTCGTCCGCGTGGCGGGTGTCGGAGCTGACGCACGCGATCCCGATCACCGCCGATTGCCACAGGTTCTGGTCGCCGATCTCGGCGACCGCGATGTTGAAGGTATTGCGGAGTCGCGACGTCAGCGAGCGCACCACCTGACGCTTGTCCTTGAGCGATCCGCTGTCCGGCACCTGCAATGTGACCGTCAGCGTGCCGATGACCATGTGGAGCTATGCGGAGGCGATGGCATTGTGCCCGCCATTGTCGCTGCCGTCCCCTCCAAGCCTCACAGGGCGTCGAGCAGCTTCTGGCGGAGCACCTCCAGCGTCTCGAAATCGTCGACGGACGGGCGCTGCATCGCCTTGCTCGGGAACTTCAGATGCTGCACCGCATCCGAGAGGATGCGCAGCTCGTTGTCGGTGAGGCGGACCGAGCGCATGTGCGGAGGCGGGGCGGCGGGAACGGGGTGGACCGGCTCGTCGTTCAGCGCCGGAGACAGCGGGGCGTCGAGCTGCTCAGGTTCCTCGGTGCGGAACAGTTCGTCGCTGCCGCGCAGCTGCGCGCGGCGAAATCCGCGCATCACCTCCGGGCCGCGCGCACCCGCTCGCGCGGACGCTCCGCGCTGCCGGAGACCTCAACGGTGCCATCGCCATCCTGCGCGATGACCGCTTTGGCGAGGGCCCGGTAGGAGCGAGCCCCAGGCGAGTTCGGTGCGTACTCGAGGATCGACTGACCCGCCAGTGGCGTCTCGGCGAACCGGATCGAGGAGTCGACGGTGATCGGGAAGACCAGGTCGGGATATGCGCCCTTGACGAGGTCGAGCACTTCCTGGCTGTGCAGCGTGCGCGACTTGTACAGCGTCGGCAGGATGCCGGCGACACGCAGATGGCTGTTCAGCTTCGCGCGCACGCGGTCGATGGTGCGCTGCAGCTGCTGCATCCCCTTCATGCCGAAGTACTCGCACTGCAGCGGGATGATCACGTCAGTCGACGCCACGAGCGCGTTGATGCACAGCAGTCCGAGTGACGGCGGGCAGTCGATGACGATGTAGTCGTACTGTCCGTCGATCGGCTCGAGCTTCTCGCGAAGGATGGATTCGCGGCCGAACTCGGTGACGAGCTGCAACTCCGCACCGCTGAGGTCGATGTTGGCGGGAATGAAATCAAGGCCCATCCCTTCGGAGCGCAGGAGCACATCCCCCACGTGGACCCGATGGTCGGTGAGGACGTCGTAGATCGTCTTCTCGAGCTCGTCGGGCCTGCGGCAGCCCATGTTGATGGTGAGGTGACCCTGCGGATCGAGATCGACGGCGAGCACCCGGGTACCTGCCTCGGCGAGCGCCGCTGCGAGGTTCACAGCGGTGGTCGTCTTGCCGACTCCACCCTTTTGATTCGCGACCGAAATGATCCGCGTCATTGCTGGGGCGGTGTCGAGATGTCGCAAAGAGAACAGACGCGCCTCACTGAGCAGGTATCATAGCGAACCCGATTGCCTCTCTCTGCCGACGGGTGGGAGCAAGCGCAGTCGCAGCGGTCATTGTTCCGTAAATCCGGACTGGAGCCTGGTGTCTGAAGAACGTGTGAAGCCTCGTAGCCTGTTCGTCGAGGAGGCCATCCAACTCGCGCTCGAGAGCCGTTGGGCCGACGCGCTGGCGGTGAACCAAGCCCTCGTCGAGCGCCATGGTGAGGACGAGGAGTCGCTCAACCGGATCGGCAAGGCGCTGACCGAGCTCGGCCAGCGCGAGGACGCGCTCGCAGCCTATTCCGGCTCGCTACGCATCAATCCGCTCAATCTGATCGCGCAGAAGAACGTCCGCAAGCTGACAGCGATGCTCGAGAGCAAGAACCTGGTGGCCGGGTCAGCCGCCCCCTTCGACGTCGAGCTGTTCACCGAGGAGCCCGGTAAGAGCGCCATCACCGTGCTGAGCGCCCCATCGAAGTCGGCCACCGTCGCGATCGCCCCGGGCGACGTCGTGGAGCTCTACCGCGAGGGATCCACCCTGCGCGCCCAGACGTCTCGCGGCGTCTCGCTCGGCGAGGTTGACACCAAGATCGCCCGCAGGCTGGTCCCGCTCATGGAGACGGGAAACCGGTACTCGGCTGCCGTGGCCCGCCTGGAGGACGAGCGGGTCGAGATCATCCTTCGCGAGACCTACCAGGCAGCCGAGAACGCCCGGAAGTCGTCGTTCCCGCTCGCCAAGGGCGGCCGGCGCGAGGAGTTCCGGCCCTATGCCAAGGACTCGCTGCTCGCATCGAGGGAGATCGACGCGACCCCGCTGGACGACGACGACGACGGCGACGACGGCTTCGGGCCACAGGCGCCTGCCGGCGCCGGTGACGACCTCGGCGATCTGGGCATGAGCACATTCGAGTCGGAGGGCGAGGACGCCAAGCCGGTGGCAGATGCCGAGGAGGACGACGACGACGACGCGCGCCCGGAGGACTCCTACTAGGTCGCAGCCGGTCGACGGCGCGACGCCGCCCCGGGTTCCCTGGGTCAGCCCGGCAGCCGCGCGCATCGACGGGTATCTGCCGATCGGGTCGTATGGCCTGATCGGCGACTGCCGCTCGGCGGCCCTGGTCGGGGTCGACGGCAGCATCGACTGGCTCTGCCTCCCGCGGTTCGACGACCCGTCCCTCTTCGGCCGCATCCTCGACGCGGACAAGGGCGGGAGCTGGCAGATCCATCCCGACGAGCGGCACCAGGTGCACCAGGTGTACCGCGACCGGACCAACCTCCTGGACACCGTCTTCGCAACGGGTTCGGGGGTCGTCGTGGTCACCGACTTCATGCCGATCGACGAGCACAGCGTCATCCAGCATGCCAAGGCGCACAACCACGCGCGTGTCGTCCGGCTCGTCGAGTGCCTCGCCGGCGAGATGACGATGCACCACGTCTTCGACCCGGCCCCTGACTACGCCCGAGGCCACCTGTCGTTCACCCTTGACGACGGTCAGCTGCACGCCGATACCGATCGTCTGCACCTCTGCCTCAGCTCCACCATCGAGCTTGACGGAGCGGACGACACCTTTCAGATCCGTGCGACCGAAGCCGTCGCCTTCGCGTTGCACACCGGCGCCGCCGGTCCGTGCGGGGCGAGACCGTGGAGCGTGGAGCGTGCCCGCCGCATGCTCCGCGAGAGCCAGCGCTACTGGTGGCACTGGGTCGGGAGGGTCGATTACCACGGCCCGTACCAGGTGCATGTGTGGCGGTCCGCACTCGCGCTGAAGCTCATGACGTATGCGCCCACCGGCGCGATCGTTGCCGCGCCGACCACGAGCCTGCCCGAGGATATCGGTGGCGAGCGAAACTGGGACTACCGGTTCACGTGGCTTCGCGATGCCGCGTTCACGCTGTACGCCTTCTTTCAGCTCGGGCTCACCGAGGAAGCGACCGCGTATTTCGACTGGCTGACACATCGCCACGTGGCCGACCACCAGGTCGACGACCTCCCCAACCTGTTCGACCTGAGCGGCCATGGTCATGCTCCGGAGCACCGGCTCGAGCACCTCGAGGGGTACCGCGGTTCGAAGCCGGTGCGCATCGGCAACGCAGCGGTGGGCCAGCTGCAGCTCGACGTCTACGGCGAGGTGCTCGACAGCGCATATGTCTTCGCGCGGTTCGGTGGTGTCATCGGCGACAAGCTCTGGGAGGCGCTCAGCAACATCGTGGAGCTGGCCATCAATCGCTGGATGGAGCCGGACTCGTCGATATGGGAGGTGCGGAGCGAGCGCAGGCAGTACACATATAGCAAGCTCATGTGCTGGGTCGCCGTCGACCGCGGCATTCGCATCGCCGACCGCTACGACCTTCCGTACGACAAGGCCGCGTGGCGGCGCGCACGGGTGCGCATCCACCGCGCGATCACATCACGCGGATACTCGACGCACCGCCGTTCCTTCACACAGGAGTTCGACAGCGACGCGCTCGACGCGTCGGTGCTCCGGATCAGCCAGGTGCGCTTCGTCGCCGATCGCGATCCGCGCGTTCACTCAACGGTGCGCGCGATCGCGCAGCACCTCGGCGAAGGTGTGCTCGTCAGACGCTACCGGATGGACGAGAGCGAGGACGGACTCCACGGTGAGGAGGGCGCGTTCTTCATGACGTCGTTCTGGCTCGTCGACGCTCTCGCGCATACCGGGGAGCTCGAGGAGGCCGAGCGTCGCTTCGAGCGGCTGCTGCACTTCAGCTCGCCGCTCGGGCTCTTCTCGGAGGAGGTCGACGTGCGCAGCGGGCAGCTGCTCGGCAACTACCCGCAGGCGTTCACGCACCTGGCGCTCGTCGGCGCCGCGGTCAACATGGAGCGGGCCCGGAAGCGCAGCCTGGGCGTCAAGGGGCTGCGCGCCGAGTCGACGTGATGGTTGGGGGTGGCGCTTACAGGACGCCGGCGATGAGGTCCGGGCGCGGCTTTGCGCATGGTTGCCGCTAGAGCAACTGGGAGAGCGCGAACACGATACCGAAGCCGACGACCACGGAGCGGAGCAGCGTCGGATGCAAGCGCCGCGCCATTGCGACGCCGGCGAACCCGCCGATGGCGCTCGTCGGCAGCATCACCACCACCGCGATCCACGACACCGGTCCGAAGAACGCGAAGTAGATGGCGGCCACCACGTTGATGATCAGGGACATCATTCCCTTGAGCGCATTGAGGCGTTGCAGATCGTCGCGGATGAACAGCCCGAGCACCGCGAGCATCATCACGCCCAGGCCGGCGCCGAAGAAGGCGCCGTACACGCCGCCGAGGAACTGACCCACGGCGAGGAGTGGTGACCGGTGCTGCTCGCGCTCCGGGCGACGTGCGCGCACATGCGACGTCACCACCGGCTGGAGCAGCAGCAGAGCGCAGGCGAGGAGGATGAGCCACGGGACGATCGCAGAGAACACGTGGTTCGGCGTGCGCGTGAGCAGGATGGCGCCGACCACCGCTCCAACGACGCTGATCGGCCCGAGAAAACGAACCCGCTCGCGCTGCACGGAGAGCTCGGCGCGGTACGCGATGGATCCGCCCGCATATCCGGGGAGCAGCCCGAGCGTGTTGGTGACGTTCGCCACGAGGGCAGGGAATCCGAGCAACAGCAGCGCCGGAAACGACAGCAGCGTGCCGCCGCCGGCAACGGCGTTCACCGCCCCGGCGGCAAGTGCCGCCAGCGCCACCAGGAGCAGGCGCGCGAGGTCGAGATGGATCACGTCTCCGTCGACCCGCTCCTGTGGCCGGCGCCTCCGAGCGCCCCGACGTCGTCCGGCACTATGCCGGCGACGCCACGACCACGTTGCGCAGCAGGCCGATGCCCTCGATCTCGGACTCCATCACGTCGCCCGGCTGAAGGAACTCAGGCGGCGTGCGGGCGAAGCCAACGCCCTCAGGCGTGCCCGTGGCGATGAGCATCCCGGGAAGGAGCGTCATGCCGACCGACAACCACTCGATGATCGCGTCCACCGGGTACATCGTGTCCCGGCTGCTGGCATCCTGCTTGACGTCGCCGTTGATGCGGAGCTGGAGATGCAGGTTCTGCACATCGGGAACCTCATCCCTGGTCAATACCCAGGGCCCCACCGGACACGAGCCGTCAAGGCTCTTCCCCTTGAACCACTGGCCGCCCCAACCGTTCTGGATGTCGCGCGCCGTGACATCGTTCAGCACCGTGTACCCGAACACGTGGTCGAGCGCGCCGGCTCGCTTGATGTTGGCGCCGCGGCGCCCGATGACGACACCGAGCTCGACCTCCCAGTCGATCTTGGTGCTCACGGTTGCGTCGATCCTGATGTCGGCATACGGAGCGGTGATGGTGGTGATCGCCTTGGTGAAGATCGTGGGCGGACCGACCTCGGTGTTCATCGCACGCGCACCTTCCTCCGCGTGCTTCTGATAGTTGCGACCGATTGCCAGCACGTTTCCGCGCGGCGGGTCGAACGGAGCCAGCAGCGTGAGTCCCGCAAGCGGGCGAACCGCTCCCGCAGCTGCGTTGCCCGACGCAAGCCGGCTCAGCCGCTCGAGAGCCTCGGCGCCGCCGTCGATGACACCGAGAATGTCCGCCGGGAGACCCGCTGAACCGTGTGCGGCGGCGGCGACGTCGACGATCTCGTCCGGCGCGCCGTCGCGCGCAACCCCGAGGAGTCGCGTCCCCCCGTCTTGAAACATCAGGAGCTTCATGCCTTGTTCGCCTCCGAGCCGGTCGACGGGCTGAGGCTCGTCGCGGCTCCCAAAAACAGTTCCTCGAAATCCTGGCGATCGAGGAGTTCGCCGGGTCGCCCCTCCAGGCGGGTGGAGCCAGACACGAGCACACAGGTCCAGGCAGCGATCTCGAGCGCGGCGCGTGCTCGCTGCTCGACGAGCAGGACAGCCTTGCCCATTGCGCCGAGGCCCTTCACCTGCTCGTGCAGCAGCTTCTCTGCGAGTTGCGGAGCGAGGTTGGCTGTGGGTTCGTCGAGGATCAGGACCTGCGGGTCCAGCATCAGCACCCTCGCGATCGCGAGCATCTTCCGCTCACCCCCGCTGAGCTTGTCTGCGCGCCGCTTGAGCATCGGCTTCAACGCGGGGAAGACGTCGAGCACTTCGGGCACGCGAGTGTGGATGACGGACGCGGGCAGGAGATACGCGCCCATCTCGAGGTTCTCGAGGACGGTCAACGGTTCGAAGATGTCCTGCACCTGGGGGACGTAACCGACCCCGCGGCGCGCCAGCTGCTCCGGCGGGCGGTTGGTGACGTCGTCCGTTCCGAGCATCACGCGGCCAGCGGTCACCCGGAGAATGCCGACGAGCGATTTCAGCAGCGTACTCTTCCCCGCGCCGTTGGGGCCGATGACGGCCACGATCTCACCGAGCCCGACGCTCAACGAGACGTCCTGGATCACCGGAACCCCGCCGTATCCCGAGGTGATGCCTTCGGCCCGCAGCAGCTGCTCAGGTCGTTGCGTGCCTGGCGTCACAGCCTCACCCGACAAGGTATGCGTCAACGATTTCACGCTGTTGCCTGAGGAAGGTCATCGTTCCCTGACCGATGACGTGTCCCTGGGCCATGACGATGACCGGGTCACAGAGCCGTTCGATCATATGGAGCTCGTGCTCGACGATGAGGATCGTGAGCCCGTCGTCGCGCAGCGCCTCGCAATAGGACGCGATCTCGCCGACGATCGAGGGATGCACGCCCGACATCGGTTCGTCGAGAAGCAGCAACCGAGGCCGCAGCATCAGCGAACGCATGATCTCGACCAGACGTTTCTGTCCCCCGCTCAGCGAGCCCGCGTAATCGGACTCCTTGGCGGACATACGGAAACGGTCAAGCAGGACGCGCGCCTGCATGACGAGGCGGTCCTCGTCCACACCCCAGTAGCGCCTGCCGAGCAGCGCGCCGATCAGCGAGTCGCCGCGGTTGTCCGGTGCGGCGGTCATGAGGTTCTCGAGCACGGTCAGCTGCGCGAACTCCGACGGGAGCTGGAAGGTGCGGACGAGCCCACGCCGCGCCCGCTGAAAGGCGGGCATCCTGGTCACATCCGTGCCGTCGAAGATGATCGTCCCGGAGCTCGCCGGAAGCGTGCCCGCAAGCACGGCGAGGAACGTCGACTTCCCGGCTCCGTTGGGCCCAATGAGACCGGTGATGCGGCCGGGCTGCACGTCGATGGACACATCCTCGACGGCGTGCATCCCCTCGAAATGTCTGCTGACCCCACGTGCCTGCAACAGCGCGACGGATGTGGGCGCAGCCTCACCGCCGGCGTCCCGGCGATTCGCGACGGCGTCGGCCTCAACCGGCACCGCGTTCCTCCTCAGGCTGCTTCGCTGCGGCGACGCGGAAGACCCGCCGGCGCTCTGGAATGACTCCACGCGGACGGAACCAGAGGAAGCCGAGAATCAGGCCCCCGATGCACACCCATTCAAACGCGGGGATGAGCCCGGGCGGTCCGAACGGAGGGATGTAGCGGGTCGCCTCCTCGAAGCCGACGGGGACGAGCAGCGCGCCGAGCACCGCACCGTAGTTGTTGCCGCGACCGCCGACGATCACCGCGGCGAAGAGGATCAGCGTTTCCGGGTACAGCCATGTCGACGGTGCCCATGTCGTGATGAAGCCCACGAGGATCGCGCCGCTCAAACCGGCGATCGCGCCGCCGACGACGAACACGCTCATCTTGAGCGCCACCGAGTTCTTGCCGAGCGCGTTCGCCGCGAGCTCGTTCTCACGCATGGCCCGAAGCGACCGTCCGTACGGCGAGTTGATGATGCGTTGCGCGATCACGAAGACGATCGCGGCAAGGACGACGGTCGCCGCCGCGTACGCCCACTCATAACCGGCGGAAGAGGGATCGAGTAGATTCGCCAGGGGCTGGGGGACCAGCGCGAGCCCTGCAGCGCCGTCGAGGAACGGCGGAGTGTTGGTGACGACCAGCGTCGCGATCACGGAGAGCACGAGCATTGCGATCGCCTGGTAATCACTGCGCAGCCTTCGGAGGACGACCAGCCCGATCGGCGGGGCGAGCAGCGCGCCGACGACGGTGGCGCCGATCCACGGAAGGGGGAAGGGGAGGTTCAACCCGAGGATGTACGTCTGGAAGCCGCCGTTCGCGGTATCCGGCGGCATCGAGAGCACGCCGGCGGTGTAGGCCCCGGCCGCTTGGAAGATGATGAAGCTGAAGTTCACGATGCCGGACACGCCGAATTGCAGGCTGATCGCGAGGCAGGCGAGCGCGTCGACCCCCGCGTACACGAGCACCGTTGTGAGGTAGTACGTCATCCCGCAGCAGCCAGCGCGCCGCGCTTGGCAAGCAGACCCTGCGGCCGGAGCACCATGACCAGAACCAGGACGGCGAACGCCACGACCTGCTTGTACTCGGGCGAGATGACCGCGGCGCTCAGCTCCGTCATCTCCCCGATGATCACCGCGCCGATCATCGCGCCATACGGATGACCGGCGCCGCCGAGCACCGCCGCGGCGATGATCGGAATGAGGAATTCAGAACCGTTGGCGACGGCGAAGGCATCGGAGTTCATGCCGGCGACGACCCCCGCGACTCCGCACAAGGCGCCGGTGATGAGCCACGCAAGGTCGATGACCCGGGCGGTCGGAATCCCGCAGTTCCGGGCGAGTGTCGGATTGGCGGCGGTGGCTCGCATCGCCTTTCCCAGGCGTGTGAAGTGCAGCAGCGAATGGACCACCACCATGACGACGACCGCCACCGCCATGATCGCGATCTGCACGCCGGTCAACGCGATTGACCCGGCGTGGAACGTCGCGCCCGTGTCGAGGTGGTACGAGACGCTGTCGTACCCGGCGATCGGGAGCAGCACGTTGGCGATGACGAGTGACACGGCGAGCGAGATGATCACCATGCCGATGAGGTTGGTCCCCTTGCGCTGAAACGGCGCGTAGATCCCACGGTTGAGGAGGAAGGAGAACACAGCGCCGAAAACAGCGCCGACGATCATCGACAGCCAGATGTTCACGCCCGCGTTGTTGACGGCGTACGCCGCAAATGCGGACGCGATCATCACCTGTCCATACGCGAGGTTGATCATGTTCGTGATGCCGAACTGCATCGTGAATCCCACCGCCGCGATGGCGATGATCGACATGCTCACGAGGCCGAAGCCGAAGGCGGCAACGATCAGACTCATCGTTGCCGCCTCCAGTCGTTATGGGACTCAGCCACCGCCGGCCGCGATGATGGCCGCGGTCTGCGCCTGGGTCAGCGTGCCAATCGTGACCTCGTTCCCGCTCGCGTCGTACTTGACGAGAATGTAGCCCTGCTGTGAGTTGTTGTACTGGTTGTAGTTCGTCGGACCGCCGGCGCCGACCCAGCGAACCTTCTGCCCGTTCTTGATCGCGGCGACGCCGGCCGCGTACGTGTTGACGGTGACGGATCCGCTCACGCCGTTGCCCACGTCCTTGATCACGGGGTTGTAGACGGTCGGGTCGAGGCTCTTGGTCTCATCCATCGCGAGCGCGGTCTGGATGATGCCGTCGTAGAGATGCAGCGTGGCGCCGCGCTGTGCGTACTTGGGTGCTGCGGGGAACTGGGACGCCACGGCGTCGAGGTTCGTCTTGAACTCGTCGTACCCGGGTCCACTGAACGTCACGCCGAGATCGACGGCACTGAAGTTGGTGACCAGGTCCTGCACCCCGATGGCCCCGGAGACCGCGGAGAACCACACCGGATCGATGGTGGCGGACGTTCCCATGAATGGGAGGCTCGAACCGTTCAGCTGCTTCACCTCCGCCATGTAGGTCGCGTCGGTCGGACCGAGTGCCTCAGTGAAGATGACGTCCGGGTGCGTGGCGAGCATCGCCGTCACCTCGGTCCGGTACGACGGCTGTCCGAGCGCGATCGCCTGGTTGATCGTGACCGTTGCACCGAGGTTCTTGAGCGCGGTCATGGCCGGCCCGACAAAGGCCTGCGACCCGATGTCGTTGCCGAAGACGAGCGCGACCTTCTTGTAGTTGAAGTGGTCGAGCGCGCTGCCGACCATCGCGAAGGCGTCGAACTCGTCGGGCGGTACCAGGCGATGGAAATATGTGAAGCTCGTCTTGTTGAATTCCGATTGCCCGGTCATGCAGAACATCGGGATATGGGCCTGATTGAGGATGGGGGCGACGCTGGCCGCCTCGTCGGAGGTGCAGCCGACCACGGCCATCAGGTTGGAGTGGCTGGCCACCATCTGCTGGGCTGCCGGGACGGCGTCGGCAGGTTCGCCGCGGGTGTCGAACTCCTGGCAGCTGACCTTGTGGCCCATGACGCCGCCGGCGTTGTTGATCGCCCGTGCCGCGGGCAGGCAGGCCGCGAAGTACGCGGGACCCAGGGCGGCGTCCGGGCCAGTGAACGGCGCGATGACGCCGATCAGCAGTGCCGAGCTGCTGGTCGACCCGGTGCTGCCGCTCCCGCAGGCGGCGAGACCCACGGCGAGTACGGGGACGAGTCCGAGACCGATCCGGTGACCGCTACCAAGCATCGCAGTGCCCTCCGATTGCCCCCTACACGGCTGACCTAAGATTGTCGACAATACTAGCGACAGCAGTGTGAACAATCTAGCCCCCAATCACCAGAGGGTTTCCACCGGCGATTCGAGTTCGGAGGTCTGCCGCCAGCTTCGCGAGGCGATCGTGAGCGGGTGGTTTCAGCCGGGCGAACGCCTCGTGGAAGCCGATCTCGCCGTTCGTTTCGGTGCCGGCCGGACGGCCATTCGAGCCGCGCTGGCGACCCTCGACCAGGAGGGGCTGATCACCCGCGAGCCGAACCGCGGGGCGCGGGTGCGACTCATCACCGACCGCGAAGCGCTCGAGATCGAGCAGGTGCGGAACGCGCTCGAGCGGTTGCTCGCCCGTACAGCGGGCGCCCAGGCGACCGACCAGGATGTGGCCGATCTCCGGCAGATGGTTGCGGAGATGGCCGAACGCATTCGTGAGAACGACGCGCTCGGCTATTCCGAGCTCAACGCGAAGTTCCACCAGCGCATCTGGGGGATCGCCGACAACCAGACGGCGTCCAGGATGCTCATCACGCTCAAGTCCCAGAGCATCAGATTCCAGTATCGAACCATGCTCCGCCCGGGTCGCACCGCGCAGTCGTTCCGGGAGCACGAGGCCATCGTCGCCGCCATCGCGGCACACGACCTGGATGCCTGCGACGCCGCGATGGCGGAGCATCTCCGCCATGTCCTCGAGACGCTCCAGTGGGCCATCGAGTCGCAGCATCGGGAGCCTCCGTGGGCATCCCTCCACCGAGACGGACCGGAGCGCGCGCGGCTGAGATCGTAGAGCCGCGACTGCATAACTATGCAGGCTGGCCGTATACTCTCTCGGCCATGGTCCACGGAACCCCACTCCGCGCCGCCGTCGTCGGTTCCACCGGCTACATCGGCATGCAGTGCACGGCACTGCTCGCCGCGCATCCTGATGTGGAGCTGATCGGCGTCCTCGCTCGAAGCAACACGGGGAAGCGATATCGCGACGTCGTTCCCGGGAGCACCATCGACCTGACCATCGAGGACAGCCTCGATCCCGGCGCGGCGGACGTTGTCGTCGCCGCGCTGCCGCACACGGTCGCGGCACGTCGTGCTCCAGGATGGCTCGCGCACGGCGTGACCGTCATCGACTGCTCCGCCGATTTCCGGCTCCACGATCCCGCTGCATATGCCACGTGGTACGGCGTCGAGCACCCAACGCCGGACCTGCTCGACGAAGCCGTGTACGCCATGGTCGAGCTCCAGCGGGAACGGCTCGCCGGCGCGAACCTCATCGCCGTGCCCGGCTGCTATCCCACGGCGACATTGCTCGCGTGCACGCCCGCGCTGCGCGCCGGCCTCATCGAGCACGACGTCGTCGTCGACGCCAAGAGCGGTGTCAGCGGCGCGGGGCGCGAGGCCAAGCTGGGCAACAGCTTCTCGGAGGTGAACGAGTCCGTCCACGCGTACGGTGTCGCGGGGCACCGTCACAAGTCGGAGATGCTCGAGCAGCTGCACGACGCGGCAGGCGCCGACGTGCGGCTCACCTTCGTCCCGCACCTGATTCCCATGACGCGCGGCATCCTCGCGACGGCGTATCTGCGCCCGCTCCCCGGAGTCACCGCCGCGCAGGTGCATCAGGTCTATGCGGACTTCTGCCACACGAGTCCCTTCCTCGAGCTTGTCGACACGCCACCGGCGACCAAGAGCGTCACGGGCACCAACCGCGCGGCGATCAACGCCGGCTGGCAGGACGGTGTCGCGGTGATCACGGTCGCCATCGACAACCTCGGGAAGGGCGGCGCCGGCCAGGCCGTGCACGCGATGAACGTCCGCTTCGGGTTCGATGAGACGGCGGGGCTGGAGACCCGCGCGCTGTGGCCATGACCGCCGAGGCCGAGCACCCGAACCGAGCCGGCGTGTGCGCGCCGCTCGGGTTCCGCGCGGGTGTCGCGGCCGCCGGCGTCCGTCTCGACGGCAACGAGACGCGCACCGACGTCGCCGTGATCCGCTCCGACACACCGGCGGTCGCCGCCGGGGTGTTCACGCGCAACACGGTCAAAGCTGCGCCCGTCGTGATCTCCCAGCTGACGCTCCGGCGCGGCGCTCCCATCTCCGCCGTCGTCGTCAACGCGGGAAACGCGAACGCCTGCACCGGCGCGCAGGGATTCCGCGACGCGCTCGTGATGTGCGCCACCACCGGTGACGTGCTCGATCTCGACCCGTCCGATGTGCTCGTCTGCAGCACCGGTGTCATCGGCCGGCCGATGCCGATGGAGCGCGTGATGCGCGGCATCCGCGCTGCGGGTCTGGCGATGTCGCCCGGCGCCGGAGACGAGGTCGCTCGCGCGATCATGACCACCGACACGGTTCCGAAGACCGCGGTGGCGACGTTCGTCGCAAGCGGCTTCACGTACACGGTCGGAGGAACGGCCAAGGGCGCGGGCATGCTCCATCCCGACATGGCGACCCTGCTCGCGTTCATCACGACCGATGCGCCGGTCGATGCGTCGGTGCTGCAGCCCGCTCTCTCGCGTGTCACCGACAGCACGTTCAATTGCGTCACGGTGGACGGCGACACCTCGACGAACGACACCTGCCTCCTGCTCGCCAACGGCGCTGCCGGCGGAACGAGCATCACGAGCGGCTCGAGCGCCGCAGCCGCGTTCGAGGACGCTCTCATGCGGGTGTGTGACTCGCTCGCCGAGCAACTGGTCGCGGATGCGGAGGGTGCGACACGACACTTCCGCGTCGCCGTCGACGGTGCCGCCGACGGC
Source organism: Candidatus Acidiferrales bacterium (assembly GCA_035534435.1). Lineage (GTDB taxonomy): Bacteria > Chloroflexota > Dormibacteria > Aeolococcales > Aeolococcaceae > Palsa-851. The sequence goes on from DATLRX010000113.1 coordinate 39,985, forward strand.
GACCAGGCCCGTGTCGCGGCGCGCGTCGTCGCGCAGAGCCCGTTGGTGAAGACCGCGGTGCACGGCGGCGATCCCAACTGGGGCCGCATCGTCGCGGCGCTCGGCCGAAGCGGCGCCGACTTCACGCTCGACAGGTGCAGGGTGGCGATCGGTGGCCTCGTCGTCTTCGACCGCGGAGCGCCTGAGCCCGTCGATCACAACCTCGTGCGTGTCGCGCTCTCGAGCCCGCGTATCGACATCGCCATCGACCTCGGCGCCGGCGACGGATCGGGTCACGCCTGGGGATGCGACCTGTCCCCGGAATACGTTCACATCAACGCCGACTACACCACCTGATATCGAGAAGAGCGAGCACATGCCAGAACAGACCATCGACGAACGGATCCAGCGTGCGGAGGTGCTCATCGAGGCACTGCCGTACATCAAGCGTTTCGCCGGGCACATCCTCGTCGTCAAGGTGGGAGGCGCCGCCAGTGCGGCCGCGGACCTCGACGCCGTGCTCGAGGACATCGTGCTGCTGCGTTTCGTCGGCATGCGGCCGGTCATCGTGCATGGCGGCGGAGCGGAGATCAGCGCGTGGCAGGAGCGCATGGGGATCGAGACGAAGTTCGTCAACGGCCTGCGCGTCACCGATGCGCCGACCATGGAGATCGCCAAGATGGTCCTCACCGGCAAGATCGGGCCCGATATCGTCGCCCGCATCCACACGCTCGGCGCCGGTGCGATCGGGCTGTCGGGGGAGGACGGCCCAACCCTGCTCGTGAAGCCACGCGCTGACGCGGGTGGCGCGGATCTCGGCTTCGTCGGCGACGTCGCGCAGGTGAACGCCGAGCCGCTGCTCGCGATCCTCGACCAGGGACGTGTCCCGGTGATGGCGTCGATCGGGCTCGGCTACGACGGGCAGGCGTACAACGTCAATGCGGACACCGTCGCGGCGGAGCTGGCGATCGCGCTGCACGCCACGAAGCTCATCCTCATGACGGACGTCGACGGTGTCCGCGACGCCGCGGGTGCGCTCATCAGCGAGCTCGACGCCGCGCGCGCACACGAGTTGCTCGAGTCCGGCGTCATCCGCGACGGGATGATCCCCAAGGTGACGGCGGCCATCCGCGCCACCGACGGTGGCTGCGCAACGCACATCATCGACGCGCGCGTACCGCATGCATTGCTGCTCGAACTGCTGACCGAGCGTGGCGTTGGCACCATGCTGACTCGGGCGGGACAGCCGTGAGCGCGCCGCTCCCAACGGCGAACGCGACGCTCGCCGAGCGTGCCAAGGCGGCGCTCATGGACACGTACCAGCGTCAGCCGCTGGGACTGCGGCATGGGAGCGGCGCCCGGGTCACGACCACCGACGGCCGCGAGATGTTGGACCTCGTCGCCGGTATCGCCGTCAACGTCCTCGGTCACAACCATCCGGCGCTGCGGGCGGCGATCGCGGACCAGGCCGCCAGGCTGATCCACACCAGCAACCTCTACTACACCGAGCCACAGCTGGAGCTTGCCGAGCTGCTGATCGCGTCGGCGTTCCCGTCGCGCGTGTTCTTCTGCAACAGCGGCGCCGAGGCGAACGAGGGGGCCATCAAGCTGGCGCGCAAGTGGGGCAAGGCGCATCGTGACGGGGCCGACGTCATCATCTGCGCGCAGGGCGCGTTCCACGGGCGCACGCTCGGTGCGCTTGCGGCAACGGCGAACCGCCGGTATCGCGAGCCGTTCGAGCCGCTGCCGCGCGGCTTCGTGCACGTGCCGTACAACGACATCGGCGCGCTCGAGACGGCCATCGACAGCACCACGTGCGCGGTGATGCTAGAGCCCATCGAGGGCGAGAGTGGCGTGCTCCCGCTCGAGCCCGGCCGCCTCGCGGCAATCCGCAGTCTCTGCGATGAGCGCGACATCCTGCTCATCCTCGACGAGGTGCAGACCGGGATGGGTCGGACGGGCAGGTGGTGGGCACATCAACACGAGGAGGCGGCTCCCGACGTGATGACCGTCGCCAAGGGGCTCGGAGGCGGTGTTCCGATCGGGGCGATCCTTGCGGCTCCTCGCGCCGATGTCTTCGAACCGGGGGATCACGGTTCGACGTTCGGCGGCGGTCCCCTTGCGTGCGCGGCGGCCGTCGCCGTCATGCGAACCATTGCAGATGAAGACCTCGTGCGCCACGCGGCGGAGATCGGCGATTACCTCGCAGAGTCGCTGAGCGCGCTCGGTGAGCGCGGCGCTCCGATCGCTGCGGTACGCGGTCGCGGACTCATGCTCGGTGTGGCGTTGAGCGAGGACGTGGCACCGAAGGTCGCCGCTGCGGCGCTCGATGCGGGGTTGATCATCAATGCCGTCGGTGCGCGCACGCTGCGGATCGTCCCGCCGCTGGTGATCACTCGCGACGACGTCGACGAGGCCGTGCAACGCTTGAGCACGGCATTCGCGGCCGTCGAGCGTGCAGAGGAACAGGCATGACGGCGGTGCCGGCGCGCTCGGTGCACGCCACGGCGAAGCCGGCGCGTCACCGAGCCATCCTGACGCTCGTCCGCGGTAGCGTGATCCGCACGCAGGAGGACCTGGTTGCCGAATTGCATCGCCGCCGCTTCGCGGTGACGCAGGCGACGGTGAGCCGCGACATCCGTGAGCTCGGACTGCTCCGCGTGCATGACGACTCCGGACCGCGCTACATGACACCTGTTGCCGAGGTCGACCCGGACCAGAGCATGCACCGCCTGCGGAACGCGCTGCAGGAGCACGTGTTGACCGTCGAGTTCATCGACCTCCTCGGCCTCGTGCATACCGCCCCGGGGTGCGCGCCGCTGGTCGGCGGTGCGCTCGACGGGGCGCGGTTCGAGGAGGTCGCGGGCACGATCGCCGGCGATGACACCGTGCTTGTCATCGCGCGTTCCCGGCCTGCGGCGCAGCGCCTGCTGCGCCGGCTCACGTCGATTCCGGAGGAGGTGTCGTGACCACACGTGAGCGTTGCGTCCTCGCCTACAGCGGCGGGCTCGACACCTCGGTGGCCATCCGGTGGCTGCAGGAGGAGCTGGGCTACGACGTCGTGACGCTCACGGCGGATCTCGGTGAGTCCAAGGACGTCGACGCCGTCGCCGCGCGTGCCCTGCGCACCGGAGCGGTGAGCGCGCACGTCGCCGACGCCCGGCGGGTCTTCATCGACGCGTTCTGCTATCCGACGCTCGCCGCCGGAGCGTTGTACGAGGGCGTCTATCCGCTCGCGACCGCGCTGGCGCGGCCGCTCATCGCCAAGCTGCTCGTCGACGTCGCGCGCGAGGAGGGCGCAGTCGCGGTCGCGCACGGCTGCACCGGCAAGGGCAACGACCAGGTGCGGTTCGACGTCGCCGTCGGCGCGCTGGCACCCGAGCTGCGTGTCGTAGCTCCCGTACGGGACTGGGACATGGGACGTCCCGACGAGCTCGAGTACGCCACCCGCCACGACATCGAGGTGGCGGCAACCACGGAGTCCCCGTACTCCGTCGACGCCAACCTGTGGGGACGGAGCATCGAGACGGGCGTCCTCGAAGATCCGTGGGTCGAACCACCCGACGAGGTGTACGAGTGGACGGCGCACGCGCAGGCGCACGCCCCGGGCGTGGTCGTGGAGATCGGGTTCGAGCGCGGCCTTCCCGTCTCGCTCGACGGACGCCGGCTCCACGGCGACGACCTCGTGGCCGAGTTGAACGTCACCGCGGGCGCGCGGGGCATCGGGCGCATCGACCACGTCGAGAACCGTCTCGTCGGCATCAAGTCGCGCGAGATCTATGAGGCGCCTGCGGCGGTGACGCTCCATGGCGCGCACCACGCGCTCGAGAGTCTCACGATCACCCGCGACGTCGCGCGATTCCAGCGCATCGTCGCGGACGAGTGGGCGCGGCTCGTGTACGACGGCCTCTGGTTCTCCGCGCTGCGCACTGCGCTCGATGCCTTCGTCCAGGAGACGCAGGTGCACGTGACCGGCGCCGTGCGGATGCGTCTCGAGGGCGGAGAGGCTCGCGTCGTCGGGCGTCGCGCGGAGCAATCGTTGTACCGCAACGACCTCGCGACGTACGACCGTGCCACGGACAGCTTCGACCATGCTGCGGCCCGCGGCTTCATCGAGCTGTTCGGCCTGCCGTTGCGCACGCAGACGCGCGTGCAGGGAGCACTCGAGGACACCGCGCCGCTGCACGTCGAGCGGCGCACGCGGCGGCGTGGCGACGCCTGACCGCCGCGCGCCGAACGGCGCGCGCGCGACCAAGGTCTGGGCGGGCCGGTTGAGCGCGCCCACGTCGGCGCGCGTGGAGCGCTACACGTCGAGCCTCGAGGTGGACCGGCGCCTCGGCGCCGACGACGTCGCGGGCTCGCGAGCCCACGCGCGCATGCTGCGCAGCATCGGTGTGCTGAGCAGCGCGCAGCACCGCGCGCTCGACGCGGGGTTGCGTGCGATCGCCGCGGAACTCTCGAGCGAAACCTTCGCCGTCGCTCCGGGTGACGAGGACATCCACACCGCTGTCGAGCGCCGTCTCTTCGAGCTCGCCGGATCCGTCGCCGGGATGCTGCACACGGGCCGCAGCCGCAACGACCAGGTCGCGACCGATCTGCGTATGTGGGCGCGCCGCGCGTGCACGGACCTGCTGCTCGCCGTGGCCGGGTTGCAGGAGGCGCTCGTCAGGCGCGCCGCCGAGCACCGTCGTGCGCCGATGCCCGGGTACACGCATCTGCAGCGCGCGCAGGTTGTGTCGCTGGCGCACCACCTGCTCGCGTATGTCGAGATGTTCGCCCGTGATGCGCTCCGTCTCGGCGCCGCGCGAGCCGGCTGCGATGAGCTCCCGCTGGGAAGCGGCGCGCTGGCCGCGTCGACGTTGCCGCTCGACCGGGACCGCGTTGCGCACGAGCTCGGATTCGCCCGGGTCGCATCCAACAGCATCGACGCCGTCGCGGACCGCGACTTCGCGGTGGAGATCACCTCCGCGTGTGCGCTGACCATGGTGCACTGCTCACGACTTGGTGAGGAGCTGGTGCTCTGGTCGAGCACGGAGTTCGGCTTCGCCAGCCTGCCGGACAGCCACGCAACCGGCTCGTCGTTGATGCCGCAGAAGAAGAACGCCGACGTGGCGGAGCTTGCGCGCGGCCGCAGCGGCCGTGTGATCGGCGACCTCGTGACGCTTCTCACCGTGCTCAAGGGGCTGCCGCTCACGTACAACCGCGATCTGCAGGAGGACAAGGAGCCACTCTTCGATGCGGTCGACACTGCGGCGGCGACGTTGCGCATGCTCACCGAGGTGATCGCGGTCGTGCACTTCGACGTCGACGCGATGCGCGTGGCGGCACTCGACCCGGCGCTGCAGGCAACCGACGTGGCCGAGCATCTCGTCGCCAACGGTGTGCCCTTTCGCGAGGCGCACACCATCGTCGGCCGGCTGGTGGCGCGGACGCTCGCCGTGGGACGCACGCTCGCCGACCTCGACATCGAGGAGTGGCAGGCGGCGTCGGACCGTTTCACGCCGAACGTCGTCAGGCTCTTCGACCCCGAGTCGGCGCTCCGCCGCCGGGATGTCCCGGGTGGCCCCGGACCGAGATCGGTCGCCCGCCAGCTCACACGCGCCCGCACGCTGGTCGCCCGGACGAGACGAGCCGCCGCCGGCGGGTGATCGCGTTCCGTCCTCGATTCGTATCCTGAGATCATGACCCGGCCCACCCTGATCGTCGGCGACGTGCAGGGTGACGTCGACCGCCTCCGGGATGCGCTCACGAACTTTGCCGAGGACGAGTTCGACACGGTGTTCCTCGGGGACTTCTTCCAGGGAGGCGAGCCCGGCGCGGGCGGAGGGGCGGCCGCCGCGCAACTGGCGATGCGGCGGCGCAACGCGCAGTCCGTCCTTGGCAACCACGACCTGTTCCTGCTCGTCATGCTCGAGCGCTCACGGGGCGGGGATCAGCTCGGCGCCTGGCGCACCCGCGACGGGCTGAGCATCGAGGACCTCTGGCTCAGCCGGCGGGGTGACTGGGCCGACCTCGAGGCCGTCGCCTCGGACGCCGCGCTCGAGGCATGGCTCCGCGGCCTCCCGTTCCTCGTCTCGCTGGAGGACGGCACGCTCGCGCAGCACACGGACGACGACCGGTACGCGGAGATCGGCGACAGTGTCGAGGCTGTGAACGCGGCGGTGCATGACTGGCTCGCCACTCGCGGCGGCGCGTTCCAGTCGCTCCGCTACACGATCGGGCGCCATGGCTTCGACGATCCCGAGCGGCTCCAGCGCTATCTGATGCACTTCGGCGCGAGCCGCGTGGTGCACGGCCACACGCCGCACTGGGACGACGTCCCGATCTCCTTTCACGGAGGCCGCGCCGTCGGCTACGACGGCCGTTTCTCGCGTTTCTGGGGTCGCGCGGAGGGCGAGGAGCCCGGACCGATCGGCGCCACGGTGGCGCTCCTGCCGCCGCTGCCGGACGCCATCAGGAGTGGCGGCTGAGCATCTCCGCGAGCCGGGAGACCGGCGGTGTGCGGCCGGCGGTGACGTGGGCGGTCACCACCAGCGAGAGCAGGAGCACCTTGAGAGCGTGGAAGCGCGCGGCGGTCGGCTGCTGGAGAACGAGGCCCGAGAGGGCGATCCCGTCGATCGCCGACGCGATGGCGCCGGCGAGGTCGCGTGGCGCGACGAGCGAGTACGCCGGCAGCGGCCCGAGCGCGCGGCGCACCTCGGTCTCGATCTCCTCGACGAGGTGTGAGCAGAGGCTCGCGCAGCGCTGGCGGAGCGCCGGGCTGTTGAGGCTCGCCGTGTAGAGATCGAGCACGAGCCGGAGCGTCTCGGGTTGCCCCGCGCAGCGAGCCTCGGCATGGTCGAGCCCGGCGACGAGGCGCTCGAGCGGATCGTCGACTGCGGCGACGGATCGCTTCCACTCGGCGATCATCCGGCGCTCCATCACGACCACAACCTCGACCAGCAGCTCCTCCTTCGACTCGAAGTAGTAGTGGAGGAGCCCCGGGGCGACGCCGGCCTCGCGCGCGACGTCCTTCAGCGAGGTTGCGCCGTACCCCTTGCGACCGAGCACGGCGGCCGCGGCGTGGACGATCTGACTGCGCCGGCCGGCCTCGTCCTCGACCTCGACGCGGGCATTGACGAGGGTGCCGGTCTCGATCGCGCTGATCACCACGGTATGTCTTCCACCTGCCTCGGAATGCTACCCCGAGCCAGGCGTTTTGGCCGGTATCCCGAAAAACTCAGGCGAGCGGCTTGTAGAAACCCACCCCGATGGCGCCCGGCCCGCTGTGACAGCCGATGACCGGTCCGACGACGGTGAGCGCCGGCGCTTCGGCTGCCTGCGACCGCATGCGCTCGACGAGCGACGCGGCGATGGCCGGCCGGTCGGCGTGTGCGACGAGCAGGTCCGCTCCACTCCAGGCTGCGGCAGCGCGAGAGAACTCCTCGACGACTCGATCGATCGCCTTGGGATACGTGCGAACGCGCGCCACAGGCTCGATCTTCCCTTCGCGGATCTCCAGCACCGGCTTGACGTCGAGCACCGACCCGAGCAGCGCGCGGGCGCCGCCGATGCGTCCGCCGCGGCGCAGGAACTCAAGCGTCTCGACGGTGAAGAGGACACGGACCGTCTGCTGCACCGCGATGATCGCCGCAACGACGGCGTCGGCATCGCCCCCGGCCTCGACCACGCGCACGGCCTCGCGGACTGCCGCGTAATGGCCGACGGACACGCTCCGCGTGTCGACCACACGGATGTCCATCTCCGGGACGGCGCCTCGCGCCTGCGCCGCCGATGCGTACGTGCCGCTCAGGTCCGCTGAGATGGTTGTGCAGACGATCGCCCCGCCGTCGCTGCCGAGTTCCCGGAACACGGCCTCGAATTCCCCAGGGGTCGGCTGCGAAGTGCGCGGGAAGGGCCCCGGTTTCGCGAGCCGTGAGTAGAACGTGCGGGCGTCGATGTCAACGCCGTCCGAGAACGTCTCCTCGCCGAAGATGACCTTGAGCGGCACGACGCGAACCGTGTGGGCGGCACGAAACGCGGGGTCGAGGTCGGCGGTGCTGTCGCACACGAGGTGAACGGTGGCCATCGGCGCCGTAGCCTACCGCGCCAGAAGCGGTCCCGATGGATCGCGGAGCACGTCCTCCGCGATGAGCAGCGCGCCGAGGAGGGACCGCTCCTCGCCCAGGCTGCCGCGGACGATCTCCGGACGTGCCTGAAGGCGCAGGTAGGCTTCCACGGTCTCCAAGAGCGATGGCGCGAACTTCTGCCAGCTGGAGCACACCCCGCCGCCGAAGATGACGACGTCGGGGTCGTGCACCGCGGTCGTGTTGACGACCGCGAGGCCGAGCCATCTGCCGACCTCGGCCCACGCGTCGGGATCGTTGAGCAGTTCGGCGGCGACGCCGTAGCGGTGTGCGATGGCGCGCCCACTCGCCAGGGTCTCGAGGCATCCGACGCCGCCGCAGTGGCATGCGGGGCCGCCGAGCCACCCCGGCCACAGCACCATGTGGCCGCCCTCGGTGTCATGGCGGCCGATCAGGAGCCGGCCGTGGCTGACGACCCCGAGCCCGATGCCTGTCGAGACGGTCCAGTACGCGACCGTCCCGCTGCCTTTGCCAGCCCCGGCACGAGCCTCGGCCACCGCTGCGCAGTTGGCGTCGTTCTCGACCACGACGGGGCAGTCGAAGCGCTGCCCGAGCAGGTGCGCCAGCTCGAGGCCGAACCAGGACGCGGGCATCCCCGGCGGGTTCAGCAGCGCCCCCCGCTCACGGTCGAACGGGCCAGGGGCGGAGATGGCGATCGCCTCCGGCAGCTTCCCGCCCATCACCGTTTCGACGAGGCTGCGCAGCTGGCTCAGCGGGGCCGTGGGCACCGTGGGCTCGCGACGGACCGTGCCCATCGTGCCGTCACGTCCGGCACCCGCCGCGATCTTGGTGCCTCCGATGTCGAGCAGCGCGATCACCAGGCGATGATGCCTACACTCGCCGCCATGCTGCTCGCGATCGACGTCGGGAACACCAACATCGTCGTCGGCGTCTTCGACGGCGACACCCTGACCGCGGACTTCCGGATCCACACCGACGACCGGTTCACCGGCGACGAGCTCGGCCTCGTGCTGGTCGACCTGCTCGAACGCAAGGACCTCAGCCCGGAGCAGGTGACCGCGGTGGTGGTGAGCAGCGTCGTGCCGACGCTCGCCCGAAGCATCGACGAACTGTCCCACACGTACTTCCACCAGCCACCGATGCTCGTCGGGCCCGGCACCCGCACCGGGATCCGCATCCAGTACGACGACCCGCGACGGGTGGGAGCGGACCGTATCGCCAACGCCATCGCCGCGCACCACCTCTATCAGGGCCCTGCCGTGCTCGTCGACTTCGGCACGGCGACGACGCTCGACGCCATCGACGCCAACGGCGACTATCTCGGCGGCGCGATCGCGCCGGGGATCCAGCTGAGCCATGACGCGCTCGTCAACCATGCCGCGATGCTCATCCGCGTCGAGCTGACCGCCCCCGCCGAGGCGATCGGCCGCAGCACGACCGCGAGCATGCAGTCCGGGATCGTCTTCGGCTACGTCGGTCTCGTCGAGGGTCTCGTGGCGCGGTTCCGCAAGGAGATGGCCGGCTCCCCGAAGGTCATCGCCACCGGCGGCCTCGCCACCTCGCTCGCCACCCTGATGCCCTCGATCGACATCGTCGACGAGCGTCTGACCCTGCACGGCCTCCGCCTGATCCACGATCAGAATCGCTGAGCCCCCGGCGCGGCCCTCGTACCATGGGCTGATGGCTGTGGCAGCACCCGCGCACCGTCCGTTGCTCGTCGACGGGCTGGCGCTCTCGTCGCCGGTGCTCGTGGCACCGATGGTCGGGATCACCGACGCACCCTGCCGCGAGCTGTGCCGAGAGTTCGGGGCGGGCCTGGTGTCGACGGAGATGGTCGCGGCCGAGGCCGTGGTCCGGAGCACCGAGGCGGCGCTGCATCTCCTCGACTTCCCGGCCCCAGTCTCGCCGGTTGCGGCGCAGCTCGTCGGGTGCGACCCCGCCGTCATGGCCGGCGCCGCGCAGGTGTGCGTGGAGCGTGGCGCGGTCCTCGTGGACGTCAACCTCGGCTGCCCGGTGTCCAAGGTGGTGAGCCGGGGCAGCGGCGCGGCACTCGCGCGCGACGTCCGGGCCACGGTCCGGGTCATCGCCGCGATGGTCGACGCGGTCGATGTGCCGGTCACCGTGAAGATGCGCCTGGGCTGGGACCGCGCCTCGATCAACGCTCCGGAGCTCGCCCGGGCGCTTCAGGACGCCGGCGTCGCAGCTGTCACCGTGCACGGCCGGACGCGAGCGCAGAAGTACGAGGGCCGGGCGGACTGGGCGGAGATCGCCCGGGTCAAGGCGGCGGTCAGCGTGCCGGTCTTCGGCAGCGGGGACGTCGAGGACGTCGAAACCCTGGTGGGGCACATCGAGGCCGGGATGGTCGACGGCGTCGTGATCGCCCGGGGCATGCTCGGCAACTTCTGGTTCGTCCGGCAGGCGGTCCATCGCCTGGCCACAGGCGAGGCCCTGCCCGATCTCGATTTCCCCGGCCGGATCGCGCTGACCCGCCGGCACCTCGACATGCTCTGCCGCCACCACGGCGAGACCCGAGCGCTCCGGATCGGCCGCAAGTACGTCGCGTGGACGATCCGCGGATGCGCGGGCGCTGCGCGGCTCCGTGCCGAGGTGCAGACCATGGACTCGCGTGAGCGACTCGACGACCTGCTGGATCGCGCGCTCGCGGCCGGTCCGCGTCCCGAGGGCTGGTTTCAGCCGATGTTCGTCAGCGGTGAGGGATAGAGGAACACAAAAAAGAAGGGCGCCTCTGGAAACCAGAGACGCCCCGAGAGGGGGGGCAAAGAATGAGATCCACAGTGGGATTCGCAGCGGATCATATGGAGCGAAGGCATTTCCGTCAAGGAATGACTACAACTTGTTACGCCCGGTTTCATGACGCTCGCCTATACTCCGGGCTCCAAACAGCGAATGTCACCGGACATTTCGCAGGCTTTTGAGTTACAGGGAAGTGCATGGACAAGCCGGTGCTGCTCACGCAAGACGGTCTCGTCAAGTTGGAGCGCGAGTTGGAAGAGTTGCGCACGGTACGGCGCTCCGAGGTGGCCGAGCGCATCAAGTACGCCAAGGACTTCGGTGACATCTCGGAGAATGCCGAGTACGACGAGGCGAAGAACGAGCAGGGCATGCTCGAAGGACGCATCCTCGTCGTCGAGAACATGGTGCGCAACCATGTGATCATCGAAGAGGGCAGCGAGAGCGGAGTCATCAGCGTCGGCACGACGGTCGACGTCAAGGACGATTACGGCAAGCAGACCTTCACCATCGTCGGACCCGCAGAGGTCGATGTGACCACGGGCCGCATCTCGATGGAGTCACCGGTCGGCAAGGCGCTGCTCGGACACAAGGTCGGCGACACCGTCGACGTGCAGAGCCCCGGCGGCGCGCGCCAGATCAAGATCGTCAAGATCAACTAGGCCACCTCGCCGGCGCGTCACGCGCACGGAGCGCGTCTCGCCGGGGAAGATAGCGCCCATGCCATCCGACGATCTCCTCGCAGAGCGGCGCCGCAAGGTCGATGAGCTGCGCGCACGCGGGATCGCGTCGTACGGCGTCGACTTCGCCCCGAACGCGACCATCGAGCAAGCGCGCCGCCTGCTCGCGACGTACGAGGCCGATCATCCGGACGCGGAGGCCGACGCCGCGGACCGACCCGTGGTCTCGGTCGCCGGCCGGGTCATGCAGCTGCGAGACCTCGGCGGCGCCGCGTTCGCGCACGTCGAGGACGAGACCGGACGCATGCAGATGTGGTTCCGCGCGGACCGCCCCGGCGGCGCCCACGCGCTCGTGAGCATGCTCGACCTCGGGGACATCGTCGGCATCAACGGCCCGCTCACGCGCACGCGTCGCGGTGAGCCGAGCGTGCTCGTGGACTCGATCACCCTCCTCGTCAAGTCGCTGCACGCTCCGCCGGAGAAGTTTCACGGGCTCCAGGACCAGGAGACGAAGTACCGCAAGCGCTACCTCGACCTGCTCAGCGATGCGTCGCAGCGACGGCACTTCGCGACTCGCTCGCGAGTGGTTCGCGCACTGCACGCAACGCTCGAACAGCGCGGCTTTCTCGAGGTCGAGACGCCGATCCTGCAGCCGATTCCCGGCGGCGGCGCCGCCGTGCCGTTCCGCACGCACTGGAACGCGCTGCACGCCGACGTCTACCTGCGCATCGCCATCGAGCTCCACCTCAAGCGGCTTCTCGTCGGCGGTTACGCGCGCGTGTACGAGATCGGGCGGGTCTTCCGGAATGAAGGATTGTCGCCGCGCCACAACCCGGAGTTCACGATGCTCGAGGCGTACCAGGCGTATGCGACGTACGACGACATGCGCGAGCTCACCGAGGCACTGATCACGGCTGCGGCCAACGCCGCAGGCCCGCAGGTCGCGGAGGAGAGCGAGGGCGGCAGCGCGCCATGTGAGGACCCGCTGCTGCGCACGGTGTTCGGTCAGTCGCTCGACCTCCGCCCCCCATACCGCATGGAGACCATGGTCAAGCTCGTGCGTGAGCAGACGGGAGTCGACGCGATCGCATCGTGGGATGGCCTGCACGAGGAGGCGGCCCGGATCGGCGTCGACGTCGCGCCGAAGCTCGGGCCCGGCGCGGTGCTGCTCGAGATCTACGAGCAGCGCGTCGAGGGCACGCTGTGGGAGCCGACGTTCGTCCTGGACTACCCGGCTGAGGTGAGCCCGCTCGCGCGCCGGCGTCGCGACGATCCGCGTTTCGTCGAGCGGTTCGAGCTCATCGTCGCGGGTCGTGAGCTCGCCAACGCGTTCAGCGAGCTGAACGATCCCATCGACCAGCGCACGCGATTCGAGGAGCAGGCGCGACTCCGCAGCGCGGGAGATGCGGAGATCCCGCCGATCGACGAGGACTTCCTCGAGGCCATCGAGGTCGGGATGCCTCCGGCCGGCGGTCTCGGCATCGGGGTGGACCGGCTCGTGATGCTGCTCACCGGCGCGGTGACGATCCGCGACGTCCTCCTGTTCCCCACGATGCGCCCGCATCGTGGTGGTGAGGGGGGTGCCGAGAGCTGATGCTGCCGCTCCAGCGCATCCGCGATGACCCGGAGTCTGTCCGTGACGGCGCGCGCCGCAAGGGCGAGGCGGCGCCGATCGACGAGCTGCTCGCGCTCGACACCGAAGCGCGGGCCTTGCGCACCGCAGTCGAGCAGGCTCGCGCCGAACAGCGCGCTGCGTCGGCAGCGATGCGTGGTGCGCCGACGGAGGACCAGCGCGCCACGCTCAGCGTGCTGAAGCTGCAGGTGCAGGACGGGGAGGCGCTGCTGTCCGAGCTCGACGAGCGCGTCCAGGCGCTCCTGCTCGAGATCCCCAACGTGCCGCACGAGAGCGTGCCCGACGGCGGTGGTCCCGAGGACAACGTGGTCGCGCGCACGTGGGGCGAGCCGCAGGCATTCGACTTCGACGCGCTCCCGCACTACGAGCTCGGTGAGCGCCTCGGCATCTTCGACTTCGAACGTGCGGCGAAGATCAGCGGCTCGCGGTTCGCCATCCTTCGCGGTGACGGGGCGCGGCTGCAGCGCGCGCTCACGTCGTTCATGCTCGACGTCGCGCGCGAGCAGGGATACAGCGAGATCGCACCGCCGTACCTGGTGCGGCGCGAGGCGATGACCGGCACCGCGCAGCTCCCCAAGTTCGAGGACGAGGCGTACCACACCGACGACGGGCTCTTTCTCATCCCGACCGCGGAGGTGCCCGTCACCAATCTCTACGCTGGGGAGATTCTCGATGCCGCGCAGCTGCCGATCGCGCATGTCGCGTTCACGCCGTGCTGGCGGCGAGAGGCCGGTGCGGCCGGCAAGGACACGCGCGGATATGTCCGCCTGCACCAGTTCGAGAAGGTCGAGATGGTGCGCTTCACGACACCCGAGACGTCGCTCGACGAGCTCGAGCTGATCACGTCGCACGCGGAGCAGGTGCTGCAGCGGCTCGGGTTGCACTACCGCGTGCTGCTCATGTGCGCGGGCGACCTCGGCTTCGCGCAGTGGAAGAAGTATGACGTCGAGGTATGGGCCCCGGGGCTGCGGCAGTGGCTCGAGGTGTCGTCGTGCTCGGTGTTCGCGGACTTCCAGGCGCGTCGCGCCAACATCCGATACCGCCCGTCGGCACAGGAGAAACCGCGTTTCGTGCACACGCTCAACGGGAGCGCGCTCGGCGTGCCGCGCACCTATGACGCGGTGCTCGAGGCCAGCCAGCAGCGCGACGGATCGGTGGTCATCCCGCCCCCGCTTCGCGCGTACCTCGGTGGCATGGAACGGCTCGTCGGGCCGTGACCGGCGACGGCATCGACCCGTCGTGGCTCAACGATCGCAGCGCGTTTCAACGGAACTTCGTGCACGGTCTCCGCAACCCGGCGGGATTGCACCTGCAGTACGCGCTCGACGGCGACCGCGTGTTCACGGAGTGGACGCCGGGCCCCGACCACGTCGGCTTTCCGGGGTTCGCGCATGGCGGCCTGATGAGCGCGGTGCTCGACGACGCGATGGGTCGTTGCTCGGCGCTGCACCGGCACTGGGTGGTCACCGCGCGACTCGAGGTGCGCTTTCGTCAGCCCGCGCCGGTGGGGACCGTGCTCCGCGTCGAAGGCTGGATCACGCGGTTGCTGCGCCGCGCGCTGCACACCGAGGGGCGGGTGCTTCTTCCGGACGGGGCCATCGTGGCTGAGGCGACGGGCACGTACCTCCCGCTGTCGAAAGCCTTGCAGCAGCAGATGGTCGACGCGTGGCCGGGGTTCGAGGAGTACCTCTGACCGCGGCCGAGCCGCGCGAGGGAAGATTCGCCGCGGCGCTCCGGGTCACGTGCCACGTGGACTCGTACCAGAGTCGCGTGGGGCGCTCAGCCGGACGGGCCAGTTCGCGGCGCACCGGGTTGCGCCTACAGTGGGAGCGATGAGTGAAGAGCAGGAGATCAAGATCCCGGTCAGCGCGGATTTCGTGCTGCCCGACCTGGATGCGGTCGTCCCTGGAACGCGCGCCGTCGATCGCGGGCTCCTCGAGCTCTCCGCGACGTACTGGGACACCGATCAGCTGACGCTGCTCCACGCGCAGCTCGGCTTGCGCCATCGCAGTGCTTCGGGGGAAACCGGGCGATGGACGCTCAAGGCCGGCTCTCGCCACGTCGGGCTGGCGGTCTCGCGCGAGGAAACCGATTTCGCCGGCCCCCCGGATGCGCCACCGGACGACGCGCTGGCGATGGTTCGCGACTCGGTCGGCGACGTTGCGCTGCGCCCCGTCGCAAGCCTGGTCACCATCCGGCACACCATCGACCTCGTCGCCGGCGAGACCCGGTGCGCCGAGGTCGCCGACGACGTGGTCTCGGTGCGCCTTGAGGATCGGACCGTCGAGACGTTCCGCGAGGTCGAGGTCGAGCTCTACGACGCCGACGCCGAGCTGATCGACGCTGTCATCGCCCGGCTCCATGGTGCGGGCGCCGCCGATCCCGACAGCACGCCGAAGTACGTGCGTGCGCTGCGTGCGCTCGGACACGACGTCTGAGAACCGGTCCTCGGGAGACGTAGCCCGCTCGTCGCGGGCTGCGCTCCCGTCCGGCGGGACCGCCCCCCGGCATCATCCCCCTGGCCGGCAACCCCCCTCCGGTGTGGCCCCTGGCGGAGCATCGTGACAACGGCCAATTCAACCAATAGCCCCAAATTGAGCTAGGTTCACCATTATTTACGATTCGTGAATATATCTTTGCTTGCAGAGCGATCGCGACCCTTTGGGTGGGGTGCCCGCACCTTGTAAAGTCGGACGCGTGATGGTAGCGGCGTCGCAGTCCGAAACCAGAGGCAGCGGCTTCTTCCAGGACGCCACGATCGACGATCTCCGTCTGGCGGCGTTCTTCCGTCGCGGATTCCGGCAGGCGATGATTCAGATCAATCGATCGCTCGCCACATACGACCTCAGCCCGCTGCAGTACCACCTGCTGCTCGAGGCGGGCGCCGCCGGGTCCGAGGGATGCGTCCAGGGTGATCTCGCCGATTTCATCCAGGCCCCGGAGGCGCGCGTGTCGCTCATGGTCCACGAGCTGAACGCCCGGGGCCTCGTCCGGACCATGCGGTCCGCCCCGGACCGGCGCATGGTGCGGGTCGGCCTCACCGAAGAGGGCTGCAGGATGGTCGAGGCGGCGCTCCATGCGCAGCGAGCAGCCCTGCACGAGATGGCGCACGAGTTCGACGTGCCGGGCGTGACGCAGATGCTCCGCGGCGCGGTCCAGCTATACCTCGGGGTCGACATCGCGGAGGAAGGCCGCCTCTAGCACCGCGCCGACGCGGAGCGCATATCGCGGGGTGTGGATCGCCAGCCACACCGCCTCCCTCCAGTTGGCGGGGTTGCGGATCGCCCGTCCCGGCCGCACCCAGGCCGGCGAGAGCTCGTGCCGCGGGGTGTCGAGGATCACGCGTACGGTGCCGAAGCGCGGCGCGGTTGCGGCCGCGGCGGCCGACTCCATGTCCACCGCCACGTGGCCGCGGCCGGCCCAGTCCCCCCGACCTGAACCGGTGACCATCGCGCTTGTGGAGATGAGCGAGCCGGTGACGACGGGGAATCCGAGGGATAGCGCGGCGCGCTCGAGCCGCGCGGCCACGACGGGGTCGCAGCCGTGCGTGGTCCCGGTCTCGTCCGAGACGGACGTGGCGATCATCACGGTGCCGGGCACCTGGTCCGGCAGCAGCCCGCCACAGAGACCGGCACTGATGACGATCGACGCGTCACCGGGCGCGGCCGTGCCACCGATGCCGACTTCGGCGACGCGGATGCCCCGCGCGCGCCGCCGGACTCCCCACGCCTCCACGCTCATCGCACAGACAGCCTGCACGCGCTCCTCAGGCGGCATAGCCGTGCTCCCGGTACCAGCGCACCGCGCGCTCGATCGCTGCGCCGACGCTCGACGGGCGGTAGCCGAGCTCATCCATTGCCCTGCGGCTCGTGGAGTACATGTTGAGCCGCCCCATGTGCACGCCCTCGAGTGGCACTGTGGGCGTTGCGCCGGTGAGTCGGACGCGAAGATCGTCGGCATGGGCGGCAGCGGCCGCGAGCACGTACGGCATCTGCACGACTCGCGCTCGCTGCCCGGCGGCTCGCGCGATGAGCCGCCAGAGCTCGGCGAGGCTCAGGTTCACACCACCCGCGATGTACCGCTGCCGCGGCGCCCCGCGTTCGAGGGCGAGGACGTGCGCCTCCGCCACATCCTCGACAGCGACGACGTTCATCCCGCCGCGGAGCGTTGCCGGCATCCGGCCCCGGAGCAGGTCGACCACGATCCGGCCGGTCGGCGTGGGCCGATGGTCGCCGGGGCCGACCGGCGCGGTCGGCAGCACGGTGATGACCGGTGTGGTGGCGCTCAGCGCCGCACGTTCCTGGAGGAGCTTGGACGAGTGGTAGGTGACCGCGCCGGGCCGCGGCGCTGCCCAGCTGCGCTCGTCGACTGGACGTGACGCTTTCGCCGGTGGCAGCGCGGACGAGCTCGACGTGACCACGGACCGCTCGATGCCGGCGAGACGCGCCACCTCGAGCAATCCCTGCGTCCCGCGGACGTTGACATCGGCGATGGCCGTCCCGTCGCGCGGAGAGAACGAGTACAGAGCGGCCGTATGCACGATGTACCGGCACCCGCGCAGTGCCGGAAGCAGCGTCGCCGGAGCGCGGAGGTCGCCCCGCACGGTGATGACGCCGAATGGCAGGTCGTCGCGGCCGCGCACGAGCGCGCGCACCCGGTAGCCGTGCGCCAGGAGCGCAGCCAGCACGTGCGACCCGATGAACCCCGAGGCGCCCGTGAGGAACACGTCACCCTGGCCGAGGGCGGGGGCCGGCGAGCCGGGAGCCACGTCAGTTCAGTTCAGGTTTGGTCCCGCGCGGCCGGAGGCTGTCGCTCGCTGCCCGAAGCGACTCGCGAAGCGACGACGAGGTGGCGACGACCGCCGTTGGCTCGTAGCCGCAGTGCGCCATGCAGTTGCCGCAGCGCTCGTCACGCCCCCGGCCGTACTGCTCCCAGTTCGTGGTGTCGATCAGCTCGCGATACGACGTCGCGTAGCCGTCGGACATCAGGTAGCAGGGACGCTGCCAGCCGAGCACCGAGTAGCTCGGGATGCCCCACGCGGTGCAGCTGAAGTCCACCTTTCCCTCGAGGAAGTCGAGGAAGAGCGGGGAGTGGTTGAGCCGCCACTTCTTGCGCCGTCCGCCCGCGAACGCGTCGCGGAAGAGCGCATGCGTGCGCTCGACGTTCAACCAGTGATCCTGGTCCGGAGCCTTCTCGTAGGCGAACCCCGGCGAGATCTGCATGCTGTCGACACCGACCTCGTCGTTGAGGAAGTCCAGGACGCCGCGGATCGAGGCGGCGTCGTCCTGGTCGAAGAATGTCGTGTTCGTGGTCACGCGGAAGCCGCGCTTCTTGGCGGCGGCGATGGCCGCGATCGCCTTGTCGAACACGCCCGTCCGGCACACGGACTCGTCGTGGCGCTCGCGCAGACCATCGATGTGCACGGAGAACGAGAAGTACGGCGACGGCGTGAAGAGATGCAGCTTCTTCTCGAGCAGCAGCGCGTTGGTGCAGAGATACACGTAGCGCTTGCGCGCGACGAGCGCCGCCACGATCTGATCGATCTCCTTGTGCACGAGCGGCTCACCGCCGGCGATCGAGACCATCGGCGCCTCGCACTCCTCGACGGCGTCGATGCACTGCTGCACCGTCAGACGGCGCTGCAGGATGGCATCCTCGTGCTGGATCTTGCCGCAACCCGCGCATGCGAGGTTGCACTGGTAGAGCGGCTCGAGCTGCAGCACGAGCGCGAACTTCTCGTTGTGGCGCAGCTTCTGCCGGGCAACGTACGTCCCAACCCGCAACGCCTGTCGCAGTGGCACTGCCATGACTCGCTCCTTTCTCCTGGTTTCTGCTTATGTCCGAGCGACGAGCACGCGCTCGCCCGCATGGGTCGCCGC
Source organism: Candidatus Acidiferrales bacterium (assembly GCA_035534435.1). Taxonomy (GTDB): domain Bacteria; phylum Chloroflexota; class Dormibacteria; order Aeolococcales; family Aeolococcaceae; genus Palsa-851. Next base: position 58,994 of record DATLRX010000113.1, read on the forward strand.
GGCCGGCTCGCCGCCCGCCAGCGCGAGGGTCGGAAAGACGTGCCGGTAGAGGTGATAGTTGATGTAGAAGTCGCCGGGAAACCCTGTGCCCGTGTGCTCCGGCTCGTCCCACGTGCCGTTGCGCTGCCGCTCCACGAGGAACGCGCGGCCGCGAGCACACGCGGGGTCGTCGCCCAGACCGGCGAGCTGCAGCGTGAGCATCGCCCACGCGGTCTGCGACGGCGTGCTCGTGCCGACTCCCGCGAACGACTCGTCCTTATACGAGTGGCACGACTCGCCCCATCCGCCGTCGGGGTTCTGCACGGATCGCATCCAGTGCGCCGCGCTGCGCACCATGTCGTCACCCGTGTGCAGCGCGACGAGCGCACTCACCACGCACCACGTCCCGTAGATGTGGTTCACACCCCAGCGGCCGTACCAGGAGCCCCACGGGCGTTGCTCGCGGCGGAGATACGCGAGCGCCGGCTCGATGTCGGCATGATCCGGCCGGTCCCCGACCGCCGCGAACAGCTCGATGACGTGCGCGGTGACGTCTTCCGACGGCGGATCGAGCATCGCGCCGAAGTCGGCGAAGGGCAGGCGGTAGACCAACGCCCGCGTGTTGTCCTTGTCGAACGCGCCCCAGGCGCCATTGCGCGATCGCATCGCGCGGCACCAGCGCACCGCCTCCGCCACAGCGCGCTCAACCATTCGGGCTTCGCCGCACTCGAGGAGCGCGAGCGCCACGACAGCGGTGTCGTCGACGTCGGGATAGATGTCGTTGTCGAACTCGAACGCCCAACCACCGCATCCCTCGTACGGGATCTTGACCTGCCAGTCCCCGCCGCCGCTGATCTGCTCGGCGAGCAACCAGTCGACGGCGCATCGCAGCGCGGCGTGATCGCGCTCGACGCCGGCCCTCCGCAGTGCGAGCATCGCCCAGGCGGTGTCCCAGACCGGCGACATGCACGCCTGCAACCGCCATCCGTGCTCATCGTCGATCGCAAACCTGCGGAACCCCTCGAGCCCGCGGCGCATGACCGGATGGTCGAGGCGCATGCCCTCGAGGTTGAGCGCGATCAGCGAATAGACCCACGGAGGCTGGATGCCGCCCCAGCCGCCGTCCGCCTCCTGACGCTCGGTGATCCACTTGACGAGTCTGCGTCGCGATCCGGCGCGACCCGGCTGCATGGGGAGGCGGTCGTAGAGCTTGAGTGCGCGGTCCAGCCACATGAACGGACCCGAGCCCGGGACGACGTGCATCCGGTGGGCCGTTCCGGGAGCGATGACCTCGTCGACATCGACGCCGAGATCGCGCACGGGACGCTGCGTGATCACGATGAGCAACGGAGCGATCGTCCCGCGCGCCCAGCAGGCGAAGTCGTAGAGGTTGAGCGGCGCCCAGGCCGGGAGCCGCACCAGCTCCGGCGGCATGCTCGGCACGCCGTCCCACGGGTAGACGCCGAACAGCGCGAGCCAGATCTTGGTGAACACGCGCGCTTCGGTGAGTCCGCCCTGATCGATGACGAAGCGCAGCGCGCGCCGCATGTTCGGCGCATCCGCGTCGACGCCGAGCACCCGCAGCGCGACGTACGCCTCGATGGTGGTGCTGAGGTCACCGGGGCCGTCGTGATACAGCGCCCACGTGCCGTCCTCGCGCTGCGTTCCGATGATGTGACGGATCGCGCCGTCGCGAATGTCATCGTGCGACGCGCCGAGAAAGCGCAGCAGCAGGATGTGCTCCGCGGTCATCGTGACGTTGGTCTCGAGCTCGCCGCTCCACCAGCCCGCCGGGTCCTGGTGCTTCAGCAACCAGTCCACCGCGGAGCGCAGCGCGTCAGACTGCATGGGCGGCCTCCAGCGACGATGTGCTGCGCCAGCCGGCGGCGCTGCTGAACAGCGTGTTCGCGGCGGTGCGCCCGCTGAGCACGGCGGACTCGATGGTCGCGGGCCACCCGGTGTCGGTCCATGCGCCCGCGATCACGAGATTCGAGAACGCGGTCACGGGCCCGGGGCGGCGCATGCCGGGTGCGGGAATGAACGTCGCCTCGGGATCGCGGGTCGCCGCGCCGCGAAGCAGGTGCGCACGCGCCGCGGAAGGGAGCACCGCAGCGAGCGCGCTGCGGCCCAGCTCGACGAGCTCACTCTCGGGACGGCCGACCTGCGATTCGGCTGCACTCAGGCTGCAGCAGACATATCCCGGTGACTTCTCGAAGACCCACTGCACCGGCGAGTCGAGCAGCGCCGCGAAGTCACAGCCGAGCACCGGCCGGTCGTACCAGAGGTGCACGTCGACGATCGGCATCGCCTCGAACGCCTCGAGGCCCGTGACGCCGAACGCGGGGGCGTCATCGAGGATCGACGCGAGGCGCCGCGGTGGGACGGCGATCACGCAGGCGTCACAGGCCGCTCCTGCGCCGCCGCTCAACTTCACGCCGGTGACGCGCCGGCCGTCGTGGTGGATGCCGACCACCGCCTCGCGCATGTGCACCGCGTCCGCGCGAGCGGCGGCCGCTTCGGCTAGATGTGCGAGCGGGACGGTCAGGTACGCGATGCGCGCCGCATCCCGGTCACGGAGAAACGCGGTGCGGATGACGAAGAGCCCCATCGTCGCGGAGACACGATCGAGTGGCGCATTGAGCGCGGGGACCAGGAACGGCTCCCAGAACGCGCGCAGCGCGCGCGTGCTCTGCCGCTGCCGGCGCAACCACGATGCCATCGTTCCGGTCGGAGTGCTCTCGGTGCGAGCGGCGAGGAGTGCGCGCCCGACGAGGATGCGGTCGATCGCGGTGAGGTGCGGATATCGCGCAAAGCCGGTCATGAGATGCATCGGTGCCGGCAGCCCTGACGCGCGCAGCTGGGCCGGCCGGCGCGAGCGCGAGAGCACGGTCACCTCGAAACGCGGCTGAATGTAGAGGGAGTCGCGGAGACCAACGTCGGTGATGAGGTCGAGCGTGGCCGTGCAGCACGCAAGCACGACGTGCTGCCCGCAGTCGACCTCGAGACCATCGACCTCGAAGGACGTCGCCTTCCCACCGAGGAGGCGCGATCGCTCGTAGATGTCGACGTGCCATCCCCGCTTCGCGAGCTCGATGGCGGCACTGAGCCCGGCGAGACCGGCGCCGACGACGGCAACGCGTGGCTCACGCCTCATACGGCCGCCAGCCAGGACCGTGCCATCACGCCGAGCTTCGCCGCCTTGGACAGGCGTGCTCGGCTGTGGAGCGGCAGGTCGGGGGCCGCCTCGATGCGATCGAGGATACCGAGGTAGATCCCCGCCATGGTCCGCACGCAGACGGCGGGCTGGGTCGGGATCGACTCGGTGACGCGGATGCCGGACGCGTGGAGCCCGCGCGCGCGAGCCGCCTGCATCGCCATGAAGCGATGCCAGCCGGGGGCGACCCGCCGCTCGAGGATGTCGCTCTCGCTGATGCCGTATGCGGCCATCTCCTCGGCCGGCAGGTAGATGCGTCCGCGCGATGCATCCTCGTGCACGTCGCGAAGGATGTTGATGAGTTGCAACGCGACGCCGAGCTCGTCGGCGCGCTCCAGCGCGATCGGGTCACGGAATCCGAAGATGCGCACGCACATCCGCCCGACCACCGACGCGACGAGGTTCGCGTATGAGCGCAGCTCCTCCCAGGTGGCGTACCGCGTGGTCGTGAGGTCCATCGCGACGCCGTCGATGAGCATCTCGAGCTCCGCGACGGGGATGGCATAGCGGCGCATCGCGATCGCGAGCACGCCCATCACGGGATCGGTCGTGTCGCCCGGCCGTGCGCCGTGCAGGCGGCGGCGATGATGCTCGAGCCGCACGTGCCGGGACTCGCGCCCGGCGAGATCCGCGTCGTCGTCCACCTGACGCGCGAAGTCGTAGAGCGCGTAGATCGCGATGCGCTGCTGCCGTGGCAGCGCGATGAAGCCCCAGTAGAAGTTGGCGGCCTCGCGGCGCGCCATGTCCTCGCAGAAGCGTTCAGCGGCCCGCATGTCGGGCAGCGGCGGTGCGTCAACCACGTCCGTCACCGATCCGCGAGACGACGCCAAGGGTCTGCTGTGGCGCCGGTCGGCGGCGCAGACCTGTCGCGAGTGCCGAGCCCGCGATCCGCACGCGCGCGGCGCCGTCGACGACAGGGCGGCGCGACGAGGTTCGGTAGCCGCGCGCCGCCACGGCATCGAGGATCGCCTCCCCGCCGAGGCGGTACAGCGCAAGCTGGACGCGCAGACGCGGCGGCGCCAGGCGCTCGAGCTCGCGACCGGACGCGAGCAGGGTGCGCGCGCGATCACAGAGCAGCCGGGTTGCTCCGTCGACGCCGTGCTCGCGGATATCGCGCTGCAGCAGATAGGTGCGCCCGAGCCGGGTGTCGACCGACACGTCCTGCGCGAAATTCGCGAGCTGGAGGCCGATGCACACATCGTCGCTGAGGGAGGTGGCGACGGGCATATCGATGTCGAAGAGACGCAGCACCATGCGCCCGACCGGGGCCGCCGACCGCGTGCAATACGCGTGCAACTCGGTCCAGTCCTCGTACCGGTCGACGCGCTGGTCCTGCACGTTGGCGTCGATGAGATCCAGGAACGGCTGCTCTTCCATCGCATGGCGATCCACCGTGTCGGCAAGCGCGACGAGGACGGGATGCGTGCGCTCGTCGTGCTCGAAGCTCTCGCGCACCTCATCGCGCCACCTCCGCAGCCGGCGTGTCGCGACCGCGCGGTCGCCACTTTCGTCACCGAGATCATCGGTGTAGCGGCAGAACGCATAGACGCGCGTGAGATCGCGACGCAGCGACTGCGGCGAGAGCCGCGATGCGACGGTGAAGTTCTCGTAGTGACGCACGAGCTCACGGCAGTACGCGTCGGCTGCGTCGAGCGAGGTGCCGGTTCGCGCCATCAGACGGCCGTCCCATCGTTGCGTGCGAGTCGCGCATCGCTCCAGAGAGCGCCCACGTGCGATGCGCCGACGCAGAACATCACGAGACGCAACTCCTCGAGCATCACCGCGACCGTTTCCTCGAGTGCGGCATCACCCGCCGCTGCGGCGCGGACGAGCGGCCCCGCGATCCCGACGGAGTCGGCGCCGAGCGCCAGCGCCTTCGCGATGTCGATGCCGTTGCGGACGCCACCACTCGCGATGATGGTGCCGTCGGGCACTGCACGTCGCGCGCCGATGAGGGCGGTGGTGGTGGGGATGCCCCAGCCACCGAAAGCGCCCGCCACACGAGCGCGGACCGGGTCATCGATGCGGTGCCGCTCGACCTCGCTCCAGGAGGTCCCACCCGCTCCGGCGACGTCGACGGCGGTGACGCCGGCGTCGAAGAGCTGGGCAACCAGGTCGTCAGCGATCCCCCATCCGACCTCCTTGACGATCACCGGCGCGCCGAGCTCGGTGCACACCGTTTCGATCCGCGCGAGCAGGCCTGCGAACATCGTGTTGCCGGCAGGTTGCAGGGCTTCCTGGAGCGGATTGAGGTGGAGGACCAGCGCGTCGGCTCGCAGCGTGCGCATCAGGTACCGGCATTCCTCGACACCCACGCCGAGGTTCAGCTGCACGGCGCCGAGGTTGGCCAGCAGCGGGACGTCCGGCGCGATGGGACGCACATCGAACGTCGGCAGGACGTCGGGCCGCTCGAGCAGCACGCGGCACGATCCCAGGCCCATGCCCAGGCCGCGACTCTGCGCGACGCGAGCCAGGCGCGCGTTGATGATTCCCGCCTGCTCCGTCCCACCCGTCATGCAGGAGACGAGCAGCGGAGCGCCGACAGCCCTGCCGAGGAAGCGGCTGCCGAGGTCGACATCATCGAGGTCGATCTCGGGGAGGGCGCGGTGAACGAAGCGGTAGTCGTCGAAGCCCGCATCGACACCCTTGGCGGCGACGTCCTCGTTGATGTTGATGCGCAGGTGTTCGTCCTTGCGCGACGCCGTCGGCGATGCCGGATTCGTGACGGGACTCGGGCTAACGGTTGCGTTCAGCAACATGGATCGCCAGATCCGCGAAGTCGGTCAACGCCTCGTCCCGGAGACCGGTGAGGACGGCGACGGCGTCGCGCGCGAGCACCATCGGGACGCCCGCGGTGAGCGCGGGGCCGCCGAGCTCGTCGAGCACGGCACGGAGCCGGAACTCGCCGCCAGGCTCGCGGTCGTTGAAGAGGCGGCGGAGCTCGCGACGGCGAATGGGGGTGGCCACCTCGTACGCGGCGACGACGGGATAGGTGAGCTTGCGCCGGCGCAGATCGCCCGTCCGGCCCTTGCCCGTGAGCTCCGGGTCGCCCCAGGTGCCGAGCCAGTCGTCGCGGACCTGGAAGGCAAGGCCGAGCAGGCGCCCTGCGTCGTCGAAGCGCCGGCTCACGGCTCGCGGCGCCCCGGCGAGCACGGCCCCGGCAGCCATCGCGGCCCCGAGGAGCGCGCCGGTCTTGAGCGTCGCGAGCCGCAGGTAGACCTTCTGCGACGCGCCGGGGCGTCCCTCCAGGGAGAGGTCCAGGCACTGCCCTTCCACGACCTGGCCGACAGCGGCCGTGAGGATGTGCGCGGCCTTCATCCGCCGCGCCGGCCTGTCACCCGGGGCAAGCAATGCCGTGATCGCCGCTGCGAACATGCCATCGCCCGCGTTGATGCCCTGTTCAGCCCCCCAGATCGTCCACACCGCCGGTCGATGGCGGCGCATCTGGTCACCATCCTGGATGTCGTCGTGGATGAGCGTGAAGTTGTGGATGAGCTCGACCGCGACCGCGGCAGGGAGCGCCCACTCGGGGTCGCCGCCGAGCGCCTCGCACGCCCAGAGCGTCAGTGCCGGGCGGATGCGCTTGCCGGCCGGCACGTTCGCGGGGCGCCCCTCGGCATCCGTCCATCCGAGGTGGTACGCGGACATCTGCCGAAGCAGCCCTCGCATTCGCGGCGCCGTGCCGCGGAGGCCTGCGTCGAGGAGATCGACATGCCGGTCCAGCAATGCCGGATGCCCCTCACCGGAGGGCGAGGCATCGATGTCGAGAACGCGCTCCGCCAATGGCCTCCCCCTGCAGGAAGCTTGCTATGCCGTAACTGTTGCCCAATGGTAACGAACGCCTCTTCGCGGCAGCAAGCCGGTCAATCGACGCTCCCCACAGCGCTCTCCGCGGCGGGGAGGACCACCTGAAACTCCGTCCCGTGACGCGGTTCGGACGTCACCGACACGGACCCGCCGTGTGCTTCAACCACGTGCCGGACGATCGCGAGGCCGAGGCCCGAGCCCTCGCCGTCACGCTGCCGCGAGCTGTCGGCCTTCCAGAAGCGCTCGTAGATCCGGGGCAGATCCGCCGGCGTGATTCCGACGCCCGTGTCACTGCAGCGGATGAGCACGTGACCGGGTCCGCGCGGCGCGGCGGTCACCTCGATGCGTCCACCGGAGGGGGTGAACTTGATCGCGTTGTGCGCGAGGTTGCGGAGCACCTGCCCCAGCTGCGCGGAGTCGCCGGTGAGGTCGGGCGTGCCGGGCTCGACACGTGCCACCAGCGTCACGCCCTTGCTTTCCGCGAGCGGGCGGAGGCGGTCCAGGCTCAGCATGAGGTTCGCGATCGGCACGCGCTCGCTCGCCATCGGACGCTGCCCCGACTCGATGGTGCTCAGCTCGAGCAGTTCCTCGACCATCTGCGCCATGTGCGACGCCTCCTGACCGATCCTTCGCACGAAGTCCGCAGCGGCCGCAGCGTCGTCGAGACCGCCATTCGCGAGCGTCTCGGCCATGAGCTGCACGGCGGTGATCGGCGTGCGCAGCTCGTGCGAAACGTTGCTGACAAAATCGCGCCGAACTCGCTCGAGATGATGGACGCGAGTCTCGTCGCGCACCATCAGTACCGTGGACACCTCGCCCTGCAGCGCGATGGCGCGAGCAACGAAATCACGGTCGTGCAGCTTGATGGCGCGCTCCTCGACGCCACCCGTTTCACGCGCCGTCTCGATCATGCGGATGAGCCGGTAGTCGACCTCGCCGGCGACGAACGCCGAGCCCTCTTCGAGCTCGAGCCCGAGCAGGCGGCGCGCCGGCTCGTTGGCCAGCAGCACCCGGCCGTCGGCGTCGAGTCCGACGATGCCCGGATCGAGCAGCAGGCCGAGTGCCCGCAGCATCGCGACGCTGTCAGCACCGGATTGCAGGTCGCTCACGCTGACCACGTCCACCCCAGCGAGTATACGGACGAGTGGTGCGCGGAGATCTCCAGCGCCGCCACGCGTTGGTTGCACAGCGAAGGGCGGGGCCGCGGTGCGCCCCGCCCTTCCGGTCAGGGGGTTTGGGACGCCGTTATACCGCCGGTTCTCCGGTCGCGGGGTTGAGAATCAACCGGGGACTGTGCCGGTGCGAGAAGTCGAACATCTCCGCGATGCTGCCTGCCAGGGCGTCGAACGACCCGCCGCCGATGCGGGGCACGCCCCAGTTGTCCTCGATGAACCGGAGGACCGAGGTCAGATCGATCATCGAGCCGTCCACCGTGTTCTCCCGTGCCCAGGGCGAGATGACCAGGAACGGAAGACGCTCGCCGTAGCCGCAGCGGTCCTGGAAGCCGTCCAACGGTGTGCCACTCGGATTGCCGCACTGGCCCGTCGAGGTGAACGCATCCTCGGCGGACGTCGACGGATTGATGATGGGCGGCGCGACGTGGTCGTACCACCCGTCCGAGTCGTCGTAGGTGATCACGATCGCGGTGGAGTTCCAGTACTTCGACTGCTCGATCGAGTTGATGGTGTTGACCAGGAAGGTCTGTTCGTCGAGCGGGTCGGAATACCCGGCGTGCCCGTCCTGATAGCGCGACGCCTTCAGGAAGCTCACGCTCGGCAGGTTGCCGTCCGCCAGCGCCTCACTGAAGAGGCTCAGGTCGTACTGGTGGTTCGCCTGCCCGTTGTGCCCGATCTCGGCCTCGGTTGCCGGCGGGAGATGCGCGGGGTTCGCAGTGCTCGCGTAGTACTGGAACGGCTCGTGGTGCGCGCTGTAGTCGGTGACGGGCGCACCGCCGACATTGGTGTGACTTGCGCCGCAGATCGCCGTGCCGTTGACCTGCCCTGTCGGAGCGAAACCACCCTGAAACCATCCCCAGGTGATGTGCTTGGCGTTCAGCTCGTTGCCGATGTTCGTGCCGCTCTGCGAGATCGTCGAGCCCGCGGAGCACTCGTCGTATGCCGGATCAGCGTCGCCGTAGTCGGTCCCGTTGTCGCTGACCCCGGCCAGCACCGCCGGCGTCGTGCCGTGCGTCTGCCCCGAGATGAGGTTGAGCGCACCCGGGGTGGAGGGTCCGAACTCGGTGTCGAACATGTTGTCGCTCATGGCGAAACGCTGGGCGTAATTCCAGAGTGCGGTCACCGTGTTGCCGTCGTAGTAGTCCATCACGAGGCCTGGAGGGGCCTGGTCGGGCGGCGAGCAGCTCTCCACCTCGGTGTACTTGGGGAACATGTCCATCGCGCCGTGGTCGGACGCCTGCTGCTCGGCGGTGTAATCGTGATTCTGATCGCACGTCAGGGCGTCGGCAGGCCCGAGGCGCTGGGGATTGACACCGTTCGGATTGGTCGTCAACAGTGCCGAGCTCAGGCCGTTGACCGTCGGCGTCCCCGGTTTCGCCTTGAAGTGCCGGCCGTCAGTGTTCGTCGCGACCGGATAGGTGCCGAAGTAGTGATCAAAGGAGACGTTCTCCTGGAAGATCACGACAAGATGCTTGATCGGTGTGGTGGTCTTCGCGTTGATGACTGACGGCGCGGCAGCCGATCCCGAAGCGCTGACAACCGAAGCGCTTGCGATCGTCGCGCTCGCCACCAGCGCGAGTGTTATCAGAGGTCGTCTGGTCATGATGCCTCCCGTGCGGACCCGTTCGAAAGCAATGTGACCAGGGTGCGAGAGGCACCGTTATCGATGTGTTCAAGGACGGCTAATACCCGGTTGCGAGCGCGTTAAGAATCGCGTGCGACGGTGCGCATGCAACCGTGCGGAATGTGCTCCCGATGTGAGGCAACCGTGTTGCTACCGCGCCCTGTGCCGCCGATTGGCCTTCTTGTAAGCTCAGGTCATGGCGTCGACCGTCGCCAAGCGCATCCTCGTGGTTGAGGACGAGGACGCCATCCGAGAGACCCTTCGATACAACCTGGCTCGCGAAGGATATGCGGTCCTCGAGGCCTCGACAGGGCCTGACGCACTGAGCGTTGCGCGCGCTCAGCGGCCGGACCTGATCGTCCTCGATGTCATGCTCCCGGGACTGAGCGGTCTCGAGGTCTGCCGCGTGCTGCGCCAGGAGTCCGCAACGCCGATCCTGATGCTCACCGCGAAAGGCACGGAGGTCGACAAGGTCGTCGGTCTCCAGCTCGGCGCCGACGACTACGTGACCAAGCCGTTCTCCTTCAACGAGCTGCTGGCGCGGATCACCGCCCTCCTGCGTCGCTCGGAGATGAGCGGGCGTCCGGCGGGTGTCGTCGAGATCGAGGAGTTCGAGGGGTTCAGGATCGACCGGGCCGCGCGGACCATTCACATAGAAGGTGCCGAGCTGCGCCTGGCGCCGAAGGAGTTCGACCTCCTCTCGTTGCTCCTGCGCAACACGGGTCGGGTCATGTCCCGTCAGGCGATCATCGCTGCCGTCTGGGGCAACCGCTTCTACGGCGACCCGAAGACGGTCGACGTTCACGTCCGGTGGCTGCGTGAGAAGTTCGAGCCCTTCGCCCAGATGCCGTTTCGCATCACGACGGTCTTTGGTGTCGGCTACCGCCTCGATCGCGTCGGCTCGACCGAGCCGTCCCCGTAAACTCAAGGTCATATTCGAGAGGAGAAGCGTGGACGTAGTCGTCATCGGAGGAGGTGTCATCGGCCTCTCCGTGGCCTGGCGGGCTGCTCGCGCAGGGCTGAGCATCGCCGTCGTCGACCCGGACCCCGGCTCGGGCGCGTCGCACTACGCGGCCGGGATGATCGCGCCCATCAGCGAGGCGGAGTTCGGTGAGGACGCGATCGTCGCGCTGAGCCGTGATTCGGCCGCCCGTTACCCGGCGTTCATCGCCGAGGTCGAGGCCGACTCGGGGCACGCCGCCGGCTACCGGCAGTGCGGCACGCTCCATGTCGCGGTCGACGCCGATGAGCACGCCGCTCTCGAGCGTGGATACCAGCACCGCCGCTCGATCGGGCTCCCGGTGCTACGGCTGTCCGCCGCGGAGACGCGCGAGCTCGAGCCGGGGCTGGCGCCCTCGATCCGGAGCGGGATGCTCGTCGATTCCGACCACATCGTCGATCCGCGGGCGCTCACCGCCGCGCTGCTCGCCGCGTGCGCCGGCCGCGGCGTCGAGATCCATCGCGGTCGTGGGTCCCTCGTTACCGAAGGAGGTAGGGTCTGCGGCGTGCTCATCGACGGCGAGGAGCGCATCACCGCCGCAACGGTGGTGCTCGCCGCCGGGTGCTGGTCGGGCGCGGTCGGCGGCGTTCCGGCTGAGGACAGACCACCGGTCCGCCCGGTGAAGGGCCAGATCCTCCGTCTTCGTGGTGCTCCGGAGATGTTCACCCGGACGATCCGCGGCAGCCACGTCTACCTGCTCCCCCGCGGCGACGGCCGGGTCGTGATCGGCGGCACCATGGAGGAGCGCGGGTTCGACACCACCGTGTTCGCCGGCGCGGTGCTCGACCTGTTGCGCGACGCCCGGGCACTCGTCCCCGACGTCAGCGAGCTGGAGCTCGTGGAGTCGTCGGCGGGCCTCCGCCCCGGATCGCCGGACAACGCCCCGATCGTCGGACCGGCGCATACCCCCGGGCTCATCCTGGCCACCGGGCACTTCCGCAACGGGTTCCTCCTCGCGCCGGCCACCGCTGACGCCGTCGCCACCGTCCTGCGAGGTGGTGAGTGGCCGGAGACGACGCGACCCTGGTGGCCGTCGAGGCTGCGCCACACCGCGGCGGTTCCGGCGTGATCATCGTCGTCAACGGGGAGAGCCGCGAGGTGGAGGAGGGCCTCGGCCTCACCGACCTGCTGCGCGAGATGGAGCTGCCGCCCGAGCAGCGCGGCATCGCCGTGGCACGAAACGGCGACGTCGTGCTGCGCGCCAGCTGGCCCGACACGACGCTGCACGCGGGTGACCGGCTCGAGATCCTCCACGCCGTACAGGGCGGCTGATGGACGACGCGCTGTTCATCGCGGGTGAGCGTTTCAACTCCCGGCTGATCATGGGGACGGGCGGCGCGTCGAGCCTCGACGTGCTCGGCGCCGCTCTCGAAGCGTCCGGCACACAGCTCGTCACGGTTGCACTTCGCCGCCTCGACCCGGCCAGCAGCGCTTCGTTCCTCGACGTCGTGGCCGGATCGGGCCGCCGCATCCTCCCCAACACCGCCGGGTGCTACACGGCGCGCGACGCGGTGACCACTGCGAAGCTGGCCCGCGAGGCGTTCGAGACCAACTGGATCAAGCTCGAGGTCATCGCCGACGAGGACACGCTCCTGCCCGACGGCGCCGAGCTCCTCGTCGCCGCCGAGCAGCTCATCGACGATGGGTTCGTCGTCCTCCCGTACGCCAACGACGATCCCGTCCTGGCGCGCCGACTCGAGGACCTCGGCTGCGCCGCCGTGATGCCGCTCGGCGCCCCGATCGGCAGCGGCTCGGGCATCCGCAA
>DATLRX010000114.1:0-14257 GCA_035534435.1 Candidatus Acidiferrales bacterium
TTCGGCTGCGCGCCCGGACCCTCTGCGAAGGTCGCGGTTGTCTTGGTGACTTTCGGGCCTGTCGATGTGCTGCTGCTACCGCAGGCGGCGAGAACGATCGCCCCGAGACCGATAGCGGCAGGCAACGCCTTAGCCCGCCAACTCCGATACGTCATGTACGCGCCTCCTTGTGTGCGACCAAAGTCCACGTGGCGGTCCTCTGCCCCAGGACACAAGCCTAGGGTAGCGATTGGGTAAGGGGTCAACGCCCCTTCGCCTGGAAAATCACCCTGCTGAGTGATATTTCGAACGTGTCAGGCGGCTCGCGACTCGGGCCAGCGGCCCTCCGATCGAGCGAGTGCGAGGTCATAGACCGGCGAGATACGAAGCCGGCGCGGGAGCGCGGCGGTGGACATCCGGAATGACCGCGTCAGCGTCGCGAATGCGATGGCTTTGGCGGGACTCCACGAGAGGCCATAGCCTCGCCGGAGCTCCTTGGGCAGGAGACCGGTTGCAATGAATGCGAGGGTGTCGGTGGCGGAGCGCATCCACGCGGACCGCACGGGCGGATGGAGAACGGTGTCCGCGACCTCGAGCGACCCCGCACCCGGAAGCGCGGGGCCGTGCCTGACCTGGCGGTCGACGTATCGCCGGAGCGCAGCCGCATTCGCCCACCCGCCGCGCGGCAACCCCATCAGGCGCGCGACCGCGTCCCACTCGCGGACGAAGGCGTCGCGATCCTTCTCGGTGAGACCGCCGACCAGGGCATCGTGGGCGACGAGCATGGTGTCGACGAATGACGCGTGGACCCATCGAAGCAGCTCGGGGTCGGCCGCGGAGTAGACGGTCCCCGCGGGGACCCGTGCTGTCCCGCTCGTATCGGGGAGCCTCCCGGAGACGCGACGGTGCAGGCTCGTCACGCCGCCGGAGATCCGTTCCGCTTCCCGTGTGGTTCCGAACGAGACGACCGTCACCCACCGCACCGTGCGCTCGAGGCGGCCGTACGGGTCGCTCTTGTATGTGCTGTGGTCGATGGCGCCCTGCGCCACCAGCGGGTTCGCGGCCTGGAGCAGCAGCGCCCGTCCGGCGGCCGCCAGCAGCCGGGGTTCACGCATCACCCGCCAGGTCACCGAGCCCGGGCCGAAGAGCCCCGGGTCGGGGTTCGAGTCCCGGAGTGGCAGTGGCCGATTCGGCGGAGACGGCTGCGACAGCAACCGGCGCACCGATGCGGGGAGTGGGAGAGCGGCCGGCAGACGTGGTGCCATGCGACGAGTGTCGCACGGGGTCCCGGAGGTCCGATCTCCCCTTCCCGTTACCATCGGGGACGTGTCAGAGATAGACGGAATCGAACGCGTCCTGGTGGTCGTTGCCCACCCCGACGACTGTGACTTCGGCAACGGCGCAACCACCGCGAAGTGGACCGGCGCGGGGGTCACGGTCTCCTACTGCATCATCACCGACGGCCAGGCCGGCGGATCCGACCGCAGCATCAGCCGTGATGAGATGGCACGGATCCGGCGGATCGAGCAGACGGCTGCCGCAGCCGAGGTCGGCGTCACCGATCTCACCTTCCTCGGGTACCAGGATGGACAGCTCACGTCGAGCATCGAGTTGCGCCGTGACATCTCACGGGTCATCCGCCAGAAGCGGCCGCAGCGGGTGATCACGCAGTCGCCGAACAGGAACTTCACGCGCATCTTCGCCAGCCACCCCGATCACCTCGCCGCGGGGGAGGCAACCCTGTGTGCGGTGTACCCGGACGCGCGCAACCCGTTCGCGCACATCGAGCTTCTCGAGGAGGAGGGCCTCGAGCCTCACACGGTCGCCGAGGTCTGGATGAGTGCGGCGATGGGCGTCGGGCAGGAAACCCAGGTGATCGATGTGACCGACACCGCGGACCGCAAGCTCGCCGCACTGCGCTGTCACCGCAGCCAGTACACGGACTGGGACGCTCTCGAGGAGCGGGTGCGCGGCTGGCTCGCGGCGACCGCCAAAGCCAACGGCCTCGATGAAGGACGTCTCGCCGAGCAGTTCGTCGTCGTGCCGACTGCGTGAGTCGGCAAGGGGTCTGGCCGTCGCCGATCAGCGCACAGCGGGCCGCGGCCGGGCGCCTGCGCCTGTCGGACGTCCAGCTCGACGGGGCTGACGCCTACTGGGTCGAGGGCCGTGCGACGGAGGGCGGGCGTTGCGTCATCGTCCGCGCGCGCGACGGCGTGACCACCGATCTGATCGCGGACCCGTTCTCCGCGCGCACCGGGGTGCACGAGTACGGCGGCGCAGCGATGCGCGCGCAGGCGGGCACCGTCTACTTCTCCAACGCGGGTGACCGGCGCCTCTACCGGATCACAAGCGGCGATCCCGAACCGCTGACCGGTGGCGTCGGCGACCTGCGCTACGCGGATCTTGAGATCGATGCTGCACGCGACCGCATCGTGTGCGTCGCAGAGGACCACCGCGGTCCGTCGGTGGTGAACGACCTACGGGTGGTCCCGCTTGCCGGCGGTGAGGCGGTGAGCATCGTCGCCGGCAACGACTTCTACTCCACGCCTCGGGTGAGCCCCGACGGCCGGAGCCTGGCGTGGTTGACCTGGAACTTCCCGAACATGCCGTGGGACGGCTGCGAGCTCTGGGTCGCGGACTTCGACGGGGCCGGGGCGCCGCAGAACGCTCGCCAGGTGGCCGGCGGCCCTCGCGAGTCGATCTTCCAGCCGTCGTGGTCGGCGGGCTCGGCGCTTCACTTCTGCTCGGACCGGACCGGGTGGTGGAACCTCTACCGGCTCGACAACGACGGCGTGGTGCCCCTGGCGCCGATGGAAGCGGAGTGCGGCGGACCGCAGTGGGTCTTCGGGCTGTCGACGTACGCGCACTGCGATGACGGGAGCATCGCGTTGTGGGCGTGTCGCGACGGAGAGTGGGAGTTCCATCTCCTCGACGCCGAGCGGCGTCTGGCGCGTCTCGATGCTCCGTTCACGCAATTCGGCCAGTACATCAGCGCGATCGGCGATGACCTGTTGTACCTCGCGGGAGGCCCCGACACGTCCATGAGCGTGGTGCGTGAGCGTCTGGGGACGCGCGAGCGTCGCGTGCTCCAGCGCGACTCCGGGTCGATGACCTTCGATCCGGCGGTGACGTCGATTCCGCGCCACGTCACCTTCCCGGGCGAGAGCGGCGCGACCTCACATGCCTGGTTCTACGCGCCGCGCAACGACACCGTCGCGCCGGACCCGGAGCGCAAGCCGCCGCTCCTGGTGCGGGCTCATGGCGGACCGACATCGGCGGCCGGCTTCTCGCTCGACGCGTCGGTCCAGTACTGGACGAGCCGCGGATTCGCGTACCTCGACGTCGACTACGGCGGGAGCACCGGCTACGGCCGCCCCTACCGCGAGCGGCTCAACGGCCAGGGCGGCATCGTCGACGTCGTCGACTGTGTCGCGGGTGCGCGGCACCTGGCGAGCACCGGCGTCGTCGATCCGAACCGCCTGTTCATCCACGGCGGCAGCGCGGGCGGGTACGTGGTGCTGTGCGCGATGGCATTTCACGATGTGTTCCAGGCGGGCGCGAGCCTGTTCGGCATCGCCGACGTCGAGGTGCTGTTCGAGCAGGACCCGCACAAGTTCGAGTCGCACTACGAATCACCGTATCCGGAAGCACACGTCCGATACGAGCGGTCGCCGGTGCACTTCATCGACCGCGTGCGTGGTGCCGTGCTGCTGCTGCAGGGCCTCGACGATCCGGTCGTCCCCCCGGAGCAGGCGGAGTTGATGTTCGCGGCGCTGCAGGCCGGGGGCGTGCCGTGCGCGTACATCGGGTTCGCGGGCGAGCAGCACGGATTCCGCAAGGCGGAGAACATCGCGCGCTCGTTGGAGGCGGAGCTCTCCTTCTTCGCGACGGTGACGCACACTCCGCTCGACGAAGCCATTGAGCCCGTGGAGATACTGAATTTCCCGGCCGGGTAGCAGCGTGCGACTGGCGGCGTCAGCAGGATGACCGCGCGCGACTCGGAGACCACCCCGATGCGGGCGCGACGTCGGGCGTCACGACGAACCACGTGCCCTCCAGGCCGTCGCCGCTGGCCACGTTGGGGCGGACATCGCCCGCATACGTGTAGAGCGGATGTCCGTTGTACTGCGCCTGACATCCGGAGGAGCCCCGAACCCACGTCAGGGTGCCGCTCGCTCCACCGTTGGCCGGCGGGCCGATCAGGGGCGCGACGGGTCTGACGTAGGGCATCCACGTCTGCGTGCAGACGCCCGTGCAGGTCACCGTTGTCGCGGTGTCGGACGACGAGTAGTACAGCGTGCGTTCAAGGTCGCCTTCGAGAACGGTCTCCGATGTCCCGGAAACGACTGCGGTGACCGGTTGAAGGGCGAGGATCGTCGGGGACGTCGTGCCGGGCGAATGCCCGCACGCCACGGCGATGGTCGCGGCGGCGACACACACCGCCGCGACCGCCAGAGAATGTCGCTGCCCGTCAGCCCATCGGATTGACACGACCCCGACTCTGCACCGACCGGCGCCACGCCGTCACCGACACCGGGATCACGACGAGCATCGTCCCGGCGATCAGCAGCATCGGAAACACGAGCGCCGACGGGTCTGCGGATGTCGGAATCGTGGCGTTCGCACCGGCCAGGGCGACGATGGGGGCGCCGAACGAGGTCAGCGTGATGACGTCGCCGGCATTCACACCGAGGTCATAGGTGACGTCAGCGCCGGGAGCGTGCAGCGTCAGATATGTCATATACCCTGCGGCGGGGACCCATGACATGTTCCGGTCGATCGAGAGGTCGTGGTGCAGGCTCGCGTTCATGCGTTCGGCACCGGCGACCGTGAACCCCTTCGCACCGTCGATGACCTCGGTGCCAAGCGGCTTGTCCGTGAGCAGGAACAGGTCTGCATTCACCGGCGCACCGTCGTTGGCGAGGATCTCCAGCGGGACCCACAGGCGCGGTGTGCGCATCGTGATCAGGAGCGGGACGCCGTCGCCGGCCTGCTGATGGCGCGCAAGCGCGATCGACGTGTTGTATTTCGCCGCCATGAAGATCGGGCTGCTGCCGGCGTAGCGGAGCACGTGGTTCTCGATCTCCGCCGAGATGAGAAAACCGTTGTGGATGCACCAGTTGATCACCGCCTGCCCGCTGCCCTTGAGCACCGTGACGTCCAGCGCCTCGACCTGCACCTGCTCGACCACCACGGCAGAAGGCGCGCCGGCCGCATCGGGTGCGGCGACGGCGAAGTCGACAGGCGGTGCGAACTCGCGCTCGAGCCGCTGCAGAGTCCATCTGCCGGCTTCCGTGATGGTCGTCGGAATGGCGGGCAGCGGGACGATCCAGCCGACGTCGGCGACCGCTCCGGTGTACGCGAAGCTGGTGACGTAGTGCTCGACCCCGGCCGACCACGCGACGAACGTCGTCGCCTTGGCGAGGCGCACGTCACCGTCGGGGGCGACGAGGCCTCCGCAGGCGAGTGCCTGACCCGCCTGCAGCACGACTGCCGCGCCAACGCCGATACCGGCAAACAGGAACTTGCGCATCGTCTCCGACCTCCACGTGATTCACGTCGTGCGGAGGTGGAGACGCACGTGACCTCGGTGAGGTTCCCGGTTACGGGATGTCGTCACCAGACCGTCGATGCTCTGTCTTGCCACAAGATTAGTTAGGCTATATAATCAATCTCGATGCCGGTCCTCAGCCACAAGCCAGTCGATGTCGCCAACCGGCTCCGGCCTGTCCTGCTCCATCTGAACCGTCACCTCCGCCGCGAGGTGCACACCTCGGGCGTCTCGGCGGGGCAGCTCTCCGTCCTGAGCTCGATCCAGGACAACCCCGGAATCGGCGTCGCCGAGCTCGCGGCGAAAGAGGGCACGTCGGTGCCGTCGATCTGCAGCCACGTCGATCGGCTCGAGGCGTCCGGGCTCATCACCCGCCGCCAGGGCGAGCGTGACCGGCGCAGGGTCGACCTCGAGGTCACGCCCGAAGGGCTTCGCGTCCTCAAGGTGATCCGCAGCAAACGCACCGCCTGGTTGTCAGCGCGGCTGAGCGCGCTCAGCGATGCGGATCTCGGCGCCATCGCGCAAGCCATCGCGCCGCTCGAGTCGCTCCTGGCGCAGGCGGAATGAGCCTCGGCATCGGGAGCGCCACGGCGCGCACCTTCACCAGCCTCCGCCGGCATTACAACTACCGCCTGTACTTCTTCGGACAGGTCGTCTCCATCAGCGGGACATGGATGCAGAGCGTCGCGCAGGCATGGTTTGTCGTGCAGCACACGCACTCCCCGCTCGCGGTCGGCATCCTCGCGGTCTGCCAGTTCGGGCCGTACGCGCTGCTCGGCCTCTTCGGAGGGGCGGTCGCCGACAGGCTTGATCAGCGCAAGGTCCTGCTCGGCACGCAGGCCGCGTTCATGATCACGGCGACGCTGCTCGCCGTCCTGACGCTCACCGGCCACGCCACCGTGTGGGAGGTGTACGTGATCGCCGCGATCACCGGCACGATCACAGTGGTCGACAACCCGGTCCGTCAGGCCTTCACCATCCAGATGGTCGGGCGCGACGAGCTCCCCAATGCCGTGGCGCTGAACTCGAGCCTGTTCAACGCATCGCGCATCGTCGGACCGGCGATCGCCGGCGCTCTCATCGCCGTGGCAGGTGTCGGGATCTGCTTCCTCATCAACGCGCTGAGCTTCCTCGCGGTGCTCGCTGCGCTCTGGATGATGCGCGTGCACGAGCTGTTCCCCACACGCCGCGATCTGAATCCACAGAACCTGTTCCGCGGATCGATCGAGGGCCTGCGGTTCTCGTGGCGCTCACCCGTCATCCGCTCGGTGCTCGTGATGATGCTGTTCATCGCGACCATCAGCATCAACTTCAACGTGCTGCTTCCCGTCCTGGCATCCCGGACGCTGCACAGCGGTCCACAGGTGTTCGGCATCCTCTCGGCTCTGTTCGGATTCGGCGCGCTCATCGGAGCGCTGTTCTCGGCCTCGCTGGGTCGCGCGAGCCGGCATGTGATGCTCAGTGGCGCGGCCCTGTTCTCGCTCTCCGAGATCGTGCTCGCGCCGCTCCACGTCACATGGGCCGCGGGCATCGCACTGGTGATCACGGGCATCGCGTTCACCATCTACGCGTCGCAGACGAACGCCACGCTGCAGCTGGCCGTGACGGACCAGCTCCGCGGCCGTGTCCTCGGGATCTACGGTTACGTGTTCTTCGGCACCGCCCCGCTGGGTGGCCTCCTCGCGGGGTGGCTCGCACAGTCCGGCGGGACCGAGCTGGCGTTCCTCGTCGCGGGCCTGACCGGTGTCGCGGCGACGATCTACGGCTGGGCCGACACGGGCCGGGCGGCCCGGCGGACGGCGCCCCCGATCACGCAGCCCGCATAGCGAGGGCGCTTCGCTGCATCCTTGCCACGCCGGCCGCCGCACCGGCACAGGAGGACGTTGACGTGGACCACCGCACGCTGGGGACACAGGGTCTCGAGGTTTCGGCGATCGGGCTCGGCTGCATGGGCATGTCCGACTTCTACGGGACCGCCGAGGACCGCAGCGAGGGTGAGGCGGTCGCCACGATCGACCGCGCCGCGGAGCTGGGCATCACGCTCCTCGACACGGCCGACATGTATGGGCCGTTCACGAACGAGGAGCTCGTCGGCCGTGCGCTGACCGGTCGCCGCGATCAGTTCGCGGTCGCAACCAAGTTCGGCCTCGTCCGTGGTCCCGACGGCCAGACCGTCAACGGCCGCCCCGAGTACGTGCACCAGGCATGCGAAGCATCGCTGCGGCGGCTCGACATCGACACCATCGACCTCTACTACCAGCACCGTGTCGATCGCTCGGTGCCCATCGAGGAGACGGTGGGCGCGATGGCCGAGCTGGTCGCCGCAGGCAAGGTTCGCTATATCGGGCTCAGCGAGGCCGGCGCCGCGACCATCCGCAGAGCACATGCGGTGCACCCGGTCACCGCCGTGCAGTCGGAGTACTCGCTGTTCACGCGCGACGTCGAGGAGAGCGTGCTGCCGACGATCCGCGAGCTGGGCATCGGCTTCGTCGCATACAGCCCGCTCGGCCGCGGCATGCTCACCGGGAGCGTCACCGCAGGCACGCTCCCGGACGGCGACATCCGGCGCACGAGCTTCCCGCGCTTTGCCGTGGACAACCTCGGGGCCAACGTGGCGATCGCGAACCGGTTGTCGGCGCTGGCCGCGGAGCGCGGCCTCACCGCTGCGCAGCTCGCGCTGAGCTGGTTGCTCCACCGCGGCGCCGACATCGTGCCGATCCCGGGCACGAAGCGTCGCAGCCGCGTCGATGAGAATGCCGGCGCCGCGGACGTGAACCTCAGTGCGAGCGACATCGATCGCATCGACGAGGTCGTACGTCCGGCTGAGGTGCGGGGCGACCGTCACTGGGACATGTCCGCGATCGACCGCTGACCACGCGCTATGGTCACGCGGTGGTGAGCACGAGGTCCGACCCGCGGTATGCGTGGACGCCCACGGCGGAGCAGTCCGAGACCTCCCGCCTGCGGCACTTCATCGACGCCCTGGGCGCGGGCGACCTCGACGGGGTTGCGCGACTCGCGCGCGAGGACCCGCAGCGGTTCTGGGCCGCGATGGCGGACGACATCGGCGTCGCCTGGACGCGGCGTTTCGACGTCGCGATGGATACCACGGCAGGCCTGCCGTGGACACGCTTCTGGTCCGGCGGCCGGCTCAACCTCGCGAGCAACGCGGTGACGCGGTGGGCGCGCAGCGCTCCCGAGCGCGCCGCCGTCGTGTCCGAAGGCGACGACGGGTCCACCCGCGAATGGACGTACACGCAGCTCGAGCGCGAGACCGCGTACGCCGCCACAGTCCTGCAGGGGCTCGGCGTCGAGGCCGGCGACAGCGTCGGCCTCTGCATGCCGATGATCCCGGAGACCGTCGCGTTCTTCCTCGCGTGCGCATGGCTGGGCGCCATCGTGGTGCCGCTCTTCAGCGGCTACGGTGCCGGTGCCATCGTCTCGCGCCTGCAGGATTGCGACGCGAAAGTTCTGGTCATCGTCGACGGATTCAAGCGTCGCGGCGCGGTGGTGCGCATGAAGGCCGTGGCCGACGAGGCCGCCGCGCACCTGCCGTCACTGCGTCACATCCTGGTCGTGCCGCGCGCGGGCATCGACGACCTCGCCATGCAGCCCGGGCGCGACGTCCGATTCGAACCGATGCCTGGGCACTTCGACCAATCCCCTCCCATCGCCGACACCGCCGCGGACTCCGTGTTCATGATCATCTACACGAGCGGCACGACGGGCCGCCCGAAGGGAACGGTGCACATCCACGGCGGCTTTCCCGTCAAGGCGACGCAGGACATGGCGCACTGTTTCGACGTCGGCGAGCACGACCGGCTGCTGTGGTTCACCGACATCGGCTGGATGATGGGGCCGTGGGCGATCTGCGGGGCCCTCAGCATCGGCGCGACGCTCGTGCTCTTCGACGGCGTTCCCGACCATCCGGGACCGGATCGTCTCTGGTCGGTGATCGAGCGCCATCGCGTCACCGTGCTCGGCATCGCGCCCACGGTGATCCGCGCATTGATGCGCAGTGGGGACGAGCCGGTGCTCGCGCACGATCTATCGTCTCTACGCGTGCTCGGTTCCACCGGCGAGCCGTGGAACACCGACCCCTGGCTCTGGTACCAGCGGAAGGTCGGCGGCGGGACGCTCCCGGTGATCAACTACTCGGGCGGCACGGAGATCTCGGGCGGCATCCTCGCCGGGAACATGCTCACGCCCCTGCATCCCTGCGCGTTCGCTGGGCCGTGTCCCGGGATGGCGGCCGACATCGTCGACGAGAACGGCGTGAGCATTCGCGACCGCGTGGGCGAGCTGGTGATCCGAGCGCCGTGGCCCGGCATGACGCAGGGGTTCTGGCGCGACAGGGAGCGCTACCTCGAGACGTACTGGTCGCGCTGGCCCGATGTGTGGGTGCACGGAGACTGGGTCGAGGTTGACGCCGACGGGCTCTGGTACATCCGCGGACGCAGCGACGACACGATCAAGGTCGCGGGCAAGCGACTCGGTCCCGCTGAGGTCGAGTCGGCGCTCGTCGCGCACGGCGCCGTGGCGGAGGCGGCCGCCATCGGCGTGCCCGATGCGCTCAAGGGTGAGGCGCTCGTCGTCTTCGTCGTTCTCAAGCCCGGTGTCACCGACTCCCCCGAACTGCGAGCAGCACTTGCCCGCTGCGTCACCGATGAGATGGGCAAGGCGCTGGCGCCGCACGCCGTCGAGATCGTGTCAGAGCTGCCTAAAACGCGCAATGCAAAGGTGCTCCGTCGCGTCGTGCGCTCCGTGTATCTCGGGAAGGACCCCGGCGACCTCTCATCACTCGAGAACCAGGGCGCGATCGAAGCCCTCGAACAGGTGCGCTCGACGCACTGAGCCGGCACGCGCAGGCCGTCCGCGAGGCGTCCGCCGCGCGACTCGATGATGGGCGGCTCCGCGTCGGGATGCAGCGCTGCCGCAACGGCGGCGCCCGCCCGACGTCCTCGAGAAGGGGACGACCATGCCCGACACCATCGCGCTGCGCGGCAGCGCCTTCCATCCAGCCGGCGGCACGCGCGCCGGACATCGCCGCCTGCGGAAGCTCACCGACGCGGAACTGGACTCCGATGCCGGCGTGACTCTGCTCATCAGGGAGCGACCGGCCGGACCGACCACCGCCCAGAGCCTCGCGTGGCTGCAGTCGCTGCCGGACGGCCGCTCGCGTCACCTGGACGTCAACCAGCTGATCGCGCGGCACGGGTACGCCCCTGCCGACCGGGATCGCGTGGTCCGTTGGGCGACAGCTGCGGGTCTGCAGGTGACGTTCGAGGATTCGGCGACGAGACGCGTGATGGTGCGCGGCAGCACCGGGCACCTCGGCGCCGCGTTCGGCGTCGAACTCGAGCGGTTTCGCTGGCAGCAATCCGACGGCCGGTCCGTCGAGTATCGCGGCCACTCCGGGCCGATCCACCTTCCGCCGCAGCTGCACGGCGTCGTTGACGGCGTCTTCGGGCTCGATGACCGCCCGATCGCACGCTCACATGTGCGCGACCTCGATGACGGCCGCTCCGCGATCTTCGCGTACGACCCGCCGCAGATCGCGGGGCTGTACGACTACCCGCGCCTGCCCAACGGCGGCGACGGCCTCGAGCTGGTGGCGGGAATGATCGAGCTCGGTGGCGTGGTGCATCCCTTCGACCTCGCCGCCTCGTTCGCCCGGCTCGGCCTCCCCGCACCCGACATCACGAACGTCTGGATCGACGGTGCGACGCCCACGCCCGACCCCGGTGGAGCCGACGTCGAGGTGGCGCTGGACTATCAGGTGATCGGCGCGATGGTCGCGGCGATGGCGCCGAAAGCGCACCTGACGATCGTCAACTACAACGCCCCGAACAGCGAGCGCGGATTCATCGACGCGGTGGCCACCGCGTCGGGCGACGCCGGGCGGCATCCCGCCGCCGTGTCGATCAGCTGGGGATCGTCCGAGGACAACTGGTCCCCGCAGGGGGTCCGCGGCCTCGACTCGGCGTTCGCGACCGGGTCGCTCCACGGCGTGACGTTCAGCGCCGCCGCGGGCGACGCCGGCTCGAGCAACGATGAGCTCGACGGGCTCCAGCATCCGGAGTTCCCGGCTTCGAGCCCGCATGTCTGGGCGTGCGGCGGGACCACGCTGCTGGCCGCGCGCGGCCGTATCCGCACCGAGACTGTCTGGAACGAGCTCGCACGCGGGGCCGGAGCCGCCGGCAGCGGCGTGAGCGGAGCGTTCCCTGTACCGGCGTACCAGGCCGCGCTCGGCATCAGCCCGAGGTCGGCCGACAGCGGCGCTCCGGGCCGCGGCCTTCCCGACGGGTCGGGCAACGCCGATCCGCTCACCGGCTGGAACGTGGTCGCGCTTCGCCGGCTGCGGTCGACCGGCGGGACGAGCGCCGTAGCACCGATGTACACCGCTCTGTGGACGCTCGTGTCAGCGCAACTCGGACACCGCATCGGGCTCCCGCATCCCCGTCTCTATGCGCTGCGCGGGCGCGGGTTCAACGACGTCACCGCCGGTGACACCGGAGGGCCGTACGCGGCGCGGCGCGGGTGGGACCTGGCCAGTGGATGGGGGAGCCCCGACGGACGGCAGATCGCGCGCGACCTCGGCGTCCGGTTGCCGGAGCGCGAGACACGGGCGCCACGCGTTGCCGGCGGCGAGCGCGAGATCGCGTGAGAGCGATCACGTCCCGAGGAGCGCGGCTGATCCCGTCGCCAGCGCGACCGTCCTGCCGTCCGCGGCGATCACCTCGGCGGTGCTCACGGCGAGGCTCCGGCCGCGGTGCACGACGCGGGCCCGCGCCTCGATGAGGCTGCCGTCACCTGCGACCGCGCGGAGGAAGTTCACCTTGATGTCCACCGATGCCATGCGCTCGCCGGGAGCGAGGGTCGTCTGCACGGCGAGCGCGAGCGTGAGGTCGCACAGCGCGACCATGAAGCCTCCCTGCGGCCACCCGAACGGCGTCGCGAGCCAGCCGCTGAGCGGCAGCGCGCACGCGGCGGCACCGTCCCCGGCATCCGTCGGGGTGATGCCGAGAAGATGGTGCAGCGGCGGCAGGGGCAGATCCCCGCGAATCTGCGCCTGGACCACCTCGATGCCGCGCATGCCGCGCGCGTCACCCTGGTCGATGGCACCCTCGAGCGGTCGCAGATACGGGTCAGGACCGTCATCCGGCGCTGTCGCGGTCTCGGCGGCCGCCGGCGGTGCGGCGGTCCCGCCGCGGGTTGGGGCGCCGGCGGAACGGTCCCGGAAGATGCGCATCCGCGACGTTGAGTGCGCGATGAGACGGCCCTCGCCATCGACCACCTCGGCCTCCGAGAGACCCATCGTCCGGCCGGCATAGAGCGAGCGTCCATGCGCGGTGACGACGGACCCGACACGCGCAGGACGGACGTACGTCATTGACATCTCCGCCGTCGTGTACTGGGTGTGCGCGGGCAGCATCGACTGCAGCGCGCATCCGAGCGCGGCGTCGGTCGGCAATGCGAGGAGGCCACCCGGCACTCCCGCGCTCGACCACTCGAGCCAACCGCTCACCGGCATGCTGAACGTTGCGGTGCCCTCGTCCGCGCCCTCGAAAGCGACACCGGTCAGCCGTCCCATGGGTGGACGCCCGCGAAGCCGCCTCAGACTTTCCATGCCGGTCAGGCTGCGCGTCGACGCGTCGAGCCTCTCGCCGCGCACCGGTATGTCGCGCCACAGTGCGGGCTCACAGATCAGCACGGTCGGAGCTTAGGGCTTGCGCCAATAGGTGATTGAGTCGGATGACTCGGTTGAGTCGTCCAGGGGGCGCTGGTTGAGGAAAAAGTGCATGCAGGACATGGACTTTCCGATGATGGGAGATCTCAACCAACCCTCCAAGGGAAGCGTCCATGCCTGCGATCCAATCATGCTTCATTGAGCCCATCTGGGACCAGTTCGAGGTGCTCCTGCCGGAGCGGGAGGACGGTCACCGCTTGGGCTGCCACCGCCCCAGGGTCGCTGACCGCCTGGTGTTCGACAAGCTGGTCCAGGTGGCCGTCTTCGGCTGCGCCTACTGGCGCATCGCCGACCGCACCTGCTCGGCAACCACGCTGCGCCGGCGCCGCGATGAGTGGATCGAACTCGGGTTGATGGAGCAGCTCGAGGGCATCGCCCGCGAGGGGTACGACCGCCTCATCGGGTTGCAACTCGAGGACATCAGCGTGGACGGCTGCATCACCAAGGCGCCATGCGGTGGCGAGATCGCTGGCCCGAGTCCGGTGGACCGCGCCAAGCAGGGAACCAAGCGCTCGATTGCCGTTGATGGCGCAGGGATTCCGCTCGCTGTACTCGCAGCCCCCGCGAGTCGCCATGACTCACCGCTGCTCGCGCCCACCCTGGACCTGCTCCGCGATTTCGCCCTGCCCGCCGGCGAGACCACCGTGCATCTCGACCGCGGCTACGACAGTGGGGTCACGCGCCGCGAACTGGAGCACCGTGGCCTGCTCGCCTGCATCTCCAAGCGAGGCGCTCCGGCTCCCTTGCAAGCCACCGCCCGATGGGTGGTGGAGCGCACCAACGCATGGCACAACAGCTTCAAGAAACTCGCCTGGTGCACCGAGCGTCGCGGCGCGGTGCTCCGCTTCTATCTTGCTTTGGTGAACACCATCATCATCGTGCGCCGACTGCTCCGGGAAGCATGGAAGCGGTATCGCTGGGACACTCGACCGAGACGCTGCCCGTGAATGCGTCAATCACCTATTGGCGCAAGCCCT